>CAZQKR010000009.1:0-120116 GCA_964594045.1 uncultured Saprospiraceae bacterium | reverse complement strand
TACTTATTTTACTGAATATCAACTATTTATTTATTTTTTTAACGAACTATTGTTAATTAAGTATGTTTAAAAAAATGATAAATAATTGGAAATCAAAAAAATACTGTCATTACTGTCGCAGATTACCAAAATTGATCTACATTTACATTGGATTTCCCCGGTTTTTAGTACATCCAACTGTTTGGGTTGATTGATATCCGTTTTGGCAGCTTTTATTGGAAAGTGTGTATCTTATCCGGGATGATGTGCAGTGACTGATCCCCGATCATTGATTTTCTGTTCACAGGAGTTTTCAGTGATGAGCCGACTTTTAGAATTTACTTTATTAAAAATATTGAGTAAAAAATGACCAAAGCAGGAGGATTGCCTAAAGCAAATCAAAATTAAAATTTTTTGGTATGAAATTAATTGATCCTTTACTGATTTTATGTTTGGCGCTATCTGTTCATTCGGGTTTTGCACAAAACAGGAGCATCAACGGCTACGGCAATAATACGGCCAATCCGGAATGGGGAACCAAGGGTGATGCCATGATCTGGAATACGACTGTTAGTTTTGGAGACGGTTTTGGGTCTCCGGCAGGTCAAAACCGGAAAAGTACAAGGGAATTGAGCAATATTATTTTTGCCCAGGATAAGCTGATCAATGAGCCGATGGGATTCAGCGATTTTAATATCGCTTTTGGTCAATTTATTGACCATGAAGTTACCCTGGTGAGGGAAACTGCCACCGAACCACTTAATATTGAAGTACCCATTGCAGATCCGTGGTTTGATCCTGATGCAACAGGTTCTGCCTTCATTCCTTTTCTCAGAAGTGAGTACCTGGAAGGCAGCGGGACAGGTCCCGGAAATCCAAGACTCTACCCCAACAGTGTCACTGCATATATTGATGGTTCGGCCATATACGGTTCTGATGAACAGACAGCCACCTGGCTCAGGTCTTTCGTCAACGGGAAGTTAATGACTTCCAGGGGTAACTTATTGCCTTTCAATACGACCACACGGGAATATGAGGCGCCATTTGACCCTTCAGCACCTGTCCTGGAATACAGACCAAATAATTTTAAAGGTTTTGTTGCCGGTGATACCAGGCTCAACCAGAACCTGCTTCTGATCTCTTTTCATACACTCTGGATGAGAGAACATAACCGGCAGTGTGATATCATCAAAGCTCAACATCCGGATTGGACTGATGAGCAGATCTATCAGAAAGCCAGAAAAATTGTTGGTGGTATGTTACAATCCATTGTTTACAATGAATGGTTGCCTTCTCTGGGTGTGGTTCTGCCTGCTTATAGCGGATACAAACCCGAAGTCAAAACGCAGATTTTCAATGTCTTTTCTGCTGCTGCACTCAGGTACGGACATACCATCCTCAATTCCAATATCAACAGACTGAATGAATTCGGGCATATCATTGATGAAGGAAACATCAAATTAAAGGATTCTTATTTCAGGCCAGAACTGATACTGGAGAGCGAAGGCATTGACGTCTATATCAAAGGGATGTGTCATCAGACGCACCAGGCTCTGGATGCAAAAGTCATGGACGACCTGAGAAATTTCCTTTTCGGACAGCCGGGCTCAGGAGGATTGGACCTGGTTGCACTGAATATTCAAAGGGGCAGGGACAGGGGAATGCCGGATTTTAATACATTGAGAGAGAATTTCGGCCTCCCAAAACTGACCAGTTTTGCGCAGATCTGCAATGATCCTGCAACAGTTCAGCAATTGTACGTTGCCTATCAGGGCAATATCAATAACATCGATGCATGGGTCGGTTTGCTCGCAGAAAAAAAAGATCCGGGGAAGCTTTTCGGATATACCTTGAATAAAATCATGCAGGCCCAGTTTGAGCAACTCAGGGATGGAGACAGGTTCTTCTATCTGATTGATGAAGGCCTTACTCAGGAAGAAAAAGATATGATCACCAATACAAAGCTTGCAGATCTCTTGAATTACAATTCGGATATGCCTTCCGTTTCAGGAAATATGTTTTATGCCGTCGCTCCTCCGGATCAGATCCGTACCATAAACGGTATGGACAATAACCTCGATCAGTATACCTGGGCGTCTACAAATTCATTATTGAATCATGATATGCCTATGATGTATGACGACGGAATGTCGTCTCCGGCAGCTCCGGAAAGAAGGAATGAAAGAGAGATTAGTAATATTGTATTTGATCAAATTGGTGAAATGCCAAACTCTTATGGTTTGAGTTCCTTCGTTTTTGCATTCGGGCAATTGCTTGACCATGATTTTGCATTGACTCACTTATCCAAAAATGAACCAGCCAACATTCCTGTGCCTAAGTTTGATCCCTTTTTTGATCCATCAGGAACAGGCACGAAATACATACCTTCAACGAGATCTGAATTTGTGCCGGGTACCGGCAATTCACCGGAAAACCCCAGGTTATTTAATAATGCGATTACAGGTTTTATCGATGCATCATTTTTATATGGTTCTGATTTTGAGAGGACAAGATGGATAAGAGCTTATGTTGACGGAAAATTCAGAACTTCAGCCGGCAATTTGCTTCCATACAATACGATCGATGGAGAGTATGAAAGCCCGGTAGATCCGAATGCGCCCCACATGGATCGCGCAATAGTGCCCCCTGACGGTAAATGGTTTGTTGCGGGAGAATCAAGGGCAAATGAACAACCCATACTGGCAGCAATGCATACCTTGTTTGTCAGAGAACATAACAGAATTTGTGATGAATTGAAAATCAAACATCCCGAATGGGTGGATGAACAGTTGTTCCAGCATGCCAGGCGGATGGTGATCGCCTATTTTTCCAATATTGTATATCATGAATGGTTGCCCGTTCTGGGAATTCATTTACCTGCTTACACCGGGTATAAACCGGATGTGAATCCGCAGGTAACCAATATGTTCACAGCTGCTGCCTTCAGATTTGGCCATACGATGGTCAATCCGGTCATTGAAAGGATCGGTGCTGATTGTGAGATCCATGAGAAGGGACATCTTAATTTTAAGGATGTATTCTTTGCACCTGCACTGATCAGGGAAGTGGATGGAATAGAGCCATTTATGATTGGTTGTGTGAACAAACCACAGCAACAGACAGATGCACAGGTGGTCAGCGATTTGCGGAATTTTCTTTTCGGACCTCCGGGAGCAGGTGGTATGGACCTGGTTGCCCTTAATATCATGAGGGGCAGAGAACGTGGAATTATGGATTATAATTCTACGAGGGAACATTACGGTTTACCAAAAATGACCAGTTTTGGAAAAATATCCGATAATTTTGAAACTAACCTCAAACTCTGTGAAGCATACGAATGCAATATCGATAATGTTGATGTATTTACCGGCATTCTAGCGGAAAAACACCTGCCGGGATCAGTTTTCGGGGAATTGATGAATGCTGTCTTGCTAAAACAGTTTACCGCACTCAGGGATGGTGACAGATTCTATTTTGAAAATGACCCTGCTTTCACACCAGCAGAGATTGATGACATCAGAAGTACCAAGTTGGGACATATAGTTTTAAGGAATACCGATATTGAATGTATCCCGACTGAAGATGTATTCTATTATACCCCCATCACGGCTGATGAAGATGTGCTGGTTCAGCAGGGAGAATTGAAAGTATACCCTAATCCGACTTTTGGATCTTCACAGGTTTCAATTCATTATCCCTATAATGAGAGCGGTAGTCTAAAGGTCTTTAATACACTGGGTCAAATGGTTGACAACAGGCCAGTGACTCTGTATGAAGGTGAAAATATTTTCAGGCTGGATCTTCAGAATTTACCAAATGGTTTTTATACCGTAATTCTGGAAGGCACCGAATTGACTAATTCTGTTAAGATACTTAAACAGTAATAAGTTGAACAGCTTACAATAAAAAAGAGGCTGACCGGAAGGTTAGCCTCTTTTGTTTTTATTCAATCAGGTCATAAAGTGAGTAAAAATCCAATTGTGAAATTGGCATGCCAGTCAAAAACAAAAGTTTTGCAGCCGGTGCCTTCCATGATATTTTTATAAATATTAAGACCGGACTTCATTTTTGCGCCATCTGCTTTATAATCAGCAGGATTTTGCAATACAGTATAACGCTCTTCTCCTTCACGGCCTTGTTTTGCCAGTTCAAAGGGGATACCGCCAATGATGAAGCAGTATTCGGTTTTATCTGAAGGAACAGTCCTGCTGACCTCTTTCACTTTTGCAGCAACCTCATCATCCGGAGTATTATTGTTGTAATATTTTGCACCGAAAGTTTCCTTACCTATGATCTTATTACCTTCCATCCAGCTGATCTTGGTATTGCCTGAACCGATATCCACTACGAACGCATTGGATTCAAAACCTTTGGGCAAAACGGACTTTAGGGCCAACTGGGCTTCCCTTTCAGGTGTTACCTCATTCACGAAATACTTCATTTTTTTCAATTCATCTATGATCATTTGTGTTGCCGGAACGGATTTGGCACCTGAACTGACCACAAAATGAATTTCTTTGCCCGGAACGCCGAAATCCAGCATGCCGGAAATGTATTTTTTCAGGCCGTTTCTGACATCTTCATTAGTGGCCATCCCGTCGTAAACCAGGCTGTTGCCAAATTCAGCTTTTTCAAGCGTCCAGTTTTTATTTTTATCAATGTTGATGATGAAGCTGTTGAATCCGGCAGCACCGAGTTCCACTACACCCTTAAGTTTTCCATTTACCGGAGCGTCTGGTGTGAACTCAAATTTTTTAATGGCAGCCTCAGTGTTGATCGCATTTGCAGCTTCGTCAGCCTGTACATTTTCTGTACTTTCAATTTTTTCTGCTTCTGCTTCGCTGTTTTCTGTTTTTGGCAGGAATTTTTTGAAAACAAAGAAAAGAGCGACCATCAATGCCAAAACAATGAGGATTTTTGAAAGCGTAGTTAATTTCATAGAATGTGATTTGAAAGTTAAATGATTGGTTAGTAGAAATTTTATATAATTTGGTTCAATAACTTCATTCTTAACGTGCTGACCATATTCAATAGTTCAAAATTACAAAGTATTTTAGATTCTCAACTATTGATTTCAATGACTTTGTATATCAGAACTATTTTCAAGACAACTTTCCCGGCAGGGTTACTGTTATATTTCGGATGTCATTGCATTGATATCTTTCTTTATAATTATTGATCAATTAATTCGTTATGAGTATCAGGCAGGTATGATTTTTGTTAAACTTTATTAAAAATGTATCTTTTTCAATGCTAAGTTCATCTTTTTAACTGTTAATTAAAATTTTCTGTCAATCAGGCGCATTATATTTGCGCTTCGGTAAAATAAGCGGATAAAAATTTATGATGAGGAATTTAATGCTGTTACTTACCTTGCTCTTTTTCAGTCATTTAGTTTTTGGGCAGGGAATGAAATTTTTTGAAGGTACTTTTGAAGAAGCTCTGGTTCAGGCTAAGCAGGAGGGTAAGTTGATCTTTGTTGATGCCTATGCTGAATGGTGTGGTCCATGCAAAAGGATGAAGACAGCTGTATTCCCCGACAAAAAAGCCGGCGATTTTTACAATAAGCATTTTGTCAACATGGCCATCGACATGGAAAAACAAATGGGTCTGGCGTTGAATCAAAAGTTCAATGTCAGGGCTTATCCGACTTTTTTGTTCATCGATGGCGATGGTAAGATCCTCTTCCGTGAAGTGGGTGGCAAATCGGTAGACTTGTTCATTCAAATGGGGCAGGAAGCTTTGAAAAAAGATGACAAAACCGCTGATTATGAAAAACAATACAATGATGGAGCGCGGGATTTTGCATTTATGCTGAATTATATCAAGAGCCTCAAAAAAGTTGGCAAGCCAACTTCTAACATCATTTATGATTATATTTCGAAAGATTACGGATTGACACAGGAGCAAAAAGCGACGATCATATTTGAAGGTACCACCCATTGTGACAGTAAACTTTTTGACCAGCTGACCAGTCCGGAGATCAGAAAAGCATTGCTGACCCAATATTCTGAAGCTGATTATGACCAGAAAATTTATGAAGCATGTTGGGCAACTGCCTCCAAAGGCTTTGAATTCAATGTACCTGAATTGATTGACGAAGCCAAACAGAAGTTTAAAAAATTCAGCAAGGGTGATGCAAGGAAATTCTCCCTTGAAGTTGACCTTGATCTCGCTCAAAAAACAATAAATGCAGATGCGTATTATAAGGCAGCACAGGATTATCTGAGAATAATACCCGTTACAGAGGAGAAAGTCAATTTTATTCTGGATATGAAAAATATGTTTTTACAACATCAAGAAATAGGTGAATTTTCAGAAAATGCCTTACATCAAATGGTGAAAAAGGAAAAAACTTTGGAAACCAATCTGGGTTATGCAAGGATTTTATTGCTGAACAAAAAATATGAAGAAAGTATGCCATATCTGAACAATGCATTGAAAATGGCAGAAATAAAAGGTGATCGGGAAAAGATCCTGGAAATCAATAAACTGGCAGGTTCGGTTGACAGGATGACCAGGAAATAGGTCCGGGAAAGGGTAAGCAAACTTCCTGTATTATATTGAAATATGGAAATAAAGGATCTTTTGTGTATCAGAATGACCTTCATAAAAAAATAGTCGGGTCCATCTTGAGAAATATATAAAATAATGAAAATCTGCAAATTAGCAAAAATACTGATGGTAATTATTTTAATTACCGGTTCTTTAAATTCAAATGGCCAGGATAAGCTCATCTTTTTGAATAATTACCAGCAGGCCCGTGATTTTGCATTGGAGCACAGCAAACCGACACTTTATTATATCACTTCTGACAGCACTTGTCTGGAGTGCATTAAGATGGATTCCTTGCTGCACCGGGATGAGATCAGTTCATACTTGTTTGAAAATTACATCAACGTTAAACTGGATTTTCTGAAGCCTGATGGTCAATACATATTCAAAAAACACAATCTCAGAGCCCTTCCGTCTTTGTTGATACTGGATGTGGATCAAACGCAAATGGCTGTTTTGGAATCCGATTTAAATGCAAACGAAATTTTACGTTATCTGAGATATATACGTGATCCAAAAATCAGGGATGTTTTTTACAGATATGCTTTAGAACAAAAAGATGTGCCGACGGACCAGAAAAAGATGGAAGCCCTGTACAGAAGTTATTCCATGATGTATGGTCCTTTCCCGGATGAGAATGCTGAAAAACTAAGCAACCAGGCAATTGTGCACTACAGATTGAGATCCGGAATGGCTCATGAATACGTAAAAAAATATCTCGAATCACAGGTTCAGCTGCTCACGATCAAAAACCTGTATTTCATCATGAATTTTATGGATGATACAAGGTCAGCGGGTTTCAATTTTTTGGTAAACAACCGAAAATCATTTGACGAAGCTTTTGGTAAGGAAGATGTGGATAGGAAAATCAATGATCTGATACATAAAAGGTTGTATGCTATTCAGCCTGAACCGGGATATGCTGAAGTGGCTGAATTATTGGCTCTGGTGTCCAACCTGGAGGTTGAAAGAAGGACTTATGATTATATGATCACCCAGGCATTGAATAAAAAGAAGATCGCAGAATACCTTGAACTTCAACGGAAATATATCTCGAAATTTGCTACCCGGGATCATGAAAGGATGATCAAAATGATCAAGGTTTACATGGAGTATGTCATGGAAAACTTTAATGCGCCTTACTATATTGAAGTTGCCAAAACTGCAAAAAAATTATCGCCGGACAACCTGGATTATCATACTGTATTGACAAGACTTTACATTAAAAACAAAGACCGCGAAAATGCAATGGCGGAAGCGATCAGTACTCTCAGCCTGGCCAGAAAGTTGCAGGTTCCGTTGGAGCCGGTACTTGAATTGATGCTCGATACACAAAAAATGCCAGTTATAACGAACGAAAATCCTCTTCAGCGGATCAATACCAACTAATTTCTGGTCTTAAAGGTTCAGATCAGTGATCACGGGGCAATGATCCGAAAAAGCTGCGTCTTTGTCGTGAAAACTCGATATGATACTTCCTGCAAAAGATTCAGATACCGAACAATAATCTATTCTCCAGCCTTTGTCCTTCTGCCTGGATCCCGCCCGGTAGCTCCACCAGCTAAAGGATTGCAAATCCGGGTTCATTTCCCTGAAAGCATCCTTCCAACCTGAATTGAACCATTCATCCATCCACGCTCTTTCTTCAGGCCGGTAACCGGAAGGATTGTCTTTCCGCGTGGGATTATGAATGTCCAGTGCCTGGTGGACAATGTTGTAATCGCCAAGAACGATGGATCTGGTACGTTCTGCCCGGACTGGTTTAATCCATTTGCCGAAATATTCCAGAAATTCCATTTTGAATTCATGCCTGTCTTCACCGCTGGATCCTGACGGGAAATAACAGTTCAATACCGTCAGGTCGCCAAAATCTGTTCTTAAAACCCGGCCCTCCCGGTCAAAAACTTCATTTGCTATCCCGCGGATTACCTTGTCTGGCCGATGCTTTGAGAAGGTGGCAACTCCGCTGTATCCCTTTTTCTCGGCTTCAAACCATTCCGCATGATAGCCAAGGTCCATGATTTCCTGTAAGTCAGCCTGTTCCATTCCGGCTTTGACTTCCTGAAGGCACAAAATGTCAATATTCTTGCCGGCAACCCATTTCCAGAGACCTTTCTGAACAGCTGAACGGATACCATTTACATTAAATGTGACTATTCTCATTTTTTCTTCCTGAATGAATGTGTACTGCGAATATAAAAACCGAACAGGATCACGATCACTATAAATGGTATAAATGATCCGATCTTATAGCCAATCCGATATAAATTGCTGGTGGTGTCAACAGCAACCGTATCAGCGACCTGAAGAAAAATTAAAAGGAAATTTGCACGCATGATAAAATATTTACCAGGTTTTAACCATATAGGGATAACGGATTTCGTACATTTCTTCCACCAGGTTTTTAACCCTTTCCCGCAAATGATCAATGTTTTCTTTTTGTTTCGCAGAGATGAAGACGGAATCTGTATCAAAAGTATGATCCAGATTCGTTTTCAATTGTCCGAGAATTTCCTTTCTGGTTTTGTTGTCCAGCAGGTCATCAAAATTCACATCGCGGTAAAGATCAACCTTGTTGTAAATAAAAAGTTGAGGCTTATCCTCTACCTTCAGGTCCCGCAGCGTGTTCAAAACCGTTTTGATCTGGTCTTCAAACTGTGGATGGCTGATATCGATCACATGTAACAGAATGTCGCTTTCCCTTACTTCATCCAGCGTGGATTTAAAACTTTCGATCAGATGGTGCGGCAGCTTCCTGATAAAACCTACAGTGTCGGACAAAAGGAATGGCATCGTTCCGATCACCATTTTACGCACCGTTGTATCCAATGTGGCAAATAATTTATCTTCGGCAAATACATCGGATTTGGTCAGCAGATTCATGAGTGTGGATTTACCGACATTGGTATAGCCGACCAGGGAAACCCTGATCAATTCCCCTCTTTGCTTTCTTTGAGTGATGTTTTGGGTATCGATTTTTAATAACTTTTGCTTCAGCTGGGCTATTTTGTCCCGGACTATCCTGCGGTCAGTTTCAATCTCCTGTTCTCCAGGGCCTCTCATTCCGATACCACCCCGCTGCCTTTCCAGGTGTGACCACAAACCCCGCAGTCTTGGCAGTAAATACTGTAACTGAGCCAATTCCACCTGTGTTTTTGCCTGTGCGGTCTGAGCTCTTTTGGCAAAAATATCCAGGATCAGTGAACTTCGGTCGATGATCTTTACACCCAATTCCTGCTCAAGCAGATTCGTCTGTTTTCCGGTCAGGTCATCATCAAAGATCACCAGATCAAATTCCTGAATTTCCTGATAATCAACAATTTCCTGCAGTTTTCCCTTGCCAATAAAATATTTTGAATCCGGTTGAGGCAGTTTTTGCTCAAAAACCTTGATCACTTCAGCACCCGCAGTCTTGGCCAGAAATGCCAGTTCATCCAGGAAAATCCTCACATCTTCCGGGGTTTGATCACCGTAGGATAAGCCGACCAAAACCGCTTTTTCCGGTTCCAGCTCAACTGCACGCTGATGTTTCTTTTTCCCGACTTTCCAGTTATCACTCATGCTAAAGATTTTTTTTCATAAAAACATGCAAAGTAAATACATGTTTCTGAAATATATTGATTTGAGGCAAAAATACCCATTATCCTTCAATAAAAGAATCGGTTCTCGTCAAATGCTGAAACTGTCTCGGTAAAAAGAGTTAGCCAGTGCAGCGGACTAATTGCTTTGCTTTCGCAACCAGTCCTCAGGATCCAGCTTGATCTTATCTTTCCAGACCTGGAAATGCAATATGGATTCACCTGTTTCAGGAAGACTGCCCAGGATCTGTCCGGCTTCAACAGACTGACCCTGAGAAACCTTTACTTCAGACATCCTGGAATAGACCGTAAAATATTCGCCATGTTTGAGGATGATCATCATATTATTACCTGTTATCTGCATCACCCGGACAACATTTCCTTCGAAAACAGCTTTGATATTGCTTCCCGGGACACAGGAAATATCTATCCCATTATTGGCAATGATGACATCCTTCAAGCTTGGGTGTTTTTGTCTGCCGAATGCCGATACGATCACACCTCTGTCAACGGGCCAGGGAAGCAATTTTTTTTGCTTTGAAAATCTGAGCTTTGAAATGTCTGTTTTGGGTACTATTGGCTTATTATCTTTTTCTGTAACGGCAGCATAGTCTGAACCACCCAAAGCAGATAGAATGGTTCTTTCAATTTCACGGTTCAGGGCTTCCCTGGCTTTTCGTTGTTTTTCCAGGTCTTGTTTAAGTTTTTCCTGATCGCTTTCCAGGTTTGCCAGTATCTGGTCTTTGATCGCTTCATCGTTCTCAAGACTGTTTATACTGATCTCTTCCTCCTTCAACAGATCCTGGAGATCAGCCTGTTCACTACGGATCTTTTTAAGGGCAATTCCTATCTTTTTGCTCTGATCAGACATGGCCTTGATCTGCCTGAATAAGTAGTTTTCAATGGTACGGATGCTTCTAATCCTGTAAAGTGATTCACTCCAGCTTTTGGAAGATAACAGGTATACCAGCTTGTTTTCTGTCAACATCCGGACATAACTCATCCGGATCAGTTTGTGATAGTTATGTAATTTTGCACGGTGTTTTTGTAATAAAGAATCCTGTATAATTTTTTGATGACCCAATTGTTCTTCCGTAAGCAGGATGGATCTCCGGATATTTTCAATGATTTTTTTCCTGTTATCAATCTGATCCTGAATCAGTTTCAAATCTTCAGTTGTGGCGATCCTTTCCCTGTTTTTTTGCTCAAGTAGCCTTGAAGTGTAGTCGATCTTTTCAATGATCTCCATACGCTCTTTCTCCAGCCTGGTTTTGGATTGCCCCCAAAGACCGGTGTACGTAAAAATACTTGCGCAAAAAACTAACCACAAAGGATTAAATCCTGGTATATTTTGACGGAATTTCAAATTTCATCGATTTTTCCTTGTTCAACTCTACTTCATCCAGATGTAATTCCAGTGAAAATTCGGCATTTTCTTTTACCGGGTAAAAATACGTGCGATGTAATGGACTTCTTTTCTTTTTGGCAACAGATTCATAACGCTCGAAAAACATCTCCATTGAATCCCCTGCCGGAAGCACGTATTTCGCTGATGATATCTCATTCCTGTTCAGCTGAAAAACGGCATTCATGCGTTCTCCGGAAGTCTTAAGGACCATTATGCCTTTAGATTCAATAAGTTCTAAAGCTTTCATCCCCTTAACAAGGTGATTACCAATCATGATCTGCTCCAATTCTGGGTATAGAAAGGGGATTTTATACAAACCGGATATAAAATCCACCGGTTCGGCCATATAATTTCCTTCCATCCTGTTGATCAGGAAAAAAGAATCCCTGGTGATCAATGCTCTGCCAATTTCCAGGCCGATCATCCGTAATACAACCAGGATCGCAGAGTCTTTTTTGATCCGAATTTCTGCATTTGATGTCAGGCTGGATTGCTCAAAGTTCACAGTCGCCGTACCCCTTGCAAAATACCAGTCAAAATCCAGATTACCCGATTCGATTTCCCGAAGTTTTTGATCTGGTTCGGAAGGTTGGTCGGCAATAGAATTAAATGCTTTTTTGGATGCACAGGAACTCATAGTGAACCAAATAGTTACAAACAGAAAAAAATAGATGGGATGTATTTTCATGCCTGTTTATTTCAGCCCTTCAATAAGTTTTTGAATTCTTTCTTTGTTTGCTCCTGACTGGATAGCCTGGTTCCATTTATCCAAAGCTTCACTTTTTTTACCCTGAAAATTTAAAATATGACCTTGTATTTCAAGAAAATATGGGTGGTCTTTTCTGGTGTTTGGGTTGGATTCCAACTCCCCAAATATTTTCTGGGCCTGGTTATTTTTTTTCAACTGAATGCAGGCATCCACCATTAAAAGCTGCATGTCGGCATGCAACGGACTGTTTTTGGAAGGAATACTGATCCCTTCTTCCAGAAGCTCCAGGCTGGCAGCTGTTTTTCCGGTGATCAATTTGGTTTTTCCGGCGTAATAATAACAAACTGCCTGGCTGGGATATAATTTCAAGGCTTCTGTGGCTGTTTTCTCCAATTCCCCGTATTGTCCTGTTATATCCAGCGCCTGCATCAATTGAAGCCACACTTCGAACACACTTTTGACATAAATCAGAGATTCCTTATAGAATTTTACTGCTGCAGCCGGTTGTCGAGCATTATAATAGATATCGCCATGCAGGGCATTGACTTTTGGGTCCTTTGGGTAAAGTTTCTGCAGAATATCAGCATATTCCAGTAAAATACTGAAAATTTCAGGATTTTCAGCAGCTTTTGGCACAAAAGGAATGAGTTGTTTAATTTTTTCATCCTTTTGAAGGCTTTCATTTTCCATAATGATGCCCAGTGATCTCAGATATTGTACTTCTGATTTGGATTGGCTGTTTTGTGAAGCGATATAGATCTGAGCTCCGGCATGTTGAGGATCCAATTGTAGGATCTTTTTATAGGTGACCATAGCGCCTTCCTGGTCGTTGATACTGCTTTTGATGGTGGCAACCTGTTGCAGAACGTCCACATCTGACGGAAATGTTTTTTCGAGTTTAGCCAGTTCCTTTGTCAGTTTCTTGTTGTCCTGTTCTCTCTGATAGATCCGCGTTCTGGTCAAGCCGATCTTTTTCGTGTATCCTGACATTTTTTCCAGCCTGTCCAAGACCTTCAGGGATTCCTTGTAATCCCCCATTTTATTGTAATTTTTGACCAGCTGGTAAAAATGGTCATCATTGTATTTGCCTTTGGCAATCTGATATTCCAGGGCGAGATTGTATTTTGCCATATCGTTGGTCACCCTGTACAAGTCCATAGCAAATTGTCTGTAAACCAAATTATCGGGTTGAAGAATCAGGGCTTTTTCTATATATACGATGGCATCTGCAGAATTGTTGACCGCTTCATGGATTTTAGCTATTTCAAAAAGCACCACATCATTTGAAGGATCGCTCTTTTCCATCTCGGTAAATGCCTTCAGGGCATCATCATATTTTTCAAGCAGTTTCAACTGAAGAGCGTCCAGAAATATGGTTTCTGAACTGAGCTGTGCTTCAGTAACGCGGTCAGGCATCTGACCGAATGATGCAGAAAATGAAACAAATAGCAACAGGAAAATCCAAAAATCTTTTCTCATATCTAAAATAAACAATGAATGTAGTAAAATATTTTGTTTTCCTTTTAAAAACTACACTTTTGCAACCCTGATCATATTGGTTCTGCCTTTGTCGGACAACGGCATGGACCCTGTGTGGACCACAATATCACCATCTTCAAGGTATTCTTTGTGCTTTAAAATGGTGACCAGATCCTGGTGGGTTTGTTCAATGGATTTGAGTTCAGCGTAATAAAAGCCGATCACACCGCGAACCAGATTCAATGCCGACAAAACAGATCTTTCATTTGAAAAAACAAAAATCTTGCTCTTTGGCCTGAAACTGGAAACTTTGAATGCAGTATATCCCGAGACAGTAACTCCGATGATTGCCCGCGCATTCAGTTCGTCTGCGATCCTTGCTGCATTAAAACAGACGATATCATTGATAAAGGTGCCGGATTTTGGTTTTGGAGCCGGACTGGAAGTATTGGTCAGATTGTAATGCTCAGCTGCATAAATGATCTTTTTCATGTGTTCAACCACGAGCAATGGATGATTGCCAACAGCAGTTTCACCGCTGAGCATAACCGCATCGGCGCCCTGCAATACTGCGTTGGCCACATCAGTGATCTCAGCCCTTGAAGGACTGTTGTTGGTGATCATGGACTCCATCATCTGTGTGGCCACGATGACCGTTTTGGATTGTTTGATGCTCAGATTGATGACCTGTTGTTGAATGGCAGGTAATTCTTCCATAGGGAATTCCACCCCAAGATCTCCTCTGGCGATCATAATACCATCTGAAGCACGGACAATGGATTTGATATTCTTAACTGCTTCAGGCTTTTCTATTTTGGCGATGATCCTGGCATCATGTTTTTTGGCTTTGATGGCTTTTCTGAGTTCATCAATATTAGTTGAACTCCTTACAAAAGAAAGTGCTATCCAATTGACCGGCTGTGTCAGAATAAAATTGAGATCAGCGTGGTCTTTTTCTGTCAATGCAGGAATAGACAAGTCTGAATCAGGGAAATTGACACCCTTCCTGGACTTCAGAATACCTCCGAAAATGACTTTACCTTCCAGATGGTCCGGAGCAATATCTGACACTTCAAGGACGATCTTTCCGTCATCGATCAGGATCCTTTCTCCCTTTTTGATGTCTGAGGTCAGTTTTTCATAACTGACATAAAGATTTTTGTCGCTGCTCGTTTGTGTTCCTGCGTGGATTTTGAATACTTCACCCTGTTTCATTTCAATTCCTTCGTTTTCCACCAGGCCAACCCTGATCTTGGGTCCTTGCAGATCAGCCAGAATGCCAACTGAAAAATCGTGTATCTGGTTGAGTCTGGAAATGTGTTCTATGACTTTTTGGTGATCTTCATGAGTTCCATGGGAAAAATTCAGACGAAAGACATCCACTCCGGTATGAATCAATTCATGAATGGCTTCATAGGAGTTTGAAGCCGGCCCGACAGTTGCAATGATTTTTGTACTGGTATATGGTTTGATTTTTGTGCTCATATTTGAAAGTTATGTTAACTGAGTTAAAGTATGTGATATTGAAAGGGTGAGCGGTTTTTGATCCGTATTATATTTTTGGGGATTGATCTGTCTGTGTAAGCATATTTCCGTTTTGGATGCAAATATACAGGTAGTTTAAAACATAAGATTTTTTGCTCGGGAAATCCTGTGAGCTAAATCATGTTTAATAACCGCCCGGGTACAAATTTGTTTATGAAATAGTCTGAAAATGGCTGCATTTCACTTGTAAACCAGTAAAATCATAGCCATTACTATATTACCAAAAAGTAACTTCTTGTTCATTCTATTGCTTCACAATGGAGATTTCATTACCTGGAAAATGATCATACATCCGGCTTAAAGGAAATCAGGGATAATTCAGACTTCGTAATATATAATGTATAAAATCAGTTATTTAGTTCTAAATTGATCGGCCTTTGTTCCTATCTTTTGCTTTTAATGTAAATAGGCACAGTGAGTCCCAGCCATGGAAGTGCAATAAATTGTTCCAGTTCGCCGGAAATGGGAATAAATAAGCCATAATCTAGCCCGACCTTACTGAGTATGCTCCTGGCGCCAACAGAGATCAAACCCATCCATTCATCATCAATATTGATCATATAGTTTTCCGTCAGGAAATAAGTTTTTGATGATAATCTCACCATAGCACTAAAGTTGATCAACGGACTCGTTGCCCAGTCTTCACCGGCATAACCATAGCCCAACCCGGCGGTAATATTGTTGTTCCTGTCCCCATAAGTGGCGATACCATAAGCAATTCCCAGGTTTGAATCTTCCTGGAAACCAAGTGTTCCAGCTATCACGCCTGCACCAAGATTCAATTTTTCACGTAATACCGGCACAGAAAACTTTGGCACGATCCAGACAGGTGTATACTCTCCTCCGCCAAAGAGAAAAAGTGGAATGGTCCCGAGCCCAATAGAAAAATAATCTGTGATTCCAATGCTGGCCTGATTCCAGAGTACCCAGATGTTCTGATAATAACCTTCTCCTTTTTTAAGTCCATAACCATTGGGAGACCAGAAATAGCGGGATGCCTGTGGATTTTCAAACCAGAGTTTGCCTGCAATGACCTTCTTTTTTTCTACCTTTGTCAGGTCTTTGATGATATGTTTCGGGAATTTGATGATCCCAAGATCTCCGGTGATGAATTCAATTATGTTTTCATTTTCAGACATGATATTGCCTAAAAAGTGATTGCCGTCAAATGTTTCGAGCTCATACAAATTCATGGAGTCAAGTTCAGTCTGGCAAAATGAATCTTTTGGAATTAAAAATATTAAGAGTAAAGTGAAGCACAATGTAATTGTTGTTGATTTCATATATATGCTTTTTATAAGTTATTCGATCATAAATTGTTACAATTAAACGGATTCATAATAAAGCAGTAACAAATTCACCCGATATCTGAAAAACTTCCTGAAAAAATATTGAAACGATTCAGGAAATTGTATGATAAATTTGGTGAAATTCACGGCGTTTAAAACAAATAATTACAAGTATGTTCATAATGTTTACAATTATATTGTCAAAACACAGTCAATAACCACATTTATTCAAAACCATGCTACATCTTACAAATGTACGCTATTCCATAATATGAATGTTGAATTTTCGGAAATGGACTTTTTTATTTCCATTAAACCGGCGTAAATAACTCCAGGCCTCTGTTAATACACTTTGGTGTGAAAGTAAATCATTACGATCTTGAGTGCGTGCGGAAAAACCAGATAGGGCAGAAAAATGAAGCATAGATTTCTTTTACGCCAATTCATCAATTAGCCAAAGATTGAAAGTACCAGACTTGAGAAAGGTGATTAAAGAATTTAGTGTGCTTTATTTCCCAACCAGGGCCATAGCCTTAATGCAATTTGTTTTAAACCGTTTCTGGAAGGATTCCAAAGCATTTTCTTGGCCATCATGAAACGGATGATCGCTTCTTCAATGTAATGATGGAGAGGGAAGAGGAATGTCAGGATCAGGACCTTGATGATGAAGATCCAAAGCGGAGCGCCATGGGTCAGGTGGTGTATCTGGTGATCCAGGATCAGTATGATAAATTCAAACAACATTAAAACACTGAAAAATCCCAATCCCCGGATGGACCATTCCGGCACTTTAAAACGGCTTACGATCAGAAAGATTAAAAATAAAAGACTGATGGCCAGACTAATGATAAAATACTGGATGTTATTGGTCCTTTTTCGTTGTTCGGCCTGCTTTTGCTGGGCCAGCTCTATCTGTTTCGACTCATTGGCCAGCTCAAGCATCAAAAACTCTTCCTGTTCATGCGATTTGGCCTGTTCAAGCAATAGTTTTTTATTGATTTTCGCATATTTGTAGGCATCCTCGTAGTCTCCCATCACTCCTGATATGGAATCCAGCAGATAGGAAGTTTCCAGCATAAAATCCAGGTAAGCAATTTTTTCAGCCTCAATATATGCCAAAGCAAAGGCATCCTTTGCTTCTTTTGTTTTTTTGTGTTTGAGTAGAAACTGACCATAACGAGTGAAAAAATTCGATTTAAAAGCCGGGTTGTCATGGCTGATCAATGATTTTTTTCCCTGAGCAAATGCTTCCATTGCCCCACCCGTATCATTTTTGTATTCCGCAAGTTTAGCTTTGATCAGGTGATATATGACAGGCTGGAAAGTTTTCATTCTATCCAGTTCTTCAGGATATTTTTCAACATATATTTTATGGTAACCGGTCAAATCATCTGTCTGTATCAGATATCTGCGGTAAAGGGCAAATGCAAAATCCTTTAACTTGATATGATCTTTCTTTTCCGCTTCGAGTATCAACTGATCCAGTTTTTCCTCCACATCACCGTATTTTTTGGACAAAACCTTCAAACCGTACAGATCCAGTTTAGCCCATAGCCATTCTAAGGTATCAATTTTTTCTGATTGTTCAATCATTGCTATGTGCTGAAGCTTGTATTCTGCTGCATGATCAAAATCATTGATAATTCGGTAAAACTCAAATAAATGATGCAGACACTCTTTTTCAAATTTGCTTTTTGCTTTTGTCTGTTCAATAGTTTCTGTCAGATAGCTGGCATTAAGGTAGTTCTGATAAGCTTCAATGTACAGTTTTTGAATTTCGAAACTTTTGCCCAACGCAAGATAGGATTCAATCTTCAGATGGGTGTTTTGACCCAATTCTGAATCACTTAATGCTTTCAAGGCAAATTTTTGGGCAGTCTGACTGTAGTTCAGCCTGGCTCCGCTCCTGGAAATGCTGAGCCACAATGATATTCTGTCCGTTTCAGAAGCATTTTGAAGGATCATTTTTTCCATGCGGCTGACCATCGATGGAAAGTTGACTGATTTTCCCTGGATTTGAACCAGATCAAAGTACTTTTGATACACTCTGAGCTGATTTTTTGCCTCAAAACTGGATTCTGCCAGTGCTATGGCGATATTGGCCAGGCTGTCAAACCTCTGGTCATTGTTGTAATACTTAATTTCATTTTCAAGTGAATCCAAAAGGTGATCTATCCGCTTTGACAATTGTTTATTCTGCTTAATGGCAATCTCCTTATTCACGGATTTTTTTGGATTTTCCTTATTTCCGCCTGAAATACACTGAATGCTGAAAATGCCGATGAACAGAACAACCAATAGCCAACTTGTATATGTTTGTATTGAGCCCCTTGTCATTATAATAGAATATGCTTTTGAACTATTGTATTTGTCTTAAAAAGTTAGTTATAGCTTTAAAAACAAACTAAAAAGATCACCATGTTCCAAACTTTCAGAGATTAGCCCTGGCAAGAAATGACTGGTTGTTTTCTCATCCTGCATGGAAGTTGTGATCAATATCTTTTATCTTCTGAAGTTGTTTAAGAATTATGTTGATAGCTGTAAATGACCGACCGTTCCTGAAAGGTGAATATCCGGTGGATATTCAAGGGAGGGAACACGAAGTGGTGGGTCAGCCAAAAAGTCAAGGCGAAGCTCTTTTTTGGATCAAGATGCTGATATGCATAGCATCGTCTGTATCGCAGATGCTGACAAGCTTGCCTGCTAAGTGCTGACATACAAAGTATCGTCAGTATCAAAGATGCTGACAAGCTTGCTTCGTCAGTATTCGTCAGTATCGCAGATGCTGACAAGCTTGCTTCGTCAGTATTCGTCAGTGCTTTCAATGCTTTTTAGTGCTGATAAGCTTTGCCTGATAAGTGCTGATATGCAAAGCATCGTCAGCATTCGTCAGTAATTTGTTTACAAGCATTAAGATACATTTTTAAACAACTTCTCTGTTAAATAAGCGTATCAGTCACAGAATTTCGGGCATGGTAAAACATATTTATCATCAAATCCTGTTGTATAAAACACCCTTGAAGGACTCTGAATATTCAGATTATTATCTATCGGATATACAATGAATGACTTGGCTGAAATAGTATCTTTGGTAGCCAGTCCTTTATACAAACGGAACCCTGATGTTTTTCTCAGATCTGAACTTAATGTTTTAGTGATAGTTGAGTCAATCGCTTTAAACTGTTGCACAGAAATATTATATCCCTGAATATTGTCCTCCGGGAAAGCAGTTCTGTAATTATCCCGTAAAGTACGAGCCTGCTCAAGTGAAATTCCTTCAGTCAAAATATTTTCGCCATAATTGAATTGATCTTCCCGCGTAGACTCACAGTAAATTGCGGTACCGATTATTCCTGCAAATAATCCCACGAATAGGAATAAAAAATTTTGCCTGTTCATTTTTTAAAATTTTAATATGATATAATTATGATGCTTATGGTAATTATAAGAATTGGAATAAAAACTTATCAATTGCAAAACGGTGGACACTGCTGAGCATAAGACCGGGGAAATCCTTCGGCCATTTGCACTGTCTGTCCGGGAGGATTTTGCTGCAATGAATTATTGATGGAGTAGGCGATTGAAACGATCTGAGAATTTGGGTCCGCTGACAAAGATCCGAAATATAATCTGAATCCTGACACATTTCTCATACCGTCACCCAGCTGAGTTGCAGTTTGGTTAAGTACTTCCAATTGTTGCCTTGAAATGTTGACCGCCTGAAGTCCCTGTGGAAAATTGGCCACGTAATTTGCCCTGTATTGAGCAGCCTGAGCAGGAGTGACTGCAGAATGAATGGAAAAATAACCTGACTGTTCCCGGTTGTTTTGCTTATTCATATTAAATCCGAATGCAACAAAAACCGCTGAAGAAAATAGAAATCCCCAAATAAAGAAGTTTACATTTTGTTTTTTCATGTTCAATTGTTTTATGATGTGGCGATAAAAGTAAAATTATTATTATTAAGACTATTTCAAAATAGGGTTTTTTTAAAAAATCTCATGTATTTGTCGTACAGGTGACAGGAATTTATGCCATAAGCATATTTACTTGATTTATTTAGAGGGAATTTTGACTTTATAAAAATTTCGCGGAATAATTAATTCATTTTTTTAAATTGTCTAATTTTACCCTGGAAATTGTGAGGTTGGCATTTACAAAGGTCATTTTAAAATAATCTTTAATCAGGAATTATGCGTTGGAAAAACAGGGAAAGAAGTCAAAATGTAGATGATCGTCGGGGTAGTACGGTCAAAAGAGTTGGCGGCGGATTAGGTATTGGTGCAATCCTGATGGCCGTGATCGCATTGATCATGGGAGAAAACCCCTTGCAGGTCATTCAGAATCTGATGAGTGAAAGTGGTGGAAATGTGCAGACAGTCCAGACCCAGACATCGCCGGAAGAAGAGGCTTTGGCTGAAATGGTATCTGTTGTTTTAAAGGATACCGAAGATGTCTGGAATAAATTGTTCAGGGAACAGTTTGGTAAGCAATATCAGGAACCCAAACTGGTATTGTTTTCCGGTTCGGTTGAATCCGCATGTGGATTTGCCCAGTCTGCAACAGGGCCGTTTTATTGCCCCGCGGATCAGAGTGTTTATATAGACCTGAGTTTTTATGACGAAATGAAGAATAAGCTGGATGCACCGGGTGAATTTGCCCTGGCTTATGTGATAGCCCATGAAGTGGGACACCATGTGCAGAACCTGCTGGGTATTCTCAACGAGGTCCAGAGACAAAAACAGTCCTTATCCCAGGCAGATGCCAACCAACTGAATGTAAGACTGGAACTTCAGGCGGACTTTCTTGCTGGTATTTGGGCACATCATGCACATAAAATGAAAAATATAATTGAAACCGGCGATATTGAAGCCGGATTGAATGCTGCCTCCGCAGTTGGAGCCGACAGGATGCAGATGAAAGCCCGCGGATATGTGGTGCCTGATTCATTCACCCATGGAACTTCAGACCAGCGGGTGAGGTGGTTCAGAAAAGGGATTCAAAGCGGCCTGTTGAGCGATGGGGACACCTTCGGAGCGAGAAGCCTTTAAGGAAATATTTAGCCCAATCTGCTTACCTGCTTCAGTTTTTCAAGATTCAGAATGGTAAGGGTATTGTCTTCCATCCGGATCAGGTGCTCAGAGCAAAAATCTTTCAATACCCTTACCGCACTATCTCTTGTCATGGAGGTCATTTCAGCAATATCCTGAAAACTTATGGTCAGCTCCATCGGGTTGGTTTCATAAATATGGTCATGAAGATAGATGAGGTTTTCTGCAATTCGCCCGTTCACCTGTTTCTGGCTGATGGAGATGAATTTCTGAAAATAATAAATGGAACGCTTGCTGATCATGTGAATGAGAAAATCAGACAACTTTGAATTTTTTGAAACAATATCCTTGAAAGTCTGGAGGTCAAAAAAACAACATTTTGTGGTTTCTATTGCCTTCAGGGAAAAATGATGCTTTTGATCCACATAGGTTCCCGGACCGGAAATGACAGTGGTTGGCTTGATCAGTTCCAGGATGAAATTGCGTTGATTCAAGCCCTCGATGTAAGCTTTTGCCAACCCACCTGTAATGGAAACGATCTGAGTCGTTCTGGTTCCCTGCTTGTAAATGATTTCATCCGGTTTGAAAGTCACTTCAAATCGAGTACTTTGAATGGCCTCTAACTCCTCATTGCTCATCATTTGAAACAGAGGCGCTTTGTGAAAACAATTCACACAGGATTCAAATTTACAGTTTTCAAACATCAGCTAAATTTCGCATTATTACTGCAAATATCCACATTAAGTTTAATCCTGAAAGTATTTTTCGATTTAAATACTGTCATTTTCGAGACAAATCAAATTAATTCCGATTTAAATCGGAAATATCCCAAATGATATCGCCGAAAATTAATTTCAGCTTGTTTTTATCCTGATTTATTCCATTTTATATGGTGTTAATATCATTTTCAGGCCGTTTTGAACATGGGGTTTTTGCTTGGATGCGGCTTATATATGAACGTAATTTTGTGGCATGAATTGAATAGTCAGTTTTATTTGTTTTTTCAGAAAAGTATGAATTACAAAATCAAATGATTTTTTCTGGCTGAGCTGGCTTTGACCGATGATTGCTCATGCAGATAATGTAGAAGGAAATACGCGGGAATTCGCAAAAAAAGTTAGGATATTTTTCAACAAATAATATAGTTAGTATGAAACAGATAAATTTTTTAGTGATTATGCTCGTTGCCGGCTGGTTATTACCGGTTGCAACGTTCAGTCAGGCAAGACCTGAGAATGTAAAAAGCAGTATTAAAATGCAGGTGACAGGAACTTCTACCATGCATGACTGGGAAATGAAAGGAACCGGTGGCAGCTGTTCTGCAAATCTGGAGTTTGATGCTTCAGGTAAGATCACCCAGATTAGGGATGTTGCTTTTTCTTTTCCTGCCAAACAACTCAAAAGCGGAAAGGATGCCATGGACGGCAATGCTTACAAAGCGCTCAAAACAGACAAGAACCCGAATATCACTGGTCGATTTGTTGATGCAACTCTTTCAACAACAGACAATACAAATTATAAAATTCAGGGCACTCTTCGCTTGCAGATCGGTGGAGTTAGTAGGGATTTGAAAGTCACTGCAGATGGCAAGCTCAACAAAGATAAATCCCTCACTGTAAAAGGTGAAAAGAAGATCAATATGGAGGATTTCAAAGTAGAACCCCCTTCCTTCATGTTTGGCTCTGTAAAAACAGGAAAAGATGTAACCGTCAGGTATGACCTGACACTGAATTAACAGATATTAATTAACCAAAACGTTGTTAAAATGAGATTTTTTAAACATTTATTCTTATTGTTATTTATAATGAGCGGGTTGAGCACGTTTGCTCAGACTCAGTTTTCAAGAGAAACCAATCAAAATGGTATCAATGTTTTTGAACCGTCAAAATCAGATGATGTAGCTTTTGAGAAATTTAAGATCAGACTTGGCGGTGGATTCACCCAGGGTTTTCAAATGCTGAGTCATGAGAACACAGATAACTCTCCGACAAAAGTAAATGCTTTGTATAAATTGGGTAGCGGATTCAACCTGGCAGCAGCTAACCTGAACTTCGATGTTCAGGTAGCCGATGGTATCAGGATCTACCTGGAAAACTACATGGCTGCAAGACACCACAACGAATTCTGGGTAAAAGGAGGTTATATCCAGATGGACAAATTGCCTATGTTCGGCAATCCGGAATGGTTCTCTAAATACTTCAGGGTTAAAATGGGTCACATGGAGGTCAACTATGGTGACAGCCATTTCAGGAGATCAGATGGCGGAAATACCATTTTCAATGCATTCGTTGAAAATAATATTGTAGATGCATTTGCAACTGAGATCGGTGGTGAATTATATGCATATCCGATCGAAGGATTGTCTGTGATGGTCGGTTTGACCAATGGTCTGATCAGGAACAATATCAGGGATTATGACAGCAATCCGGTTATCGGAACAGGCAAAGTGGATTCCATTAAAACGAAAAGCCCATCCATCCTGGCTAAACTTGCGTACGACAAGCAGTTTGGAGAAAAACTGAGATTCAGACTGAGCACATCTTTCTATACCAATTCTTCTTCACCCAGCTTGACTTTGTATGGTGGAGACAGGACGGGATCAAACTATTTTGGTGTTCTGGAAGCTGCAGCATGGGCTAACGGTACCGCTGATTTTACTTCAGGAAGATTCAATCCGGGTTTTTCAAACTCCATCACTGCTTTCTGCATCAACCCATTCGTCAAATTTGCAGGTCTGGAATTTTTCGGTACGTATGAACTCGCTTCAGGCAAATCTGTCAACGAAGCTCCTGGTACTGAAAGAAGTATGACTCAAATCGCCGGTGAATTGGTTTACAGGTTCCTCAAAAATGAGCAGATGTTCGTTGGTGTTAAATACAATACTGTCTCAGCTGAACAGGTTGGCTATACAGACCCTGTAACCATCAACAGACTTGCCTTCGGTGCAGGTTGGTTCCCGGTTAAGAATTTGTTGCTGAAAGGTGAATATGTCAACCAGACTTATGAAGGCTTTAAAGATACTGACAGAAGATTTGAAGGAAAATTCAACGGCTTGATCGTTCAGGCTGTTGTAGGATTCTAAAATATAGTCAGGATTATCCTGAACGGGGCAGATGGTCAGATCTGCCCCTTTTATCCAACCTTAAATTGTCCGGAAATGTTAAATTTTTCATTTGCTTATATCATACTTAGTCTTGCTTTCGGATTGATGCCAGATGCCATCGAAACAGAAAAAAGAGTACAGGAGAAATGGCTGGTGGATCAGAACAGTTCCATGGTGGTTTTGGGTGAAACCAATATCAATACTTTTGAATGCGCACTTACTTCCTACGTATGGAGTAAAAACCTGGTTTTCTATCAGCCAAATTTGCCCGGCACAAAAAATCATCCGGTCAATTGTGAATTTGAAATCCCGGTCAATTCTTTTGATTGCGGTATGCAATTGATGACCTCTGACCTCAGAAAAACCCTTCAATCCGAAAAATTTCCTTTTATGAAGATCAGCCTTAAAGAGATGTCGGATCTCATTTCCAGCGTTAAAGATGGTCAAAGTATCGGAACAGAGGCAGATATTATGTTGACTGGTATCAAAAAGCAAAATCATATCAAGTTTAAGGTCGACAAAAAAAACAGGCAATATATCACACTCAGTGCGAAAAAAACCATTCAGCTTTCAGATTTCAATATTACACCTCCAACCCGTTTTATGGGCTCGGTAAAAGTAAAGAATGAAATGGTCATCAATATTACCATGAAACTCAAGAAAATCGCCTGACGATCAACCTTAATAACTCTACATCATTAATACATGATGTTTTCCATGGAAGTTGTTCGAATAACTGACTGGAATAGATCAGACTTCAATTTAGCCCTGAGCACCATTAAATATATAATTTTGGTAAATCCTCCTCTGCCGTTGCGCAGATTAGAAGAAGGGAATCGTTAAATTTCCGGGTTTCTGGTAAAATTCCGAAATTCATCATAAATTTACCCTGGATTAAATGTTGGTTTGAGAATAATCTTTTCTATATGGATGATCACTCATATACTATTGCTCAATAGTACGGATGTGATCATGAATTTATGGTTCCGTTTTGCCAATCCATCTTTTGAAGAGTTGTTTTGTGAAAACACGGACAAGCCTGAAATGGAATGTCATGGTTGTTGTAAAATAAAAAAAATCAACCTGGCTCCTGAAGAACAGAAGGATTTTTCTGTTCCTTCCATCATGCCAAATCATGAGTTATCTGTTTTTCTCATCAGCAGTCGCCTTCATGAAATTGGTTATACTCTGATATTTTTAACCAATAAAAACCAGATTTACTTTTTTAGCTACACCAGCAGTATTGTGCGCAACTGCTTCCATCCTCCTGAAATCAGGTTGATCACGTTTTACTAAATCTGATATGGTTTGAAATAAGTGAAGAACATTCGAATGATCTGTTGGATGGTGGCGCATTGTCCTCTTGAAGGGAAATGATCTAATTGTATGGATTTGTTCAGTATGTGAACACAAAAGCAATTCATTGATCATGTGAGTGAAATTCGCGATATGTGAATATTGCCTGAATTATTTTTTTGGAGGGCTATTTTGTCTGACTGAGATATCTGACTTTCAGCAAAGGGCATAATGCTGTTGACCCTGCTGAGTGTCCATACCTGCAAGGGTATTATACAGGATTTCAGGGTACCACATTTCATTTATGATCATCCACCAGAAATGAAAAAAGAAATTGTTGATGATTTGAATAATCAGTAAATATCAGGTAATCGTCTGTTGCGAAAAAATCACTTTTGACTGAAAGACCGATAAGTTTAAGCCTCTTTCAGGCATAAGAGACGGCATTGATGATATACCATCAAGAATTTTCTTTAATTTTTGGGTTTGAAATTTCGGATCCGAAATCATCACTTATATCAAACAAATTATTGAATATCAAAAAAATTTATATGAATTATTCGAAATATATTTTATTGATGGCTTTATATTTTCTGACCGGACCATTTATGCTGACAGCCCAAAATCGGGTTGCAGGAGTTGTCCGGCAGGAATCTTCAGGTAAAGCGGTACCGTATGCTGTGATCAGGGCAGGTGAATTGATCATTATTGCAGATGATGCAGGTCGGTTTTCCGGTGTATTGCCGGGGAAAGTGCTTACAATTGAAGTGGAATGCCTGGGATTTGAAACAAAATCATTTCCAATATCGGATTTTAAAGATCAGGGATCTATGTTGATCAGGCTTGAGCGCATACCGGTCGAGTTTGGGGAGATCCTGATCAGCAGTAGTCCAGCATTCAAAGCTTCTCATTCCCATGAAATTTTTGACAGATCCAAAATGGTGGTCCAACCTCTGGATGCAGGTGACCTGATCCGGGGTGTTCCTGGTTTTGGTGTAATGAAAAGAGGCGCTTATGCTCTGGAGCCTGTTTTCAGAGGCTTCAATCAGGAGCAGATCAACATTATTTTTGACGGATTGGTCCAGTACAATCACGCATGTCCAAACAGAATGGATCCGGCAACAACCCACATCATTCCGGAGGAAATTGGAAAAGTAGAAATCGTCAGAGGACCATTTAGCGTACGTTATGGTCCTGTAATGGGCGCGGTATTGAATTTTCAGACTGAAAATATGAGTAAATGCGAAAACGGATGGAATGGTTCTTTGGAGACCGCCTATGAAACCAATAGTCAGGGTAAATCAGGCCGGGCTTATCTGGGTTACAAAGGGAATAAATTTGATATTTATTTCAATGGAGCCATCAAGGATTATGAAAACTACAAAAGCGGTGCCGGAGATACCATACCTTCTTCTTTTAATAAAAAGGATTATGGGGTAAAACTGGGATTTAATCCTACCTCCAACCAACGGATCCAATTGGTCTGGAAACAAGCTTTTCTCAGAGATGCCAAATATGCAGGGTTACCCATGGACGCCAGATCAGACGATTCAAATATGGCTTCCATCAGTTACCGGATAGACCAACTGAGTAAAAAAGTATTGTCCCTCGAAGCCGGGATTTTCGGCAATCAGGTGGATCATGTGATGGACAATTTTGAAAGACCTGCTTTTGCCATGGTGGAAGCTGTATCAACGGTTTTTGCAGATACTTATGGTGGTAAAGCCGAACTATCCGTAATTCCGGCTAAAAATTCGCTGAGTTTTATTGGTTTTGATCATCGTTCCATTTTCAGGGATGGAGTGCGCAACAGACATGTGAAAAAAAATATGATGACTGGCGCAGATCTTCCTCTTCCTGTGGATTTTGTTGACAAGATCTGGCAGAAAAGCCACCTGCAATCAACCGGAATTTTTGTGGAAAACAGGTATTTCCCTTCAGGTCAACTCACTTTCAACCTCGGTTTGAGGGCTGACATGATAACTGCTCAGATCAATGATCCGGCTGAAGATTTTGCGGCTTTATATACACTTGAGGACAAAAGCGAGTTCAATTTTAGCGGTAATGTATCTGTGAGCTATCAGGCCAACAGGAATACTGTCTTTCAGTTCGGATTAGGCAGAGGCGTCCGTACGGCTAGCATTGATGAACGTTATATCAACCATTTTGCTGTCGGGAAAGACCCTTATGAACTGGTCGGGAATCCTGATCTGAAACCGGAAGTCAACTATCAGGCTGAGTTGAGTCTGCAAAAAAAATGGCAACATTTCGGTCTGGAAGCCAATTTGTTCTATTCATTGCTTCAAAATCTGATCACTGCAGCAGTTGATGAGTCTCTTCCACGAAAGTACACACCGTGGGTGGAACCTAAATTTGCCAAAAGATTCGTCAATGTGGATGAAGCATATAAAACCGGATTTGAGCTGAATGCTTTCGCTGATTTGACCAGTGATTTATCTCTTTCCTGGAATTATATGTATACTCATGCACAGAATGTGACCTGGGATGAACCGGTTTCGCGGGTTCCGCCGATGGAGACTGGTTTCATGCTCAAATACGAAAAACCGGTTTGGTGGGCAAGTTTCCAGGGAAGGTACGTGTTTGAGCAAAACAGGACTGCGACCAGTTTTGGAGAAGTGTCTTCTGCAGATTTTTTGCTGTTCCATTTCAGAGCCGGGGTAAAACCGGTTAAGGGTTTATTTATCGGTTTGGCAATGGAAAATATCCTCAATGAAGATTATGTTGAATTCCTCAACTGGTCATACGATGCCTCTTTCGGAGAAGGTTTGATTGCTGAACCTGGCAGAAATCTGAGTTTATTCCTGAAATATAGTTTCTAAAGGTTTATTGCGTTTTGTTAAAAATGGAAAAGCCGCACTTAGCGGCTTTTCCCGTTTTAACTCATTTTACCTGATCTCAATCTGTTTCGGACCTTTTGCGATCGCTTCTTCCTTTTTCTTCATCTCAACGTGCAAAATACCGTTTTCGAATGTAGCGTGGATCTGATCCCGGTCTACACTTTCAGGCAGGTAAAATGTCCTGGTAAATTGTCCAAAATAGAACTCTTTTCTGCTGAAAGTCTTCTCCTGGGTTTCTTCTTTATGCTCCTTGCTGGCCTGGATGGTGATCTGATCATTATCGATGTCGATCTTGATGTCATCTTTGGTCAGACCAGGTACTGCAAGCTCCATTTTGAAAGCATCCTTTTCTTCATATACATTGATCAACGGTTCAGAAAACCGCGGTTTCATCTGTGTGTCAGGAAATCTCGTCTCAAAGAAATTGTTGAAAAATTCTTCGAAAAGGGAATTGCCCGGCAAGTTCGGATTGAATTTTACTAAGTTCATATTCAATAGTTTTAATGGTTATTAAATGATTTTAGGATTAATTGATTTCAATTGATTTTGCCTTTTTGATCTCCGGTGTTTTCAGGCTTAAGGTGATCCTGAGTACCCCGTTTTCCATTACTGCGCCGATATTGGAAGTGTCAATATTGTCATCCAGTCTGAATTTCCTTGAAAAATACCCGTTGTCAAACTGTTTGATGATGTAATTCTTTCCATTTGTTACCTGCTCCCTGTCCTTGGAATGTATATGCAGGATATTTTCCGTTACAGTCATTTCTACCTGACTTTTATCCACACCTGGCAAAGCCATCTGGATCTCATACCCTTTCTCAGTTTCTAAAATATTGGAAGCCGCATGAAATTGACAGCGTGGTCTGTTATGAGCACGGAAAGCATAAGGATTTTGTACCGGATTCATTTTGCTGTTAACTACTCTTATTGTCATTTTATTCATTTTTTAGTTAGAAAATCAATACATCCTATGCAAAATGCGTGCCTTTGCCAATTATATGACATTTTTTCAGAAAATCTGGTTAATAGCACGTCAAATTGGCATTCAGGAAAGATAGTGGCTGTCATAATGGCTTAAAATGATTCAATGATGTTAGCACAACGTTCTTGATGAATTCAGGATTTGACAGTAATATTCATGGAAACGCATGAGTTTTAATTTGAATGGGCAGATATTTGCCAAAACCAGGTGATCATCCACAACAAGATTCAGTTCTGAAAAATAAAAAAACGGGTATGTTCCGTTTCCTGGTTTAGGCTTCGGATTTGTAATTATAATGTTTATAAAAAAGCATACGATCCGAATTTTATTCGCTCGGTCAATAAAAAACTCAGTTGATTCGCTACTTTTGTCTGCTTGAAACTGAAGGATGAGGACAATATTATTGATCGCAACCATTACCATCGGGATATTATTTCCATTTACACATGGTTATTCCTTTTTGATTCAGTATTTACTGATGGTCATGCTTTTTTTCTCATTTTTAAAAATGGAAATACGCAACGAACATCTGGATAAGAGCCATCTGATCATTTTATTTGTCAACTTGTTCGTACCCATAGTTTTGTATTTTGCAATTTCGCCATTTAATTTGCAGTTGGCTCAGGTGGTCTTCATCACTGCAGTTGCACCGACAGCCATAGCTTCACCAATAATTGTTAACCTGTTAAAAGGTAAAATTGAGTACACGGTGATCTCTATTCTGATCACGAATTTTGTGATTGCATTCATTTTACCCTTTTTGTTGCCTTATATACTCAGGCAAAATGCTGAAATATCTGTGATGGACGTTCTGTTGCCGGTTGCCAAAGTTTTTTTGATACCGTTCTTTCTGGCTTTGCTGATTAAAAAATTATTACCCCGATGGCGGGAGAAACTGTCAAAGTTCAATAAATATGTATTTTACATACTGGTGTTGAATATCAATCTGGGCACGGCAAAAGCCAGTCACTATATCAGGGAAGAAATGAGCTTTGGCGATTTCATCATCTATCAGATCGCATTCAGTTCGTTGCTCCTCTGCATTTTATATTTCTTTTTGGGAAAACGTGTTGTTCCTGCAGATTTACAAACGGAAGGAAAGCAGGCGCTGGGGCAAAAAAACAATGGTTTTACACTTTGGGTTGCCCTGAGCTTCATGAATCCGCTGGCAGTTTTAGGCCCCGTATTCTACATACTCTTTCAGAATGTCTATATTTCCTGGCTATTGTATAAAGCAAAAAAATAGCAGTGCTCATATCTGCTGAAAGGCAAACTGAAGTATGTCAAAACCTTTTTCGCTTAAATTAAGATCAATCAGTATCTTATATTCCAGTATGGATTGCGTTTACCCTCAATTGATTGCCTGATGTACTTCTTTTTCAGGGAATAGAAGGCTGTGTAACTGATCTTTTTACCCTTCATTTTTTTGGGTATGGGAAGTTCTCCGACTTCGGATTTCAGATCGACCTTTGTTGCATAAATATGTACATCATCCGTGTTGAAGTCCAGAGCCAGTATCATGCCGGGTAGTCCGCCATAGCCTTCCGGTCCGCCACCGTGCGGTATTTTATCCGTATACCATGCATGGACAACGATATTGTTGACCGTGTCACGTGTTTCGGCCTTCATGCAAATGTAACCTGCAACCTCCTTCATTTCATTGAGCATTTTCCATTTTATCCTGGGAATATTCTCCTCTATCAGATATTTTTTGCCCAGCAAAAAGCGATTGTCCTTTGTTTTGGCCTGCTCAAAATCCCTGATGAACACTTCATTATCCCTTTTCCATTGGTAACCATGATTATCGTCTGTTTCTTTGACCTGGTAGGTACTGCCTTTTTCATTGAAAGTATACAAATAGGGTTCGCCCTTGAACTCATTTTGCCATTTGGAACTGGTAAGGATCTCTCTTTCCTTTTCTTCCTGTGACAAAAATGGCATTTTGGTCAGTATATTGACCCAGTTTTCTTTTCTGTTGAACTCAATCACGCCACTCTGTGCTATTGCAATTTGAGTGTAAATGAACAATGCTATAAAAAAATAAAATCTGTACATAAAATCTGTTTTAAATTACCACCACATATTATGACGACCCACATCTGATTTCATACCCCGGATGTTGTATGAAAAAGATAGCATGACATACCTTGCCAGTGATAAAGTCTGACTTTCTGAAACCTTAGAAACCGAAGTGTATTGATTGTACTGAATGTTCTTATTGAAAGCATCATACACTGACAGACGCAATTCTCCCTTATTTCCCTTCAAAAATTGTTTATACACCGATGCGTTCAGCAGTGGTATCTGCTGATCGATCCCAAAACGTTCATTTTTTATAATATTGTACCGGAAATTGGAGTTGAAATACCAGCCTTTTGCAAAATTGGCAGTGAATTCCACCCGGTAATTTTGCCGTATGATCTGCTGATTCTGGCTGGTATTGATATCGTATCTGGTGTCTGTTAATGATAAATAAGCGGATAGATAAATAACAAGTTTGTCATCCGGGGTAATGTCCAGATTGAAATTTTGACTATATGAATCAGATATGGTATGGTTCAATAATGAATTGACGATGGCAAATGAGTTGCTGCGGTTATAGCCTGAATTCAGCCTGGTGGTCAGTTTATTCCTGATGATAGGAAACCCGACATTGAAATTGGACCAGATCTGATCGCCGCCGGAATGATTTAACGGTTTGGAAATCGTGATGAGGTTTTCATCGACTATCTGCTCTGAAATGATCTGATCCTTGTAATAATTATAGGAACCGTTCAGCCCCAGACGAATACCATTCAGCGGCCAGGAATGGTTCAGGAACAGGCTTAAAGAATGATAATATTCAGGCATAAGTTCCGGATTTCCCTTTTTGATATAAAAAGGATTGGAATAATCTGTCACAGGTAACAGGTTGACAATGGTCGGTTCGCTGACATTTACGCTGTAACTGCTGTGGAACCATGAATTGCGCCAAATGGATCCGTTGAGTTCAATATTGGGGATCCAGGTGGCAAAAGTCCGGTCAACTTTTCCGTTGAACAAGGTACTATCCGGCGACTGATAGATACCCTTGAGTTTAAGTGACTGGTATCCGCCGCCCAAACTGAGATTCAGATTGAATTTGGAAATGGTAAGCGAAGCTCCGGATCTGTTGAGGGTGATCTGATTATCATATTCCCTGCTTAAAGAATCGTTCTGACTGAGCTGTCCGGATTCATTTTGCTCCTGCACAATATGATGACCATTTTCGTTCCTGGTATTAAAATTGTGGAAAACCTTAAAAAACAGTGTTTTACTTATTGGTTCTGAATACATGGCATTTGCCTTGAACACAAGTTTGTCCAACAGGTCATCATTGAAATGATGGATGATCTGCGTGCTGTCCACAACGCCGGCATCATTGTAAAATGAGCTGTTGGAAAAGGATTCCTGGTCGTCACTCACATTGGTTTTTAATATACTTCCATTCAATCCAACGGAACGCCCTGCTTTTTTGAACCTTTTTCTGAAAAGCAGGGAAGTGTTGATCAGATTGCCGAAAACATCTGAACTGTTCCGGAACGTATTGCTGCTGGTTGGCGTGATGCTGTTTTTCAAAATTGCAGATTCTCCGGCATTCAGATCCGCAGTGTTGACCAATGCTGCTTCTGCAGTGATCACCATGGTCAGCAAACTGTCAATGTCATGCTGGTACATGGTTTCAATACGGTGGTTCCGGCTGCCTTTGTCCTGTTCGCTCAACTGGCTGTTATCCAGATAAAAATCAGTCAGAAATGATCTTGAGTCACTGATGGATTCTTTCAGATTGCCGGTATTCTGATAAAAATATCTGCCCGAAAATTTATTTTTTTTGTGGTCGTAATTGTAATTGATGCCTCCAAGAAGGCTTTTGGGAAAACCTGAAGAATTGTCAGACCAGAAAGCCTGGCTGATCTTGTTTTCCAATGAAGATCCGCCTGAGCTGAAACTCATGAAACGGAAACCATTGCCTCCGAAACCATAATCAAGGTTGTCATTTTCATTACCCCAACTGCTGGAACCCATATAATCCTCATAATCATCCCATGAAAGACCGTTGCGACCTGTATTGTTGGCCACACCGATCAGAGAAAACTGATGTTTGGTGTCGAATTTATTGTAATTTCCCTTGAGTTCGCCCCTGGTTTCAGTTCCGCCACCAGCAGTTATTTTACCGAAGCCACCTTTTTTGAACTCATTTTTTAGCTCGATATTCATGGTTTTTTCCTGGTTTCCTTCGGATGTTTTGCCGGTCAGCAAAGCTTCTTCATCTTTTTTGTCAAAAACCTGAACTTTCGATACGCCTTCTGCAGGCAGATTTTTCATGGCGAATTTTGGATCTTTGCTAAAGAATGTCTTGCCGTCCACCGTCAGTTCCGAAACATTTTTCCCGTCAGACTGGATACCGTCCTGGGTCACATCAATGCCCGGCAACCTCCTGAGCAATTGTTCCAGCGTAGAGCCTTCAGGAACTTTGAACTTTGAAGCATCATATTCGATGGTATCACCGCGCAGGACTATGGGCGCTTTCGCTTCCTTGATGACCACTTCCATCAATACCTGTGATATTTCCTTCATTTCGATGATGCCCAGATCTATGGTTTTGTTTTGGCCATCGATCTTAATTAAAGCCGGAATGTAACCCAGATAGGTGATCTTCACCAGAGGTTCTTTTTCAGATATATTTTTGAATTCAAATGCGCCTTTTGTATTGGTTTGCTGGAAATCTACCAGGGTGGAATCACTATCCAGCAGCATGACTGTTGCTGCGATGAGCGGATTGCCGGAAGTATCCTGAACCACACCTTTGATACTGCTTTTTTGGGCGAACATTGAAACAGAAAAACCAAGGGTGAAAATCAAGCTTAAGTAAAGGTGTCTCATCGGCAATGTTAAGATAATGATCAATTTGTTTAAGTCGGTTTTGCAGATGCAGAATCACACATCTTCAAAAATGAAAACTGTCCGCAATGCAACTTATAACGATCGAAAAGTGAATTGTGTATTTCACGGGATCAGAATTCGACGATCTGACTCATATGGATGATGAACTGAATGTAATTTACGTCCTGCAAATACAAGAAAGAATTATGAATTGAAAAAAATCCTATCAGCACAGGTATTGTTCATTAAACGGGTAATTGCTTAGAAATTCTCAGAATTCAAGATAGGGGAAAGTCAGCATATACCATTTTGGATTTGATTTTACCGGATTTCTACAGGTAAATCTATGTCAACTAAACTGAATTATACTGTGAAATCAGTTTTAATTTATTTGCTTAAAAACCGCATGGATTTGATCAAAGGATATCCATTTGAATCCTGCCTTTTTGCCCTTTTGCATTGAATTTAACATATATGATAATAAGGAAAGGATTGCTTTTAAAATGTGTGGAAAAACCTGAAGGGTGGTATATTTTTGTTGTGATAACAAACAAGTTACCGGAAAGCGAAAAAAAACAACATACTGCTTGTTTTTGAAATTTACTTGCAGAAAATGCTATTATTTTGCATGAATTGCTAAAATAGTTGGTATATTTGAAGACATTTTGACAAAAACAGCAAATTATTATGCTTCTACAATTTTCAATTAAAAACTTTAGAACATTTAAAGACAAAGCGACCTTGAGCCTTATTGCATCTAATTACGACAAAGATACAAGGGAAGATGAAAACATTTACTCAGAAAAAAGCTTTGGACTACGGTTACTTAAAAGTGCTGTAGTTTATGGAGCAAATGCCAGTGGAAAAAGCAAATTACTTGATGCATTTGCATTTATCAGATATTTTGTGATCAATAGTTCAAAAGAAAGCCAAAAGGGAGAACCCATTAATGTTCACCCTTTTTTATTAAGTGATGAGACTGAGAATGAACCATCTGAATTTGAGATTATTTTTCTTTATAATAATACGTTGTATCGTTACGGTTTTGAAGCTACTAAAGAAAAGATTGTTTCAGAATGGCTTTATTACAAGCCTAAAACTAAAGAAGTAGAGCTTTTTTACAGAGAAGGAGATAATTTTAATACACATAACAGGAGTTTTACTAAAGGTGGTACAGTTGTCAAAGAAGGTCTTGTAAGAGATAATGCTCTGTTAGTTTCAGTCGCAGCTCAGTTCAATGAGAAGACAGCCATTAATGTAATTGAATGGTTCAAAAGGTTTAGAACACTCTCAGGTCTACATGAATCTGGCTATCAGGGTTTCACGATGGTAAAAACAGAAGACCCAAAACACAAGGCAAAAATTCTTGAATTATTAAAAGCAGCCGATTTAGGTATTCAAGACATTAAACTTCAAAAATTAGATATTGACAGCCTTCCTAAAGGAATGCCAAAAGAACTTAGAGATAAAATCAGCAGGGAAGTCAGCGAGGAAAAAAAAGAGTTTGTTTCGGATGTATTAACTACTCATAAAAAATATAACATTGACAAGAAAGTAATTGATAATGTTACATTTTCATTAGACAATGATGAGTCATCGGGAACAGGTAAGTTTTTTGCATTAACTGGACCTGTTTTAGATGTTCTTGAAAATGGATACACACTTGTTGTTGACGAATTAGACTCAAAATTACATCCAAATTTGGTTTGTAAAATTGTTTCTTTGTTTAACTCTAAAGAACTTAACAAAAAGAATGCCCAATTAATTTTTAATACTCATGATACCAATTTGTTAAGTTCAGGACTTTTTAGACGTGACCAGATTTGGTTTACAAATAAAGACAAGTTTGGTGAAGCTAAATTGTATTCTTTAGCTGACTTCAAATCTGATGAAGTTAGAAAAACAGAACCATTTGAAGATAATTATATTATGGGCAAATATGGGGCTGTACCATTTTTAGGCTTTTTTGATAATCTTAAATTTTCCTTGTCGCAAAATGAAGATGAAAAATAAAAAAGCGGAACAGATTGCGGCTAAGCAAAAACATCGTGACCAATTAAAAGCCCAAAGAAGAGCTGAGCCAATATTAGAGAGACCCGTTGCGGAGTTAACAGCAAAACCATCAATACTTATCGTGTGCGAAGGTGAAAATACTGAACCTTCATATTTTAATCAGTTCAGGCTTTCTTCAGCAAAAGTTACACCAGTAGGAGAAGGATACAATACTATTTCATTAGTCAATAGAGCGATTGAACTTTCACAACAGGCTGGTTTTGACCAAGTTTGGTGTGTGTTTGACAAAGATGACTTTAACGAGCAAGATTTTAACGATGCGATACAAATTGCAAAATCAAACAGTTTCGGTGTAGCTTATTCTAATCAAGCTTTTGAATATTGGTTCATCTTGCATTTTAATGACCACCAGGGAGGAGGAATGCATCGCAATGATTACAATGATAGGATCAATAGTTTGATAAAACCATATAAGGTTAAGTATGACGGTAATGGAAGTAAAATCGTAGAGGAAGATTTCTTTGAACTTTTGGATGGAATTGATGAGAAAACTAAAAACAAAAGAGTTGATTTAGCAATTGCAAGAGCAGAACGGAATGACAGACAATTTGACCATACTAATCCGGCAAGAGAAGAATCTTCAACAACTGTATTCAGACTTGTGCAAGAGCTTTTGAAACATTTATAAAAAACACCATCCTTTAATAAGCGGTATAGTTAATTGCAGGTGCAGTGCCTGTTCGAGCGGTACAGTTCGCAACAAAATTCGTTACAATTTGATAGGACAGTGCTTCGAAATCGGCAACTAATCATATCACCAGCCGCCGTTGTCTCCATACCGAATGATTTTAGGATAATAAATCATTATCTTAGCAACCTGAAATATTAAGTATGCCATTAAGCTGGAACGAAATTAAAGACAGAGCATTGAATTTCTCAAAAGAATGGGCTGACACTTCTAACGAAGAAGCTGACGCAAAACCATTTTTGGTTGAGTTCTTTAATGTGTTTGGTATAAGCAGTAAACGGGTTTCGACCTTTGAGCACAGAGTTAAAAAATTGGACGACACCGACGGTTACATCGATTTGCTGTGGAAAGGAACCATATTGATTGAAATGAAAAGCCGGGGCAAAAACCTTGACAAAGCCTACCAGCAAGCCATAGACTATACCTACGGGCTCAAACAACACGAATTACCGAAATACATACTCATTTCTGACTTTGAAAACTTCAGACTGTACGACCTTGAAGAAGATAAAACCGTAGAATTTAAACTCAACGACCTTGTAAACAATGTTCAACATTTCGGATATATTTTAGGTTATCAAAAAAAGGTTTACAAAGAACAAGACCCTGCTAACATCAAAGCAGCGGAACTGATGGGTAAACTTCACGACAGACTTGAAGAGATCGGCTACACCGGTCATCCGTTGGAAGTTTACCTGGTTCGTGTGTTATTTTTATTGTTCGCTGAAGACACCACCATTTTCAACAAGCAACAATTTCAGGATTTTTTGGAACAGCGAACAGCCGAAGACGGAAGCGACCTTGCTTCAAAACTTCAGGAATTATTCCAGGTATTAAATACACCGAAAGAAAATCGGTTTAAAAATCTGGACGAGCAACTTGCCGACTTTCCTTATGTGAACGGAAAACTATTTGAAGAGATTTTGCCAGTAGCAAGTTTCGACACTAAAATGCGACAAGCCTTGTTAGACTGTTGTTCCATCGACTGGAGCAAAATATCACCGGCGATATTCGGTTCAATGTTTCAAAGTGTAATGAACCCTCAGGAACGTAGAAACCTGGGAGCACATTACACAAGCGAAACCAATATTTTAAAACTGATCAAACCGCTTTTCCTGGATGAGCTTTGGAAAGAATTTGAAAGTATCAGGGACAATAATAACAAACTTCCCGAATTTCATAATAAATTAAGCAAACTTAAATTCCTTGACCCGGCGTGTGGATGCGGCAACTTTCTGGTAATTACTTACCGCGAATTGCGATTGATGGAGCTGGAAATTTTGCGTTCACTTTACCAACACGGACAGCAGGTTTTTGACATCGGAAGTATTGTCCGGCTCAACGTTGATCAATTCTACGGCATTGAATACGAAGAATTTCCTGCCCGAATTGCCGAAGTTGCCATGTGGCTGATAGACCACCAAATGAATATGTTGGTGAGCAGTGAGTTTGGACTATACTTTGTCCGTTTGCCATTAATGAAATCGGCAAAAATTATTCACGGGGACGCGTTAGAAACGGATTGGGAAAATGTAGTTTCTAAAAACGAGCTTTCTTTTATTCTTGGCAATCCGCCTTTCATAGGCTCAAAATATATGAAGCAAAGCCAACGAGACCAAATTGTAAAACAGTTTGACAATGCAGACGGGAGCGGAGTTTTAGACTATGTAACCGGTTGGTATATCAAAGCCGCGAAATACATTCAAGACACAAAAATTAAAGTAGCTTTTGTTTCTACCAATTCCATTGTGCAAGGCGAACAAACCAGTATTCTTTGGAGGCAAATGCTGCATAAGTACAATATCAAGATCCATTTTGCTCATCAAACATTTTCGTGGAGTAATGAAGCAAAGGGAAATGCAGTGGTTCACGTAATAATCATAGGCTTTGCTAATTTTGACACGACTAGTAAAAGCATTTTCGAGTATGAAAATATAAAAGGTGAACCACATGAAGTAAAAGCAAAAAACATAAATCCTTATTTAGTTGATGCGAAAGATATTTTTATTTCAAAAAGGACAAAACCACTATGTTATGTTCCTACAATGCAAAAAGGAAGTCAGCCAACAGACAACGGAAATTTTCTTTTTACAACAGATGAAAAAATTGATTTTATTAAACAAGAGCCGGATTCTGAAATATATTTTAAAAGAATTATTGGTTCAGAAGAATTTATAAATAATAAGGAACGTTGGTGTTTGTGGTTAAAAGACATTGCACCAAACGAGTTGAAAAAACTTCCAAAAATCTATGAGCGTGTTGAAAATATCAGAAGTTATAGATTGAAAAGCAAAAAAGCTGCAACTAGAAAAAAAGCAGAGACACCAACTTTATTTGATGAAATTAGGCAACCTGTTAGTGTTTATTTAGCTATACCTGAAGTTTCATCTGAAAAAAGAAAATACATTCCGATTGGTTTTATGGCTAAAGAAGTTATCGCAAGTAATAAAATTCAAATGGTAGAAAATGCTACATTGTTTCATTTTGGAGTCTTAACTTCTTTGTTACATATGACTTGGCTAAAAAATGTTTGTGGACGTTTGAAAAGTGATTACAATTACTCAAACAACATTGTTTACAACAATTTTCCCTGGCCAGAAAATCCAAACGAAAAGCAAGTAAAAGCCATAGAAACAGCCGCACAAAAAGTGTTGGATGCAAGACTGCAATTTCCTGACAGTTCTCTTGCCGACCTTTACGACCCCTTGACCATGCCACCTGTACTGATCAAAGCACACAACGAATTAGACAAAGCAGTTGATCTGGCTTACAGGCCACAAGCATTTACAAGTGAAGCCAACAGAATGGCATTTCTTTTTGAACTTTATGAACGATACACAGCAGATTTGTTTACAGTAGTGAAGCCGAAGAAAATCAGGAAGAAAAAAGAGCTGAATGGGGACTAAGAATTGACGCCTGGTTTGACTGGATATTTGACTCACTTGATGACCGAGGTAATTCCTTCCCAAGCTGTGGAAAATGGGTAAAATCTTTTGACCTCTTCAGTTTCAGCAGAATATAAAGAATTGGGCATATTAGCCAATATCGGAGAAATGGCTATTAAAATGTTAGGAAAAAGCTGAAGTGTGATATATATTTGTTGTGACAATAAACAAGTTATGCGGCAGCTTAAAAGACGACACAGAAACGAATGACAGATAAAAGAAACATACGGACAATTGCACCATTTTTGGCTGACGACTTCGTTGAGTTGGACGAGCCAATCTTCAACACAGACGCTTATTCAGCTTTTTTGGAGAACAACGCAAACCGACTTGGGACTTTTAAAAAGTATTTGATATGCAAACTACACGACAGTTGGATAATTGACGTGAAAGAGAATACTGATAAGTTCAACATAATACTTAACGACTATTCAACTTACGTTTTTGCCGACAAAATAATTGAGAGATACAACTTGCCCATTGACTCTGACAACATTGCATTTCCATTGACAATTGAACTTACAGGTAATCTAAAAGTTGAATTCAATAAAGTTGACGAAGATGGAAATCTTATTCAGATTAACCAGACACAATTGGACGAATATCTTTACGAGCAAATAACACATATAGACAAAGAACAAATTGAAATAGTTTTTCACTTTTGGAAATCAAACATAAAAGATGACAAGCCAGGAGAAAGAATAATTGTAATAGTTTCTGCAAATAATTTGACTTTAACAGAAAATCAAGACCAATCTTGGACAGAAATTTTTGGTGACAAGTATGACGAACTTTATAATTATTTTAAGGAGCAATTTGACAGTGAGAGATATGTTTCTGACCAAAACGAATGCGAGAAACTAATTGACGAATTTGAGAAAAATCAACTGATGAATGAAAGAAAGCCGACCGCATAACAGCCGTTTGCCGCAATGGGGGCTGACTTGGTTAAATCAAGTGCAGTGCTTCTATCAATATTTGTGCTTGGTTGACAGTGAAGTGCTCTTAAATCCCCCACTTCGGCAAGCGGCAAAACGTTATGAGTCAGCAAAACCAAAGAATGAAGGAAGAAGAACAAGCATACTATGAAATAAAATATAGAGGAGTCTCTATGGCTAAAATTCCTTTGAAACCTGGTCAAACATTCGATCCGAACCATAAATATATAGTAACCACAAATAATTTTGCCAACGGAAATAAGTCCTTAGTAATTTTTCATTTATTAGATGAGTATTGTTCAAATATTAAGAACTCAAGAAAGCAGTGGAAGAAAGACAGAAAACCTTATAGATGCACATTTACAAACCCAGATAAATCACAATGGCAAAGTTCACCAATAAATTACAATGAACTTGACAGGCATATTAAACGAACAAAACGATTTAAATTTTCAGACTTTAATTTCCCAAATTACTCTTGTGATTGGTTAGATTTATCTTTAGACATGACGATGAATTTTCATTTACCATCTGGCAAAATGGGAATGGTGGTTCAGGATTTCAGCTTAACACAGAGGTTTGGTATTGGCATCAGACCTCAATTAGATCGAGAAGGGCATTTAATTTCTTCATTTTTACCTCAATTAACAATGAGAGTTGTAAACAAGAGGAAAAAATTAATTGAGAATTCTGATAAAGTTTTAGAAATCGATTGGTTATTTGATTTTAAGGATTTGATAAACGATTGTATCTCTTTAATAGATATTTTTCTAATGCAATTTTACACGAAGTCTAAATATGCTCCTGAGCGTAATTGGACTTTTGACGAAGATAAAATTGGTCTTAAACATGGCAGAAGATTAATGGATAAAATATCATGGGTCAGAATAATAACAGGTAATAATTTAGATATTGAACCAGAGATTGAAGCCTTAAATACATTACGAGAGTTACGGAATCATTTAAATCATTTTGATCCGCCTTCATTTTGTGCTTCCGTTGAAGAAATTGTAGAGTGGTTAAACATGACTTTAAGGGTTGCAACTATATTATACAAGATGAGAAAATGCGTTGGAGCCAAAATGTCTGAAGAATTAATGACATTTATGGTTCAACCTATTGTGAAATTTGAACCACAAAGTGTATTTTCTAATAGAGTTGAGCAGTATAAACCAAATTCTGGATATAATACATCGATTTGGAGATAAAAGAGCCGACTCATAACAAGTGATATTAGATCAGACTTGCTATCGCTACGTCCGCTCCATATCACAAAACCGTTGTGCACCAGCAAAGTCCAAAGTAAAAACATAAATTCCGATGAATAAAAATATTGAAAATAATATAAATTATCAATTCGCCAAGATAATCACAAAAATTTACACATCCCAAGAAGTCAAAAATTATAAAGATATAGATGATTATAATAATAAATTAAATAGACAATTTAAGCTAGATCAAAAAAAATATGAGCATGGTATAATAGAAAGTTGTCGATTTCTCATAGAAGATACTGAAATGGCAATTATTAACTTTATTGAGTACGGTATTCAAGGGCCAACGAAGTATTCAGACAATGGCGAGTATTATTTAAGATTATATGGACTATTAAATGCAATTTATCTCCAAATAAGTATTCCTCTGACGCTAATAGAAGTATTTAAACTTGACGAAAGTCTGGATAGAAAGTTAATTAATGATGATTTTAATGATCTTAAAATTGTAGATTTTAGACACAAAATAGGGGCTCATACTCTAAATTACAAAAAACAACGAAATTCAAATTATTATAGGATTGCTCAAAGAACTCTAGATGATAGAGAAATAATGATTGTAAATAAAGAATCTACAGAATCAATAAACATTATCGAAGAAATTCATAATTATCGTTCTTATTACTATACAGTTATGTATAATGTAATTAATATTATCATTGACAAATTATTTGAGGGTAGTAGTAAGAAATATCATACAATCAAGGAATATTTAGAAATGATTTATGCGAGAAGTAAGGAAAAATTTCGTGCTGAAAGGTTTGATGAAGATTGGGAAATAGATAAACTAATCTATGAAATGGAAATCCTCAAAAACCAAATTGACACATTAAGAATGATCAAAAAGAATAAGAAAGCCAGCGTATAACAAGCTTCGACCACGATCATACTTCTTAACGGCGGTATGCAGAGTGCAGCAGAACCGTTATGTCACATTTAATAAAAAGAAAAAATAGGTGTAATGGAGAAAATACGAAAAAGGGATTTCCAGATATTTTAAGAAAACTTTTCCTAAGACTACAATAAAATTTGAACAAACGATTTTTGGTGGGTATTCTGGGGTAGATTGAACCACTTATTCCGGTTCAAACTGACCAGGCAGATAATCATAATGATTCAATAGAAATATGCAGAAAAATCAGTTACCATCGTACCGTTTATAAATAAATCAGGCCCATTTCGTACGAAACAGGCCTGAGATAATACCAAATTCTAATCTTTAAAAACGCAATCCTTTGATCATCATATATGGCTCTGATTTGATGCCATATTGGGCTTTAACATACGCTTTGATCCTTAGTGCTCTGACTCTCAGTTCTTCAAACTGAGCCTTGCGATCCACCACAGCCACTTTCAAGTCCTGTGTATTGGCAATCACTTCATTATTGAGGTTATGCATCAGCGCAAATTTTTCTCTCAGCGCCTCAACGCCAATCTTCCCGTTGGAAGGTTTGTACTCCGGAAAGCCTTCTACAGTGTTTGTAAAATCCGGTTCAAACTGACCAGGCAAATCCGGTCCAAATTGACCAGGCAAAATTGGTTAAAGGGTTATATTTTCCGAAGATAAAATCGGAAAATTATGGCAAACAAACCAATTACTATGAACAGGATCAAATTAATTATTCAGAGCTTGATATCTATCGACTGGAATTGACTCCTCAGTTGATGGAATTTTTGACCCCTGGTTGACCTATGTTTCTCCCTGCCTTATTTGAATAGGCATGTTCCTTTTACCGGTTCAGTATGGCCGGAATATTCACTTTGCACACGATCGCTTTTGGAAACAATTCGTAAATATTTGCCATAAGCTTAAATGTATTACAAATTACCAACTTCCTCGACTCTCTGCCAGGGAGGTTCAGGCTACCAGATTTTAAGAATTCTGTTGCTTTTCCTTGGTGACACCTTTAAAGGGAGTACCATCGCTTTTACCATCCATAAACTTACCGTCCGGACCTCGTTTAGTCCAGGTTTCGGTTTTCGGATTGTAAACCTGAGTTCTGTTTTTAACAGCACCATTACGATGTCCGTCTCCGGTTTGTCCATTCTTAGCCATATTTAAAATTATTGGTTCATAAGCTATTTAATGCTAAGGCGCTTATGTTTTGCCCAAGGAATAAATTTAGTAGTAATACAAATATTTCTACTTTTACAGCCGAAATTATTTATCCGTCCAAGAAAATATATTTCAACCATCCGAAGCTTTATTCCATAGGCTTCGGTTTTTTTATTTAAACTTTTTAATCAGTTTATCAATTTCATCGTGTGGCAAACTGGCATTTATTAGTTTTAGCTTTTCTAATAATTCAATGCCCTTTGCCTTGTTTATAATGTTTTTTTCAACAAGCTCGTTTATAACCCAGATACTGCCATGTACTTCAATGTCTAAGTCCTCGGCTTCGTTACGCAGCTTTTTGTCACCTGTAAGCAACGGACATTTTAATTGATACGATTTCCAAAGAACTGTTTTGTCTGTTATCCCTTTGAAAAATCTTTTTGTTGTGAAACTCCGTATTTCTTCAACTTCATCGGCTGTGAGTTTAAAAACATTTAGCTTCCTGGCTCTTATAAACGATTCAATTTGTACTTTTTGGTCCGATTCCAATATTTCCTTTACCACAAAATCAGTTGTACTGATGTCGTAATTCAGGGCAAAAAACTCCGGCAAAACACCAATGCTGATGATGTCGAAAAAAACGTTTGTATCTGTTATTATCAACTTCACACCAAAGGTTGCATTTGTTCTCTGAATCGCCATACCGAAGTACCTGCAAAATAAGCAGCTTCATTCACCGAAATAAGCTCTTTGCCAAGTGCCAGATATATTAAGCGGTCAAAACGGATAGGTTTTTCCTTGCTCATAAATCTACCGGGTTCTTTACCGGGTTCATGCAATTTTCGCTGTCTGTAACCCATATTTAACCGCTTATAAACGTAGTCGTTTATTATACCCAATTGTAATGCTCTGGAAAATATGGCTGAAAATGAAATACCCCAGCGCTCTTTAATAAAGACCAATTCATTTTGGTAGAAATGGAAGCGTTCCTTGTGCAAATCTTTACGTGCCATATCTTCGGGATACAATAATGCGCAGGCAAAGGAATGACAAAGTTTTTCTTCAACCTTTCGTTCTATTCCTGCCGGAAAAGTAAGGGCATGGTGAGCCAATTCATGAAGTGCAGTAAATCGTTTTCTTACAATATCATCGTCTTTCGACGATTTTCGCAAAACAACAACCCGCTGATTGCCGGTATCAGCTTTTAATCCATCAAACGAATCAGGAGCTTCGATTTCAGCTACTTTATAGCCTTTGTCTTCAAGCATTTCTACAACATCCGGAATCGGGTCATAACCTAAGTTCCATTCATTCCTCAATGCTTTTGCTGCTTCTTCAGCCTCTTTTGCATTGGATACAATGTGTGGATACTCAAAGTATGAAGCAGGTTCTTTCAAATTAAGTATGTTTTCAAGCTCAAAATATCGCTCAAATACGTCTCTTGCCTTTTCTTCAACAGCTTCTTGCTCGGTTTTCGATAATTTTGAACTATATTTTCTAAAGTCAACATTAGTTAATTCCACAGCAACCGAAGGTTCGGAAAAAAAGAAATCAACCGGAACATTCAAAATATTCGATAATGAAATGAGTAAATCGCTGTCAGGTTTCATTTTGCCCTGCTCATACTTATTCAGCGATTGTTTAGATACTACATTACCCAACCTGTCGGCTAAGTTTTGTAGCGACAATCCAGCCATTTTACGTGCTGCAATAAGTCTGTTAGCAAAATTGTTTTCCATAATCATAGTTTAATTGTGGTGACAAATATACATATATTATTCGTAATGTCAACACCAATATCTAAATATTAACAAAATATGTTAACCCATAGTGAGCTACTTTTATTAAGATGAAACAAATAAACGGCTTGAAAAATACAACAATTAAGCTGAAAATTTCGAAAGAATTTAGCTGTTTTTCATTCCTGTTTTACAGCCCCGAAAAACAAAATCAGGTCAGTGCTAAAATTGAAAATCAGGAGGCTTTTAGTTTCTCCTGACTAAAAATCGACTCCCCGATTGACCAAATCTTTGACTCCGAACCAAAAAGGAATTCCAGTCAAAAATTTGATTTTCAAATTATAATTACTAAAAATCTTAGTAACAATTTTCCAATTATATTTAATAAATAAGGTTCTTTATCGATACATTTTTAAAATCCGGACCAAATTGACCACCCATTACGGTTTCTATTCCGGTGAAATTGACCAGCCTGACGATAATGATTTCATACAAATTTGAAGAATAATCAGATACCATCGTGCCGATAAAAATAAAAAAGGCCCATTCCCCTAAAGGAACAGGCCTGTGCGTTTCCAAAAACCTCTCTTAGAAACGCATTCCCTTGATCATATTATGTGGCTCTGATTTAATGCCATATTGTGCTTTAACATACGCTTTGATCCTTTGTGCCCTGACTCTCAGTTCTTCAAACTGAGCCTTGCGATCCACCACATTCTCTTTTAAGTCCTGTGTATTGGCAATCACCTCAATGTTGAGGCTGTGCATCAGCGCAAATTTTTCTCTCAGCGCCTGAACGCCGATCTTTCCGTTGGAAGGTTTGTACTCCGGAAAGCTTGCCTCAGTATTGACCAGGCCATTGAAGAATTGGGTCAATTATCCATAAGACCTTTGAGATCTTCTTACTGCTTCTTCGTTAGCTGGTTTTGTTGGATCATCCGGCGCTTCAGAGATCTTTATGGCCCTCATCTTGCGGATGATTCCGGTGGTCAAAGTCAATTAGGATGAAGATTTTCCTATAGCGGCTTCACCATTAGCCCGGATCTGAACAATGATTTTATACGCACTTATTTTGTATTTACACAATATATTTTATACTACCTTTATACTCTCTTATACTCTCTGGTTCTCTTGCAGTTTGCTTTGGTTCTCTTGCAGTTTGCTTTGGTTCTCGTGCATCTTGTTTTGGTTCTCGTGCAGTTTATCTTGGTGCTCGTGCAGTTTGCCTTGGTGCTCGTGCAGTTTATCTTGGTGCTCGTGCAGTTTGTCTTGGTGCTCGTGCAGTTTGCCTTGGTGCTCGTGCAGTTTGTCTTGGTGCTCGAGCAGTTTGTCTTGGTGCTCGTGCAGTTTGCTTTGGTGTTCGTGCAGTTTGTCTTGGTACTCTTGCATTTTGCCTTGGTTCTTGTCACTTTTGTCTTGGTACTCTTGCATTTTGCTTTGGTTCTTTTTCCGTATGCCTGATTTACTGAAAAGTTGAAAGTATAAAAATTGAGTCTGCTCCGAAAAGTCCAATTTGTTGATTTTCAATCGTTTTTTGCCCCAACCTACTGACGTCATAGATGCTGATAAGTCCGCTTCGTAAGTACTAAAGGTCAGCATAAGACTAAAGGGAAACGAATGAAAACCAATAAATTAAAAGTTCCCTTTTAGGCCTGTACTGACTGAAAACGTCAGTGGGGATGTAGGGGGCAAAGACTTTTCGGAGTGGACTCACTTTTTAATAATTCAATAATATATTAGTTTTCAACATGTTGGGAGAAATGAAAATAATTTGTACATTTACAGATTAAAGCCTTTCACTATGAAATTTTTTATCCTTCTAATCCTGATATTTTTTATTACCATGGGCACTGCGCAGGAATGGGCTCCGGTCGGTGCAAAATGGCATTATGACATTTTATACGCGTTTTCAGGAGACGTTGGTTATCACGAAGTGTATTGTGATTCCATCATGGAGATCGGCGGAAAATCATGTAAGCGGATCAATATCGACTATGCTGCATGCAATAACTATTTCACTCAAAAATTATATACCTACTCACAGGGCGATTCGTTGATGGTCTACGATCCGCAATTGGGTATATTCCAGATGTTGTACAATTTTGGTGCTGAACCAGGGGATAAGTGGAATTATTTGATCGTAGAATTTTTTGAAGGATCCATTGATACCCTCCAAATCCAGGTAGATTCCATCGGGCAGGAGTATATCAACGGAACTGCATTGAAAAAGCAATATATTAGTTATACTTATCCGGAAGAATATCAAATTAATACACAGGGAATTGTTATGGAGAAACTGGGTGATATCGTTTTTCTTGCGAATATCAACCCTTCCTTTTATGGTTTTTGTGATGCGGACTTTATTGGATTTCTAAGATGTTATGAAGATGCAGAAATCGGATTTTATTCAACAGAACATAGAGATTCCTGTACCTGGACTTACAAGTGGGGGTCATCATACAAAACAATAAATGAAGAAAATATCCGGATATTTCCAAATCCGGTAGAGAATGTTTTATATTTTTCTACTACGGAATTAACCTGTAAATATCAAATATTCAATGGATTAGGTCAATTAATGTTGACTGGTGAAGGCCGTAATACAGATGTTTCAACATTAGCAGAAGGGTTGTATATCATTGTTTTGGATAGCGGTATCAAAAAAACAATAACCATGTTTGTAAAGCATGGATCATAATTTTTTTGGTTTGCGAACCCCTCCGGATGTAAAATTCAATGGAATTATTTTCTTACAATATTCACCCTCGCATCCACCCCATAAATTCCGTTTTCATCCGCAAGCAAAGGATTCAGATCCATCTCTGCAATTTCCGGTGCAATTTGCATCAATTGCGAAATCCTGCCTATCAATTCGTGGAACAAGGATATGTTTATACCTTTTTTGCCCCTCAATCCACGTAAAACCGGGTAAGTCTGCAACATAGACACTCCCGATTCGATCTCTTCCTGGGTGGCAGGAGTCAGAATGGCCCGGACATCTTTCAACACTTCCAGATAGATGCCTCCCATTCCGAAAAGCACGAGATGTCCGAATTTGTCTTCGCGTTTGCTTCCGGCAAAAAGTTCCATTCCCTTGTGCATTTTCTGGATCAGCACGCCGGTTACCTGATCTTTGACCATCAACTGTTGAAAATGCATTTGCATCTCTTGCTCATTGTTGACACCCAGGATGACGCCCCCGATATCCGACTTATGAACAGGACCGATGGTTTTCATAACGACAGGAAATTCAATTTCGGGTATCAGCGCTTCCAGTTGTTCCTTTGAATGGGCATACCATTCCTTTACCATTGGAAATCCGGCTGCCAGCAATAATTTTGTGTGCTGCTCAGGTGTCATGTATCCCTCATCTGCAGCGTCTATTATTTCCCTGATCCTGGCTTCATCCATCTTAAATTTAGCTGGTTTTTGCCCGGAAAATACAGGTGAATGGTACATCCTGCTCAAAGTGCTTCCAAAAACCGATTCATCGGCAAAAAACATGTGTCCTGAACTGATGAATTTTTCCTGAGCTTCGGCTGCATTTACGGGAGAAGGCAAAACGGGGTAAACAGGTTTTTTGAGCGATGCCATCTTTTCTGTCAGTGTATCGTAAACCGGGCTGACATCAAAAAGTCCCGGACTTCCAAAAATAACAGCCATTCCGTCAATCTGATCAAATTCCTTTTCGCAATGATCCAGGATCACTGCCAAATCTTCATGCGTTCCGGTTGCCAGAAAATCGATCGGGTTGGCAACGGAAGAACCATTGGACAGAAGGGTCAGCAGTTCTTCTGCTTTCGGACCTGAAATGGGTGGCACCTTCATTCCGCCCTTTTCCAGGGCGTCAGCCATCAGCACACCGGCACCGCCGGCATGTGTGATCACTGCGATGTTTTTCCCTTTTGGCAGGCCATAACCGGCAATAATGGCAGCATACATGAGCTCCTCCCTGCTGCTGCACAGAAAGATCCCGGCTTTTTCGAACATGGCTTTGACAGCAACAGACGGACTGGCCAATGCTCCCGTGTGTGAAGAAGCCGCCCGGCTGCCTGCTTCCGTCATTCCGGCTTTCAAGGCAACGATCTGTACCCCTTTTGCCTGCAACTTTCTGGAAACCTTGATAAAACGACCCGGATCGTCAATATTTTCAATGTAGATCATGATCACCTTACTGCTCTGTCCTTCCACATATGATTGTTCAAGGTATTTCAATACCGTTTCCACCTTGATCTGCGCGGCATTGCCCACGGTAAATACTCCCGAAAACCGGAGTCCCAGGCTCACCCCTGCTTCCATGATAAAAACTGCTGTTGAGCCGGAACTGGAAATAAAATCAATGCCTCCGGGGCTTAATTTAGGAATAGGTGTGGTAAAAACACTCTGGTGATTGGCATTCATAAAACCGATGCAATTCGGACCGATCAATGCAACCTTGTATTTTTCAGCGATTTCCACCAACCGGGATTCCAAAGCTTTCCCGGCATCATCCAGTTCACCAAATCCGGCTGAAATGATGATAAATGCTTTCGTTCCTTTTAAACACAGTGCTTCCATGGTATCCGGACAAAACGAAGCCGGAATGGATAAAATGGCCAGTTCGGCATAAGGTAAACTTGCCACATCAGGCCATGATCTGATACCCTGGACCATATCCGAACCCGGGTTCAGGACGTAAAGTTCACCCTTGAAACTTCCTTTCAGGATATTTTCAAGAATTTTTCCGCCCGGCTTGTAAAGGTTCGAAGATCCACCTGCAACGACTATGCTTGAAGGATTGATAAGGCTGTTATTGATCATAAACTTCCAGTTTTTTTGGCCTTCAAAATTACAAAAATTAACTGCATTATACCTTTGTTTTGAAGGGTGGGCAATGCTGTTTTGTGTCCATTTTTTTTGCAAAGTAGACAAAATATAATTCAACACTTTGTTAATATTGGCAAATGTTTACCTGTTTGTTTTAACTTCTTTGCCCGATAAGAAATATTATTTGGATTTTGTGTTAATTAGGGTGTGCTTATTTAGACCTTATCCAAACTCAGGCTTTTCTCCGGTTTAATGAGTCCAACTTACTATAAATGATGTAATTTTGATACTTTAAACCAGGAATTGTAGAATAAAATTTAATACATAACACTAAACATTTTTATATGGAATACAGGAAAGAAAAAGACAGTATCGGGTACATAGATGTTCCGGCTGAAAAATACTGGGGCGCTCAGACACAGCGGTCTTTTCAAAACTTCAAGATCGGAGGTCATTTGATTCCCGTGGAGATCATCAGGGCTTTTGCCATTCTTAAAAAAGCTGCTGCTTATACCAACGTGGATGCCGGTGTATTGAGCTTGGAGAAAAGGGATCTGATCGCAAAAGTCTGTGATGAGATCAGTGCGGGAAAACTGGATGATCAGTTTCCCCTGGTGGTTTGGCAAACGGGTTCAGGTACCCAATCCAATATGAACCTGAATGAGGTGATCGCCAACAGAGCCCATGTACTCAATGGCGGGCAGCTGACTGACGAAAAAAAGATCATCCACCCAAATGATGATGTCAATAAATCCCAGTCTTCCAATGACACTTTTCCGACTGCCATGCATATAGCTGCTTACGAAGTGTTGGTGAGAAAAACCATCCCTGCACTCGAAGCATTGAGAGATATCTTCAGACAAAAGTCTGAAGCTTACATGAAAGTGGTGAAGATCGGAAGGACGCATTTTATGGATGCAACACCTTTGACCGTAGGACAGGAATTATCCGGCTATGTTTCCCAGATCGATCACGGCATCAGGGCGATCAGGCATACTTTACCACACCTTGCTGAACTGGCGTTGGGCGGAACTGCTGTTGGAACGGGCTTGAATACACCTCCGAATTATGCTGAAAATGTTGCTGCCTACATCGCAAAATTCAGCGGACTACCATTTGTTACCGGAGAAAACAAGTTTGAAGGCCTGGCTTCACATGATGCGATCGTGGAAGCTCACGGCGCATTGAAAACCGTGGCTACTTCCCTGATGAAGATCGGTAATGATATCCGTATGCTGGCATCAGGCCCTCGTTGCGGGATAGGTGAATTGATCATCCCTGCGAATGAACCCGGTTCTTCCATCATGCCGGGTAAAGTGAATCCGACCCAATCAGAGGCGCTTACCATGGCTATGGCCCAGGTTTTTGGCAATGATGTAGCCATCAATATCGGCGGAATGAACGGTCATTTTGAGTTGAATGTATTTAAAACTGTGATGATCTTCAATTTCCTGATGTCTGCCAATCTGATCGCGGATGCTTCCAACAGTTTCAATGTCAACTGTATAGCCGGCCTGGAACCAAATTACAAGGACATCAAAAACAACCTCAACAATTCACTTATGCTGGTGACTGCATTGAATACCAGGATCGGTTATGACAAAGCAGCTGAAATTGCCAAAAAAGCCTATAAGGATGGTACTACCCTTAAGGAGTCTGCAGTTGAACTGGGGTATGTGACCGAAGAACAATTTGATGAATGGGTAAGACCAGAAAAGATGATCGGTGGCCTTGACCTGAAATAGGTATATCAGATAAATTAACCTAAAAAAAAAGTGCCCCGCGGGGCACTTTTTTTTGATAAGATTATTCGTCGGCTTTGTACAATAATTTTTGACTGACGGCATTTTCCCTTACATAGGCATAAACACGGTACAGCCCGCCGGGCAGGAAGGAAATGTCCATTTCAATATATCCGGATAAAGAGAAATTGACTTTTTCATCGATCAGCATATTGCCTTTTAAGTCATAAATAATGATGCGGTCAATCACCTTTCCTTCAACATTGGTTTCAAATCTTGCCGTCTTCTGAGCAGGATTTGGAAGCACACTGATCATTTTTTGATCTTCGGACGCATTTTCGTATCTGGCCAGAACCAGGTCCAGATCTTCCATTCTTGTTTGTTCCTCAACGTGGAACCAATCTGAATAACCTTCTGCATCAAAATTCAGTACAGAACCCAGCCTGCGCACCGGCTTAGCATGATAAATTTGCCCGAATTCGGCTTTTATCCTGTATTTCCCCGTCGGTATATTATAAAAGTTATATTCCCCTGAGGCATCGCTCCTGGTATGAGCTAGAGCATTTCCTGCCTCATCCCGAAGATAAAAACTGACATTTTGAAGGGCTGGTTGCTCTCCGTAATTGCTTTTTTGGTTTTCAACCAGCACTTTTCCACCGACCAGATTGTTCACGGGTACAAGTCCGGCGTCGATATGTGTAATATTTGCTCCGTGCAGTACCGTGATCAATGCAGATTTACCATCTGAAGTCACATCACTGTCCTTATGCTTTTCGTGGCCCTGTCCCGGTTGGGTAAAACCGAATTGGAACGGAGGTGTCACCTGGATCTGGTAGACATCCTGTAGCAAACCGTCAAATGTAAAAGTACCTTCATTGCCGGTATTCAGCTGAGCTGCTTCCTGGTAGATGTTTTTAAATAATCTGACTGAAATTCCGGGGGCAAAACTCTCATTTTCCTCCCTGATACCGTTTTGATTGTCATCATACCACACCAAGCCGGAAATCTTTGCCGGACGGTACACACCGCAATGCATGCCGGTGATCACATCGGTGGATCCGACAGCGAACAGATCGCTGGTTCCTGCTCCATGCTGAGTTGAAATTACCGTGACCAGTTGACCGGTCTGATTATTTTGCTCACTGAAAACATAATTTTCTTTCTTTTCCAATTCCAGGTAATAATTGCCGGCCGGAACAGAGAAAAATTCAAAAAATCCTTCCTGCTGATCCTTGCTGTAGGTTTTTACATCAGCACTTTCGGTGCCATTTTCACGGTTGAGCATAACCTTGAATCCATTCAATCCCGATTCATTATCATCTTTCAGCCCGTTGCCGTTAATATCCAGCCAGACACTGCCTTTTATTTTTGCACCTCCGGTATAACGACCGGCACCCAAACCATCCATTGTCTCACCGGACTTAAGAGAAAATGTTGTGGTTGTCCCTGATCCGTTTTCATTGGTAACATCTGAGTCGAACTGATCATCTCCGGCATTAAAGATGGTGAATGCATTATTTTCTTCAAAATTAAAACGGAGATAATAATTTCCCGGATCAAGATATTCGAATCTGAAATATCCATCACTTCCGGTTTCTGTATTTTCCTCAGATAAAACACTGGCGATCAGGTTGTCGCCTTCATCAAACAATTCAACATGAACCTGGTTGATCCCCTGTTCATTTTCGTTTCTGATGCCATTGCCATCCGGGTCATCCCATACAATCCCGCCTATTGATCCCAGTTGGTACAGACCTATATCCAGGTCCTGTCTGTCCTGTTTCACTCCAAGTGTGATGGAAGAACTGGTATATGGACCGTTCAGATGTGTAATATCTGAATCTAAGGATACATCATTGCCCAATGAAGGTGTGGTCAGATAGTATCCGCCCGGTACGATAAGCTTTATGAAATACTTTCCTGAAGGCAAATAATCAAACAAATACATACCGTTTTTGCCTGCATTATTGGAGGTGGTAACTGTTTTTCTTAAAAATATGCCGTTTTCATTGTATAAGTGGATATTTATCCCGTTGATACCGGGCTCATCCGGTTCCTGAATACCGTTTGCATTCATATCTTCCCAAACGAAATTCCCAATGGAACTGTATGTTTCCAGGAATAGTCCTGCGTCCACATCCAGTTTGCCGAATTTATCCGGTAAAAACAACAGATCCGTTGTGCCAGGACCGAATTTGTGCGTGATATCGCAGTCCATTCCGGCATTGTTACCCTGGTAAGCCTTCGAATTACTGTATTCAACCGGGATCACAAAACGGACATAATAATAGGCTCCGGGCAAATTGTAAAAACTCCAGTAACCGGGTTCTCCTGTCAGCGGATGATTGCCTGACCAGCAGGTATTTATCCATTCTCCGGCTTCATTGTAAAGCCTTATCTGCAATCCATTCAGCCCGCTCTCTTCAGGATCCTGCAAACCGTTTTTGTTGATGTCCAGCCAAACCCGGTCTCCCAGCTGAGCTTCCACTTTTATCAGACCAAAGTCAATGTTTTCTGTTGCTGACCCCGCCTTGATTTCTATGACATCAGTGGTTCCAAAACCATTTTGGTGGGTAAAATCTGAATTGTGGGTATCGTCATTTTCATGATGAACAGCGGGTAAATAGCCGAAAGGTACATCCACTTTTATGTAATAATTGCCCGGAGACAGCTCTTCAAAACGATAGTATCCATGTTGCTGATTGACCTCGTCCAACCGGCTTTCAACGGTCATGACATGTTCCCCGGATTCATTGTACAAATGGACCAGGATACTGTCCAATCCGCTTTCCTGATCATCCTGCAAACCGTTTTCATTCTGATCCAGCCAAACGAGTCCACCGATCGCAGCTGTTTTGAAATAAAGTCCGAAATCGATCGAATTTAAGGTTTGCCCTGCTTTCAGCTCAATGGTGTCGCTTTTACCTAACTCATCAAGTATATCTGAATCGCTGTCGATGTCGCCCAAACCCGCAGGACTCACCAGCATATCTTCAGGAATATTCATCCTGACAAAATATTTTCCGGGATCGAGGGATTCAAAACGATAAAATCCATCCGAACCGTTATCAGGATGGAATTTGCTTTGGGTGGTTTTGATGATATTTCCGTTTATATCCTCCAGCGTCAGCTGTATGCCATTCAAGCCGTTTTCATCAGCATCCTGCACACCATTTTTGTTGTGATCCAGCCAGATGAAATCTCCGATGGAGGATGGTTTTAAAATCAGCCCTAAATCCTGGTAGTATATGGAATCCCCATATTCCAAAATAAATTTTGACGTAGAACCAATGCCGTATTCTCCGGTCAGTTTGCTGTTCAATTCCCCATGCTCCGGATGATTTGCAGTCATTTCATATATATCCGGTATGGACAAAACCAAATAATAATAACCTGAGTCCACCTGCTCAAATTGGTAGAACCCATACTTTTCTGTCTGGGTATTATATTGACTCATAACACTTTTGACCAGTTCGCCGGATTCGTTGTACAGTTCAACCCTCAGATCATTCAATCCGTTCTCATCATTGTCCTGATACCCGTTTTTGTTGGTATCCAGCCAGATATAATCGCCAATTTTTCCATAGTTGATCAGTAATCCGGCATCCAGGTCATTTTTGACTGAACCTCCAGCCAAATAAAATTCGGAGGTGCGAAACAGGTTGTTCTCCAATAAAAGGTCTGAATCAGATTCAGGATCACCGTTTTGAAATAATGTGGCTTTATATTTTTTTGGAAGGTCAAACACCAAATAATACTCACCGGGAATGATCTGTTCAAAAATGCATTTTCCTGCATTTTCGCCGGTATCAATACTTTTTTGTTCACTGACCAAAACACCTTCAGCAGTGTACAGCTTAGCAGGTATATTTCCAACCGGACTATCATCCGCATCCTGCAACCCGTTCGCTTCCTCATCCAGCCATATATAGGTTTCGATGGCCGCATAATGATAGATCAGCCCTGCATCCACATTGCTGATTTGAGTATCATGCCAGATTTCGATCAGTCTGGTAGTACCTTCACCGAAGGTGTGGTTAACATCAGAATTTTGATCAGCAGGCTCAGGATTGGATATGGTGAACAACCAGTGATCTCCCGGAATGAATTGTACATAATATCTGCCTGAAGTGAGTTCATTGAAAAAATATTTTCCTTCAGGGTCAGTTAGCTGTTCAGCCAATTCAGTTCCATGCTCTTTGAAAAGTTTTACGTGGATCCCGGCAACAGGCTGCTCTGTCGGATCATGCAAGCCATCTCCATTTTCGTCGTGCCATACATTACCTATGATGGAATTTTCCTTGAGTATCATGCCACCATCAATATGATGATTTGCTGAACCGGGAGCTAAATCCAACCAGGCAGTACGGATAATATCACCTTGCCTTTCAAAGTCTGAATCCAATGATGGCTCATTTCCCGCCTGATAAGCTGTCGGAACATAACCATTTTGGCCGGGTGTGATCTGCAAATAGTATTTTCCGGGAATGATTTGGGTAAATGAGAAAGAGCCCAGTTCATAATTGATCTCTGAAGCACTGCTATAAGTTTGCATTACTAGCTGCTCCTGCTGATCGAATAGTGTGATCAAAACGCCCGCAACACCCCTTTCACCAATATCCTGAATTCCGTTTTCATTATTGTCTCCCCATATTCTGCCCCTGATATTTGCATAATTCCACCATAGTCCGGCATCCAGATGGCTGAGATGTTCTGCAGGTTCAACCGTGAAAATATCGCTGGTGAAAGGTCCGTTTTGATTAGTGATGACGGATTCAGACCCCGGAAGTTCATTTTGAGATGATGCAGGAACGTATAAATCAGGTATATCAGTCCTGATATAATAGTTACCGGGTTTGACATCCTGGAAGCTATAGTATCCTTTTTCCTCATCCGTTCCCCCCGTTGTCATCATGGTCTGAAGAAGTGTTCCGGATCCATTGAAAAGTTGTACTTCGATCCCTTCCATTCCAGGTTCACCTTCATCCTGTTTTCCGTTGACGTTCTGATCCAGCCATACCCTGCCACCGATTGATCCTTTTTTAAATACGAACCCGGCATTGAGGTTATTGACCAAGGTGCCACTCAGAATTCCGGCTACCGGGCTGAAAAAGTTTGGATCTGTCTGGATAAAACAGGAATTTACACCAGGATCCCCGGAAGCATTTGCAAATGTGATATCAAAGTCAGGCTGTTCCGTGATCTCCAATATGTAGGTACCCGGATAGATCTTATTGAATTCAAACAGGCCGTATTCATCCGTAAAAACAGTTTCTACCAGGCTGGAGGTAGATGTTTCGAGCATGTTTATTTTGAGTCCTGCAAATGCTTTTTCTTCTAATTCTATCGTACCGTTCTCATTTTCATCCAGCCATATCTTTCCTGTGATCCTTCCCGGAAACAACAAACCCGTGCCTGTTGAGTGCTCCACTCCTTGTACTGGTAGGAAAATTTCGCTGCAGGTAGTCAGGTCCGCATCTTCATTGCTCACAGTATAAGCGGAATTTTTAGCAATGAGAGCACCATCAGGCCTGTCGAAACAACAGGTGTATTTACCGGGCGGCAGATCACCGAATTCATATTTTCCGAATTCATCGGTTGCTGTGTGGTCCACCAAAACACTGTCCTGATATAGGTTTACATTGATTTGGGAGAATCCTGTGTCCTCCGGATCTTGTTGGTTGTTTCCGTCCATATCATGCCAGATGCTGCCAGTGATCCGGGCCGGATGGATCAATCCGATATCAATATGTGCCTTTTGTTCGTATCTTTTTATCGTAAAAATATCGGTCCGGAAGACATCATTTTGAAGGTATAGGTTGTTGTCCAGGGTAGAATCACCAGCCTGAACGAGTTGGCTTGGAATAAAACCAGGATCCTCAGTCCATTTCAGATAAAAAATCCCTGCTTTTTTAAGCTCAAAATAGCAATTACCGGATTCGTCTGAAATCACGGTTTTCACCGGAGTACCATCAGATTGGACCAATTCAACTGTTTGCCCCGGCATTCCCGGTTCATCTTCACCCTGCAATCCGTCAGCGTTCAGATCATGCCAGACATAGGTACTCAGGCTGGTTGGAGGCTGTTTAGCATACAGGAATTCCCTGCAAAGTGTCTGAATGTTGTCGTTGGGATATTTGATATGGACACAGAGCTTTTTGATCCCGAAAGAATCTCCGGTCATCACAAAATTGATCATGGATCCGAACCTGAATTCATTGTACAAAGTTCCGCCTTCCGGTAATACCCATTCATAAGTGTATTTAGATGCCAGGCTGTCGATGAAACTGATGTTGAGAAATGTCTTTCCGATCTGATTTTCCATCAGGGTATAAAGCGGCAGATAGATGATTTCCAGGCTGAGCTGATCAATAAACAATTGCAGGTTTTCTGTTCCCTGATTCGTGAGCTGCAATCTGATCTTCCATTTGTTTGTATTGACTGAGTCCGGATCGAGGCCGGTGATCCAGTCAGTCTGATTTGGAGAATAATACCAGGAACCTGAATTGCCAACAGGCCAGGCTGCTCCTTGCCCGCTTTTATGGTAAAATGAAGTTCCGATATGTTCCAGTTTTTCATTTGAAAGGCCTGCAGATATTAGGACAGGCTTGGCATTCCCGATCATATGACCATTTACATGAAGTCTGATCTGCTGTATGCCCGATCCGGCGGGGATTTTAAAACTAAAACCTTCAGAATATATTATTTCGGAAACCTCTCCCGGGCCCAGGTTAACTGTGCTGAAACTGTCATCTATAGCATGCAGATTGTCCAGGTTGTCCCAGGAAACCTCATTTTGCTGATTTTCGGATTGGAATGATGCACTTCCGGTAAGCCATGAAGAAGTCAGCACAGGTTCAGGATCGACATGGATCATATCCGGGAGAATATTCTGGGTAATATGAGCTGGCGAAAAAGATTTTGACTGGATTTTTAAAGGGGAAAGGATACTTGCCAGTATGAAAATGATCCATATTGAAGAGAAATATCTGCTACTGCAATGAGGTTTATTTTGCATCCTGAAACAAAAATTTTGGTTACCTTTTTATTTTAAAGGATAACAAATATAATCCCTGAATCTCAATTTATCAAGCGTTTTTCATTATGTAAATCAATAAAAATTAAGAATTTATCCAGCAAAAATTTTATTATTTTTACTTTTTAAATATTTGTCATACATAGCTTTTTAAGAATCACATGACTTATCTTAACATATAATAAAATGCCTTAATAAAGGGTAGTCGGATATTAAAAGTGAAAAATCATTTATTTTTCATACATAATTTTAAAAAATTGCCGGCACTTTGGTTTATGTGTCCGCTCAACAGATAATTTGCCTTGCTTGGTAATTATTTTAAGTATTATTAGTATTTTTGATATTTGATTGGCTTTAACGGCCAATTATCATTTTTCAAATCAATAGTCGTAATGGATAAGATAAAAGTTGGGATTTCAATAGGTGATCTGAATGGAATCGGGCCTGAATTGATCATTAAAACATTGGAACACCAGGGTATATTAAAAAGTTGTATTCCGGTTATCTATGCCAGCGCAAAAGTGATCTCCTATCACCGGAACGTGGCAAAATCCGAAATTTTCTCTTTCAAATCTGTAAGTGATGCAAATAGCCTGATAGATAACCATGTGAATCTGATCAATTGCTGGCAGGACAATGTAACTATAAATCTGGGTAATGTCACGGCTGATGGAGGAAAATATGCTCATATTTCTCTGGACAGGGCTGTTCAGGACCTCAAAGCCGGTTTGATAGACGCTCTTGTAACCAGTCCTATACATAAAAAAGCGATGAATCTGGCAGATTTTCCGTTCAAAGGGCATACCGATTATCTGGGTAGTGAATTTTCAGGACATGCACCGCTCATGCTTTTGGTGAGTGAAGATCTGAGGGTGGCTGTTCTTTCTCATCATATTCCAATCAGGGAAGTTGCACAGCAGGTCACCAGGGAGAACATCATCAAAACGCTTGAAATTCTGCAAAAAGCTTTGATCCAGGATTTTGATATTGAAAAACCGGTGATCGCAGTACTTGGACTCAATCCGCATGCAAGTGACGAAGGCGTCATTGGTGAAGAAGAAGAACAGATCATCAGGCCCGCTGTCATAGAGTCCAAAAAGAACGGATTGATCGTTTCCGGGCCATATCCTCCTGACGGTTTCTGGGGGTCAGGCAAATGGAAGAAGTTTGATGCTATTCTGTGTATGTACCATGACCAGGGTCTGATCCCGTTCAAGATGCACAGTTTCGGGAATGGGGTAAATGTGACTGTCGGACTTCCTTTTGTGAGAACCTCGCCTGATCACGGCACTGCATATGACATCGTTGGTACGAATACAGCCAATGAAAGTTCGTTCAGGGCAGCTTTATATCTGGCAATAGATATGGCCAAGAACAGAAGAGAGTATGCTGAAATGAGGAAAAATAAACTGGAAAAAATTGCAAAGCCCTCAGAAGAAGTAGTCGAGTAGGTATCCAAGTATTATACTCAGAATTGCTAATTTCGGCTCTATCCGAACATTCTCACGAGATTGGTTTAAGCACTACTAATCCCTAACGGCTTTGCATAAGCGACGTTCTCAGTTCATCGCAATTCAAAGGTAGGTCAATTTTATAAAACTACAAAGAAATATAGAAAAATACCTTCGAACTACCCTATTAACGTTTAAAGTCAGGATTTAGTTTCAATTGATCGTTTTAGTGATGATTTTTGCTTGCATTCATTGCAATAACGGAAGAAAAAATCATCAATGCGGTTGGATAACCAGTTTGTTACGAACAGGTGATCCTTGTATCCAGGTATTTAAAAAATAAATTCCGGGCATGAGATGGGCAGTGCAGATCTTGTTTTGACCATGGCTGAGAATTGACTTTAAGACTAAACGGTTTTGCAGATCAGTAATAAAGAATTCAGAACCAGGTTCATGACCGGTTACATATATAAATTGTGAGGCCGGATTTGGGAATATTTTAAATGCGGGAGTTGATAAATCATTTAATGTCGAAGTCGGTATGAACACAGGACCGATGTATTTTTTTGCCAGGACAACATTATCATACATCACGTACGATGAAGGGGCATCCCAATGGTCGTGATAAAATTGTATCCATATATAATTGACCAATTGTTCAGCCTGCGTTCTCCATCTGAATCCCTCGAATGAAGAATTCTGTTCGGGATCTGTGAAGAAATTTCCCCATACCCAACTGCCAGCCGGAAAATCTTTGCCCCAATGGCCGGTTTCAACACCATTTATCCATGTTTTCAATTCACCGTTGTTTTGTTCAGGCGGGCTATTGAGTCTGATCATGATCTCCACACAGGTCCATTCATCCAGGAGTGTTTGAGGAGGCCGGTTAAATTCGCCGCATTGCATGAAATTTCCCCAGCAGGCTCCATCCGGAAAAGACCTCATATCGCCCCAATAAACGTATGGTGCTATATGAGTGTAAGGATGGATCCAATTGCTGTCCATTATCTCGTAGGCAACCGAGAAGCGTGTGTCGCCCAATCCGCAAATACCGGCTCTGGGATAAGGCCATTCAAGCGCCGGTTTGTAACCCCCGAGCCAGATGCCTTCATGGTGAAAATATTCTTTTGAGATTTCAGGATATTTTACATAATACCTGAGATATATTTCATTATCAAAGCCTTCCGGAAAATGTTTATACAGGTAACCACCTGTATTTAACCCGTTTTGACTGGTGATTTTGAGAGAATTTCCCCCTGAAAGTCCTTCAGGACAATCATTTTCAAGACTCATTCCCTCGCCATTGACCACCGTCGAGTATCTGGAAAGGATGGAATCCAACCCGTCATCGAATTTTTCAACATACAGGACATCGGGATGATTTTCAATACCTTCATCAAAAGGATGGTCGTTGGATATCTGAGAAAAAGCCTGTAAAGGAGCAAAAATCAATGCCGGTAAAATCAATACGATATTTGCTTTCTGAATAAACATCAGAATCCTGGTATCAGGTTAAAACCAAAAACAAGCCTCGACTCTTTCTGGATCGGCCATGCCACATAAGGCTCAACTACCAGTGCGCCCATCAGATTGATTCTGACTGCAAGACCTGTACTCATCACAAAAGCAGGTTTCAGGTATTCTGTGACGGGCAATCCGTTGTCATATCCCGTCACGATCAACTCACCGGATCTGAGATGTGAATATTCATCAAAAGCGACTCCGGCATCGAAGAACAAAGCGATATCACTGAACAGATATTTTGATGTAATTGCAGACAATCTGCGCATTCCGGAAAATGGGAACCTTAATTCAAAATTGCCCATCATGATCTTTGAGCCCAGCATTTGTTCGAAATATATTCCGTTTTTTTCAGCGACATCGATGCTGAAAAACGGAGAATAGTATCCTCGTACAAATCCCATCTGAGCAATATAGATCGGGTACACGGAATTCACATCCTGGTTGAACCTGTTGTACACCATCCCTCTGAAGGCCAGTGATACAGGTTTGATCCAGTGATAATACCGAAAATCAGCGAGTAACCCTGTATATTTATCAGTTCCAAAAAACTGTTCGGCACTGATTCGGTATCGATAACCTTTAAGCGGCGAAGTAAAGCCATTATATGAATTATCACCGACCAAAGCGATATTGATACCGGAATTGAATCCTTTGATCAGGGAAAAATAATCACTGAAATACAAGGTATCTTCCAATGGTTGCCTGGATTTTTCCTGGCCATAATAGATATAGCTGAACGCATCGTAGTATTCGTTGATCAGATCGTATCGAAAACTTCTGTATCCTGCGGAAACGCCTCCTTCAAGCCTGAGATTGGGAGAAAAAGGGTAATGTGCAAAAACATTCACGGTCTCATCAAAGATACGGATGAGGTGGGTGGATACCATATTGGTAAGCACAAAGGAACCGTCTTCGAATTCCAGTGGCTGATTATAGTAGATTTCACGGTATCCGTTGCTGTATGGTATATGTGAAATGCCTGCTCCCCAGGCAAAACGATGCTTGCGGTTGAGGTAGCTCAGCTGCCCTCCAAAATCATAAATATCGCCATTCAGCGCCAATTGAGTGTAAAGCTGGTGATTGCCAAGCATGTCTCCGAAGAGCATTTCCACTCCACCCATCATGCCTGTGTAGTTTCCAACGGTCATATTTCCTACGCCTACTCCTGCTCCGCCACCGACATAATCCAGCTTAAACTTTGGCTTGTATTTATTGTCTTTGAACTGAGTGACATCTTCTTTGGCAATGCGGTCCTTATTGCTCATATTGAGGTTCACTACGTCCGATTCCGGAACCAGATTCACCGGCAGCCTGGCGGCAGTGAAATCAGTTGTGAATGGGTCAACAGGAATACTTTCAAGAGACTCTATTCCGGTTCTGTAAATATTATATTGCTTATTATAATAATGTGTATAGTACAGTTGATCATTGGATAAAGCGATGCTGATCGCGGGGCTGTAATTGGTTATTCCGGATATCCCGGTCAGAAAATTTGTTTTCTGCATCACCTCACCGGTACTCACATTATAGGTATACAGATTTCTGAATCCATCCTTGTCAGAAAGAAAGTACAGGTTGTTTTTGGAATCAAAAACCGGGTTCAGGTTGTCAGCTCCCGGGAAAACATTGAGGTAGGAGACCGATTTGGTCTCCATATCCATTATCGCGATGTTGAAGGTCCATTTTCCGTTCGTTCTTCCCGAATTGATGCTTTTTTGATCTGAGCTGAAAACCAGTTTGGAACCATCAGGTGAAAAGGATGCGTGAATTTCAGCATATTTGTCATCGGTCAGTTTTTCCAGTTTCTTACCCCTGAAAGTATAGATGTACAGATCTGTCTGTCCGTTGTCCAGACCTGTCAGTACGATGTATTTGTTGTCCGGAGACCAGACAGGATTGGTAAAAGCCCGCAGGTTTTTGAAATCGATGATCTCACTTGTATTGCCTGTTTCCACATCTTTGATCACCAAAACGTTTTTGCCTTCACGGAAGGCTACAAACGCAAATTTTTTACTGTTTGGAGACCATGTTCCGGAGGATTCCATGAAATTATAATTTTCTATGTCACGATCTTTCAACTGGCTGGAAAGTTTTTTCAGGACCTTTCCTGTTCTGGTATCTGCCAGATAAAGATCTGTCGTGAATAATTCCTTTTCGGAGAAAAAAGCCAGGTATCTTCCATTTGGGCTTACAGCTGGAGAAATATTCGTTTCACCGGCATTTTCTTCACTGATCATTTTCTTTCCGATTGTTTTTTCCTTTTTACCGTCAAGATAGGGCGCATAATGTGTTTTCAATGTTTCAACCCAACGATCGCTCAGCTCTTTGTATTCAATTCCGGTGGCAAGGTAAATTCCGGCTTCAATGCCATAAATGGCTGTATTTCTGAAAAGGGGTTCTATCACCTGATCTCCAAAAAGACCGGTCATAAATGAGATGAAAACATGGCCGTACCGGTAAGGAAAATAAGTAAAATCATTGAGTTGATTAAAGTTAGGAATATCTTCATTGAGCACTGCATCTCTCATCCACATTGCTGTGAAAGGATCAATTCTGCCTATGGACAGGTATTCTGCCATACCTTCCACCAACCAAAGCGGCAGATTACCAAGGGATTGTATACTGGTAGAATCGCTGCTGTTGATCAGATTGAACTGGAATGCGTGCACAAGTTCGTGTCCGATGACATGATGCGTTTGTTGGTTTGTAAAAGACAGTGGAATGACAACCCTGTTCTTGAAGAGCTCTGTAACTCCCCCGGTACCGACTCCGATGGTACTGGACACGGTATTGGTCTGCTGGAAATCAGCGTGATTATTGTACAAAATAAAAGGATTCTTGGTATAAAAACTATCGCTGAAAACCGCTTTGTGCAGTTTGAACCACAACTCAAGTTGCTGTGCAATGCTTTCAACACGATCCTTATTTTCCAGGTAATGGTAAATTTCAAAGTTGGGTGTTTCCTTCACCTTGAAGTCAAATTCCTCGTACCTCATTTTGTTTTTCCCAAAACTCTGGCCGTTCAGATTCATGCTGAACCCTGCCATGAAAAGCAGCATTACGGATAAAAAAATGATCTTTTGCATCTCAATGTATTTAAACCTGTAATTTATTTATTCATTCTCCGGCATGCAAATATTTTACTTTTCAGGAGAACAAGATTGAAAATCAGCTTTTTTTCATTTTTTCCCAAAAGACTAATTCCCAATATGAAGTTGTTTAATAATTATGTTGATAGCTGAAAATAAATGCCTGAAAGTACTCACGAATGCTGACGATGCTAAGCATATCAGCACTTAGCAGGCAAGCTTGTCAGTACTTTCAATGATTTGTTTGCAAGCCTTAAGTTACATTTTTAAACAACTTCTATAATAACTATTAAATAAACAAAATTATTCACGGCTGGTCTACAGAATTTTGTTATATAAAAGTTAAAACGATCGGACCCTATTATCAATTTGAGCTTCGTCAGGTTGATTTCGGTTTCACCTGGAAGTATCAGGCAAATTGCTGAAAAGAAAGTGCATTCATTTCTCAACCAAACAACACCTGTAAAGGGCCGATCAAATAATGCTCAGATTTTTTCCTGATCGGAATTAGTGCATTTCAGCATACAGATGCCCTGAAGCTTAGATTTGAAACGAAGAAGCTTGTTTAGTTTTCATCAAATTCCTCATCAAACTCGTCATATTGGATCTTTTGCCTCATGCTTTCTGAACGTTCAACAGCAGGAGTGACCGATTTATATTTTGCACAATCCAGCAATTCCCTGTAAGATGGATCAGAAGGTACTTCAAAATCTTTCCTGTGATCCAGCTTGATCTTCGGATCATTTTCAACAGCCATCAGGAATTTCTGCACAACCGGTCTAGCCAGTGTAAATCCCTGTCCATCGTCCAGGGTATAGAATCTGACCCATTTTTCGTCTCCGCCCACCCATGAGCTGACCACCAGTTTTGGTGTGAACCCGATGAACCAGGCATCATTGAAATCGTTGGTGGTGCCGGTTTTTCCTCCCACTCTGCTTTTGATTCCGGCAAGTGAAAATTTACCGGCTGTATTGTTTTTCAGCATGTCCACCATGACATAATTGTGAACAGGGTTAAGTGCCTTATTTTGTTTTGGCATGCTGGTGTAAATGACTTTTCCGTTTTTATCTTCGATGTGTGTAACAAATACCGGTTCGGTATATTCTCCGTTATTGGCAAAAGTTCCGTAAAGTCCGGTCATGTCAAATACAGAAATATCCGCTGCACCCAAACTGATGGCAGGGTAGTCAGGCAACAATAATTTACCGCCTGAAACCCTTTTATCAACAGGAATACCCATCGCTTTGGCCATATCGCGGATCACCTGAACATTTCCGAGTTCCTTTACCAATCTGACCGTGATGGAGTTTTTGGAATACAATAATCCATGATAAAGGTTGTATTTGTTTTGGGTAAACCTTTCATCAGCATTGGCCGGGCTCCACTCTTTATCCAGACTAAATCCGCTCTCGCCGGGTGAAATGGTATATTGAACGTCTTCAAATTCCATACATGGTGACATACCCTGAACCGCAATGGCTGTGGCATAAACAACAGGTTTGAATGTTGAACCAACCTGGCGGAGGCTGTTGATATGGTCGTACTTAAAATATTTGAATCCTACTCCGCCAACCCATGCCTTGATGTGTCCCGTACCGGGTTCCATCACCAGCAGGCCTGTCTGGAGATGCCGCATATGATACATAACTGAATCGCGCGGAGACATGGTCGAATCCTTTTCCATGCCTGAATTGTATGAAAAAACTTTCATTTTTACAGGCGTGTCAAAAGCTTTTTTGATCTCCCTGTCAAAAGCTTTTTTGGCATTGAACAAGGTATCCCAATAGGTGCTGCCCAGCAGATCCCTGCATTTTCCGACGCTGGCTTTCTGAATAATGCCCTTGCTCCGCAATGTATTCAGGTCTGTTTTTCTTTCCTTAACTTCTGCCAGATGATGGATGATGTTTTCATTCAGGACCAAACCGTCGAATAACTGCTCAGTTTTTTCCAGGTGGCGTATGAATGACTTTTGCTTGATCTTTTGGTATCTATCGGAATTGATGATGTGATTTTCAATGCTTTCCAGGCGCAAATTCTTTTGGTAATCATCGGCTTCATAAATGATTGGATTCATTCCCCGCCAGACTCTCCAATATCTCCTCTGATTGATTTTCATCTGTTCAAAAACTGCCGCTTCAGCGTGTTTTTGATAGTTGAGATCTATAGTGGTATATATTTTTAGACCATCCGTATAAATGTTGTAGGAAGATCCATCCGGTTTACGGATATTTTTTTCTTCAAGTGTATTGATCAGCCATTTGGTCAATTCAGCCCTGAAATACGGAGCTGGTCCGGTATCGTGCGATTCCATATTGAACGCGGTGATATCGATATCCTTGTTTTTCAGTGTGTCGTATTCAGCAAAGGGCAGTCTTCTGTATTTGACCAATTGCCATAGCACTACATTTCTTCTCTCTTTTGCCTTTAGCGGAAATCTGACGGGGTTATAAAGGGAAGGATTTTTCAGCATCCCGACAAGAGTTGCCGCTTCTGCATAATCCAGTTCATGCTGATCCTTACCAAAATAAGTGTTGGCAGCAGCCTGTATACCATGGGCTCCGTAAATGAATTCAAATTTATTCAGATACATGGCCAGTATCTCTTCTTTGGTATAGCTCTTTTCAAGCCTTATAGCTGTGATCCACTCCTTGAATTTGATCTCAGTAAGCATCAGCATTTTCCTTATTCTGGATTTTCCCTTGAAGGAAGGTCTGTCATAAAGCAATTTTGCAAGTTGTTGTGTGATGGTACTGCCTCCTCCTGAATTTTCCTGCTGAAGCAAAAGGGTTTTAAAAATGACACGGAGTGTTGCCTTGAGGTCAACACCGGGATGCAAAAGGAAACGTACATCTTCTGCTGCCAAAACGGCTTCAATGACTTTTGGAGAAATGGAATCATAGGGCACCGTTACCCTGTTTTCAACATAATACCTGCCAAATGGTATATTATTGGCATCATAGACCACGCTGGCCAAATTATACTTCGGATTTTCCAATTGCTCAAATGTGGGTAGTTTGGATTCCGAAAGCCTGAAAAAAACCGTGAATATGAAGGCAGTCGCCAAGAAAGCGATGATCCATAATCCTTTGATCCATTTTTTTTGTGTTGGATCAAGGTCATCGAACATGTGAAGCAGAAAATGTTTTATTTTTCCGGGTGTGGCAACTACCCAATTCAGCAAAACGGACACTCCGGAAGTGTTTTTGATTTCTTCTTGTTGATTTTGCTGATCCATATATTTTTATTACGGTTTTACCCTGCAAAAGTATATAAAATATCTAATTATTTGATATTCAAATAAATATAATTATATTCTCTTACATAAGGTACAAATAAGGTACAAATATTGTATTTAAATAAAAAATCGATACAAATATCGAATAATCATTTGAATTGATATCTTTCTGAATTGATTAAAAGATATTGCAGAATGCTTTCAGAATGCTGCAAACTGTTTCCCTGGGTTCCGGTGTGGATCCTTTGCCGGTTGTGGTCCGGTGGGCTGCTCTAATTGCTGCCAGGGTGCTGCAGATCATTGCACCGGTAATACTTCAAAATACTTGCAAATATTATTGCAGAATGCTGCAGAATTGCTGCCAGGGTGCTGCAAATACTTGCACCGGGCAATATTGCAGAAACTTGCAAATATTATTGCAGAATGCTTTAAAATGCTTTCAGGGTATTGCAAACTGTTTCCCTGGGTTCCGGTGCTGATCCTTTGCCGGTGGTGGTCCGGTGGGCTGCTCTAATTGCTGCCAGGGTGCTGCAGATCATTGCACCGGTAATACTTCAAAATACTTGCAAATATTATTGCAGAATGCTGCAGAATTGCTGCCAGGGTGCTGCAAATACTTGCACCGGGCAATATTGCAGATACTTGCAAATATTATTGCAGAATGCTTTAAAATGCTTTCAGGGTGTTGCAAACTGTTTCCCTGGGTTCCGGTGTGGATCCTTTGCCGGTTGTGGTCCTGTGGGCTGCTCTAATTGCTGCCAGGGTGCCGCAGATCATTGCACCGGTAATACTTCAAAATACTTGCAAATATTATTGCAGAATGCTGCAGAATTGCTGCCAGGGTGCTGCAAATACTTGCACCGGGCAATATTGCAGATACTTGCAAATATTATTGCAGAATGCTTTAAAATGCTTTCAGGGTGTTGCAAACTGTTTCCCTGGGTTCCGGTGTGGATCCTTTGCCGGGTGTGGTCCGGATTTATAACCAAGGGGGGGTATTCGTTTTCTTTTCAGGTTTGTTTGTACATCGCCGCTTTACCTCATTGCAGAGCGTGTCAAAATTAAAAAGTAAAAAGTTCAGGCCAGGACCATTAATTTTTGAAGTCTTTCCAGGTCGGGTAAATAGGCCTTGCATCCGTTTTTATCTTTGATAATTTCCAGGTGGCTATTAATAAATAACTGAACGTCTGTAATTGTTTCGCATTTGCTTAACTTCACCGGATCACTGGGTATTTGATAATTTTCAAAAAAGGTTTCCAGGACTTTAATCTGACCATTCCAGTTTTGCCGGGGTTCCTTGCTGCCAGGTGGGTTAAATGGTCCCGGCCTGAAAATTTCATCTTTTGAAACCGGATTGACAGATTCAATATTTTGTTGTGCCTGGGTGTCGGTTGGCTCAACTATTGCCAGGGGTGTTTGTATCTGCTTTGTTTCAGTCCTGTATTTATGCCAGTCTGTTTTGATCAAATAATCTGCAATATCATTTCCTTTTATTCGGTCTGTTTCCGGTGCTATCCGTTCCAAAAAATCTGAAAAAATAAATCGGGTTCCCGGCAATCGCTTTTCAAATTCTTTGGCTTTTGTTTCCCATTCCTTAAACGTGTTTCCATCTTTTGACAGGTCGGGAAATACCAATACTTTACGACCTTTTAAAACTTTCATTTTATCAAATGTCAAACTGCTTTTGTTATAAACGGCCAACCAAATCCAGTCTTTTGTAAAATGGTGCTTATTGAAATATAGCCAACAATAAATTGCCGTTTTAGGTGCTTCGACCAGGGCAACGGTTTGGCCGGGGTTTGCCTTCAATAAGTGTTCACCAAAAAGACAGGAAACAAATTTTTGTTGCTGTCTGTATGCTTCCAACCATTCAGGCAACGGCTTATTATTCCGGTTGTGCTGTCTTTCAATAATGGAATGCAAAAAATCTGTTCCGGTGGTGTGGTTCGTTTCGTCAAATTGCTTGACCTGGATAGTTCTGATATTTTCCTGAATGTCAATAAATGGAAAGGTAATTGCACCGGCCTGCAATCCGTTTGAAATCGTTCCTAATCTATACAATTCAATTGCTTTGGTTACTTCTTCAATCTCAAAAGGATATAAAACCCGGTTTAATAAATTTTGAACAAAGGTGTTCATCTCATAAAATTCCGGGTTCAGCGTTTGAATGAATGTTTCAAAATCAAAGAAAACCGGATCCGGGTTTGGTGGTTGCTGAATGATCCGGGCCGGTGGTGTCCAATTGCTTTGGTATTGCAAACTGCTTTCCTGGTCCCGGACCATTTGATTTTTTGCATATCCTAATTTATAGGGATCATTCCAATTGCCGCATTTGTTTTCATTGTCGCATTTACCGTATTGATCCGGTAATAATTGACCGGTGTTTGTATCAATGTACCTTTGCCAGTGCTTAACAGCTCCACAATAAGGACAATTGATTTTTGGATATTTATTTGAAGCAAACTTATATCGATAACTATTCATAAAAACACATTTTTGATAAAATACATTTGGCACAACCGGCATTCTTGGCACAACCGGCATTAAGTTTGTTTATAGTGTGCAAAGTGTGCAAAGTGTGCAAAGTGTATTTATTAAAAAATCTTTTCATATTCACCGTATGCAATCCTATTGAATAGCTTTTTATCATTCAAAAAATTTTTAAAAGTTCTTTCAGGCATTCCCATGCTTTCAGCAATTTTTACCCCTTTACCTGTTGTAAAGGTATCAGGCAATGCACAATAAATATTTTGGTTCAATCCTGGTAGCTGTTCAATCGGGTTTGCATCGGAAATAATTGAATGTACTTTTAATGCTGATTTTGTGAAATAGTCAACTAATTTCAATGCACCTTGCACCGCTTCAATTCCGATTAATCCCTTATTGCTTTGACCGCATGCAAATCTGATCAATTCAATAATTAAGGAAAATCGGATAACATACGATTCCATTTTTGCATTAATACCACTTAAAACTTCGTCTTCAATTTGATTTTCTTTTTCTGCTATTTCACTTTGCCAATTACGTACAATCTGTTCTGCCTGGGGTGCGAAATTCAATACCTGGGGTTTAAAGTTTTCAAAATCATTCTGTTCAGGCATCATTTCCAATAAGTTTGAAATTATCATATTATAATTATCAATTATTCTTTGTGGCAATTTTATTTTACTCCAGGGCTTTTTTTTAAGGTTATCAGGAAAGGCAAACAGCAATCGATCTAATACCCCATTTTCAATTCTGTTTGCTGCAAGTTCTTTTAGTAATCCCGTTTGAATGGTCCCGGCAACGCAAATAAACGGTAAAGCAATATTTATCGGATCGCTTGTTTTCCTGTTTATTTTGATTGTGCTTCCGCTCCAAACACTTATCCAAAATTCCTGTTCACTGCCTTTATTGTATCGATTAAAATTTTTAAACCAGGTAGCCAGCTCATCTGTATGAACTCCTAAACCCCTTTTATTAAATTTGTGGACGGTTGCCAGTGCTTCAGGTGTAAAATCACTTACAAGGTGTTGTTTCCAAATTGGTTTTATTGGATCATCAAATCCATTTTCCAACCTTTCTTTTTTGGGTTTTGAAACGACTTTTTCAAACTCTCGGTTTTTCTTTTCGAATAATTCATAATTTGAATTATCCTTTTCCGCAATAGGTTTAAGTGCCCAATTTAAAGGATGGCTTTTAATTTTTCCACGCTTCGAAACAATTACAATGTATAAAACAGCATTCTGATCAAATCCCGGGAATATTTCAGCTCTGAATGTATTTCCAATTGCAACTGAAGCTGCATATAAAATTGAAGCTCCAATAAAATCAATTGGAAAGTTCAGCGTTTCATTTATGGATTTAAATATTTCCTGAATAGGTTCCGGGAATGCATCAACTGGAAAAGGGTTGCTTTCTGCTTCCAGTCTGTTTTGTAATTGGTCCAGGTGGTTTAATAATGGATCCGGTTGTTTCAGATCATCAAATTTCGGAGTTACTTTCATGGCTCAATGATTTTGAAGTAATCAAAATACCGGGACCATAAAAGGATCATTTTCAAAGAAAACACATTGAAAACAATTTGTATTTGTGCCTGAAAATGAATATCTTTGCAATATCCTTTATAATTAAACGGGTTGCGTTTTTGGTTATCTTTTTCCATAATGCAGCCCTTTTTTATTTGATATAAAAGATTCTGATTCTGCAGCTATTTCAGATCTTGTTTTGGTCCGGCCTTGCTTCAGGTATTCAATCAATTCCATCCGGGAAAAATACAATCGTTTGCCCCGCTTCATTACAGGCAATTCCATTTTTGATACTTTGCTGTAAAGTGTGGGAACGGACAATTTCAAAAATTCGGCTGCTTCCTGGATCGTTAAAAACTGATCCTGGGGTTCTGTGGTAATGTTTTCTTTTGGTGGGTTTGTAAGGTCAAGCAATAAGGTTTCAATATTGCTTAACCGGGCGTCAATTACTTCAAATGGATTGTTCATATTTGTTTAATTTTTCACAAATATTCAATCCAATTAAATTGGTTAACCGGTGGTAACCGGTTGGTAACCGGTTACTTTTTTATTAATATGTGTCTATTTCTTTACTTTCTAATGTTTTCAGATCCTTTTCGGCTAATTTCTTCAAATCATCGGGTAATAAATCGAAAACAGATTTAAACAGATTAATTTTGATTTTCAGTTTTTTTGACGTTTCCGGTTCTGCTATTCTATTTGAAGTTTTTCTATAAAACCCATAATGTTCCAATAGCTTTTGCCCTGCCTTCCAACCGTATTTATTTGCAATAGAATTACAATTTTCCTCTGTAATCAAAATGTTTTTATAAACATGCAATAAAGCAATTTGTCTTAAACTTAAATCCTTTTTGGGTTCTGTTCCCGGAATGATTTTGTTTCCCTTTGGCTCTGTGGGTTTAAAATAATCCGGATCAACTATTTGCCAGGCCTTCAGTAATGATTTTTCGATATACTTTGCCTCATTATAATCCAGCATACAACCGTTTGATAATGAGGCTGCAAATGTTTGCCCTGCAAAGCTTCCAGGTGTTTCGTTTTGAAGTGCATTTTCGCAATATTCAATAGTTTCCTGGTTTGCCTGTTCAATCGTTTTTCCTTTCAAATCTGTGTGCTGCAACGTTCCATCCTTTGCAGATCCTAACAACAAAAATAATTTGTGTTTTTTTGATGCAACTACATTGTTTATCCAGGTTTCCACGGCTTTAATTTCTCTAATGCATCCGGTGAAAAATTCCACGGCTGTATAATGGTCTTTTTCTGCTTTCCTGAATTCCCGGACAAAATAGTTTTCTAAAAATTCCCGGTTGTTTTGATCTTCAAAACCTTCACTAATAATATCTGAATAATTCATGGTCCTTTATAATTTTGGGTTTACATATCCAGTTTAATTTTGTCGGCTGCTACTCGTTTTGTTTGGTCAATTATCTTAGCGTAAATCTGTGTTGTTTTTAAATCCCGGTGGCCTAACATCTTTGAAACTGTATAAATGTCCGTACCGTTTAAAAGCTGCAATGTAGCAAATGTATGCCTGAAACAGTGAAATGTAATTTCTTTTGCAATCCCGGCCGTACCGATCCATTCTTTTAATATTTTATTCAATTGTACCGAATATTTTAACCCTTCAAATACCTGAACATTCGGATCCTTTGGACTGCCTAAAAGTGAAAAGGCCTGTTCCGAAATTGGAAGTATTTCATTGCTTTTGGTTTTCTTTTGTTTGAATTGCAAATAATATCCTTGCTGTTCATTGTATTGTACTTCACTCCAAACAAGTTTAATGATATCTGAAATTCGTAATCCTGTCAATGCTGAAAACAATGAAGCATTCTTTAAATTTTGATTTACACAAGGTGTTTTAATCAATGTCTGTAATTCTTCAAAACTCAAATAATTTCTTTGAACATCATTCTTTCTAATGGTCCCTATTTGGGTGCTAATGTCCTTTTCAATTAAACCCTTTTTAAATGCTTGTTTCAATACTGATTTAAAATGACTGAAATAGATTTTTGCAGAATTTTGGGTAATTATCTGACTATTTCTAAATTGCTTTGCTGATAATAAATAATTTCCAAAATCAGTACAAAAATTTTCATTGAGGTTAACAACCGGGCATTTGCCGTTTGTGAATTGCTCAAAATATAGGTAGGTGGTTTGATATCCTTTTTTAGTGCTACCTGTTTTAGTTTCAATATGATCATTGAAAAATTGCAGAAAGTCAGTCTTGTTTTTTTTCTTTCCGGTTAAAAAATCAAAATTACCTTTCAGAATATCAATTTGCCTTCGTGCTTTTATATTTTCTGCAATGTCCAGGACTTCTTTGTTCAATTGTTTGTCAATTGTTTGCTTTGGGTTTTTGATCAAATACATACCTAAAAATTCCCTTCGCTTTGGTTCCCCTGTTTCCGGGTGAAATATGGGTGGGTAAAAATCCAGGAATAAGCTAAACCGGTTCCCTGAAATCAATTTTTTGTACAATTTTACCTTTGTTGACATGATCCTTTATAATTCTTGAAATACAAAGGTACAAATAAGATACAAATAAGGTACAAAATAAATCAATAAAATTACAAAGCATTTAATTAATGAATTTCATTAAACGCTGATTATCAATATTTATAAATCATTTTAATTAGTGTTAATAAGGCAATGTTTTGTCTGTTTACTTTTACCCTGCAAAAGTAAAAAGCTATTCCACATTTATGACCCAATTCATCAGAAAAGAGATCAATCTGCGATATTAAAAAAGATTCAAGTCCGAAAAACTGGTTCACAAGACCGGAAAATTACAATTACAGGCCGGAGAAATCCTGTATTCCTGGTCAAAAACCATCAGGTCTCGATCGCTTTTTTCCCCGTGATCATGATTTCAGTAATCGCTGTAAAATACGAGTAGTTTCATCATTTCCCTTGCAGAAAGTGCTGCTTTTTCACGGATAAAAGGTCTGGGTGTTTCGTCACCCACTTCGTAGATGATGCTTTCAGCCTGGAACTGTTTATGAAACCATCCTTTTGCATAAGGCTGTGAAAATCCGTAAGCTTCTTCATGCGGTTTATGGTCGGGCATAGCTTCATCGAGCCCGAAGAGCCAGTAATCCTTGAAGCCCGGCACAACAGATACGATGGAGTCCACATGTGTGTACATGACATCTTTTTGTGTCGAGTGGAAATCCATGCAAAGCACCATTTTGTTTTTTTTGGTTTTCTGTTCGCGGACCATGAAATTAGCCAGTTGTTCAACCTCCTTCTGGCGGTATTCGGCCCAATCCCTGTTCAGGTCTACACCGTGCAGGTTGTGTCTCCAGTGACCCATATCCACCCCGTCCGGATTGATCATGGGGAAAAACAGGATCCTGAATTTTTTCCTGAAAGCATTAGCCAGAACATTATTTTCCAATATAGTCTCCAGGTATGTGATCATGGCAAAGTGACCGCTCAACTCAGGCGGATGGGCGCGGCCCATGATGATAAGCAGCGGTTTCCTGTCGGGTTTACCATGGAAAATATCCAGATATATCAGGTTCCTTCCTCCGGAACTGGTGCCGTATGAGCCCATCCTTATATCAGGCTTTTGAGCCATTTTCCCGCAATAATCGTATATATCCGATGAAGTGACCAGTTCCTGCCCTGTAATATATACCGGCCTGGAATCCAGTTGGAAAGGAAAGGTAACCGATGTTCCCGATACGTATTTTATAGACAGGGTATCGACCATGGTCCAATTGACTTTATCATAGCTATATTTTGGAATATATCGGTGTGAACCATTGATGTATTCCAGTACAAGGTTAATGTTTACAGGTTGATCTGAACTCATCCGAAAAGCAAACCAGGCACTATTGTTGACCGGTGTGTTTTCCGGTGAGATCACAGCTTTGAACGTATTGTCATCTACCTGTATCATATTGTTCAATCTTGCTCCATCAAACAGGTTGTCCGCTGAAATCTGACCGAAGCGGTAGATTTTTTTCTCCTGCAACTCGATTTTTTTATTTGATGTATCTTCCGGCTGAGGATAATTAAAAGGTTTTGCCTTATAGGTACAGCAGGAATTGATCAGTATAAAGCCGATGAGGATCACCGGTATAAATTTTAAAAAGCAAAGGTTTTTCATGTGCAGAGTTTTTAATCTTATCTGACAGTATCAGGTTACCGGCCTGATTTTGACATTTTAAATGATTTTAACAAAATTATACTTATATACTTCATAGTCAATAATTACCATTGTGAAAATAGTGCATCATTGCATTTTTAAGTCTAAAAAGGTATTCAGGCCTTGTCCGGTTACATCCATTTTCTCCTGTCGGTTTGAATTTTGTACAGAACAAAATCACACAGATCCATGGCCAGTTCCAGGTCAACGAACGGGATGGAAATTTGACCTGAAGCGGTGTAGATCACAACATTGGCCAGTCTGTGTTTTCTCTGGTAAATGCTCTGTCTGAGTGCGATGCTTTGTATCTTGTAAAGGCGCAAAGCTTTGAAGTAATTTCCAAAAATCCCATGCTGAATGAATATCATCTCATCATTTAAGGCAAAATTCCATTTTTTATGATTCACCCTGTAAGCTAAATATGTGACAAAAGGCCAGATGGTTGGAATAAAAACATAGGATAATTGGTTGGTCAGCAATAAAACAGCCATTAAAAGCAATGCCGGTAACAATCCGAAGTACAGCCACCTGAACAAAATGATCTTTCCGGATATTTTAAAATTCTTCAGTTTGATCCAATGATCCGAACTGATGTAATAAGATTTTATCCTGTTGATATTTTCGATATTACAACCCGGAATACTGATGGATCTGGTATCTCTGACCTCAGAACTGGAAGCCTGTTTCAGGTGAACATCATAGATGCCCAAAATTCTTTTGAGTGGGTTGTCAGACCATGAAATATACTGGATCTTATGATCTTTGGCTGAAATCTGTTTTTTTGTGAACAAGCCGGACACGATATTGAAACCGTCAGCCGTCCTGGATAGGGTAAAATCGTAATACCTGATGATCGTTCTGATGATGGAGAACAAAAACGATACGATGATGGACATTACAGACATTACAATGATCGCAATTTTACCAAAATATATCATTTCCTGGTTGATCTGATCGACGACTTCGCCGGTTTCAACACCGAAATCTTCCACCTGGTTGTAAAGGGTTAAAAAAAATGCCAGAATGATCAGCAGGGATCTGAGATGATTTTGTGTGGTCCCTATCCTGATCAGTTCACTGAAAGAGAGGTGCAGTATACGTTCGCGGGTTTGCCGGATAAGTGGTTCCTTTTCAATGGTCTGTGATGGAAGCACAGCCCTGGTCATCGCTTTGCGATCCAGGACAATATTCCTAAGTGCCTCTGCCTTAGCCATTTCCAAAGCGGAGAAGGAAAATTCTGTTCCCTTTGATCCGGCGGTATCCACTTCGAGTTTGGCTACCTGAAGGATCTGATGGAGAATGCTTTGTTCGATGTTGATGGTCTGAATGCGCTGAAAAGGAATGTTGGTCCGTGACCTTTTGAACACTCCTTTAACTACAATTAATTCATCCTGATCTATATAGAAGTAATACCTGAAAAATGAGATCACCGCGAAAACAAAAACCAGAATGCTGATGACAGCTATTGACCATATCAGGATGTTTTTGATGTTTTCCCTGCCGACCAGAATGGCGATCAGGACCGGCCAAAGTTGCCTGATGAGCACCTTGAAAAAATTATAAGCCAGAAATACGATAGCAGCATAGGACTGCCTGTTGGGTTTGGTGAAGTCAAAATCATTCCTCTTCATCCTGTGAAGTTTTGGAAATGATGAATGATTTGATGTTCAGAGCATCACCGGACAATAAACCCGGGATGGTGATGTCGCTCTGGCTTCCTCCGGCTGTAAATATTTTAAGGGTTGATAGCCGGAAGAGCCTGTCAATCGGCCCTGAAACGATTTCGACATGCTGAATTCTGTTGAATGGCACCACTGTTGTACTCCTGAAAATTAAACCGCGTGAATACAGGATGTCATGCTGCCTGAGCGCGTATGATCTGGCGTTGAATACTTTTTTACTCACCAAAAGGTAACACAAGGCCATCAGGATCAGGATTCCGGCTGCTGATAATCTGATCCACAGCGGAATTTCCCTGAGCATGATGAAGGCAACAACTGCGGCTGCGATAAGTATAAGGCTGAAAATTCCACGGGTGATGTATAGTACCCAAAGGTAATCAGGGGACAGTTTTTCGATGTTTACCGTTTCAAGCCTTGGTAAACCGCTTGTATTGATCTGTTCATTGATAAATTCCATATTCAAAAAGTAACGTGTGATGCAAAATATAATGTTTGCAAAAATACATTTTCCACTGAAGTTGGTATCAAAAAAATCAGGTCAACCGAAATTATAAAGTATTGATTAATGCAAGGGTAGTAATTTGACAAATATTCCTTTTTGGTATGAATTTCTGTACCTGAACAGCCTGACTTGATCGTAGTAAACGATTTGTTGATTTCTCTTTTCTTAAATTTTTGTAAATCAAGATAAACAAAGTACCTTTGCAAAGTTTTTCAAAAAAGAAAAATTAGCTTACTGTATAAAAAAGTAAATAATTCAAAAATTATGGCATTAATTGGAAAGATTAGAGACAACAGCTGGATTTTGATCGTGTTGATCGCCCTGGGTATGGGTGGATTTATTCTTCAGGATATCATATCCAATCAGGGCATGAGGTCAGCAGCTGATTTTGAACTGGCCAAGGTCAATGGAAAGAAGATAGATTATAAAGAGTTTCAGCAGGCTGAACAGGTATTGTATGCCGGTGCACCCGATCCTGATCCGTATGCTCAGAGAGCTTATTTGTGGGAGTATTACAAGGATAAAGCTTTAGTTGAGTCAGAAGCGGAGCTGCTTGGAATAGGTGTGAGTACGGAAGAGTTGATCGAACTCCAGTTTGGTGAGAACCCCAGTCCGATCATTCAGAACAGATTCAAGAATGCGAGTGGTATGCTGGACAGGGAGCGCCTCGATTTTTTCAGGAATCAGATCGACAACAATACCATGGAAGACCGTGTAAAAGAGTATTGGGCAATCCAGGAAAAAGAGATCATCAAGGAAAAGCAACAGGCTAAATTGCTTAACTTGTTCGTAAAAGCAGTTTATACACCCAGATGGATGGCAGAAGAATTGTCCAAAGAGGCTGCTTCAACTGCTGAATTTCTTTATGTTAAGGTACCTTTTGAGAAGATTGATGACAAAGATATCAAATTGAAAGATGAAGATGTAAAGGCATTTCTGGATAAGTACAAGAAAAAGTACATCAATCCTGAAGAAACCAGGTTGATGAAATATCTTGAGTTTGAAGTGTTGCCAACTTCTGCGGATTCAGCCAAGGCAAAGGAAGACATTCAGAAGTTGTATGCTGATTTTCAGACTGCTGCCAATGATTCACTTTTTGTGCTCAACAATTCAGGTAACTACTCCATGATCTATTACAAGTCTGAAGATATTGCAGGAGAGATCAAGGATAAAGTCGGCCAGATGTTCGAAGGTGAAATATATGGACCATATTTTGATGTGGACAAATACACAATTGGTAAACTGATCGATAAAAAAGCAGTTCCGGATAGCGTTAAGGCCCGCCATATATTGATTGGTGCAAACGCTCAGAATCCTTCATCGTTCAACACTGCGCAGAATAAAATTGACAGTATAAAGCAAGTGCTGGAAACCGATGGTGATTTTGCTGATCTGGCAGCCAGGTTTTCTGAAGATACCGGATCATCAGCAAAAGGTGGAGATCTGGGTTATTTTGCCCAGGGAACCATGGTTGGTCCGTTCAATGATGCTTGTTTTCATGGGGACCGCGGGACAAAATACCATGTTGTGAACTCACAGTTTGGCGTTCACCTCATCCAGGTGATGGACCGGAAATTCGTTGACAATAACCCCAAATATAAAATGGCTTATGTGAGCGTGCCGCTCATACCTTCACAGGAAACGCAGGATTCCATTTACAATGTAGTTTCGGAATTGCTCATCGCATCCAGCGATCTTAAAGATCTTGAAGCAAATGCCAAAAAACTTGGTTTGGAATTAAAAGAAGCCAATCCTATGAAAGAAAGTGATTATTTGTTCATGAATTTTGGTTCTGCACAAACCTCAAGAGATATCATTCGCTGGGCTTATGCACCCGGTGTGGATAAAGGAGATATTTCAGATGTTGTTTATATCTATGAAAACGCTGAAAGGTACTTCAACAGCCATTATGTATTGGTTGGTCTTGATAAGATCTTCCCTAAAGGTCAGAAAACGGTTGAGGATGCAAAGAAAACACTCGAAGTGGTGATCAAAAACGAGCTCAAAGGAAAAAAGATTGCTGCAGCCATCAAGGGAAAAGATCTCGAAGCAATTGCAGGATTATATGATGTCACTGTGGATACCAGTATGAATGCTACTTTCAGCAGCCGCTTCATGCAGAATATCGGCAATGAGCCTAAAGTGCTGCATGTTGCATTTAATGGTGAACTCAATAAAACTTCCAAACCTGTGATTGGAAATTCTGGAGTTTTCGTCGTAAAACCTTTGCTGGTGAATAGGGCAGACAAACCCAGGGAAGACCTTGATCAAATGAAAATGATGAATAATTCACAAGTGAAAGGTGAAGCTGGTTTCCGGTTTATGGAATCATTGAGAAACAAGGCAAAGATCAGAGATAACAGATATAAGTATTATTAAAACATACATTCCTTCCGGGGAAATAAAGAATCTGACAAAAAGCCGGCTTGCCGGCTTTTTGTGTTTAAAGCAAACAGGAATGCAAAAATATTTTTTAGTTATTACCGTTTGATATGCATAATGATACAAATCTTTTCATCAGGAACTGATGTGAATTCAGAATGAATCCATCTTTGTGTGTGTTCAGGTGATAAATCAAACATTTTCAGTGTTGCCGGAATTCCTGGATAATTCTTGAAAATTATACGTGTTTTGGCGACCGGAGTCGGGTGCTTTGACTTTTTTATAATGCGCTCTTCTGATGGATGGAATTAAGATAACTGCAACAGAAAATGAAAGATCAATGAAATTAATAATTCTGCTGTTTCTTACAACGGTCTTTTTTGCATGCAATGGACACAAAAAGACTGAGATTGTCGATGAAAATGGTTACAGGGAAGTTTTCTATCTGGATAAGGAAAATGTCAGGCAGGGAATTTACCTCAAGACCAATCCGGATGATATTGTCATCGACAGTTGTTTTTATCTGGACGGACAAATGCATGGAGTGAGAAAGATATGGACAGGTAAAGGTGAGCTTGATATTCTGGAAACCTATGAAAAAGGAATTTTGAACGGGCCGTACTTTACTTATTACGCGAACGGACAGGTTAAAAAGTCCCAGAAATTTGTCAATAACAGCATTGAAGGTGAAGTGATGCAGTATTTTCCCGACGGACAACTCAAGGCTGTGGTCCAATTCAGTGGAAATCTGGAAAACGGCCCCTTCAGGGAGTATTTTGAAAACGGGAAAATCGCATATGAAGGGTTTTATAAAGGAGGAGATTTTGAACAGGACACCCTCAAAGAATATAATATGAAGGGTGAACTTGTCAGAAAATTGTTCTGCGAAAATGGTGTTTGTCAAACGGTTTGGACACCTGAGAAAGGAAATATTGAACGAAAAAAAATATTTGAAGATGGTATTCCCCAATCCGAATAAAATTTTGTTTTTCCTGTTTTTTCTTGCACTCTGGTCCCAGGGTGTCCATTCACAGACAGGAGGAAGATCCGTATATGAATTTCTGCAGTTGCCTGTTTCATCCAGGGTTTCTGCTTTGGGTGAAAAGCTCATCTCTGTTTCAGACCAGGATGTGAATCTGGCAGGAGCCAACCCTGCTGTACTTAACCCGCTGATGCATCAGCAACTCAGTATCAATCACCGGTTTTATTTTTCAGGTATACAGCATGGCGCATTTGCCTATGCGAATAAGCTTCCTTTTCACTCGTTGATGATGCATGCAGGAATACATTATATCCGTTATGGTGAATTTGTCGCATCTGATTTTCTGGGCAACAGGGAAGGGACATTCTCTGCACATGAAACAGCCGTTAACCTGGGTTTGTCCAGAAATATCAATGAGCGTATACGTCTCGGGCTGAATATGAAAATGATACAGTCCAGATTTGAAAGTTATCAATCTTTTGGTATGGGATTGGATCTTGGCGTTTTATATAATAATCCTGAAAAAATGTCTTCATTCGGCCTGGTATTTAAAAACATCGGGGCTCAGCTCAGTACTTTTGCAAATGAGCGGGAGGCAATACCGTTTGACATTCAGTTGGGTTATTCCAAAAGACTGGAACACTTACCTTTCAGATACACCATTACCGGACATCAGTTGAACCGTTGGAATCTCATTTATGACGACCCCGCGGGTGAACAGAATACCATCAACTTTGGAGCGGCAGATAATGACAGCAGGTTTTCGGTGATCACCGACAATATTTTCAGGCATCTGATCTTCAGCGGTGAATTTTTGCTCGGTAAAACAGAAAATATCCAGTTGCGTTTCGCTTACAATCATTTGCGCCGCAAAGAATTGGCAGTCAGCAATTATATAGGAAATGGTGGTTTCAGTGTAGGTGCCGGAATCAAATTTGGTAAGTTCAAACTGGATTATGCTTATTCAATGTACCATTTGTCAGGTGGTAGCTCACATGTAGGTTTGTCCTGGAATATGGAATCATTTATGAAAAGATTCTGATCTGCATTACACCAGGGCAAAATACCAGTTATTACCATCTTTTTTTGAGGACACACTGAGTGTCAACCAATCAATTATGTATTTGTTCTGAAATTTGCTTTCCAGTCAAAGGCAAGGCCTGGATTCAGCAATTTTATTTTGCCGGTCAAAATGAGATGCGCTTATTGCACCAGTATAATACTGGTAAATACTTCATTTTGCTCATTGATCTTCAACCAATAAATTCCTCTTTCTGCGGGTAAATCCATTGAAGTGTTACCATTGATGAATGCAGTCCTCAACTTCTGGCCTGCCGAATTGAATAATTCAGCTGATGCATTTTTACCTGGCCCCTCCATAAACAAAATACCTTTTGCAGGATTCGGAAAAACGCGGTATTCTGTTTTGCGGAAATCTTTGGTACCCACCTGTCCTGTCCAGGTCTCTCCTTGCTTATTTCCCCAGATGTATTCCACCAGTTCAGGCAGATCAATGAATGGATTTCTGTTTTTTTGCCATTGCTGGACAACATTATTGCGGTTCATTTCATAGTCATCCGGCTGGTCAATTCTGTGCCAGTCAAGCAGAGTGATCAGATCGCCAAACTTGCCCGTTTCTCCTTCCGGGAATCCTTCCACAACTTCCAGGCCATTGTACCTGACAGCAAGGTAAAATATACTTCTCGCGACATCACCCCTGAATTTTCCAGCTGTTCCGGCCGGGCCGGTATAATCTCCGTAAAACCTGTTGCCCCTGATAGAATTCTCCTGGCCATCGGCCACCCTGATACCATGTGCATCCGAATTGGCATGCCGAAGAGAATCAGCATTGCTGGGCCAGAACAGTTCCTTCCCGTCGATCAGGGTATCTGCCGCAATACTGAAGAATCCACCTCTGTCTCTGGGCCAGACGTGCTCTCTGTTCCAAAAGCCAATGTTGCTGGATCCTGTCTGAAAATCCAGTTTCGAACGTGAATTTTCAAGGTAAACCTGCCAGACCTTACCTGAATTTTCCGGGTTTTGATCAGCCTCTTTTAAAATGGTGACCAATTCATCGTAGGAATGCATTCGAATGACTTCAGGATCAGCAATGATGTCCCGGAGCGCTTCTTTCAGATCTTCACCCGCCAATCCATTCAGACGATCATAATATCCCGGTGCAGCTTGACTGACAACCATGCCATAGGTTGGATTCAACGGTGTCCCGAATGCGGAAACACGGTAATCTCCGTCATTGACCCGGATTTTGATATGATTGTTGACGAGGAGGTAAAGTTCGTTTTGAAGGTTGATATTCATCATCAGGTCTTCGTCACCTTCTTCCGTGCTGTCCTCCAACAGTTGCAATATTATTTCAGTCTGATCAGTACCCTGCAGAAAAACCAACTGTGTTGGTCCGTTAAAATCAATTGAATTAAATCCATTGTTGTCCAAAACAAAAGTCAATGTAATATTCTCCTCAACAGGCTGATCCGATGTAAAACGGATGACCATGTCAGCACCTTCTTCATATTCAGGTTGGTCAAAAGTTGTCCTGATCCGAATGAGTTCGATGCCTCCACCTTCATTCAGGCTGCCGGGATTTGGTGCTGCAGCAATATAGGAACCATCATTTTTCCGTTGAATTGAATTGGTGTTGTTACCGCCGCCTTCATTGATCTGCTGAAGTTCCGGTCTGAAAGCGCGGAAAATTTCCAGTATTGAAGTGGCTTCAGGATCACTGGTTCCGTAAACCAATACATCTCTCAGCCTCTCATCCACAAAAGGCAATGTGCCTTCAGGAAAATCAACAGCATCTGCCTGATAAATCGCTACCGCATCCTGACCGTTTTGTATAGTATTGTCAGGGATGATGTATTGAGGAAAAGGCTCAACTCCCTGATTACCGATCAGGAATAATCCGTTGATATCTGTTGAATAGCCATCCAGATCAATGGCCAGATAGGAAATATTATTTACGTTTGGATTGCAGTTGAAGAACACCACCACGTAGCCCTCAAGTGAAGTTTTTGGCCCGGCTGATCTGATTTCAAGAAATTCCTTCGTATCCAGACCTGGTGTGTCGCTGTCAAGTTCATTGATCACCAGTGTAAATTGTCCTTTGACATAAGGGCTGAACAGATAAAATAACAGGAAAAATAAGTAATACTTCATAGTGTCTTCTCATTACAACAAACAAAGATACACTTTTTCACTAATGGTACCGGGTGATATCTTCCCGTTGAATCAAACAGTTTTTTTAAATGTTGAGTTTGCTCATCAAAGTCTTTGCTCCCTTAATCCCCATTGACGTTTTCAGTCAGTACAGGCACTGACATTTTCAGTCAGTACAGGTCTAAAAGGGGACTTTTAATGTGTTGGTTTTCAATCGTTTCCCTTTAGTCTTGTGCTGATCGGTGACGTCAGAAGGTTGGGGTAAAAAACGATTGAAAATCAACAAATTGGACTTTTTGGAGTAGAATCAAGGTTGATCAGCAATATCTGAAAAATAACAAGGAATTTAATCTGTAACGATGAGCTTTCCTTTCGTCAAAGACTGGCCATGCTGGTTTATATGAATGATATACACCCCGGATTTCATGTCCTTTCTTTCCAGTAAAATGGTGTTGCCTGCAATATGTTCAGTTTCCCGGATACAACGACCACTCAGATCGTAAATAAACAGACTTGCATCCGTAAGTAAAGCTTGAGATTTTAAAATGGTGTAATTCCTGAATGGATTTGGAAAAGCTTTTAATATATACTGGTCGCTGGAATGGAGGTCGACATAGTTCAAAAGCGGATCGGGAGACTTCATCCTTCTGCCGTCAATTTTTAACAGCATGCCGTCAGTTTTTGAGTGATCTCCAGTGATCAGGGCATTTCCAAAGCTTTTTGTTTCTCCGGTGATGTAAAGAAATCCTTCATGAAAGGCAGCATCCTTGGCAGTTTCGTCAAAATCTCCACCCCAAATCAACGAATCAACCAATTGACCTGCAGCATTGTACTTCAAAACAAAAATATCCTTTCCTCCATGTCCATAACTTCCGGTCGCCCCCACTACATATACCATGCTGTCACCATCTGTTACAACTGAACGGCAATCTTCCGTGCCGGTTCCTCCCCATATCCTGGACCATAAAACATCACCTGTCCTGGTGATCTTTTTTGTATAAACCTGGGACCCATTACCGTAACTGGCACTGTAACCCACGACATACAATATCGAATCAGAACTCATATTCATACCCAAAGGATCATCAAAGGAAACTCCATCCCAGATCTCATAAAACTGATTTTCTCCGTCAACTTTTGAAAAACATGCCATAACACCACTTCCGTCAAGTGAAATGATATTGGTTCGGTTGACATGACCTGTGGTGTAAATAAAATGATCATCCATCGCCATGTGTCCGTTAGCCCCGTCAAATTTTTTATTGCCGTTAAAATCCCAGGAATTGATCCAGATGGTATTACCTGAAAAGTCGACCTTCTGGATCAGAAAATCCATATCTGTCAGCTGACCTTTAGTCCAGCCTGTGAGGTAGATACCGTCTGTTTTAACGCAAATGCCATCTATTTCCTGATAGCCATGATCCGGATTGGGTGTGATATTTTTAGCCCATATCATTTTGCCGTCTGATGTACTATACTTCATCAGCAAAGCATCTCCGGATAGGCTGTTGTTTCCGGTTGAATCCGTCCTTCCGCCAAGATAAAGGCTATTTCCTTCCACTTTTGCAATAAAGGCGATATCATTAAAGCCGGTACTGTTATCCCACGGGTTACTCTGCCAGATTTGATTGCCAGCAGGATCAAATTTGTAAACTATTATGTTATAGTACCAGAAAGGCCATTTGTCTTTTTGTTCAATTGCCCAATAAATATTTCCTGTCTGATCTACATCTACTGCCCAGGCAACCTCATCGGTTGACGGTCCCCTGGTGATGAACCAGGTATCATTTTGTGCATCAAGAGCAAATGCAACTGCAAAAATCAACACTAAAATCCGGAAAATCGCCTTCATTTCATTGATTTTTAAATCTCAACAAAAATATATGAAAATTCAAACAAATGCAAGTAATGCTTTTGAAAATAATCAAAAAAACCAAATAATGATCGTTTTAAATAATAATGAAAAAGGATTTCAAATGTTGCTTCAAGTGCTGTAAACCTTTCCCCGATCAATTATTTGCTCCGGTGATGATGGCATCCAACGCCTGTTGATCAAATATCGTATTATTTTGTCTGTTGAACAGGGCTGAGGCATTTGCACCCATATTGCCGGCATCCCAGTAAAATGGCAAAAGTCCGTTGGCTTTTGCTTTTTTCGTCAGGAAATTGAGGAAATATGCCCTGGAAGCAAGGTGCAGTGTAAGTGCTTCTCCTGACAGACCGGTTCTTTTGATCACAGCAAATTCACCCAAAATGACCGGAATTCCTTTGTCGGTGAATTTTGTTTTCATCAGGCTGAAAAGCTGTTCCATATCCGCTTCCTCACCCCAGGTGGCATTGCGGGACGGGTCGGTGGAAGAATGAAAATCCTTTCCCCAGTAATAAAACACTTTTCCCCAATCTGCGTCCGATTCCATCAGGCAGAACTGATATGGTGTATAGTAATGGATCTCCATCATCAACCTGTTGGCTATCTGATCTAAAGGTAAAGCATGCATGAGATTGTGGGTTTTTTCAATGTCGGTCGAAGGCCCCTGTACCACTAAAACCCGGTAAGCATTTCGCCCGCCTGTTGATCTCACAGCATCCATAAAAGTCTGGTGATATGCGTTGAGGACCTCCATTTGGCTGGCGTTTTCTACATTTGGCTCGTTGGCACCGGCAAAAATAAGGTGTTCGTCGAAGTTTCTCAGATGTGTAGCGATCTGTTCCCACAAGGCTTTTTGGCGTGCGCTGACCTCTTCCTTCTTATCAGAACTGACATTGTTTTCCAGCCATCCGTTATCCCAGTGAATATTCAATACTACATACATTTCGTTATCCACACAATACTGAACCACCTGTTTTACCCGGTCGAGCCAACTCAGTTTAATTTTTGCAGTTGCCGGATTCTCCACATGCTGATTCCAGGAACAGGGGATGCGGATTGCATTGAACCCGCTTTGCTTTACCAATTGGATCAGTGCAGGCGTGATCATCGGATTTCCCCAGGCAGTTTCACCACCGATGGCTTCAAGTGAATTTCCGATATTCCAGCCAACTTTTATTTTGGCAGCGAGCTGGACTGCATTGGAATTCATGCCGCTGGCATCGGGTTCGGCTGGATTGATGTTATAATTCGGAAAAAGGCGGCCTTTCTGATAAACAAAAAGCTGTATATCCTTCGCCTGATCTGCTTTCAAGGTCAGCAATCCTGCCCTGGTATTGTTGGAATTATTATCTGATGTGGTCAGTTGGATGCTTGTGGAACCCGAAGTGCCATTTGTCTGGTTTAACTGGATCCACTCATTGCTGTTTTGAATTTCCCAGGCTGGTGCATTTGTGTTGATTTTGAATGCAATCGTTTCACCTTTTTGGCCCAGGTTAATGGTGGTCATATCAGTTTCCATAAAGTAAATATATTGAATTTCAGTCTGTTGTATGAATACAAATACGGGTTCTGCGTTACCTGCTTCCAGTTGCAACGTATCCGTACGGAATGCTGCAGTATTTGGCTGAGCGGTCAGAATTATCTCTGCGCCTGGTTTTGCGCCCTGGCTGGGAGAAACATCCAGCCAATGGTAAGCTGAATGACTGATTTTCCAGGCAGGAGCATCTGTCTGAAGGATGAAATTTTTGGTCCCGCCTGAGGATGGAAATTCAAATTCATCTAGGGAGGCACTGATCGTATTTATTGCTTCTTTATTACAGCTGATGAACATTATTAATGCCAAAGCCAGGATAAAATGTAAAAGTTGTTTCATTTTTCTGAAGTTTTATTTATTGCTCTCAAAGCCTTCAAAAATGATGGTATTTTAGAATGCTCAAATCTATGATATTTTAGGTGAAGTAAATGAAGATGTTTAAAAATGTATCTTAATGCTTGCAAACAAATTACTGACGAATGCTGACGATGCTTTGCATATCAGCACTTATCAGGCAAAGCTTATCAGCACTAAAAAGCATTGAAAGCACTGACGAATACTGACGAAGCAAGCTTGTCAGCATCTGGGATACTGACGATGCTTGCATATCAGCATTTTGATCACTGACGAAGCAAGCTTGTCAGTATCTTCGATCCAAAAAGGCGCTTCACCTTGACTTCCAAGCATTTATTTTTACCAATCAACATAATTATTATACATCTTCAATATGATGAATGCGGTGTGTTTATCGAGATTGAGGTAAAATGCAGTTCGTTGAATACCTACCCCGGCCCACTTAATCAAACAGAACATTTGTATTTAATTGTTATGCAGAGATTTAAAAATTAAGGTGATCAAAAAGGAAAAAGATCATTTGATGGTTTGAATATGGATAGTCATCCGATTTACACCGTATTTAGGGCGGTCATAAAACTATACATTGTCAAGGTATTAAGTTTCTTTTAAAAAAACATTACAGCATTTGAATTTCGTTCGGGCTATTTAGCTGAATTTTTCCCTAAAAAAAAATAGACAAATAGCTGATTTTTTTGATTATTAACACTTTATCAGGCCGATTTTCCGAGCATTTTTTAAAATAGTTGCATCTTACACAAGACATCAGCGGTTAGCCGCGCAATTGACATTTGGTGTATGATCCAACCGGATGGCTTTATTTCAGGTAATTTGAAAAATCAAAATCAAATTCCTGATCGGCTCAGAATTATTTTAAAATCAATTGCTTATTGACATTTGGCCATTGTAACGGAAACTCTTTATGAATTCATTTGATTGACAATAAGTCATTGAGCTCATGAAGAATTTGATGCCCACTATACAGGAAAATTGACAAAGCTTATGGTGATATGTCATTGAATAATGTACATTTGCAAACAGACACCAACCGCTGCTTTTTTTGTCCCTAATAGGTCTTTGCTTATGGCCTTGCCGGGATTTGGCTACTTAAAAATCTGGTTATGAGAAAAGCATTCCTTACAGTTTTTTATGTCCTGGCAGTGATCCAATTGATCTTTGCTGCACCAGGCCCCGAAAATTTTAAAAATGATCCTGATCCGGGTCATTTTATTCCCTGGATCTCAAATGCCGGTCAATTTTCTGATGAGGTGGCTTTTCTGAAGCGGACAAGCGTTGCGGATATCTGGGTGCTTAAAGACAGGACCATTGTTTATGATTTTACTGTTCCTGATGGTAAAAACATCCGAATTGAAGAACGTATACTGACTGATCTTTCTGCACTGACCTCTCCTACAGGGAAGAATGAAGATGGCCTGAAGATCAAATATTTGGGTGCCGGGTATGGTGCACATCCTGAAGGAATCGATGCAAGTGCTTTCCAACGGTTGTGTTTCGGAAACATAGCTCCAGGAATAAAATTGCAGCTTGATGCAAGGTATGGAAATGCTGAGAAGCTGCTGATCTTTGAACCCGGAACTGATGCGGATCAAATGCTTTTTGAACTCAATGGAATGGAAAAAATGGAGCTTGATCAGGCAGGCCAGCTCGTTTTGGAAGTTAATGGTCAGAAAATCAGTTTTTCCAGACCTGTTGCCTGGCAGATTGACGATGAAGGTAATAAATTACCTGTTGAAGTTGCCTATCACACTGAAAATGAAGATGGTAAATACAGTTATGGGTTTGACCCGGTTGATTATGATCTTTCCAGGACCCTGTACATAGATCCACTAATATCTTCCGGATATTTTGGCGGCAACCAGAAAGATGTGGTTCAGCAGATCAGTGCAGGAAAAAACAAGCAGGTCTATGTTGCGGGTGTAACTGAATCCCCTAATCTGTTTTCCATTGGCACTTATGACAATACCTACAATGGCAATATGGATATTTTTGCGGCTGTATTTAATTCGGATCTGTCTTCAATGCAACGCGTCACTTACATCGGAGGTTCAGCTAAGGATACGCTTGGAGCAATGGTACTGGATGAAAACAACAGAATTTATCTTTTGGGCACAACTGCTTCTTCCGATTTTCCGGTTACAACCAATGCATATTCAAACGTCTACATTGATGCACAGATCAATGTGAGCGATATGTTTATTGCTTGTCTGAACGATCGGATCGATACGCTTGTCAGCTCAACTTATCTCGGTTCTGACAGGGAAGATATCGGGCTTGTCTTAGACCTCAATGTCGATGGTCAATTGTTTATCGCCGGCATGAGCGCAGGTAAAATGCCTGAAGTCGGACCTCAATGGCAGACCTATACCACTGGCCTTGTTTTTGCCAAAATGGATCCGAACCTCGAAAACCTGCTGTTTACCAATAGTATAGGTGATTTTGGAGAAAGCAGGCCAACCGATATTGCTGTGGATTCAAGCGGTCATTTTTTTATTACGGGATTCACAAGTGATGCGCAGTTTCCGGTGACGCCGGGCAGTTTTTCCGAGGATCTTTCAGGTAAGAACGATGTTTTTGTTGCAAGGATAAAGGACGATCTTTCTCAGATCATTGCAGCAAGCTATATTGGTGGGAATGAAGATGACTATGCCTATGCACTATTGCTGGACTCCCTTGACCATGTTTACCTGGCAGGTGAAACAAGATCTGGCAATTTTCCGGTTACACCGAATGCTGTTGATCAGTCATTCACCTTCGAAACCGTTCTACGCTCAGATGCGTTTATCTGTATGATGGACAGCCTTTTGCGGTTGATGGTCAACGGAAGCTTTTTTGGAGGACTGGGAAACCAGGCAATTACAGACCTATCCATGGACAGTTTGTTCAATGTCATTTTTGGCGGTTATACAAGTTCAGGTCGGATTCCTACATTTTGCTATTCGCATGATGACACCTACAATGGAGGTGATGATGGAATTATTGGCCGTTTCAGTGAGAAACTGGCTGCCCTGGATCAAAGTACATTCTTTGGTGGATCGCTGAATGACAGGGTCTTATGTCTGACTTTAGGAGAGAAAGACTTTATTTATGTGGGTGGAAGGACCAACTCGTCTGATTTTCCATTCAAAAACGGGTATGACGGTAGTTTTAACGGCGGTGAAAGGGATGGATTCCTCAGTATGTTTTCCACATTGGAAAAACCGGAGCCTTGCTGCAGTGAGCCCATATTTCCTGATGTTTTGGCTGTGGAACAGCCAACCGAACTGACTCTCAGGTGGACCAAAGCCATCAATGCAGCAGGTTACATTTTGTCCGTTGGAACATCCGAAGGAGTGTTTGACCTGATCGATCATGTGGATACAGGCGTGGATACCTTTTACCATCTGACAGATCTGCCATGCGGTGAAACTATTTTTGTATATGTTCATCCATACAATGAATTTCTGACCAATATTTATTGCCCTTATTATACATTCTCCACTATTGAGCCAAATACCGAAGAGCAAAACATTGATATTTGTGCTGGAGAGAGTTATTTCTGGAAAGGACAGTATTATGACCAACCCGGTCACTATGCTCTTGAAGAAGATAACGGTGGTCCATGCCCGGACATTTTCAGTTTGAACCTGAGTGTACATGAAATTTTTGAGTTTACCACCACCTATGAAATGTGTCAGGGAGATACTTTATTCTGGGAGGGAGATTTTTATACGGAAAGCGTTTACATAAAGAAAAAATTTGAGACCGCATTTGGTTGTGACAGCACCTATGTATTAGATCTGTGGGTATTTCCAGCTCAATCTGTTCACGATACATTGGCCTTATGCACAGGAGATCAGATCACCTGGAATGGCCAGATATTTACCGAACCCGGAGATTATTTTTCCATTTCAACCGATCAGCATGGTTGTGATGTATTTCATTATCTGAATCTGTTTGCTGATGGTTTTACAGATCACCAGGTGATTGAGCTTTGTCAGGGAGATCAGTTTGAATGGCAGGGAAATTTATTGGTCCAATCCGGCACATATACAGTCAGCTATCCTTCGGTGAATGGTTGTGACAGTGTTTATATACTCGATCTGTTTTTCTATCCCTATATCAATGAATTTGATACGCTTTCCATTTGTCCGGGTGACTTTATAGAATGGCATGGGCAAATTTGGGATACAGCCGGTGATTATCTGATCACTGAGACGAATGATGCCGGCTGCGAATCAAATTATCATTTGCATTTGACAACAGAACTGTTGGAATATCATTATTATTCAAGTATTTGTGAAGGTGATGAACTCATTTGGCAGGGGCAGAGCTACACGGAATCCGGTCAGTTTGTATTTATTGCTGATGGAGGCAATGCCTGTGACACGACATATTTTCTTCACCTTTCGGTCATTCCGGATGCGGTTGTGAATGATACTCTGCAGATCTGTTATCTGGATATTTTCTGTTGGCACGGAATTCCGGTCTATGAGGAAGGAGATTATTCATTTTTTTCTGAACACGAAGGCTCTTGCGATACCTTATATCAATTGAATGTCAGTTTTTATACTGAATATATGCATTTTGAAGAAATCTTCCTTTGCGAAGGTGACACACTTCAATGGCATGGAATGGAGATCACCGGTGCAGGTGAATATGAATGGGTAGATCACTCCTTTGAATTTTGCGATACTGTTTATAACGCATTGGTGGAAATGGTGGATATCAACACCGAACTGACTGTTGCAGGAGACACGATTTTTGCCGTGCTGGATCCTGAAGCAACATACCAATGGGTTAATTGCGCTGATTTTGGACCTGTAACTGGTGAAAACAATCATTATTATGTTCCTGATACCTGTGATTCCTTATTTGCCGTAGTTATTGAAAAAGATGGTTGCAGCGAAATTTCTGCATGCATATGCCTTGAAGGAACAGGCCTGGATAGACTACAAGCAACGCAATTTAAAGTATTTCCCAATCCTTCTTATGGAAAGATGCGATTGGTGTTGGATGATCAGCATCCGGAAAATTATCGATTATATGTAAAGGATATTACGGGGCGGATGGTGCAAGAAACAGAACTGGATGGTCAGGAAAGCCAACTGGACCTCAGCTTGCTTCCGGCTGGAACTTATGTGTTGATCGCAGTGAATAAGCAATCCGTTTTCCAGGCCAAAGTACTGATCACGAGATAGGGATAACAGGATCATTGCAATAGATGCGATTTTTTCACAAGCAACTTTGATTTTGTATGGCAAATCGGGATGCTTTTCAGTTTCAGTAAGCTTTGGGCTTGAGCTGGAGATAAATGCCCTATGTTTATTCCTGTTTTGCTTCAGGTTTGGATCTGAAATCAAGCACATTGCCAATGTTGTAGCAAACGCGGCATCGGGGTTCGTATTTGTCTTTTTCACCCAGAACGACAGTTTCCTGTTCTTCAGTCAAACGGTAGGAATGGGTGGCCAGGCTGCCGCAATGCGGGCAGATGGCATGAACTTTGGTCACATATTCCGCAATTGCCATTAACGAGGGCATGGGCCCAAAAGGCCTCCCTTTAAAATCCATATCGAGACCTGCAACTATTACGCGCATACCCAGAATGGCCAGCTTTTCACATACGCCCGGCAGGTCATTGTCAAAAAATTGTGCTTCGTCAATGCCAACTACCTGAACATTCCGGTCAACCATCAGGATTTCCAGGCTTGATTCGACAGGTTTGGAACTCAAAGAGTTTTCATCGTGGGAAACCACAGCGATCCTGTTGTAACGAACATCTTTTTTGGGTTTGAATATAGCGATCCGCTGATTGGCAAACTGTGCTCTTCTCAATCGGCGGATGAGCTCTTCTGTTTTGCCGGAAAACATGGATCCGGTGATCACTTCAATCCACCCGCTTCGCTGACCTCTGAAAATTGGTTCTAAAAACATGAGTTTAAGTTGGCTGATTAATTAAATTGATGCAGATAATAAGAACTTCAACAAATTTAGGCAATAATACCCAAACTCAATTGAGATAAAAAATAAATATGAATTTTTTTTATTTGAATGATTTTCAGGTCATGTTTTAGCCCAAAGGAAAACCGTCGAATACATTTGTCTAGCCTGCCGGGCGAATAAAAGGCAACAATTTCAATATTTTTTTAATATAACAGAAAAAATTCAATTAAAAATCAAATATTTGCGGTAGTAAAAATGTTTAAGGCTTTAAAAGCAAACGAACGAGATATGGACTTTAAGAAATTTGATCTTTTGTTAAAGAAAATCAACACCTTAAAACAAAATATGGATCTTTCTGACGATGATGTATCTGCCCTGGAGATCGATCTGCTCAAAAATTACATCAGGCAATTGTATGAAGTGGTTGCTTTGCCTGATGCAGAATCCATAAAGATCACTCAAAAGCCAAAAGCAGTTGAGGTACACATTGAAAAACCGGCTCAGGCTGAACCGGAAGTTGCCAGGACGCCTGTGATCAGGGAGGATAAACCTGCAGAGATCGTACCCGTGGTGGAAACTGTTAAAGAAGTGGTCATACAAGCTGAGCCTTCAATTGTCATACCTGTAACGGAAAACCATAAGACAGTTGAAGATAAACGGGTCGTTGAAGAGGTGAAGACCACCCCACCAACAACTGAAGCCAAAGATGTAAAAAATGAACAGATCCCGGAAGAACTGGCAGAGATATTTTCGACAGACCCGACAACGGACTTGTCCGATAAGCTGAGTGCCACACCGCTGGAAGACATTAAAAAAGCGATAGCCATCAATGACAGGATACTGACCATTACTGAACTTTTTGGAGGCAGCAAAGACCTTTTTGAAGAGACTTTGACTGTGGTCAATAAGGCTCAGAACTTTGAAACGGCAAAAGAATGGATCATAAGCAATGTGGCCATTCCACTCAAATGGACCAGTTCTGACAAAAAAGGTAAGGCAAAGCGTTTTATCAAACTGGTCAGAAGAAGACTGCCTCATTGATTGAAGTTTTATCCGGTATGCAATATTTTTTGAAGCCGGATAAAACTTTTAACTGAAAAACAATGTTCACATGATATGAACTCAGGCAAAAAACTCTTTTCAGCCGCAAAAACCGCGTTCATCCCGGTGCTATTACTGTGGATAGTCCACTTTATTAAAATTTTAGGACAGTTTGAATGGGGTGACTGGGGAATTTTCCCAAGACAGGTTCACGGGTTGTACGGCATCTTATTGGCACCATGGATCCACGGTGATTTTACTCATTTGCTTTCCAATTCAGTACCTGTTTTTTTCCTGACGACTTTGATACTCTTCTTTTACCAACGGATCGCCATACCAAGTTTTATTTTACTCTATTTGCTTACAGGCTTGCTTGTCTGGGTATTTGCCAGACCGGTATATCATATTGGTGCAAGCGGCGTGGTTTATGCAATGGTTTCATTTGTTTTCTGGAACGGTATTTTCAGGAGGAATATGAAATCTATTGTATTGGCATTGGTGGTCACGGTCATGTACAGCGGTTATTTTGCCGGTATAGTACCCGGAGAGAAGGGCATTTCGTGGGAAAGCCACCTGTTAGGGGCGATTTCTGGGATTCTGGTTTCTTTCTTCATGAGAGATTACCTTGAATCGGATGAGGTTGAAGAGGATCCATGGAAAGATGATGATTATACTCCAAAAGATTATTTCCTGGAGCGGGATGCTTTTGACCGCCCAAAATATTCCAGTGAAAATGATGATTACGAGTGATCATCATCCGCATCTGAAATTTCATTCTCATAATTGTCCGGTTCAACATGTATCAGCACATCGGCTATCTGGGGAAATTCCTGCATGAGCGACTCCTTTAAAACATGGGCAATGCGATGGCCTTCCCTGACACTTACATTGCCTGCAACAATTGCATGCAGATCTACCAGGTAATTCATGCCTGATTTTCGGATATAACATTTTTCCGTGCCGATCACTCCGGAGATCTTTTTCGAATGCTCCCTGATCTGAATCGCAAATTCTTCATAACTGTGTTCGTCCATCACTTCACCAAGTGCAGGTCTGAAGATCAGGTAAGCATTGTACAATATAAATCCCGATGCTCCCAATGCAGCAAAATCTTCGGCAGATTCAAATCCCGGGCCAAGAATCAGGGAAAGTGTGATCCCAACAAAGGCAGTCAACGAGGTGATCGCGTCACTCCTGTGATGCCAGGCATCCGCTTTCAGCGAAGAACTTTCTGTCAGTTTACTTCTTTTATTCACAAATCTGTAAAAACCTTCCTTGATCAGGATGATCGCACCAAGTATGATCAATGTATAAGGCTTTGGTGCAGTTTGCGGAGTGGAAATGTTCCTGATACTTTGCACAGCGATGAGGGTGGCTGAGAATAAAAGGAAGCCAACAACGAGAAAGGTGATCAGCGGTTCTGCTTTACCGTGACCGTAAGGATGATTTTTATCTGCTGAACGTGAAGCGTATTTCAGTCCGAAATACACCAGAATGGAAGCAAAAATATCTGAAACTGACTCGATGGCATCCGCGATCAATGCAAACGAATTGCCCAATATGCCTGCAGTAGCTTTAACAATAGCCAGGCCGAGATTGCCAAAAATACTGTATAAGGATGTTCCTACTGCGATGTTTGCTCTTTCTGTGGTCATAATTGTGCCTTGTTCCGGCAGTAAATTAAAGTTTCAGTTGACTCAGTGTATCGTAAAGTTGATTGAAAGAATTGATCTCATAATAATCTACCTGAACTTCAGGGATCACAAAGTCCCGGGTCATGCACTCCTTCAGGTCAAACGGGATACGATTGACACCATTTTCAAAAACATGGTTTGACTCAGCATAGGAAGAAATAATTCCAGCACCATAAATTTTTGTCTGATCGTTTTCCCTGATCAAACCAAACTCAATGGTGTACCAGTATAAACGCTGAAGTTGTTTGACTATTTCTTCATTTTCCCAGTTTTTATAGCCCAAACGTCCGATCTCCTGTGTGAAATCGGAGTACTCTTTATTCAACAAAAGCGGAGTGTGTCCAAAAATATCGTGAAACATATCCGGTTCCTCCAGGTATTCCAGTTGTGACCGCGACCTCATCCAGGTTGACGAACAAAACCTTTTGACCGATAAAAAATAGAAGAATTCCTTAACGGGGATCAGGCCGGGCACAACTTCTATTGTCCAGCCCTGACCAGCGTACAAAGCTTCATTCAATTCATTGAAATCGGGTATTTTCGATGCATTCAATACCGGCTTCAGATGTTCCAGATACTCAAAATATTTAGGATGAACCTTACCCTCAAGGTTTTTTACCTGTTTTTCGAACAGGATCTTCCAAATATCAAAGTCCTCTGAAGTATACGCCGAATAGTTTTGTTCCATGATCTATGTGTTTGTTGCCTCAGGCATTATTCCGGATCCTGCCATTTGCAGGATACCAGCTGATTTTGTTTTAATTCATCGCTAAAATATTAAAATAACCTTGTCGGGCAAAAATATTTCATTTATTCAGCGCAAAATGTTTCTTTTTTGACAAAGAAATGGATCAAAAATCATTTTCTGAACTTCAATGCATTATTTCAATTCAAAAATGTTCACCTGATCCTGATCCAAACCAAAACAGGACGGGATCGATCCGTTTTCTGGCCATGGGATGGTTTGCTCTTCAAAAAAACTGAGGTCTAGCCGGACCAGCTCATCTTTTTTCAGATAGACAATAGCTGCATCATCAACATGAACGATCACCGCATCCGTTACCGGGAGAAATTTCCTGAAATTACCAAAATTGTCCATCAGGACCAGCCCTTTTTCAGGATCATTCAGGATGATATTTTGTGTGTTGGACTTCATTTCCTGCGGCCTGAATCCCGCAAAACCTTCCTGATAAAGTGGAAAACTTTCAGCCTCAATGGCCAGTTTGTCATTTGTTTTCAGCATAACTTCACTGTTGACATCGAACAAAGCCACCGAACCGTCATTGGTCCGCGAAACAGCTGAGAAATATCGCCCCGTCAGTTGATTCAGATGGATACTGGCGAGTTCGCTGAGGGTATTATCCAGTAGCATAAGTTCCTGACTTTCCCTGAAAAAGACCAGTATTTTCATGGGGTCAGCTGCATCAAATGACCATATTCTGCCTGAGGTTTGATTGTTGTAGGTATAACTGACCTTTCCCGTCAGATCGAATTTTTGAAGTAAACCTGCCTTGTTCAAAGCGAAATAATTTCCCAGTTTGTCTGATTGCACAATGGATACCTTAGGTGGTTCAACATCTGATGGCGGCATCCTGCCGGAAATATGACAAGATGTTGCAACCAGGCAATAAAGCCAGAATTGTTTAAGGAAAAATGCGGTGTTCATCCCTGAAAAATTTTATTCTCAAATTTTGACCGTCAAAAACTGCATACGAAAAATAGCTGACCCAGTCACCGAGATTGATATAACGGGTTTTTCCATTGGACAATGTCAGGTCTATCGGCAGATGTCTGTGTCCCATGATGATAAAATCCAGGTCAGATTGACGGTCGCTGACGGCTTGCGCAAAACAGGCCATTTTATCTGTTTTCTGGCTGAACTGCATGTCGTGGTATCCGTGTGAAATCCTGCTTCTGTAGCTGAAATATTTCATCACTTTCAGGGCAAAATTGGGGTGAAGGCGTGCAAAAAGCCACTGCAGGACAGGATTTGCAAATGCTCTGTGCATCAGACGGTCTGCGAGCCCTGCTGTAGGCAAACCGTGGCCGTGCCGGAGATAAAATTGTTTTTCACCAATGGTTTTTTCCAGTTTTTCCCTGATCAGTTCTACGCCGAATTCCTTTTTAAAATAATCAGACATCCACATGTCGTGGTTGCCCGTAAAAAAATACACATGGATGCCTTCCATGTTCAATTGCTCCAGTTTGCCCAGAAAGAGATTGAATCCCTTTGGTACAACATGAGCGTATTCAAACCAGTGATCAAAAATATCTCCCATGAAATAGATCTCTTTCGCCTCGTGACGGATCTCATCCAGCCAGGCAACGACTATACGCTCACGTTCTTTTGTAGACATCTGGGCATCCACGCCTAAATGGAAATCTGATGCAAAATAATATTTGGTTTTTTCTGACATGTCTTATTAAGAAATAACTGATGATTTTGGTTCATTCCATATTCAGGTTTTTATGAAGCCTTTCATCAGTTTGAATTTTGATCATTTGTTGCCTCAGTTGCCAAAAATAAGCAATAAGATAGATAATTTCTTCAAAAGTACTATTACCTTCTGTATCAATTCCAATGCATGTGTCCACATAAAGTAAATTCCACTCCTTTAAGGAAAGCCAGTTTTGATTGTTGATTTCAGAAAAATGATGCAATCTGACAAATATTGCCGCATTCTCCCGGGGGTTTTTCAATTTCCTGTACAATTCTCCCTGCGCGGCATTTTCATGAACGAAATTACATTTTATCACCGGATCAGTTTCCTGCTGACTACAAAGCAGGGTAAAAACCGGCTCAAGTAATTTTTCCCCGAAGATCAGCAGATTTTTACCGGAGAGACGCAAAGCAGACTGAGTGGAAAGCGAATTGATCTCCCGGATTTTTAATGAGAGCCATACAAGTGTATTTCGGAGATTATTGAAAAGATCCAAATCTTCCAATTTGCCGGTTTTAGCAATGATCATCAATAATGCAAGCAGTTTTTGTATGCGGTTGATATCAGGATCATCAGATCTTTCTACTACGAAAAACCGGTCAGTCATTAAAGTTCCGGAATTCAAGTCGTCGCTGATGCCTAAGGAGATACGCACGATTTTAGCCTGGCTGGTCATGCATTGATCCACAAAAGAACTGGTTTGGTCAATATAGGGACCATCATAGTTGTTGGGCGCAGAACTGCCCCGAATGGTTTTCAATACGATTTCACCTGCAAAAATGACCAGTGAAAATTTGTTGATTTCCAGATTCAGATCACTTTCTGATATGGCATGAAAGGGGATTTTCAGTTTTTTGCCAAAAACCAGGTCAACAAAAAACGCTGAAATAGAGGCGTCCTGATGGTCAAAAAACACAATTTTGTCAAACGAATGTTCATTCGGAATCAAACTGAATTTTTCACCTGCCAGCAGTGAGCTTTCAAATTGTTTGAACAATGTCTCGAATGTGAGATCCATTTTTTGGGTTTATGCAGATGTCAAAGTTATCATTTTTTATGGCCGTGAGCGATAAAAAACGGGTTCTTCAGATCTTTTTTATTGTATTTCAGCGGCAACCCTGTTTCCAGGCCCAACAAATGACCACCTGCTTCCTCCAGAATGATCTGTGCAGCGGCTGTATCCCATTCAGATGTTCGAGAGAAGCAGGGATAAAGATCGGCCTGTCCGGAGGCGATCAGCATCATTTTTATCGAACTGCCACGCGGAATGATCACAGGTTGCTCGAACCGGCGGATATAATCTGCAGCCTTTTCATTGTAATGAGACCTGGAACGCAGTATGCGCAATCCTTTTTGATCTGTTGAAAATGAGTTGCATCTGATGGGAAACGGACCAGACGGAGTATGATGAAATGCGCCATCGCCACGGAATGCGTAAAAATATTCACCTGTCAGAGGGATCAGTATCCATCCGAAAACAGGCACATTTTGCTCGATCAGGGCAATATTTACTGTAAAATCCCCATTACGGGCGATGAATTCCCTGGTTCCGTCCAGTGGGTCGATCAGCCAGTAACGCTGCAAATATTTTCTTTCCTCAAATGCCGGAATTTCGTTTTCTTCCGACATCACAGGACAGTGATCCAGTAAACCTTCAAGTTGACGGCAGATGATCCTGCTGGCTTCTTTATCTGCCGCAGTGACGGGTGATGAATCCTGTTTGATTTCAAGCGTTGAGGAAAAATCCGTAGCATAAATGTTCAATATTGCCTTACCGGCTTCGATCCCGGCAGTCGTTACTGCAGACAGTATTCTCGTTTTCTCCTCAGACATTTTTCTTGATTTGATACAAAAAAAAGAATTTTTCACGAGAGATCGGCAAAAACAAGAGAGTATTACTTTACTTCAACATAATCAGTGTGCCGATTGCCTGAGCAGACCGTATTCCCTTAAGCTTTTGCGCATTAGTCTTTTGCAGAACTACGAACTTTCCGGCTGAGGATACACCGGCGAGATCTGAAAGTAAAACAATGAATTATAATGAATTATATTAGGTATTACACTCATATTCAGAATATTTTACCGTTTGTTAAATTTTTTCATCAATAAATGTTGAATCAAATGCTCCTGTGAAAGTCTGAACTATTTTTTGAATCGTTTTAAATAAATGAAATTCAGAACGATATTTGGTATATAATTATATTTTTCGTTAATAATAGTGTATTTTTATCGCAAAAATCCGAAAGACAAAATATTATGTTGGAATTTAAATAAACTTTTATTAATATCATCGAGCATGAAGGCAATCATTGAAATAGATCAGGTAGTAACCATGGTAAAGGATGGCATGACAATACTGGTTGGAGGTTTTATCAGCAGCGGTATACCCGCAAGGATACTTGAAGCCCTGGCGGAAACTGAAGTAAAAGAACTGACCATTGTATGCAATGATACGGCTACTCCGGAATATGGAGTTGGAAAACTGATCGCGAACGGCCAGGTAAAAAAAGTCATCACCTCCTACATCGGCATGAATGCTGTTGCCAAGCAGATGTATGCAGATCAAAAACTGGAGGTGGAATTTGTTCCGCAGGGTACATTAGTGGAAAGGATGCGGGCTGCCGGAGCAGGTTTGGGTGGTTTTTTAACGCCGACAGGGCTTGGGACTGAGGTGGCAGAAGGGAAGCAGATGATGGAAGTGGATGGAAAACAGTATCTGCTCGAAAAGCCTTTGCCGGGCGATATTGCGCTCATTTCCGCCTCCATTGGTGATAAAGCCGGCAACCTGGTATACAGGGGAACTGCCCAGAATTTTAATCCGGTGATGGCCACCGCAGCCAGAACGGTGATCGCAGAAGTCAGACAGCTGGTAGACATTGGTGGCCTGGAACCTCACAACATCCATACACCCGGAATTTTCGTGGATTTTATTTACAATTAAAGAAAATAAGGAATTATGAACAATAAAGCAATGATCAGGGTCCGGATGAGCTCACATGATGCTCATTATGGCGGAGAATTGGTTGACGGAGCAAAAATGTTGCAGCTTTTTGGTGATGTGGCCACAGAATTATTGATACGCAATGATGGAGATGAAGGTTTGTTTGCCGCATACGATATGGTTGAGTTTTTAGCACCTGTTTATGCCGGAGATTATATCGAAGCAATTGGAGAGATCACTCATATCGGGAATTCATCCAGAAAAATGGTCTTTGAAGCCAGAAAAGTGATCGTGCCCAGGCAGGATATTTCCGAGTCTGCTGCGGACTTTCTGGATGAACCGGTAGTGGTATGCAGAGCCAGCGGAACCTGCGTGGTGCCTGTCAGGAATCAAAGGAACAAAAAATAAAAACATGGAAAAATTAATCATCACAGCTGCCATTTGCGGAGCTGAAGTAATGAAAGAGCATAATCCTGCAGTTCCTTACACGGTACAGGAATGTGTCCGGGAAGCAAAATCTGCCCGTGAGGCAGGGGCAAGTATCATTCATCTTCATGTCCGATACGATGATGGTACACCCACGCAGGATGTGGCCAGATTCAAAGAGGTGATCGATGCCATCAGGTCTGAAGTGCCGGATGTGATCATTCAGCCTTCAACCGGAGGCGCCGTCGGCATGAGCAATGATGAACGCCTTCAGCCATTGCAATTGAATCCTGAAATGGCCACACTGGATTGTGGGACTCTGAATTTTGGAGGGGATGAAGTTTTCATGAATACGGAAAATACCATCATTTATTTTGCGGAACGTATGAATGAACTCGGGGTGAAACCCGAACTGGAAGTCTTTGATAAGAGCATGATCGACATGGCGTTGCGTCTGCACAAAAAAGGGTATATCAGAAAACCCATGCACTTTGATTTTGTCATGGGTGTGAATGGCGGTATTTCCGGGACATTGAGAGATTTTGTTTTTATGCGGGGAAGCATTCCTGAAGATGCCACTTATACGGTTGCCGGGATCGGACGATTCGAATTTCCGCTGGCGATGGCTGCAATTATTGACGGAGGTCATGTTCGCGTTGGCCTCGAAGATAATGTGTATATCTCTAAAGGTAAACTTACTTCTTCCAATGGTGAACTGGTTTCCAAGGTGGTTCGCATGGCTAAAGAGCTCGGCAGGGAAATTGCCACACCTGCTGAAGCCAGAGCTATTTTGGGCCTCGCGACAAAAAATTAAAATTAGCTTTGCTCACTGATTACATGGTTTAAATAAACTGATAATCAGGAACAAACTCTAAGAACTTAAAATATAAAATCGAAACAAATGCAAAAAAAAGGAAATAAATACGGAACGCACCGGGTGATCGAACCGGCAGGTGTTTTACCACAACCGGCGAACAGGATCGACAACAATATGGATGAAATTTATGACAATGAGATCCTGATCGATGTTCAAACCCTGAATATTGATTCAGCCAGTTTTACCCAGATCGAGGAACAGGCAGCTGGTGACAAAGCAAAAATTGCTGAGATCATGCTGGATATCGTGGCAAAACAAGGCAAGCACAGGAATCCTGTTACGGGTTCAGGTGGAATGTTGCTCGGTACAGTTGAAAAAATCGGCGATGCGTTAAAAGGAAAAACCGACCTCAAGGTTGGAGATAAAATCGCTACACTGGTTTCCCTTTCGCTCACGCCATTGCGGATTGATAAAATAAAGGATATCAGACCTGATATCGATCAGGTGGACATCGATGGTAAAGCCATTTTGTTCGAGAGCGGTATTTATGCCAAAATTCCGGCAGACATGCCTGAAGGTCTGGTTCTGTCCGCATTGGACGTTGCGGGTGCTCCGGCCCAAACCGCAAAACTGGTTAAACCTGGTGATACGGTTCTGATCATCGGAGCAGGTGGAAAATCAGGTATGCTCTGTTGTTATGAAGCCAAAAAAAGAGCCGGAGTTACGGGTAAAGTGATCGGTTTGACCCACAGTGAAAAAAGCACCAAAAGACTTGAAGAGCTGGGATTTTGTGACCATGTTTTTGCAGCTGATGCTACAAAACCTGTTCAGATCATGGAAAAGCTGGAAGCACTGACCAACGGGGAAATGGCAGATATTACGATCAACAATGTCAATATTCCTGATACGGAAATGACCAGTATCCTGGCAACCAAAGATACCGGCATCGTCTACTTCTTTTCCATGGCCACTTCATTCACTAAAGCTGCGTTGGGTGCAGAGGGTGTTGGAAGTGACGTGACGATGATCGTTGGCAATGGCTATACTAAAGGGCACGCAGAGATCACCTTGCAGATTTTGAAAGAAAGCGATGTGCTCAGAAAAGTATTTACTGAATTATACGCATAAAACACTGATCATGAAGCAGGGCTGCAGATACGGAACACACAGGGTCATCGAACCGGCAGGGACTTTGCCACAACCTGCCCTGAAGCTGGATAATTCAACTGAAATTTTTGACAACGAGGTTTTGATCGATGTGATCACCCTCAATATCGACTCTGCCAGTTACACGCAGATCAAAAATGCATGTGGAGCTGACCCTGAAAAAATGAAATCCATGATCATCTCCATCGTAGCGCAAAGAGGTAAGATGCAGAATCCGGTTACGGGTTCAGGTGGCATGCTGATAGGGAAAGTCATTGCAATCGGTCCCAACTTTCCCGATAAAAAGTTGAAAGTTGGTGATAAAATAGCCACTTTGGTGTCTTTATCCCTGACTCCTTTGAATTTACAAAGTATCATCCATTTGGATCCTGAGAGCGACCAGGTGGATGTTGAGGCAAAGGCGATCTTATTTGAAAGCGGTATCTTTTCTGTTTTGCCGGAGGATATTCCCGAAAAACTGGCATTGGCCGTGCTCGATGTAGCCGGAGCACCCGCACAGGTTGACCGGCTGGTAATGGAAGGTGATACGGTATGTATTTTGGGTGGTGGAGGTAAATCGGGCGTGTTGTGCTGTTACCAGGCAATGAAAAATGTTGGTCCATACGGGAAAGTGATCGTGGTTGAATATGCTGAGCAGAATGCATCCAGGATCAAGGATCTCGGTCTTGCAACACATATCATTGTTGCAGATGCGACAAAAGTGATGGATGTTTATCATAAAGTAACTGAGATAACAGGACCACGTGGTTGTGACGTGACGATCAACAATGTCAACGTTCCCGATACTGAAATGACTTCCATACTGATCACAAAAGGTCAGGGACTGATCTATTTCTTTTCGATGGCTACCTCATTTACCAAAGCTGCTTTGGGTGCAGAAGGTATCGGTAAAGATCTTAAACTGATCGTTGGTAACGGATATGCCAAGGGTCATGCCGATCTGTCTTTGAATATATTAAGAGAATCCCGGGAGATCAGGGATTTGTTCGAAAAATTATATGTTTAATTTTCAATATTTATAAAATGATAAATAACAGACATTTGCTTTTTCCGGATGTAACGGATGAACAGTGGAACGACTGGAAATGGCAGGTAAAGAACAGGATTGAAAGCTTTGGTGAACTGATGAAACACATCAAACTCACCCATTCGGAAGAGATCGGGATCCAGAAATCACTTCAGACCATGAGAATGGCCATTACACCGTATTATTTGTCATTGATCGATCTGAATGATCCTAATTGCCCTATCAGAAAACAAGCCATTCCTTCGGTCAATGAACTGCATTTTACTTCTGCTGACCTGCTTGATCCACTTCATGAGGATGCTGATGCGCCGGTGCCGGGATTGACACACCGCTATCCGGACAGGGTGTTGTTCCTCATTACGGATATGTGTGCGATGTACTGCAGGCACTGTACCAGACGCAGATTTGCAGGTCAAACGGATGCGGAATCTCCATCAGAAAGGATCCAGAAAGGCATAGATTATATCGCAAGAACACCACAAGTCAGGGACGTCCTGCTATCCGGTGGAGATGCTTTGCTGGTCAGCGACAAAATGCTGGAAAGCATAATTCAGCGACTGAGAGCAATTCCTCATGTGGAGATCATCAGGATAGGATCCAGGGTGCCGGTCGTAGCACCACAGCGCATCACCGACGATTTGGTGAATATGTTGAAAAAATATCATACGATCTGGCTTAATACACACTTCAATCATCCTCGTGAATTGACGTCTGAAGCAATTGAAGCATGCAACAGGATCTCCAATGCCGGGATCCCTATCGGCAACCAAAGTGTTTTGCTCCGGGGGGTGAATGACAATCTCGAGATCATGAAGGAATTGGTGCTGAAACTGGTCAAAAACAGGGTCAGGCCATACTACATATATCAATGTGATCTTTCCATGGGTTTGGAACATTTCAGAACACCTGTTTCCAAAGGAATTGAGATCATAGAAGGCCTTCGCGGACACATTTCAGGTTACGCAGTACCAACATATGTGGTGGATGCGCCTGGTGGTGGAGGGAAAATACCGGTAGCCCCGACATACCTGATCTCCCAGAGCCCTGACAAAGTGGTTTTGAGAAATTATGAGGGTGTGATCACCACATATACGCAGCCGACGGATTACGAAGATGAATGGGAAGACAGGAAAAAGACCAATGGATATCATGTCGAAGGTGTTGCGTCGCTGTTGAAAGGAGAACAATTATCTTTGGAACCGGAAGATTTAGCCAGAAAAGAAAGAAATAATTGATCGGATGCCATTTCCGGAGGACATATTGAAATATAAAAGCGTATCTGTCATCGGTCTGGATAAAAATACAGGAAAAACCGAATGCCTGAATTATGTCTTAAATTATCTGAAAAAGAGTGGAAAAACAGTTTGTGTGACATCCATAGGACTGGATGGAGAATCTTCCGACCAGGTCACACATACGCCAAAACCGGAAATCTCATTGTATGAAAATCTGGTCTTTGCCACTTCGGAAAAGCATTTTCGCCAAAGAAAGATCACCGCTGAAATACTGGATGTCAGCGACAGGACAACTGCCCTGGGCAGACTGGTGACTGCAAGATGTAAGAACGATGGGAATTGCATCATCTCTGGCCCATCTGATACCGGTTGGCTGAAAGTCTTCATCAGATCAATGGATCGATATGGTGTTGACATAACCCTGGTGGACGGAGCGATTTCCAGAAGATCGCTAGCTTCACCGGCCGTGACAAACGGTATGTTGCTGGCAACAGGTGCTGCAGTATCAGCCAGTTTGCAGCAATTGGTCAGAAAAACCAAATTTTCAGTTGATTTGATCCAGACCAAGCCCTATGATACAAAATTATCTTCTGAAATATATGAAAAGCATAGCGGAGTATGGGCAATTGATGAGTCTGGTGAATTGCATTGTTTGCAGGAAGAAGCAGCTAACCGTTCAAGTACAGTTTCAAAGAATGTTTTTCGTTTCGGAAACACCTTTTTTTTCGGAGGAATGATCACTGATCGGACATTGGAACAGATCGGGGGTGTATCACAAAAAAATGGGGTCAAACTGATCGTCAGGGATTTTACGCGAATTTTTATCAGCGCTGAAAAACTGCGCCGCTTTGAAATGAATGGAGGCCAAATCAATGTATTGGACCGGAGTGAATTGATCGGAGTATGTGTGAATCCTTATTCTCCCTTGGGCTACCATCTGGATAGTGACAAAATGGTTAAGTCATTGGCCGAAGTACTGACTGTACCTGTTTTTGATATCAAAAAATTATCCGCATGAAGACGGTGAGAGATATCATGAAGGAATCTGCCGGATTCAGGTTTTTGATCAATGAAATCAATCCCGCATCTTCACCCGCTAAAAAACTGTTGCTCAACCGGCCATGGATGAGCCGAGAAGAAGAGATCAGGCATCAGCTGGATTTGCTTGAACAGATGTGTATTTTGATACAAATTCCTGAAAACAGCAAAACGATCGGGCGGATCATTCATGAATTAAGCGGATTGAAAGATATTCATGCAACTGTTTCACGACTTTCCAATGGCGAAGTAGCGGACGATATAGAGTTGTTTGAGATCAAGCAACTTGCCTTGCTGAATGAGTCCATCAAACCAATATTGAAGGAGATCCGTTGTGATCTGATCCATTTGCCCGGTTTGGAAACCACTGTTCAGTTATTGGATCCTGAAAACCAGCGAATTCCCCATTTTTATATTTACAGCGCCTATTCCACCGTCCTGACTGATCTTAGGTTAAAATTAAAACAAACAGAAGCTTCCCAAACTGAAGAGCTGGAAGCTTTACGTCTGAAGGAGCAGGAAATTGAAGAAGAGATCCGGATGACTTTATCCCGTAAACTGCATGTATATGCTGACAAATTAAAGTTTGCACTGGATAGTCTTGCTCAACTGGATGTGCTGATCGCAACAGCTCAATGGAGTATTGACATGTCGCTTTGCAAACCGGATATTTCCCATTCAGCAACCCGGTACGAGGGATTGTTCAATCCTGAAGTAAAGCGATATTTGGAGGAAACGGGTAAGGATTATCAGCCTGTAGATATCTATTTTAAAATGTCGCCGGTTTTGATCACGGGAGCAAATATGGGTGGAAAGACCGTAATGCTTCAAACAGTGTTTATCTGTCAGTATTTGTTTCAGTTTGGCCTGTTTATTCCGGCAAATAAGGCTTCGATCATGCCGGTTGATGCTGTTTATACGAACAATGAAGAAAACAGGCAATTCCAGCATGGTTTATCCTCCTTTGCAGAAGAAATGGTACAATTGAATCATCTGGTCGACGCTATACGTTCGGGGCAAAAGCTGTTGGTTTTATTGGATGAACCGGCAAGGACAACCAACCCGGAAGAAGGGAAGGCCATCGTGAGCAGTACACTGGAATTTTTGGCTGATCATAAAACAAGTGGATTGATCACTACCCATTTCAGTGGTATCAGAGTGGAATGCAGAAAATTGAGGGTCAAAGGATTGAAGCACGAAAAATTAGCTGATAAAATACATTTTAAGGATTTGAACAGATATATGGATTTTAACCTGGAAGAGGCAGACAGGAGTGATGCTCCGGCCGAAGGTATCAGGATCGCAGAAATACTGGGATTGGATGAGGAGATCATCCGAAATGCAAAAAAACATTATACGGGCGAAAGCAATGAAAAGTAGCGTTATGAAAAGTAAATTAGGTCTTGATTTTGAACGTGTTGAGTCAGCCAGGGCAACCGCCTCCAGGATAGCAGGTGATGTGCAGTCATTTTTGGAAGGGTTCACTACCATCGCAGTGGAGCGTACACTTTGCAGGTTGCTGGGCATTGACGGGGTGGACAAAAACGATGTACCGCTACCCAACGTGGTAACGGATTTTCTGAAGGAAAATGGTGTTCTTGATCAGGGTGCGCTCTATTATATTGGGAATGCGATGATAGAAACGGGAAAAAGTCCGATAGAAATCGCAGAGCAACTTGCTGATGGTCAAGTGGATATCACAAGATTGACAATGCATCCTGATGAGGAGATCCATCAGGCTGTAAATCCTTATTTGCTTAGTGCCTTACAAAAAATTCAGGCCAACCGGCAACGCAGGGAACATTACATCGCTACCCTGGGAGAAGGTAAAAAACCGTACATCTATGTGATCGTGGCAACCGGAAACATCTACGAGGATGTCGTGCAGGCTCAGGCAGCAGCCAGGCAAGGTGCGGATATCATTGCCGTGATCAGGACGACCGGGCAAAGTTTGCTGGATTATGTGCCTTTTGGCGCAACAACTGAAGGATTCGGCGGAACGTATGCCACACAGGAGAATTTCCGGATCATGCGGACCGCATTGAATGAAGTGGGTGAGGAAGTTGGAAGGTACATCAGGCTGTGCAATTACTGTTCAGGCCTATGTATGCCTGAAATTGCTGTTATGGGCGCTTTGGAAGGGCTTGATGTGATGCTTAATGATGCCTTGTACGGGATTTTGTTCAGGGATATCAACATGCAGCGCACGCTTGTAGATCAATATTTTTCCAGGGTTATCAACGGTTTTGCCGGCGTGATCATCAATACCGGCGAAGACAATTATCTGACTACAGCTGATGCATTTGAAGAAGCGCATACAGTGCTGGCATCTCAACTGATCAATGAGCAACTGGCATTGATCGCAGGAATACCTGAGGAACAAATGGGACTAGGTCATGCTTTTGAAATGGATCCATCCCTGAAAAACGGATTTTTGCTGGAACTTTCCCAGGCGCAGATGGCCAGAGAGATCTTTCCGAATGCACCTTTGAAATATATGCCACCGACCAAATTCATGACCGGGAATATTTTCAAAGGCCAGATCCAGAACGCACTTTTCAACGAAATCGCTATCTGGACAGGGCAGGGGATACAGTTGCTGGGAATGATCACTGAAGCGGTGCACACCCCGTTTATGTCAGACAGGTATCTTGCCATTGAAAATGCCAAATATATTTTCAACAATATGCAGGATATTGGTGATGAGGTGGAATTTAAAAAGGACGGGATGATCCAGAGAAGGGCTCAGCAGGTTTTGGACAATGCCATGACTTTATTGAGCGATATTGAAAAAGAAGGTTTGTTCAATGCATTGGAAAAAGGCATATTTGCCAATGTCAAAAGAAGTAAAACAGGTGGAAAAGGACTTTCCGGGGTTATGAAAAAGGGAACGCATTACTTCAACCCATTTATTTCGATGATGATCAATAAAAATGAATTATGAGCAGCGGATTATATTCTACGGAAAAGCAGGATTTTGACAAAAACCTGGATCTCAAAAAGGTCAAGCCCTATGGAGATACCATGAATGACGGAAAGGTACAGATCAGCTTTACTTTACCAGTTTCCTGCAATGATGAAGCCATTGAAGCTGCCAAAATACTGATGAGGAAAATGGGTCTGGACAATCCGCAAATTGTTTATTATTACCAACTTACGGATGGTTTTACCTTTTTTAACGGGTATGGTTCCTGCCGGCATGAAGTAGATTTTACCGGGATCCATGTGCCAAAGGTGGAAAGTACAGTATGGGATATGCATGAGGTAGATGCCTTTATAAAGGAGCATATCGGCAGAAAGATACGTGTCATCGGTGCCAGTACCGGAACGGATGCGCATACGGTTGGGATAGATGCGATCATGAATATGAAGGGTTATGCCGGGCATTACGGACTGGAAAGGTATGAGATGTTTGAGGCGTCTAATTTGGGGAGTCAGGTGTTGAATGAGGATTTTATTGCAAAAGCGATTGAATTGAATGCCGATGTATTGCTCGTTTCACAAACGGTCACACAAAAGGATGTGCATATTCAGAATCTCACAGAATTAGTGGAAATGCTGGAAGCTGAAGGGATCAGAAACAAAGTATTGCTCATTTGCGGCGGGCCGAGGTTGTCTCATGAGCTGGCAAAAGAACTGGGTTATGATGCCGGATTTACCATGAATTCCTATGCCAATCATGTGGCATCTTATATAGCGCAGGAAATGCACAACAGGTTGAATAATTATTCAGGTAAATAGGAATTTAGCTTTTAGCTATTTAGACTTTTAGGTTTATATACTTTGATTTTGTAATAATTAAAAAGCTAAATGACTAAAAAGCTAAATAGCTACAGACTAAACTACTTGATTATCAAAAAAATAAAATCTAAAAAAATAAATATGGTTCAGCTGGATAAAAATCAGGTCAGAGAGACAATAGCTCGGAGGATAGCGCTTGAATTTCACGATGGAGATGTGGTCAACCTGGGGATCGGTATTCCGACTCATGTACCCAATTATGTGCCTAAAGATGTACATTTGATCGTGCACAGTGAGAATGGTATTATCGGAATGGGACCAAACGCTGCGCTTGGTATGGAAGACATTGATTATCAGGATGCGGGAGGAAGGTATACCACTGCATTACCTGGCGCTTGTACTTTCGATACATCCACTTCCTTTCTGATCACCCGTGGAGGCCATGTAGATGTGACGGTTTTGGGCGCCATGCAGGTAGATGAAAACGGAGATCTGGCCAACTGGAAAATTCCGGGAAAGCTGGTTATGGGTATGGGCGGCGCAATGGACCTGTTGGTTGGTGCAAAGCGTGTGGTGATCGCCATGGAACATACTTCCGGCGCCTCCAAAAAGATCCTGAAGAAATGTCAGTTGCCTTTGACGGCCAAGGGCGTTGTAGACCTGATCGTCACCGAGATGGGTGTAATGGAAATCACACCGGAAGGCATAGTGCTGAAAGAGATCAATCCTGTATTCACGGTAGAGGAAGTTCAGGCTCAAACTGAAGCCACCCTGATCATCAGTGAATCGCTGTGTGGCATGAAACAGAGTCAGGTGAATTGATGAAATTTTCTAAGGGATAACAAAATACCTTTTAACAGACACACGGTTTTTTTAGAGAAAGATTGGCTTATGTCATTCCCGACTCATGAATTATCAACGATATATTGCTGAACTTGACAACAATAAGTTCAGCAATTTTTTTATTGTCTTAACAAAGTGATTATCTTTACATTTTATCACCCATTACCTTACAATATGAACCAGCACATATATAATCCACACGACAAATTTTTCAAGGCCATGATGGCAGAAAGGGAGCTTGCCATCGGGTTTTTACAGTTTTTCTTGCCGGAGGAGACCAGTAAAACATTGTTTTATATCATATATAATTAATATTAATGTATAAATGACAGTAATAAGTATATATATATATATAATTTAAATGTATAATAATGTTTTTGGCATGATTATTGATTTTACTAAGGTGATATTTCCTTGTAATTCAACAGAATAATGGTTCTGAAGAATCTGGAAAGTATAATTTTATCACCTTGTTAAATCCAGACCTATGTGCAATCCAAAGTGGCTTTTGAGTTGAAAGTTCGTCCCTGAGCCGGGCAGTTTTACCCTTTTGTTTCTGTCCTTAGAGAAAAAATTGTGATATAATATTTTATTGATATAGCCATAGACTTGGCTATTAAACTTTAATTATTTTATTATGAGATTCAAAATTTTGTGCTTGGTAATAATTTCATTTATACTTTTATTTTCTCAACGCTCGAAGGGAAATAACTTTAACATAATTGAATTGGCAATATCATATGATAAGTCCTATGCAGATAAAGTTGGAGGAACAAATCAAGATGTAGAGAATAGAATTAGAGATTTAATCGCACATATTAATAATAAAATTGACATTTGGAGCGACTCAGATTTTGATATCTATATCCATCCTGTCAGAATTGAATACTTTGGAGATATGGGTGATTTATCTGGTCAGGGAGTGACGACCAGTAGAATTTCTTCGAAATGGGCATATGGAGATAATTTGTGTTATAAAAGAGATATGGTTCTTCATCTTACAGGCAGTATTTTAACGGATAATGCTGTTTTGGGTGAATCTACAGGGGCAAATGTCTGTGTTAGCAACAATACTGATTATTTCCCTTATGATGGAGGAATCAGAAATTTTGCTATTGTTGTCAAATATTCATCTTTTTATTCTGAAGCATATACTATTACGCATGAAATGTTACATACTTTAGGATTACAGCATGAACTACAATCTTATTGCGATCAATACTTCCAAGATAATGAAATACCAATTATGTGTGCAAGTCCAACGGGAGGTTTTGATACAGCAAATTCAATTTTAGTTTTAAGCACTGGTCTCAGACAACAATTGGAAAGCGATCTGGCACAGAAACCCTGTCTAAAACAAACCAATTTTGTTTATCCAGTTGAATGCTCTGACGTCCTTGGGAATGTTGATACTGATCTGGATATTGGTCTAGTTTGTGGTGAAGGATGGAAGTATGCAAAACTTACTATAAAAAACGATCATACTGCACGTATATTTAAAAAAAATAGATTAATATTTCAACGTTATGATGAATTAGGTTTAAGTCAAAATGTTCTTAATCTCCCTTGTACTACTATTCCTTCTACTGGAGTAAAAATTTGTACATTACCTGATATTAATTTGGCAGCCAATGAAATTTACGAATTCTATTTTGAAATCAATTACGACGAAATAGTAACTGATATTTCTCCAAATCCAGGTAATTTTGATATCGCATTTTTCTCATTTCAAAGTCAGGAACAAACACCAAGAGTTCCTGATTTAACCGGTTATTTTGATATTCAAGTTTATCCACAGGACAGATCTATTGTTTTGAACAATAACGCGAATTCGAGTGTATTTGAAACTAAAAAAGCCGAAATTGAAACAGAAGGAAAATATTTGCCGCCACAGGAGTTTCATGTACTCATCAACGGAACATTTATCATTGATCAAAATCTTTTTTTAGACAAAAGATTTAAGATTAAAATGACAGAAAATGCCAGGATAAAAGTAGTCAATGGCAGTACTTTTGAATTTCATGAAGGCACTATAGAACCATGCGGTGATGAAAGATGGGATCACATATGGGTGGAAAATGGATCAAGTTTGTATTTTAACGGGGTGAAAATGAGAAAAGGAACAAACGGTATCATAACTCAAAATGATCCGGGAGGCACCGGGCCGCGTTCCATTATTTCATTAATCAATTGTACTCTGGAAGATTTTTCTGAAAATGGTATAACAGTACAGAATAAATCTTATGTGAATTTGAATAATAATCATTTAATCGACATTGGCAACACCGGATTTTATGTTGAAGGTAAAATTGATAACCTCAAACTGGCCGAAAACTTTATAGAAAACGCTGATTTCGGTGTTTTTATAAAAGACTGCACTCAATACCTTGATATTAAGGGCCTAAATATTACAAATGCAAACACAGGTATCGGAGTCAGTAATACAATGGTTGATATAAATGAATGTATAACAGCCAATTGTGATAAAGGGATTGTATTAACCCGCGGTCATGGTTCCTCAATCCGAAACAATACGCTTGGCTATTCAAATATAGGAATCCAGTTATGGGATAATACAGATCTAACTATTGTAGGAAATACAATAGGAACTGCAAATGATTTTGGAAATTCCGGAATAAAAATGATGAAGGGTAATTTTATTGATATTGACCAAAATCACTCCATATTGGCAAAGAGATATGGCGTATGGGGATCTGGTGTTGATTTTAATTTAAGGGATAACCCCGATATCAGTGTGGATGGCGGTATTACTCCTGAAAGTGGCGGAGTCACTGTTATAAATGGATTTGGATGCAAAATTGAGAGAAATTTGATTTTTGCCTCTGAAGCCGGATATGGAATCGAATCAAATAATAATCATAATAACTTCATATGGAATAATACGATCAGTACTTCTGGTTTAACACTAAATGATAAGGGTACTGCTGCCATTCGGACAGTTGGGTCTGTTGCTGATGTTATAAAGGAAAACACGACTTACAGCTTGAACAGTTCACATGGCATTCTTGCTCAAAATTCAACTGGCGGGAATTATAATTGTAATTATATTAATGATGCCGGATATGGTATGGTTTTTTTACACAATGCCGAATCCCAAAGTCTGACTGCAAACCATATGGTATCCTGCAGAGACAAAGATCTGGTGCTCAGATCCGTCATTGGTGATCAAATTCATAACGGGAACAAATTTTATGGCGGTTGGGCTAAAGCGTATTTAACCCCTATAGAAATACTACAATCACGATTTATTGTAAATGAAAACAATACCTACCATATGCCAACCCATCCGGATCCTGCACTCAATTGGTTTGAGCATGAACCTGGAAATGATCTTCTGCCTTGTAACGCATCTGGAAGTATTACAATATATGATGATCCGGTCAAATTGTGCGATCATTACCAACGGATGAAAAATCTTTATGTCAGCAACAGGAAATTGTATTTCCTCAAGGTTCTGCACATATTGAGATACCAAAGTACTAAGCCTGGTTTTGTCTTGCCCGATTGTATCAAGCTGGATCCGTATTTTATCGATATTTGCGGATTGAGGGAAATAGCTGATGTGATATCCAGGGTTTCAAGGATCAATCAAATAAGTCAGCGCAATATTGGTCTGATATCCTCTATGGAGCAGTTCAGGATCAAGCGGGAATCCTACCAAAATGCTGTAGCTCCAACTGAAAAAGAGAATCTGTTAACAGAACTGAATGCAACATTGCCGGATTTGAGAACTGGTTTGGAACAGGAGGAAACAGATGACCGGATTGAGCTGCAGCGCATCAAGGCTGATCTGATACGAATCAATTGCACTGATGATCACGTCATTCTGATGAAAAAAGTATGGATGGCATATATAGATATTTTGTTGCAGGAATATATGCCGGTTGCTTCCATTGTAGATCCTGAAATAGAATCAGCAGGCAGGCTTTGCTCGGATGAATATGGTGATGTGGTTCACCTGGCACGTTCTATAGCCAATATGCAGGGAAGTACTACCTATTTTGACCATTTTGACGGATGCATGGATGATGAATGGTTGACGCCCAGGGCTATTCCTTTGCACATGCCGGTAGAGTTTAAGATTTCACCAAATCCCAGTACTGGAAAGATTGAAATCAGGTTTTCCGGTCTGTTCAGTGGAACTGTTCATATTACAAACAGTGCAGGGAGAACTATTTTTAGTAAAGAAAATCATGAAATCGACCATTTATTCGTTACCTTAGCAGCAAGTGGTGTTTATTATGTGACTGCCAGCAGTGCGGATGGATCAAATACCCGGAAGATAGTGATAACGAAATAATTTTTAAAAGAAAAAAAAGAGGGAGAAACATTTTTCTCCCTCTTAAGAAAAATTATTACCTTATGAAATTCATTTTCGTATTCAATTTAGTGATAATGTTCGGCCATATACTCACTGCCCAAAACAAACAAGATTATTTGTGGATATTTGGGAAGGATAAATCTCCATCAGAAACAGATCTGGGTTACTGGATCAATTTTAATGAAAAACCGGCACTTCCTGTATTGCATAATATTGGTACAATGATGGATGCAGCAAATGCATCTATTTGTGACAAGGATGGAAATCTGTTGTTTTATTCCAATGGAAGCCAGGTGATGACACGTCATGCCACATTGATGGAAAACGGCGACAGCCTCAATTATGATGAATGGGTGGATCTTTTTTGGTTTGAAAACACTTATAGAGGATATCCCGGGGGACAGGACATCCTGATCCTGGAGGATCCGGGCAGCGAAATTGAATATTATATTATCCATAAAACCTTTATATTCAACGGATTTGAAATTAATAATTCTCATCATTTGTATTTTTCTAAGGTCGACCTTTCTCATAACGAAGGAGATGGTAAAGTGATCCTGAAGAACGAACCATTGTATAAAGAATCCAATTGTTTATTTTATTACCTCACGGCTATCCGCCATAAGAATGGTAAAGACTGGTGGCTGGTTCAACCACTGGAAGAGGATGATGCATTTATAGTTTTTTTGATCAATGAATCAGGAATTCACAGGATGCCGGATCAACCAACAAACCAATATTTTACAAGGGATTTTTCTTCTGGATCCGGTACAGCCCGATTCAGTCCTGATGGCTCGAAATATGCCTTGTACAATTATTATGATCAGCTGCATCTGTTTGACTTTAACAGGCAAACCGGCAAATTCAGCAATCACAGACATATAAAGATCTACCAGGAACCGGATCCGGAAGAGATAAGATTCTGCTCAGTGGAATGGTCTGCCAGTAGCAGATTTATTTATACAGCTACAACATATGAACTACACCAGGTGGATACCTGGAAGTCCAACATACAGGAGAATGGAATTATACTGATAGATGAGTATGATGGAACGATAGATCCTTTTCATACTACTTTTTATCTGATGGCTCTGGCTCCCGATTGCCGGATCTATATGTGTCCTACTAGCAGTACGAATGCCTATCATGTGATCAACAACCCGAACACTTTGGGCAAATCCTGCGGATTTGTACAGAACGGGATCAAGTTGCCCACATCTTCTTACTTTGGATCTATGCCCAATTTTCCCCGTTTCCGTGTGGATGATACGGAAAAGTGTGATCCTACGATCGTTACTGTCTTCGGTCAGCCTGTATTTTACCGTCGTGATCTCGAAATCTTTCCAAACCCGTCATCCGGCTTAATTACCATACAAAAACCGGAAGATAGCTCAGGCAGGATCATGGTGATGGATATGCAGGGGACACTGCTGGAAACACATCCCGCTTCCCC
>CAZQKR010000008.1:0-126863 GCA_964594045.1 uncultured Saprospiraceae bacterium | reverse complement strand
ATCACCATTATTTAAATAGTTTTAATGCGGCATTTAATAACTAAAATGGTATAAATCTTACCTTCGTACGTAAAAACATTTCCGCAACCCTGGATTGACTCGCCTGGATCGGACATGGATCTCCAGGCTGTTCCGTCAAAAAAATAAAATGCCATGGAATCCATGTTCATCACGATCAAACCTGTTGCAGGACCTTTGATGTTCAATTGCTGATTTGTTGTCATCCTCGGCAAAAGAACTCCTTTTTCCAATGAGGCAATATCAACGATAGCGGATGAATCCGGCGTGTTACCTGACGTGTTGATGCTTATCTGGGCGTTGACAGTATCTGCGATAATTGCAGTAAGGGTAAAAATTGAAATGATCCGGACCAAAGTGTTCATATATGTTAGTTTTATTCTTTAGCTGAATCCTGAATTGATCCCGTCTCCGGATACCGCTCGTTAACCCGGAAAGGCAGAATCCATACAAAGTTATGTACAATAAAAATTAAAATCCAGTTAAAATTTTGTATGAATAGAAAGTTGATGATATCAGGCAGGAATAATTTTCAAAAATTTCATTTGATCACCAATATTTTTTGTACCTGATGAATCAGCGAAAATTAAATTGTTTGCCTGACTTAAGTTGTTGATGCATTTCCAGGCTGGTAGTTTTCCACATTTTTGGTTTTATGTTGGATAGATGATAGAGTTTTAGGTTATGAATTTACCTGTCAGCGACTCAATGCGTGTTCAAAACTGAAAATGGTTTTAAAAATGAGCAAAACAGTCTCCAAAAATGTCTTTCTCAGGCTAGTCTTACTAAATACAGGGGAGGATTTAAAAATGTAGCCCCAACAGGACTCGAACCTGTATCTAAGGTTTAGGAAACCTCCATTCTATCCCTTGAACTATGGGGCCAAAATTTTGAGTGTGCAAAGGTAATCAAAAAAATAATTTTGGCAAATATTATAGCTTGAAGATGTAGGAGTATTTACCACATTGTTCCGGCGCTGCAGTATAATCTTCTTCCCAAAGATATTTTGCCATTGCATCAAGGGCCTTTTGTTGTAAACTCCTGTCTTTGATCGTAGTTTCTTTATCAATTATAGATACGAAAGTGTTCCTTCCTCTCCGGTCAATGCATACCTTCATAGTGATCTTTCCATTTTGCCTGATCAGGTTGGCTGGGATCTTACCATCTACGGGCTGACGACCAAATATACCGTCCCCGGTTCCATCAAAAACACCCGTTCCAGGGCCTTTTGTGCCTTTACCCGAGCCTGAATCAGTACCGGAGGCATCACTTCCTGAACCTGTTCCCCTGTTCCCCTGGCCTGTACCGGTGCCGGGTTTATTGGAAGGTTTGGCTGTTCCCGTTCCGGGAGAAGTGCCTGTTCCGGAAGTGCCTCTTCCTGATCTGGAAGGTACGCTGACAACCTCGTCGGAAGCAGAGGATGACGGGGTAGAAGTGGAAGTACCCGTTGTTTTGGATTTATTGGATTTAGGAATTTCTGCAATCACATCATTGTCTTCAAAAATGGTGGATTCTATCGGTCGCGAGGGGGTAGACGGAGGCGTTTTGACTGTGGATGTTTCAGCTGTTTTGGGTTGTCTGACTTCAATTTTTTCTACAGGAGGCGCTTCTCTCGGGTTTTCCTGCTCTGCATTCTGTGGACTTTGTTCACCTTCGGCAGAGGTACCCTTGATACTGGAGGACTCCTGTTCCTGCATTTTTTCCAGGGATCGCCGAGTAATTTCCTGTGGTGTTTTGGCAAAAGCAATGGCCACTGAATACTGTGTATCGATGGTGCTCTCCGGATCCTTCTTCAAAAGAGGAAACAGTGTGATCAACAGTATCAGCAGATGGATAGTTACCGATATCCAAAGGCTTTTCTTTCTGTGTTCTTCTTCCTTAAATAAAGTTAATCCCTCCATTGATCAATAAAATTATGTATGATAACGCCTGTACAATTTCTATTATTATATTCCGGCTAAAAAACGCCGGAAAACCACAAAGATATATTATAATAAATCAAAATATAATACAATAGGTTCATTTATTTATCCAAACGTTGTTTTCAGGTTTCAAATCAACCAGTCTTTTACCTGGGTCGATGGTAACCTTGCTGATCTCATCAGCCCCGAGTGAAAGTTCGATCACGTAAGTAACATAAGGCCACGCCCATGGATCCATGATAAATCTCATCGATTGACCATATTGTACATCCTCATCCGGATCTTTGGGCCACTGCATCAAATCCACCGGAATATAAAACAGGGTCGAAACGCCTTCGGTATATTCAACTAAAAGATCTACCGGCATCAGAATTTTGCCTTTATTCATCAGATAAATATGGAACAAGCCTTCTGTACTGGTATCCACGGCAACTTCAAGGTCAATATAATGGGTAGTGCCGAGCCAAAAATGAAAATACCAGTCCAGTTCAATCCCTGAAGTCTTTTCCATGATCTTTTGAAAATCATCCGGTTTTGGATGACGGAATTTCCAGGTTTCATAATAAGTTTTCAAACCCAGATCAAATGACTTTTTACCAAGAATGTACTCCATTTGTTTTAGGAAAAGTTCCCCTTTGGTGTATGCCGAGAGATAGTAGGCAGTTGACGTTTGAAAGAAGTTCGCAGGCGTATTCATTGCTTCTTCATATCCTGAATTTGCAATGAACCTGTAGTCTGATAATTGTTGCTCATATCCGGTTTCATCTGCCCGCGGGCTGAAGATCAATCCATTGGCCCCCATGTAATTCTTGATCTCCGTTGTTGCAAAACTCACAAAACCTTCATCCATCCATGAGTATTTGAGTTCATTGGTAGCAACAGCTGACTGAAACCAACTGTGCATCAATTCATGGATCGTTACGCCCACCAATGAACCAAGACCCCTGTCACCCGTGATGAATGTGCATTTCGGGTATTCCATGCCACCATCCCCGGCCTGAATGACCGTATAGGTTGAATAGGGGATGTTGCCGAACCTTTGATTGATATAGGGAATGATCCGGGCTATGGCATCTCCCGTTTTTTGCCATATTCCATCCTTGTTAAAAGATTCAAGGTAATACATATAAATAATTGTACCACATTCAGATCGGGTAGTGTATGTCGTGTATCTCGGGTCTGCAGCCCAGGCAAAGTCAATCACGTTTGCAGAGATGAATCTCCATAGCTTTTTGCCGGTTCCGGGTACGGGATAGCTTTCCACCTGATCTGCCCCGGCAGCAACAACATAGGAGGAATCGATCAATATGTCAACCTGATAATCACCGAAATTGCTGTAAAACTCGCGTCCCAGGTAAGGATAGGCATGCCAGCCTTCATCGTCGTACATGCATATTTTGGGATACCACTGGGCCATGGAAAAATCTATTCCTTCAGAGTTGTCAAAACCTGCCCTGCGTAAGATCCTGGGAATTTTAACAAAAAACTCCATCCTGAACAGGACAGATTGCCCGGGCAGAACTGGTTCAGCCAACATTGCAGTCAGAATGGTACCATCAATGGAAAATTGAAGCAACTGATCATTCTGGGAAAGATACCATATATCCACTTTACCTTTTTCCCTTTCCGTCATTTTGAACATCTTATTGTCCATATCCATTTCTATATCCGGAACTTGTTGAGCCTGGATATCCATCAGACTCCCTGGCTGAAAGGCGTTGTAATATAAATGGAAATATACATGAAACAAGGTGTCAGGAGAATGATTGGTATAGACAATAGTTGAAGTACCTGTATAGGATTTTTCCACAACATTCATGTCAATGGCTATATCATAGTCTGCTTTCTGTTGCCAGTAGGGGTTTTGAGCAAAAATATGGTTAACAATTAACTGATAAACAATTAATAATGTTGTTTTTATTATAGTATTAGTATAGATAAATTTATTCAATATATTGGTTTATAGTTAATTATCAAGAGTGTTGATTTTCCATGCAAAACTTTTACGAATACTTTGCCATTTGTATTTTCGAGCGGCGATCAGGGAAAAAAGTATGGCAACAATTGCAAAACCGACCACCATAAATTGTGGATGAATCTCATGCACCTTGAACAAGGAATCCGTTTGAAGGGCAGCACCTTCATAAGTGACCAGTGTGGCACCAAAAAAATTATTGGCGAAGTGAATTCCAAGAGCAAGTTCGAGCCTGTCATCCATTATCGTGACGAAAGCAAGGACCATGCCTGAAAACAGGTAATAAATGATCATATTCCAGATGCCATATTTTCCGATCTCGGGATTTGCCAGATGGATGGACATGAATAAGAGTGAGGTTACCGCAAACGCTACCCATTTGGATTTAGAAAACCAGCCGGTTGCCTGCATGAGGTATCCCCTGAAAAACAGCTCCTCGAAACTGGTCTGCAAGGGTAAGATCAATATACAGATCAAAAGTAAAAGGAGATAATTCAGGTCCGGCATAAAAAACTGATAATTTTCCGGACTGTTCATGTAGGAAATGAATTCCATGATCAGACTGATACCGAACCAGACTCCAAATCCCCATAAGAACCTTTTCCAGTTTGTTTTTCCGGTATAACTGATCAGCGAATGGAATGATCTGTGGTGGATATACCTGACCGTAAAATACAGGAAGGCAAGCGCAAAAACAAAAAACAATAAACTGAGCACTAATCCTGCATTGGTTGAGATACCGAATTTATTAAAATCCATCTGCTCTGTAAAGTTCTGAAGATCAGATGAATCCAGGTTCGGGTCAACTGAAGTCCGATACGCAAGAATTAAGCTCAGAGGTATTTGCCCAATGATATAGCCCAGTGAAACAGCCACAATGCCCACCAGGTAAAGCCACCAATGGTTCACTCCTTTTTTGACATTCAGAAAAAACATCCGGGGAATTTTTATGATTCTTCTTGTTCGGTGATGGTTGCAGTCCTGTGGAAGCCAATCGTATGAGTGGCATCTTTATCATCATCAAAATCTTCCCACTCTGCAATTTCATTGATAAACATTTCAACATGCCTGAGCACATGGATCTCTTTCAACTCATCAGGACGCACGATCTCAAGTGTTTTGGGCATTTTGGGCTGTCCGATACCCTCTATATATGGATAACCGATGAGTATGCCAATTTTGCCGTTGAACAACTGGTGATAGGTCAATACTCCTCCATTCCTGATCAGCGCTCTTTTCGTCTTATCCGAGATTCTTTCGTATATACCGCTGTCTTTGGTCTGCAATGCGAGAGAAATCGCTTCCAGTCCTTCATAATTATCGTTGATGACCACTTCTCCCTGTATCCCTGCAGATGAAATGAGGTGTTCCAGAGTACTTATGATCAGGTTTTTATGCGTAGCTTCCCATTGATCCCGGTAATCCTGGGTGTTTTGCATTACTTTATCCAGATTTTTAACCACTGAGTTTAACTTAGAAATATCCATGCTTTATTTTTTTGGCAAAAATAGTGAAAACTTTAGATAAACTGTTTTTTGATCATGCGTAAAGCCCTTAATTTAAAGAATTCTTCATCACTGCTTTAAATTTGTTTAAAAAAATGAGATCCATCCATTTGTCCGGGAAAAAGAGGTGGATCAGCCGGAGCAAAAATGGCCTTTGTGCAATAAGATATCTGGTTTTCGGACGCTTTTTTGTCAACACTTTCAGGATAACTTTACTGATCTTATGCACCGGAAGTGCACTTTTTTCTGTTTCCCGGATTTCGGTACTTAAGGCATCATAAACCCGGGCAAAATCAGTTTTCAGGTACGGATTGGAAGAGGGTACAGATTTTTGCCAGATGGGTGTTTGAATCGGGCCAGGCTGTATGACCACCAGTTTTATTCCAAAGATAGCCAATTCCCTTCTGTAAATATCTGACATACTTTCCAATGCATGCTTTGAGATGCAATAAGGTCCGAGGAATGGTGTGTTGAATATTCCTGAGACACTGCTTATGTTAATGATCAACCCCGGCGGAAAAGTTGAGTTGAGTCCAGCGCCCAACAGGGGCAAAAGTGCATTTGTGATACTGAAAACACTGTAAAAATTGATCAGCATCTGCCTGTGCAGTTCCTGAAAGGAGAGCAACATCATTGGCCCGCCCGTTGCAATACCGGCATTGTTGATCAGGCAATGGATCCCCGTTTCGCCCGTCATTTCCTTAATCCTGTCATAAAAGCTGTTGACTGACAGTTCATCCTCCAGATCCAGAAGAAGGTAATCAAAATCAGTTTTCAATTCCTTTTTTAATTCTTCGCCATGTTCTGTTGACCTGACAGTGCCGATCACACGGTAACCGGCACGGCTAAGTTTGATGGACAATTCCCGGCCAATTCCCGTAGATACACCGGTGATCACGATCAGTTTTTTTTCCAAGATCTATTTATTTTCATGTTAAAAAACAATTTATAACATTTCAGGTTACCATAACTACGTGGTATAATTTATGTTAAAATTAAAAAAGTTTTGTGCATTACTAAACAAAAGCATACTTTTAAATTTTAAAACACAAATATATGGATCCAAAGAAATTTCCCTTTGAGGATGAACATAAGACCAGGCAGTTAATGGAGCACTATAAGCAGATCCTTGAAATCTCAGGAGAGGATGCGAACAGGGAGGGATTGATCAAAACACCGGAAAGAGCCGCCAAAGCTATGCAGTTTTTATTGCACGGATATCAGGAAGATCCGGTGGCCATATTGCAAAAAGCCGTCTTCAGGGAAGATTATGATGAAATGGTCATCGTCAAGGATATCGACGTTTACAGTCTTTGTGAACATCACCTCTTACCGATTTACGGGAAGGCACATGTAGCCTATATTCCAAATGGTTACATCGTTGGACTGAGTAAAATTCCAAGGATTGTTGAGGTTTTTGCCCGTAGGCTCCAGGTACAGGAGAGGCTGACACTGGATATTGTCGAAGCGATCAATGCCACACTTAAACCACTTGGAGTAGCAGTGGTGATCGAAGCCTATCATATGTGTATGATGATGAGAGGTGTGCAGAAGCAAAATTCTGTTACCACAACCTCTGCTTTCAAAGGTGCATTTGAAGACAATTCTACCAGAAATGAATTTCTTAAATTGATTTCCAGTAGGTTACATTAATTAAGTTAAAGTATTGGTTTAAATGAATGCTTATATTTTTCCGGGACAGGGCAGTCAGTTTCCAGGTATGGGAAAAGACCTGTTTGAGTCAAGCAGGGAAGTCAGAGAGATGTTTAATATTGCCAATGAAATCCTTGGATTTGATATTGTCAAAGTGATGTTTGAAGGTTCAGAGGATGATCTGAAGCAGACCAAGATCACACAGCCTGCCATGTTTATACATTCTATGGCCAGTGTGGCAGCAGCCGGAGCGGGTTTTGTTCCGGATATGGTGGCTGGACATTCACTTGGTGAGATCAGCGCGTTGACGGCAGCAAAAGTGCTGGATTTTGAAACAGGGTTAAAGTTGGTCAACGCAAGGGCATTGGCCATGCAGGAGGCATGTGATTTGGAAGAAAGCACGATGGCTGCAATTCTGGGTTTATCCGATGAACAGGTTGAGCAGATCTGTGCTGAAACCAATGCCAAAGTGAGTCCTGCCAACTACAATTGTCCCGGGCAAATCGTGATATCAGGTTCCCGGGAAGGTATTTCAGAGGCAATTTCCAAAAGCCTTGAGCATGGAGCTATGAAAGCGATTGAACTTAAAGTGGCCGGTGCGTTCCATAGTGTATTCATGCAGCCCGCCCAAAACAAACTGTCGGCAGCCATCCGGGAAGCGGATTTTAAAAGTCCGGTTTGTCCGGTGTATCAAAACGTTAATGCGAAAGCTTGTACTGATCCCGGTCAACTGAAGGTTAATCTGCTGGCGCAACTCACCGCGCCGGTCAGATGGACACAAACCATTCAGCAAATGATCACAGACGGAGCTCAAAAATTCATTGAAGTTGGCGGAAACGGCCGCACATTGGTTACATTTGTTAAAAGAATAGACCGGACAAAAGTTACTGAATCCATTTGATATGAATCAGGCACATTTTAATAAAGGGGATATTTTGCTTTCGCAGCCATTCATGATGGATGGTTATTTCAACCGTACCGCCATTCTCCTGGCTGAACATAACGATGAAGGTGCTGTTGGTTTTGTCATCAACAGGCCCGTAGAGATCATGGTGGACGAGATCATTCCGGATTTTCCTGATTTCAATGCTGTTGCCTACATGGGAGGACCAGTTTCAACGGATACGCTGCATTACGTCCACAGGGTCGGCGAACTTCTGGATGAAAGTATTGAGATCATTTCAGGGATTTATTGGGGTGGCAATTTCGAGCAGTTAAAAGCTTTGATCAGGCAAAAGATCATCACCCCTGATGATATCCGGTTTTATATCGGTTATTCGGGGTGGTCAAGCGGACAATTGGAAGGAGAATGGGAGCTGGGCTCCTGGCTCAAAGCCGATTTTGACATGAACTTTATTTTCAATAATCAGCCTGTGGAGCTCTGGAAAACCATCATTTCCAGTAAAGGGGATAACTTCACGATCATTGCAGATATGCCGTCAGATGATCTGCTCAATTAGCAGGCGATTTTAATACATAAATTAAACCGGATCCATTTCAGGATAACTTTCTGAGTTGGTTGACCAGTGCATTCAGGTCTTTAGGTAATGGAGACTGAATATCGATCATCTGGCCATTATCAGGATGTTTGAAATTGATTCGTGACGCGTGCAAAGTATGTCTTGACACAAGGGGTAATTCTTCTTCAAATTCCTTAAGCCTGTATTTTCTTTTCTTGATATCTGACAAAAATATTTCTTCCCGGTTTCCGTACCATTTGTCCACCAAAAGCGGATGACCGATGTGCGCCATGTGTACCCGGATCTGATGTGTTCTTCCTGTGATGAGTCTGAGTTCTACAAGACTGGCTAAACCGTAATTTTCCAGAGTCCTGTATAGCGTGAGGGATTTGCGTCCTTTTTTGTGTACACTGGCTGTGGTGGCATTCGGACGTATAAAGATCGGTGCATCGATCTGTTCCCAATCCTCATTGGTGAGTACACCTTCCACAATTGCCAGGTAATATTTGTCAATTTCCCGCTGCAAAAAAAGCCTGGAAAAGTACTGCTGAATTTCTGTTCCCTTCGCAATGATCACCAGTCCACTGGTCTGTTTATCGATCCTGTGCACCAATCTGAGTTCATCTCCGAATTCCATGACCAGCCGGTCGAAAAGTCCGGGTATGGGATTTTTGGATCGTTCAGCAATTACAGGAATGCCTGCAGATTTGTCAACGACCAGAAAGAATGGATCATCAAATAAAATCCGGTAGGGTAACTTACTGCTCATTTTGAGGCAATTGCGTGAATTTTTTGCGATTTTCTATGAAATAATCCCAAATGATCAGCCGGTAGTATTTCCCGGCCATACGTTCTGACCCGATACGGTTTTTTCTGACAAGTTTCCAGCTGGAAAGTCTGCTCTCAAGGATCATTTTAAAATTGGCATAAACATACATGTGCGCTTTGAAAATAGCCATTAATGCTTTCGGTCTGCCTTCCAAAAGGAATTTAAAAGCAGCTATTCCGTCCAGGACCAGTCTGAGTGGAAATTTCCAGAATGTTGCTCTTTTGTAATCATTTTTGAGCAGCATGACCAGGTTGTTTCTGAAATTCAGGTATGTTTTATGTGGGTTGACATAGGATAAGGTTCCACCACCCAGATGATAAACGGTTGAAGCACCAACGCTATATACTTTATAGCCTGCCATTTTTATTCTCCAGCAAAGATCGATCTCTTCCTGATGTGCAAAAAACCTTGTATCAAAGCCTCCGATTTCCATGAACAGCTTTTTTCTGATCACCATTGCAGCTCCACTTGCCCAGAAAACTTCCTTGTTATCATTGTACTGTCCCTCATCCGTTTCCAGATCATCAAAAATTCTTCCCCTGCAGAATGGATACGCCAGCAAATCCAGGTATCCGCCCGCTGCACCGGCGTATTCAAATTTTGTTTTGTCATCATAGGAAAGGATTTTTGGTTGTGCCACACCAATTTGTTTATCCTGTTCCATCAGTTCGATGATCGGGCTGAGCCAGTCAGCCTCGGTTTCAACATCTGAGTTCAACAGCACAACATATTTGAAATCATCCAGTGATTTGATCACGCGATTATAGCCTTCTGCAAAACCATAATTCCGTTCAAGTTCATGTACTTCTATTTCAGGATAGTATTTTTTTACAAATTCAATCGAATCATCCGTTGATCCGTTGTCTGCTATAATGAGTTTAAATGGAAGAGTGGTATTGGATATCACGGAAGGCAGATATTCTTCCAGATAATCCTTGCCGTTGTAATTCAGGATGATCACTGCAATATTGAAAAGCAATTCAGTTTTTTGCTGGTGGGATCTGATCAGATCAACCGCATTTTTTTTGTCCTCTGCAAGCTGGATCTGCAGTGATTCAGGAGACTCAAATCGGTTTTCTGCACGGATATAATCGAGAATCTCAACCTTCACAAATGCTCCGTACAATTCGCGGAAAAAATCGAAAAGATGCACTTCAACCACTTTTGCAAACTGATCTCCAAAAGTGGGTTTTGATCCGATATACATCATTCCTTCATAAGGTGTATCTTCAATATAGACCCTTACTGCATATACCCCTTCCTTGGGGATCAGTTTTTTGGGGTGTGGTTGAACATTGATGGTAGGATAACCCAGTTTCCTGCCCATTTTTTCACCATCAACTACTTTACCAGAAATGGAGTAATTGTAATTCATATACATTCTGGAAGTCTCAATATCACCTGAAAGCAGGGAATTCCGAATGATCGTGGAGCTGATCGCATTCTCTTCAACTTCCTGTTTGGAAATGACAATGATCCGGTAACCATATTTTTTGGAGTATTGCTTTAACAGGTAGATGTCCCCTGACCTGTTAAGACCATATCTGTGGTCATAGCCAATGATGATGATCGCAGGGTTGAAATATTTGACCAGAAAATTTTCAATGTATTCTCCCGGGTGCATCTGACTGAATTCAATGCTGAATGGAATGATCACCAGGTGGTCAATTCCGGTTTTGCGCATCAGCTCAATTTTTTCATCATCCACACTCAGCAACCTGAAATCCTTTTCGGAAGATGATAAAACTTCTCTGGGGTGAGGACTGAACGTGATGACAACACTTTCATAATCATTCTCCCTGGCCTTGGTCTTCAGACGGTTGATGATCTTCTGGTGGCCTATATGTAATCCATCAAATGAACCAATTGTAACAACCGTTTGTTTAAAGTCTGGCAATTCACTGATATTTCTGTATATTTTCATATCAGCCTGAATGCATTAAAAAAATAGGAAATATGTTGCATATTAATATAGAAAACTAAATTTGTCCGGTTTTTGAATAAAAGGTTCAAGAGCCGTGGCCGCAAAAATATCACTTTAAGGTTTAAATCAGAATAATTTTGCCAATTTCTTGAGACAATTCTTTCAATCAGTTGATATAATAAATTAAACATTAAGCTATAACTTCCTGCTGCGTCTTTTTTTTATCCTTTTGATTGCTTCAATTCTCAGGAACGCAGCCGGAATAAAAAAATTTTACAATGACAATAGAAAAAATACAGGAAGCTCTGAGATCTGTGATCGATCCGGCAACCGGTGTGGATATTGTAACGGCACAGATGATCGTCAACATCGATATTCAGGGCGGTCAGATCAATGTGACCATTAACAGCAAGAAGCTGGAAGGCAGGTTGAAAGGTGAATTGACCCTTGCCTGCCAGGATAGTCTCAGCGCGTTGTATCCCGATACAGAGGTGAACATCCACATGATCAGCCCCGAAACACAACAATTCAGCTTTGGACCTAAACCGTCACCGGAACAGATGAGCAAGAATCCTCTGCCTCATGTACGCAATTTCATCGCAGTAACTTCCGGAAAAGGTGGGGTCGGAAAGTCAACAGTGGCTGTTAACCTTGCCCTGGGTCTGAAGCAGATGGGATTTAAAGTCGGGATTCTCGACGGAGATATTTACGGACCATCCATTCCGACCATGCTGGGATTGAAGGGGCGTAAACCAGAAGTCAGAAAAATATACGGGCTGGACAAACTGGTACCGCTTGAAGCTCACGGAATCTATGCTATGTCCATAGGTTTTTTCATAGAACCTGAACAGGCAGTTGTTTTACGTGGACCCAAACTGGATGGGATCATGCAGCAATTTGTTAAAGATGTGGTTTGGCCGCCACTCGATTTCATGATCATAGACCTTCCTCCGGGAACGGGTGATGTACAGCTTTCCCTGGTCCAAATCTTACCGGTAACCGGAGCGATCATCGTGGTCACACCACAGGATGTGGCTGTAGATGATGCCATCAAAGCAGTTACCATGATGATGATGCCAAATGTCAGTGTCCCAATCCTGGGTGTTGTGGAGAACATGTCATGGTTTACACCTGCAGAACTTCCTGATAACAAATACTTTATATTTGGTCAGGGTGGGGGACAAAAACTTGTTGAAATGTCCGGGTCTTCGATGCTTGGACAAATTCCGATCATACAGTCCATCAGGGAAGGCAGTGATACGGGGGTTCCGGCCGTCACGGACGAACATAATCCGAGCAGGCCGTATTACATCGAACTGGCTTCCAATGTCAACAGAGAAACCAACCTGCGAAATGAAGTATTGAATCCGACTAAAATTGTGGAAAGATCTTGATCAAATAAACATATTTAAATGGTAGATCAGCAAATGAACGAGCAATTAAAAGAAAACATTATTCAAAGGGCTGAAGCGGTTTTATCCCAACTTCGGCCTCATTTATGGTCAGATGAAGGGGATGTAAAATTTCTCGATCTGAATAATGATTTTGAATTGATCCTGCAATGGCAGGGAGCATGTAACTCATGTAAATTGAGTCATATCACTCTGAAATACGGAATTAAGAGTGCTATAATGGAAGAAATTGAAGAGATCAGGGATGTGATCATTGCTTCCTGAAGTTTAAAAACTAAAATATTTAACCTTGGACAGAAAGTTCCTGACCGGACAGATCAAAAAAAAGAAATCATTTCTTTGTATAGGTCTTGACACTGACCCTGATTTGATCCCTGAACATTTGATGGAAGAAGATGATCCGGTTTATGCGTTCAATAAAGAGATCATAGAAGCCACCGCAGACCTTTGCATAGCCTTTAAACCCAATACGGCCTTTTATGAAATCAATGGTGCAGCCGGATGGGAAACGCTTCAAAAGACAATCGCATACATTCCTTCTGACATTTTCGTTATTGCAGATGCCAAACGGGCGGATATCGGAAATACGTCTGACAGATATGCAAAAGCTTTTTTTGAGTCGATGGATGCTGATGCGATCACTTTACATCCGTATATGGGACATGACTCCATACAGCCTTTCCTCAAGTACGACGAAAAATGGGCAGTCATACTTGCTTTGACCTCCAATCAGGGGAGCAAGGATTTTCAGTCGCTCGAAACAGGCCCGGATGGTGGAAAACTCTATGAGAAGGTGTTGGAAACGACAAAAAACTGGGCCGGACCTGATAAAATAATGTATGTAGTTGGTGCGACACATCCTGAAGCTTTCGGCAGGATCAGAGCGATCATTCCGGAACACTTTTTACTTGTTCCCGGCATTGGTGCACAGGGTGGTTCGTTGGCTGAAGTCGTCAAATTTGGAGCAAATTCATCAGTTGGTTTAATCGTAAATGCTTCAAGATCAATTTTATATGCATCCAAAGGGAAAGATTTTGCCGATGCGGCAAGAGCTGAAGCTTTGAAAATACAGCAGGAGATGGCCGGATTTGTTGATCGGATATTGTCAGGTGGTCAATAAGACAAAGCTGTTTTGATATTAAAGACTGATATTAAAGCACAGGGGGATGGTTTTTTGTCTTTCCAAAAATAAATAATGCCTGGCAAAAGCTGAATAAATAGTTTTAGATTTAACTTTGCAGCACTAATTTACTTCAACTAAAACCTAAAGCATGAAAATTCTGGACCATGTGCAAATCAGGCAAAAAATTAAAAGACTCGCCTATGAGATCCTTGAGTCAAATTATGATCAGGAAGAAATCGTTCTGGCCGGGATCAATAACAATGGGCTTGGATTTGCAAAAATGCTGAAAAAAGAGCTTGAAAAGATCAGTGAAACCAGAATTTTGCTCAAAAACCTTCGTTTGAACCCGGCTGCTCCTGTTGACCATCCGGTTTCCATCAATACCGAGACGTCAGAATTGAAAGATAAAGTGGTCATCGTAGTAGATGATGTTGCCAATACAGGAAGGACGATGTTTTATGCGATGAAGGTTTTTATGACAGTGATTCCTAAAAAAATTGAGACCGCAGTATTGATCGACAGAAAGCATAAAGCATTTCCCGTCGAAATATATCACTTTGGGTTGTCATTGGCCACAACTGTTCAGGACAATATCGAAGTTGATCTCAGCAACCCTAAAGACATGTTTGTTTACATTAACTAAAATATTTATTATGAGTGACGATATGAAAAACCCCAATCAAATCAGCATAGATTTACCCGAATCAGTTGCAGAGGGTACTTATTCCAATCTGGCCATTATTACGCATTCCAATTCAGAATTCATTGTGGATTTTATCAGGATGGTGCCCAATGTGCCAAAAGCCAAGGTGAAGGCTCGTGTCATTCTGACACCAAAACATGCCAGAAGGCTTTTGATGGCTTTAAAAGACAATATCGATAAGTTCGAAAAACAGTATGGCAAAATTGAGGACAATGAAAATGTGCCATTTCCTCCAATGAACTTTACGCCGACTGCCAAGGCTTGATTTGGTAAAACCGGCAAATATGACTTTGCTATTGTGTTAACTGTTAGAATATTTTCCTATGTCACTTTTGGATTTGCTGAACAAAAGATACGCTTGTAAAAAATATGATCCGGCAAAAAAAGTCGCCCCTGATGATATAGAATACCTGATGGAAGCAGTTCGACTGGCGCCGACATCTTTTGGTTTGCAGGCTTTTAAAGTTCTAGTCATCGCTGATCCTGAAATAAAAAAGCAGCTTAGACCCTTGTCGTGGAATCAATCGATCATTGAGGATGCTTCGCATGTTTTTGTTTTCTGTAATTACTCAGGATTCAAAGAAGAGACCCTTGAAAAATATGCAGGTCTGAGAGCCCGTATCCAAAACAAGAAAATGGAGGATGTTTTGCCTTATATCCAATACATCAGGAATACGATAGGTAAATATGACCCGGAACAGTTCAATTCCTGGGCATCCAAACAAACTTATATTGCACTTGGACACTTGTTGATCGCTGCTGCAGAAAAAGGACTGGATGCTACGCCGGTGGAAGGCTTTGAAAAATCAGCCTATGATCAGTTTTTTAATTTAGGATCCAAAGGACTGGCTTCATCGGTGGTGGCGGTAGTTGGATATCGTACGCCGGACGAGTACAATCAATTCAACAATAAGGTAAGGAAAGTCAGCGAAGAACTTTTTGACATCATTTGATCTGAAATCAATGTTCGGATTGTTTATGGATTCAACCGTTTATACCTAATCTTTAATACTTTTTGGGCTATGCAAAGGGATGAAGTCTGGGTAAAACTTATTTTAACTTAAGTGGTTACTGAACATTTTGATAACAAGTATGTTTTTATGTTGTTATGATCAAAAGAGATTAACCGGAAACAAAAGCCGATCAAGTTTTTTCAAAGATTGACACATAAAATTTCTATAAAAATATACTTATGAAATACTTCCTGATCATTGCCTCAATACTCCTTGCCGGATTTGCTATTTATGGAATGAGTGGATCCGTTGAAAAAAATACAGTATTGGATAAAGGTAATATAACAAGCCCGTTCTATGGCTTTACGGCAGAATCCATTGACGGTGAGGAGATTTCCATGGAAAAGTATAAAGGGCAGGTTGTCCTGATCGTCAATACCGCTTCTAAATGCGGGCTCACTCCGCATTATGAAGGCCTTGAAAAGCTGTACAAGACATACAAGGATAAGGGTTTGGTTGTCCTGGGCTTCCCGTGTAATCAATTCAGCAATCAGGAACCCGGGACCAATGCTGAGATCGCTGAATTTTGTGCCGTCAATTATGGGGTTAGCTTCCAGATGTTTGCCAAGATTGATGTGAACGGAGAAAATACACATCCGATTTATAAATTCCTGAAATCTGAAAAAGGAGGAATGATGGGTGATGACATCAAATGGAATTTTACCAAGTTTTTATTGGACAGGGAAGGTCAGGTTTTCAAACGTTATGCACCGTCTACCAAGCCTGAAGCGCTTAATGAGGATATTGAAAAACTTTTGTAAAAAGCAGGTACATCCTGAATTCAATCATTGTGATTCGATCCTGGTGTCCTCGGCGCCATGGTTTTTTAAGCGTACAGTATTCATTTTATCCCGGTTAACTGCAATCGCAGCATTCAGCTCATATCCGGCAAGTAAAGCCAGCGTATTGAACTCAAGCCATACCATCAAAATGATGATGGCACCTATAGACCCGTATATTTCATTGTATCTGCCAAAGGTATTGACAAAATAGGAAAATCCGAGCGAACTGAGAATCGTAAGCAGCGTTGCCACACCCGCACCGGGGCTGATAAAGCGCATTTTCCTCTTCATGGCTGGGCCAAACCTGAACAAAAGGGAGATGGTCGTGTAAAATAAGCCTATCACCACGATCCATCTAAGAAATTCAATGATAAAACGTGTCGTCTGGCCCAGTTCATAGATGTCAAAAATCCTGTTCAACAGGATATTTCCCAAAATGATCAGAGTAGTTGAAACGATCAAAAGTACGATCATCAGCAAGGTGATCTGCATGGCAACGAATTTTTGCTGAAAAAAATTCCTTGTTTTATAGCTCTCCTGGTAGCTTTTGGCGAAACTGTCCATCATCGTGGAAACTCCGTTTGAGGTGAAGTAAAGCAAAAGCATTAAACTCACAACCTGTGATCCGTATTGGTTTTTTGAACTCAGGTTATCCAGTATCCCGAAAATGAATTTTTCTGCCTCCATTGGTAAAATACCCTGAAGTGAGTCTTTCCAGAATGCAAAATAATCCAGAGTAAGTGGCATATAAGGCAATAAAGTCAGCAGGAAAATAATGGCCGGGAACAATGCGAGAAAAAAACTCTGAGCCATCGCTTTTGACCTGACGGTAATATCGTCTTTCAAGGCCTCTTTGTAAACAAATTCCAGCGCATCATACACGGCAACTCCGTCAAATCCGGGTAAAGTTTTGGTTTTGGCCCAGTTCAGGATTGATGTGATCAGTTTGGAACATCTGATCCATTCTACAATATGCTCAATTCTTTTCTTCAAAATATGCTGTTAATGAATTGGTCAGCTCTAAGGGAGCCGAAACCTTTTTTCCCGTGACACGGTCAATGAACAATAATTTAACGATGCCCCTGTTGATCAGAAAATTCCGGGGATTAAAGATCAGGTGTCTGAAAGTGATCATTTTTTCAGGCATTTCATCCAGATAAGTCTCAATTCTGAGTGTATCATCATACCTTGCAGGAAGCAGGTATCTCGATTCAAGTTGGACCACCGGTAAGAAGATATTGAGCTTTTCCTCAAATTCCTTATAACTCAAACCAAGGGATCTGATCAGTTCCACCCTTCCAATTTCATAGAATTTTGCGTAATTGCCATAATAAACGAAACCCATCTGATCGGTTTCTGCATATCTGACGATCACATTATACTCATGTTTGTACATCTGGCTAAATAGTTTTGTGGATCAATCCATTTCACTAAGGTGTAAATGATTTTCCAAAGTTCTGTTATATGGACCCAAATATACATTGAAATTTTCAAACAATGGTGTTATTGATTTAAAATGCCCGATTGACCTTTCATGCCGAATCTCCGCCAAGGAACGAAGTTGAAATGTGCTCTTTAGTCTCTCCATATCGGGCAAGTCATGCAATGCGTCCCGCCTCTTCCCCTGGAAAGTTCGGTAGATGGAAGCGTGATGATCGTGTTATTCAGGGTTTCAATAGAGAGTTCACCTGAATGTACTTTCCTGATGAATTCCTTTGCCGGTAAAATTTCAAAACCATTTTCTCTCATCGCTTCTTCAGTTTTGGGATTGCGGTCATACGCCAAAGCAACTCCTGGTTTTAAGGTCACCAGGTTGCAGGAATCAGTCCATTGCTCTCTTTCCTGGTGCGGGTAATAGCCTTTTCCACCAAAAATGAACTGCATGTCTGGATTGACTTCCTGCTGGAAAAAGTCCTTGACGGAAGGGTAAAGCGACTTTGAACCATCAGCCCTGAACACCGTTACAAAAGAATTATATCCATCGTAAATGATGGGTTTATACACCACCATATGGTTTTTGCTGATACGGGTGAATAAAGTGTCAATATGCATAAAGTTACGTTCATGTGGAATTTCTATCTGAACCACATTTGTGACGATATTTTGTGACAGCAGCATGTCTTTCAACAGGTTGATCGCATGTTGCGAAGTTCTTTCACTATGTCCTATCAGTAAAAAATTATCTTCTATCATCATCACATCACCTCCTTCAAGGGAAACTGCCTCTGCACGGTCAGAAGGGGGAAAAAGGTCAAGGTTATTCAGGTCAATGATCTTTTTTGCTTTCCGTGTTTCAAGAAATACCGGGTGTGTGTGAATAATGAATCTGGTCAGAATATTCTCCCTGTATCTCGCTGTTCTTGCAGCTTTTGTGATGATGATATGGTCTTTGACAACAGCAGCAATATCACGTGTAAAAATAAAATTGGGAATAGCATCAAAAAGGTATTTGTCTTCAGAAGTGCAATATCCGGTGATGAGCAGTTCTGCGAGTTCATCGTTCTCAATTGAACTCAGTTTCTCCACCGCAGAGCCTGGCAGTTCTTCAAAAGAGACAATGTCTTCGATCAGTTTTTTTCGTGTGACAGGACTGTAATCGAGTGATTCCTGGATCAGTGTTCTGACATCCAGGACGTTTTCCTTTCCGATGAAAAGTGAGATCACCTCTGTGAAAACATCGTGTTCTTCCTGCATCAACGGCAGATAAACAATATCTTCAAATAACAATTCTTCAGCCTTTTTCGGCGAAATCCGCGAAAGGCCCAGGTCCGGTCTGTGGACGATCACTTTCTGCAATCTGTTGATCTCATTGCTAACGTATACTGACATGATTTTTTTTGGCAAATATAGAAAAGAAATCAGGTGCAGGAATAGCAATTGCAATGAATACTTCAGACTGGATTGTAATGAACTCCGGAAATCTGGATAAGCCCCTGTTTTTAATAGTTCAGCTAAGTGATCAATGATCAAAACTTTCATTTAAAAAATACTTTGATGAGCCATCATTTACTCCGGATTTACCTTTATTTTTCCGGGTTACTCAATTGGCCATATTTAAAATCAGGAAAGCTTTACTGTTCAAGGCTATTATGGGAACTGTAAAAGGATGATAAGGTTGAACCAATTGTAGTTTAATGTGGATTAACCTTTCTCACGGTATGCACAAATACTTAATTAATTTTCTTTTTTCAAAGAACCTGCAAATGTTGTCATCCAAATCACGCAGAACCGATTTTTTTTATTTAATTTGTCATTCTTTAATTAATATCAGAATGTTAAAGGTTGGGATCAGGCATGAAGACAAATATCTGGCAGAGACAAGAACACCTCTTGTTCCATCTGATATAGAGCAGCTTATAAAAAATACTGAGATTCAGGTGATCCTGGAACCTTCTGCAAAAAGGGTTTTTTCCAACGAATCTTTTGAAGTAGTCGGGGCTCAAATTGGTGAAATTGACGGTTGTGACCTCATCATCGGGGTGAAGGAAGTTCCTGTTCAAAAAATTTTAACATCCAAGATATATTTGATTTTTTCCCATGTCATCAAGGGACAAAAAGAAAACATGCCTGCTCTTAAAAAAATGATGGAGCTAAAAGTAAGCCTGATCGACTATGAGAAAATAGTGGATGAGAAAGGTAAAAGACTGATTTTTTTTGGCAGATACGCAGGCCTGGCAGGCATGATCAACGGCCTTTGGTGCCTGGGTAAAAGGCTAGATGTTCTGGGTGTGGAAACACCTTTCCTGCATATCAGGCAGGCCCGAACATATTCATCTCTGGACGAAGCCCGGCAGGCAATAATTAAAGTCGGGGAAATGATCAGTTCGGGTGGCATGGATAAACTGACCGTTCCTATAGTTATTGGTTTTACCGGCTACGGGAATGTGTCCAAAGGCGCCTGGGAGATCATGGATCTGCTTCCTGTTGTAACGATCACACCTGAAGACCTGATGGGACTTCAGGTGACAGGAAATTGGGATCGCAGGGCGGTTTATAAGGTGGTATTTGATGAAAAACACCTGGTGAAACCGATCGACCCGGATAATTCATTCGATTTGCAGGATTATTATTCTCATCCTGAAAAGTATATAAACAACTTTGAACAATACCTGGATAAGATCACGGTTTTGGTGAATGGAACATATTGGGATGCAAGGTATCCAAGACTGGTAACTAAAAGTTATCTCAAAACTCATTACCATGCAAACCATCCTTTGAAAGTGATCGCAGATATCAGTTGCGATATCAATGGCTCCATTGAATGCACGGATCTGTGTACCAAACCGGAAAACCCTGTCTTCGTTTATGAACCGCTGACTGAAAAGATCAGATTCGGTTTTGATCATGCAGGATTGTTGGTACTGGCTGTGGATATTCTTCCATCTGAACTCCCAAAAGACAGTTCGATCGGTTTTAGTTCCGTTTTGATGCCCTTTATAAAAGAACTGGACAATACTGATTTTTCAGTGTCATTCGATGAACTTGACGTACCTTTTCCTATAAAAAAAGCGATCATTTTATACCATGGACAGTTGACTCCTGAGTATAGATATCTGGAAAAATACATTGATTAATTTAATGATCTTGAGCCGAATACAATTAATTTACTTTTATCCGGCCTGTATGTTGAAAATAAAAAAAATCACACTCAAAAATCGATCATGAAGGATAAAAAGATTTTGCTGATAGGCGCGGGCTTATCCACACCTGTTTTAATAGACTATCTGCTGAATCATGCTGAAGTGTATTCGTGGAAGCTGACTATCGCAGATAAAGACGTCAGTATGGCAATGCACCGGATTGGCGGCAGGAGCAGAGCTGAAGCAGTTTCTTTTGATGTTCAGGATGAAAAGCGGGTTTTTAGTCTGGTTAAGGACTTTGATCTTGTCATATCAATGCTTCCTGCTAATCTGCACACAAAGGTGGTCGAAGCTTGTATTTTTCATCGTGTGCACATGATCACGGCTTCTTACAACCCTGTTAACTCTTCCGTTTATGACCTCCAGGCAAAGGAAAAAGGCATCTTGCTGCTCAATGAAGTTGGCCTGGATCCTGGTATCGACCATATGTCAGCAATGGAACTCTTGGACAGGATCAGGTTGAACGGAGCTGAGGTCGTATCTTTCAAATCATCAACAGGCGGCCTTGTTGCACCGGAATCAGACGACAATCCGTGGCATTACAAGTTTTCCTGGAATCCAGCCAATGTGGTCAAGGCAGGACAGAACGGTGCACAATACATTGAAAACGGCGAATATAAATATATTCCCTATCACCAGCTGTTCCGCAGAACTGAAAGTATTCATATTGACGGATATGGTGATTTCGAAACCTATCCAAACAGGGATTCTGTCAAATACAGAAAAGCTTACGGCCTCGAAGATATTCCGACCATGTACCGGGGTACGATCAGGGGAAAGGGGTACTGCGCATCATGGGATGCATTGGTTCAACTTGGACTGACGAGTGAAGGCTTTGAGTTGAATGACCTTGAAAATACGAGTTACAACGAATTCATCAGGTCTTTCCTGCCATCAGGTCCTGGCGATATCAGAGCAGCACTTGCTGCATATCTTGGATTGAATGAAACAGATGCAGTGATCAGTAATCTGGAATGGCTTGGTTTGTTTTCTACCGAATTGACCGGCATGAAATCCGGAACACCTGCCATGATCCTGCAAAATCTGCTGATGGAGAAATGGGCACTCCAATCAGGAGAAAAAGACATGATCGTCATGCAGCACCAGGTTTGTGCCCGGTCAGGGGATAAAAAAAGCAAAACAACATCCACCCTTGTCGTTGAAGGTAAGGATAACACCTATACTGCTATGGCAATGACGGTTGGATTGCCTGTAGCCATATGTGCAAAAATGGTGCTGAACGGTCAAATCCGATTATCCGGAATGCATATTCCTACACATAAAGAGATTTATGGCCATGTGTTGAAGGAATTGAAGGATTTTGGCATTCAATTCGTTGAAAAAGAAACGGTTAGCTGAAATCAATAGGATGATTTCAGCAATCTAGAAAAATTCTTCGCTGTGAATTTGTCCCGGATCCTTCCTTGAATGCAGTTTAAAACCTTCTTCTATGAGGATTTTTTGCATACTATGAATCATATTTGGGTTTCCGCACAGAAAAAAATGTGTATTGTCCGGATTGACTTCCACGCCAAAGTGTTTTTGGACAGTTCCGTCAGTCCAGATCGCTTCAATAAACCTTGTATCACCGATCCAGCCCGCAGGTTCTTTTTCCGGCATGGTGATGGTTGGGTAATAAAAGAAGTTATCGAACATACTTGACAATAACTGCAATTCTGAGAAGTAACCCAAATCCCAGCTGTTGGAAGCCCCCTGGATGACCATCAACTTGCTTTGTCTTTTTAAAGCATTGGATCTGAGCATGCTCATATACGGTGCAACCCCTGTTCCTGTGGCGATCAATACGATATTCTTGCTTTCGTCCACCATGTCCAATGTGAACATACCGGTTGGCTTTGGCGCCATGTAGATCCGGTCACCGATGTTCAAACTGAATAAACGCGGAGTCAGTGAGCCTGAATGCACTAAGGTGACATAAAACTCAATAAAGTGCTGGGATGAAGAGGATGCAATAGAATAGGCTCTTTTGATCAGTGTGCCGGGCTCCTGGACTTTATATTCGTCTGTGGCTTCATTGCAACGCGGAACTTCTTCATACAAACCGAGTGCAACAAACTGCCCTGCCGTGAAATCAGGGAATTCCCATCCATCCGGTTTTATCCTGATAATCTTCATGGTTGGGGAAACCTGCATGATGTGTGTGACGACACTGTTATATTTACTTTCCATTGTATTCATTTTTTTGCAGCGCAAAAATACGAAGCTTACCTATAAATACCAAGTTGAACACTTATTTTAAAAAAATAAATGCTTTTTGGTATTTTCAGTAAATCAAAAATGCGTTAATCAATCAATTGACTCTTCCGACCACAAAAAAAATCATTTATCTTGCACTTTTTATTGATAACGTAATGGAATATCTTGACCGGATCGATTGGGAATTATTCAGATGGATCAACATCTCATCGGCCAATGCATTTTTTGATGAGGTGCTGCCCTGGCTGAGGAACAAATATTTCTGGTTTCCGTTATATGCGTTTTTGTTGTCATTTTTTATTTTCAACTGGAAGAGAAGGGGTTTGATGATCAGTTTTTATCTGTTGATGGTTTTTGCAAGTGCCGACAGCATCAGCAGTAGTATCATGAAGCCTGTTTTTGAGCGGAAAAGACCTTGCAATGAACCTGAACGCAGGGAGTATGTTGAAAAACGGGTTGATTGTCCCGGTGGATTCAGTTTTCCTTCCTCTCATGCAGTCAATCATGCTGCTCTTTCGGTATTTTTGTTATTATTTTTTAAAAAGTTGATTAAGGGTTGGCCTTATCTGTTCTTTTTTTGGGCTTTTTCTATTGGATATGCACAGGTTTATGTGGGTGTCCATTATCCCTTAGATGTCCTCACAGGTTTTATAATCGGTGGAATCATTGGAATTGCTATATTTGCCTTGTTTTTGAAAACTGACAGGATACTATTTAAAGAACCGCTATTTTAATGGAAAAAATTAGTTACATATTGTTATTTCTGGTACCTTTTTTAACCGGTCTGGCTACTTTCGGATTAAAAAAGGAAAGGATATTCAGTTACCTGGATTACATTAAACTTTTTGGTGGTGCATTCTTTTTAGGAGTGATCGTCCTGCACCTGGTCCCGGAAATATTTCATCAAGCACTTCCTTATACGGGTCTCTTTATTGCTGCAGGATTTTTTGCACAATTGATCATAGAAGCTTTTACAGGTTCTGATCCCCACGACGCCAAACTGCCTGGCCAGGCCATTACTTATTCATATGCACTTTTGATCGGTCTGAGCGTGCATGCTTTTATAGAAGGTTTTCCTTTGGCCAGTGCATTCAGTGACCAGCTGGATCAACTGCATTTACATGACCATGGTCATGATCACCATACACATGATCATTTTGGAGAGGCATACCTGATAGGTGTTTTGATCCACAGGATACCTATGGTCATCGTCATGGTACTGATCATGATCGGCAGTCGCCTGTCCAGGCTTAATATCATAACACAATTGGCTGTTTTTTCGCTGATGGCGCCTTTGGGAATGCTTTCTGCGGGTTTTGTATCTCCGGATTCAGTCTGGAGTCATTACATCATGGCCTTTGTAGTTGGATCGCTCACCCATGTTGCCATGCATCTGATCGATCATAAAACGATCAGCTCCAAAGATCCCCTGACGTCGATATTAAAAATTCTCATAATGCTCGCAGGCTTCGCATTGGTATACCTGATCATTTGATAAATTGTGACTTGACATTTTTTATAAATTGAGCTTTTCGCCTTCGCTTTTCGCGATCACAACGGCCCCGCATGAATCAGACCATACGTTGGTTGCCGTACGAAACATATCCAGGATCCGGTCAACCGCGAGGATGAGACCAATTCCTTCCAGAGGTAAGCCAACCGCCGATAAAATGATCGTCATCATCACCAGACCTGCCATTGGAACTGCTGCAGCTCCTATGGATGCAAGCAAGGCAGTCAATACAACTATCAATTGTTGGGTGAGACTTAAATCAATCCCGTAGGCCTGAGCGATAAAGATCACCGCAACGCACTCATAAAGGGCAGTTCCGTCCATATTTATCGTGGTACCAAGTGGAATGGTGAAATTCGTTATCTTTTTTGAAACTCCGGATTTGTATTCAACCGTTTCCAGTGTCAAAGGCATAGTGGCGGCAGACGAACTAGTTGAAAATGCGGTCAATAGGGGCGTGGCCATATTTCTGAAATGCTTCACAGGATTGGATTTCCCTAAAAACTTAACGATGAGCGGTAAGCTGATGAAAAAATGAACAAATAATCCCATCAATACTACCAGTGTATATAATCCAAGTCGCGAGGCCAGATTACCCAGGTCATTCTGGTCAGCAATCACTTTTGCTACCAATGCAAAAATTCCAAGAGGTGTAAACATAATAATGGCATCTGTCATTTTCATGATGACTTCATAGACGGCCTGATTGGCTTTGATCAGAACCGTGCTGTACTTTTCCTCTATTCTGGTGATAAAATATCCGAATACAAGGGCAAAAAAGATGACACCTAACATATTGTTTTCATAAAAAGCTTTGATCAGGTTGGGTGGAACGATGTCCAGCAATACACTTTTAAATGAGCTTTGTCCAGCCTCAAGGCCTTCAACCAACTCAGAAAAATTGAGGTCTGAGCCTACACCTGGTTCAAAAAGATTGACAAAAAATAATCCTGTCAGTATTGCCAGTAAACTGGTCGAAATGTAGTAAAACAAGGTTTTGAAACCAAGTCTGCCAAGGTTGGAGGCAGAACCAATGCTGACCACACCGGAAATCAAGGATGTCATGACTAATGGAATGATGATCATCCTCAAAGCCCTCAGAAAAATATCTCCTATCCAGTGTATGGATTCCACTGCAGGATTGCGATATGCTGATCTGATCAAACCGGCCTGGTTGCCTTTAAATACTTCCGGTCCGGTGATCTCAACTATTTCTTTCCTGAAAGCCTGTTGTGTCGGATAAACCTTATTTTTAAATGATTGTAAGGTCAGCATTTGGTTTTCATCAACTTTTCCCTTCAGGAGATCCATTGTGTTTTGATCGATCTGGTACCTTGTCGGAAAAATCAAACCAAAAATAACAGCACATATCAATGCAACCAGAATTTGCCAATGCAACGAGATTTTTTTCATGTATGAAATTTTATCTTTCTGAACCCTATAAAAATTTTAAAAGTGCCGGGTTTTCCTGATGAAATATGGAAGTTGGTTAAAAAAAATTGATAACAATATATAAATGCCTGTAAGTCAGTTCGAAACAATTTTTAGATTGTGTATCGTTATGTCTGTACCCCAATTTAAACACAAAGCATTTGACATCCAATGATTTATTTAAAACATCAAGATATCACCATGATGGTCTTCAGTGTTCTCATTTGAAAGCGCTTGAAAAAAACAAACGTTTAATATATCCCAACAGGGTAAAAATTAATTGTTTATAAATCAGCACCTACACAAATATAGTTTTTTTTAAATTCTTAATTATTTTTGCACAGGTGATATTTTATTTTTCTAAAGAATGTGTCTTCTGAACTGTTAAAATATTCCCGGATTTAACTTGTTAAGTAATAATGACTACAGCTATTCATTCAGGAATTATGAAATTTTGGCATGAATTGAAATACTTGAAACATTTTTTTAATGCAAACCACGGTACTTTATCTGATGCTGGATCATTTCAGGCTGATCCATCGAGTTTTGTTCAAATGATCTGTGCACTTTGGAGGATTTTCAATAAACATCATTATAAAACAGTTCAATCGTATAATTATGAAAGAAGTTTACTTTGTACGACATGCTAAATCAAGTTGGGAAAATCCGGACTTGTCAGACCACGAAAGGGGATTAATGGACAGGGGTAAAAGTGATGCAGCAGTCATATCATCATTATTGGCAAAAAATGGCGTAAAGCCTGACAGAATTTTTTCCAGTGATGCAGTAAGAGCGATGAAAACCGCTGAGATCTTTTCAGGAAATCTCAACTCTGACCATATTCAGCCATGTCGCGACCTGTATCTGGCAGGAACATATTCGATCATCCACTTTCTTTATCAACTTGATGACCGTCTGAACTCAGTGATGATCTTTGGTCATAATCCTGGTTTTACTGACCTGATCAACCATTACAGTACAACAGCTATCGACAATGTGCCCACGTCCGGTGTATTCCAGGTCAGATTTGACATACCTACATGGAAAGACATCAAAACTGCCCGCGGTTCGGTCGTGGATACCTGGTTTCCAAGAGATTACCGATAAAACCTTTAACACCAGCCATTTATAATGAAAAAATATTTCATATATATTCTTTTGATCGGATTTTGTATAATCCATGGCAGTTGCAAGGCAAAGTTGAAAAACGATGAAGATAAACTCGTGGAAATGATCGCTGATTTTCACATTGCAAAGGCAGCCCTGGAAAGGTTTCCGCCACATGAGCGGGATAGTATTTATCAGGTATTTACCGATCAGATATTTCAGATACACAGCATCAGTAAAAATTCTTTTGATCTGGATATCAGGTATCTGGAAAAACACCCGGAACATTATCAGAAGGTACTGGACAAAGTGACTTCATTGCTTTTAGATGGTATGACACCTGGCTCAGCTCAACGATGAGCACCGGCTGTATCATCAGGATACATGATCGTCCTTGTCCAGTTCAGCTTCCACTTTATCTTCGATCTCTCTTAGTTTCTCCTTACAATAATTTGCCAGAAATGATGCCCGGCTGAGTTTTTCTGCCATTGTTTCAATAGCTAAATCATTGTTTTCCAATTCAATGGCAATTTTTGACAATTCTTCAAATGCAGCCGAAAAACTCAATTCAGTTTTTGTTTCTTTTTTCATTTATATAAGTTATCTGGTGTGTCAAAATTTTTCCGGAAAGATCACATCGTGATCAGGCCGGATCTTCATGTTTTTTGATGATATCCGTGATCAAACTTTCTGCCTGCCCGTCAATAAATATGGTGGATATTTTTTCATTCTTATGCAGTTGATCGATGCTTTTAACCATTTTTCCATTCTGCAAAGTCATGCTGTAACCCTTTTTAAGGATGTTTGACGGATCATTGTGTTTAATAAGTTCGCTCAGCATTTCTGTTCTGTTTTTCCAGTTGTCGAGAATTTTACCTGATCTTAGTCCAACGAGGTTGAACATTTGATCCAGCTGCATCCGTCTGCGTTCAATGCCTGAGCGGCTCTTATAGGCTATGCGGAATATCAGATCGGAAACTTGCTGACCATAAGTGATCATTTGCCGGTTGATCTGAACTGAAATCCTGTCTTTGAGATTCATTACTGTTGACTCAAAATGTAAATTGTGGTCAATGATGAAATTGGCAACTGCTGTAGGTGTTTTCAGAGGCGTACCAACCACGAGTTCAATGATCGTCTGATCCGTTTCATGGCCGATTCCGGTCAGAACAGGTATCCGGCATACGGCCGCTCTTTTAGCCAGAATATAGGAATCAAATCCGGACAGGTCCAGTTTTGAACCACCGCCCCGGATGATCACGATACAGTCAAAGTCAGCTTGCTCAGCTTTGTCAATGGATTGAAGGATCTCCCGTTCCAGATTTTGACCCTGAACGCTGGATTCAAACAAAACCGTTCTGAAGGCGTATCCATACCGGTTGTGGTGCAGGTGGTCCATAAAATCCTCCAGACCGGCAGCTTTTGACGAACTGATCACCGCAATTTTTTGCATCACCGCGGGTAGGGGAACTGCCTTATTTTTATGTAAAAGACCTTCTCTACGCAGCTTTTCAATGGTTTCCTGCCTTTTGATCTCAATTTGGCCGAAGGTAAATGCCGGATCAATATCCTCAATGGAAAATTTCAATCCGTATTTTTCATGGAACTCAACTTTGACCTTGCACTGAATATGAATTCCTTCTTTCAGGATCTGATCGGTGAGGTCCCTGAGCTTATTTCTGATGAACAAAGCTGATTTGTACCAGATCACTGCACCGCTGCTGGCGATGACCTCATCTGAATGTTCTTTTTTCTCCACCAGTTCCAGGTAAAATGCCCCCCTGGATTCCTTGATCTGGGAAATTTCCGCTTTTAGCCAGATACTATCCTGAAAGTTGACCGCAATCACCTGACGGATATACTGATTCACTTCAACTAAACTGTACGCATCCACAGTAACATGATAAAATCATAAAAAAAAAGCTGCAGAGAATCCACAGCTTTAAATATAAGCTAAAATAAAATTATTGCAAAACTTGTTTTACCAGATCTGCAGCTTCCTTGAACTGAACAGCAGAATGTACCTTGAGCCCGCTTTCGTCGATAAGCTGCTTAGCTTTTTCAGCATTGGTTCCCTGAAGCCTGACAATGATCGGCACCTTGATGTCACCAATATTCCTGTAGGCATCAATGATCCCCTGGGCAACACGGTCACCGCGGACGATACCTCCGAATATATTCACCAGGATGGCTTTGACGTTTTCATCCTTTAAAATGATACGGAAACCATTTTCAACCCTTTGAGCGTCAGCGGTTCCTCCGACATCGAGAAAATTGGCAGGTGAACCTCCGGATTGTTTGATCAGATCCATTGTAGCCATTGCCAGGCCGGCACCGTTGACCATGCAGCCGACATTGCCATCAAGCTTGATATAATTCAGATCTGACTCCTTAGCCTCAACTTCTGTCGGATCTTCCTCTGAAGTATCCCTCAGGATCGCCAGCTCGGGATGACGGAACAATGCATTTTCATCCAGTCTGACCTTGCAATCAACTGCCACGATCCGGTCATCTCCGGTTTTTAAGGCAGGATTGATCTCAAAGAGGGAAGCATCAGAACCGAGATATGCCTTGTACAGGGCCGTGATGAAAACGGTCATTTCTTTGAAAGCCTTGCCGCTCAGCCCGAGGTTGAATGCGATTTTCCTGGCCTGGAATGCTTGCAATCCGAGTACCGGATCGATAAATTCCTTATGTACCAGATGAGGTGTTTTTTCAGCAACTTCCTCGATATTCATACCGCCTTCAGTACTGTAAATAACCACATTTCTTTTGGATTCCCTGTCCATCAAAATAGAAACATAAAACTCTTTGTAGGCTGAAAAATCCGGAGCATAGCTGTCTTCAGCGATCAGGATCTTTCTGACCAGTTTGCCCGGACCTTCCATTCCACCCGGTGTCTGAGGTGTTCTGAGCATCATACCCAGGATGTTACCGGCATTTGTTTTCAGTTCATCCTCATTTTTACAAAGCTTGACTCCTCCGCCTTTGCCTCTTCCACCTGCATGGATCTGGGCTTTCACCACGCAGAATTCAGTTGCGGTGTCTTGCCTGAGTTTTTTATAGGCATCAACAGCTTCATCAAATGTATTGGCGACAATACCTCTTTGGATTGCAACACCGTAGGACGCAAGTAAATCTTTTCCCTGATATTCGTGTAAATTCATAATGATAATTTATTGCTTAACTAAAATTAACAGCTTAATTCACTGACAGTTTTTGAGTAATGATCTCATTACCGCGGAGAATCCTGAAAACATACATTCCTCTTTTTACATCTGCTGCCGACAGGTCGATCATATTCTGTCCTGGACCGACAAGACGTTTCTCCTTATAAATACTTTGCCCGCTCATATTGAACAGCGCAACTTCATATTCGCCTGCATTACCCTGGTTGTCAATAATAAGGACAGGAGATGTCAGCGAAAGCGGATTTGGGTAAAACTTAAATTGCCCGTTCCGGATCGTTTCATCCACGCCAACTGAAATACCCCCGGTTTTAAATCTATGCGTCTCACTGACTTTGGGATCACACGAACTTCCTTCGTTGTAAGGCCAGATCAACATGGAAATAAAACTTTGGTTGGGTGGCAAATTCGTGATGATCGTTTCTGAAGCATCATGCACGTGGTAATAGTAGTTCTTTTTATTGATCGTACCCACTGAAATCTTGATCAGGTATGAACTTACGCCTGGAACATCAGACCAATTTACAAATATATGGTCATAATAGGGTACAGTACTATTGTATGGAGGATCAGAGATCACCGGTTTCTCCTCAGGCAATACAGTGGTGTCCGGCAAATATGAAGATCTTATGTAATTTCTTCCGCTGGAAAGATAGTCAGCACGCATCAGTGCCATTTGTGAGGGCGAAAACTGATTGGTAGGGCAATTCGAAAAGTAACTCATGAAATTGTTTTCCTGAGGATTGACCACATCTCCGTTGATGTCCCTGACTTCAAAATCCTGACTACAGTTTTGTTCCGGATCATACAATCCAAAGTTGAAATCCGGTGGCGTATCGCAAAGTTTATCGGCAGCCTGAGTACAATTGCTTCCATTAGCCAGTTCGATCAGCTCGCCTGAACACGGCACATGTGTAAAATTGACCTGCAAACCATGAACAGATGACTCATAGGGACAACCTTCCCATCCGTAAAAGGTGTGAGGCAGGCTGAAAAAATGGCCAACTTCGTGAGAAAGTGTTTCATTATTGCCAACCTTGGACTGTATCATGACGATCCAATCCCTGCCAGGCTGATAATAACCTAAAGTCGTTCCTGTTCCGTTGCTGCCAATCTTATTCACTATGAAGACATTTACTGCGTTATTGGCAAAATTGGCTGCCATCCGGATCGTTGAAAAAGTATGTCGGGGATCATCATATAAGGTGGTGTAGGGAATATAATTGATACTCCCCTTAATATAAAAGTGCATTTTCAAGGTTTCATAATCCTTGTTGAGCCTGCAAAGCTGAACCAGCAAAGCTTCTTCATCCAATCCTCCTGATCCGTCATCCCTGGTCACAATATGAAATTTCACCGGCACAAAAAGCACCTCTTCATCCCTAAGTATTTGGGGATTTTCCACCAGTGCGCGTTTGTTCATTTCCAGCCTTTCAAAGATCTCCTCATGGTCGTGGGTACCACAAACGCCCACCTGACCAAACACCGAGCCCAAGGCTAAAAGAAAAGTTAAAATCAGAAAAAATAATCCCTTCATTATTTAGATAATTTATAAACTAATTGTGTTAAATGAGCAATTAGCAGAATACATAAAGCGCAAAGATATAATAAAATAAAATTTTTTACATTTGCCGCTATATTTTTAACTTATTAATCAAATAAAATAAACACTATGAGTAAAATCACTGTCATCGGAGCGGGTAATGTCGGCGCTACTGTGGCCAATGTTTTAGCACATAAGGACATTGTCAACGAAATCGTTTTATTGGATATTGTGGGTGATATGGCCAAAGGAAAAGCTTTGGATTCCTGGCAGCAGGCACCTATAGATCATTATTCTACCAGGATCACAGGAACAGCAGACTACAAGGATACCAAAGATTCAGATATTGTGGTGATCACTGCAGGCCTTCCAAGAAAACCCGGGATGAGCAGGGATGATCTGATCTCAACCAACGCAAATATTGTCAACACAGTGACAAAATCCATACTTGAATACTCAAAGGATCCCGTGATCATTGTAGTTTCCAATCCTCTGGATGTAATGACCTATGCTGCTCACCTGACAACAGGATTTGACAGGACAAAAGTGTTTGGCATGGCAGGTATTCTGGATACGGCAAGATATCGCGCATTTCTGGCAAGTGCATTGAACGTTTCACCCAAGGATATTCAGGCACTGCTGCTTGGAGGACATGGTGATACGATGGTTCCGCTGCCCAGATATACCACGGTTGCGGGTATTCCGGTCACCGAAATGATAGATGAGGAAACGCTCAACCAGATCGTTGAACGGACTAAAGTCGGAGGAGGTGAATTGGTGAAGCTCATGGGTACATCCGCCTGGTATGCTCCGGGTGCGGCGGCTGCACAGATGGTTGAAGCCATCGTCAGAGACGAAAACCGGATTTTTCCTTGTTGTGTCAGACTTGATGGTGAGTACGGCGTAAATAATGTATATCTTGGAGTGCCGGTCGTCCTGGGTAAAGGAGGTATCAAAAAAATCATCGAAGTACAACTGAATGAGTCCGAGCAAGCATTGATGAATGAATCTGCCGGACATGTAAAGGCAGTCATGGACGTTTATGACAATCTGAATAAATGATCCTTTGGATCTTGAAAAAAGGCAGGCTGAAAGATTCAGTTTGCCTTTTTTTATGCAAATGATATCAATTTACTGATCAGGAATTGTGGTCAATTGCCAATATCAGGAACTGAAAAATATCTTGATACTCCGGGAAATATCAACACATATCAGATTTTTATCTCTACTGAATAGTCATCTGATTTTTATTGATCAAATAATCTTGCTTTAAAAACCATCTCTGGTACACAAAAATTTCAGATTTAACGTTGTATGCATAAACTCAATATGATAAAGCATTTCCTATTGTGGATCATCCTTTTTTTTGGCGTCCGGTCGGTTGATGCGCAACAAGATCACGGAGACCGGTCAGCTGACCTGGCATTTTACGCGGATGTAATGGTCAATGCACAGGAGTCGTTTCACAGAGAAAGGGCAGCCAGGATGGTTGATACCCTGTTGGAAAATATGCTGAGTGTACCATCGGGCATGAAAGACCGGCTGGCTGATGCAAAATGGATATCCACGATCACTCCCCGTGACAGTTCATTCAGGCTGATCACATGGTCATGGAAAAAAAATGATGGTGATTTCGTTTACTCAGGATTAATCCAATTGAAAAATGGAGCCATAAAAAGGCTTCAACCCGTCCAAAATGAGCCCTCGGACCCTGAATACATGGAATTTGGTCCCGAAAGATGGTATGGTCAGGTCTATTACAATTTGCATGAATACACTAGTGAGGGAAATCCTGCTTACCTGTTATTCGGCTACAGGTTTACCAAACAGAACCGGATAGTCAAAACAGCTGAGCCAATCACCATGAACGGCAATGAGATCATTTTTGGAAAAGAGATCTTTTTTGATGATAATAGACATGGAAAAAATCGCCTGATAATCAGTTATTCGGACAATACCACAGCTGCTCTTGAGTACAATGAAGAAATGGAAAAGATCGTTTTTGACAACATAGTTTCCATCATCAATCCTTACGAAACAGGGAAAGTCCTGATGGTTCCCGAAGGCACATATAAGGCCTACAAATTCAGAAATGGTAAATGGCAGTATCAGGACAGCATCCTGGATACAAGATATAAAGAACCTCCGAAGGAGGAAAAGGAAAAAACGGAGCCCAAAAGGGATCTTTTTGGCCGGTAATTGATTTTTAATACTTTTTGTTGTGAATGAGTATCATATTCTGTAAAATTGATTATCTTTGCGCCCTGTTAAAACCTGGTGTTCGATTTTCGAATGAATCAGGCATGGTTTAACCAAATAAATTTAATTAAATGTCAGTAAAGATCAGACTGGCCCGCAGAGGCCGGAAAAAGCAGCCATTTTACCACATCATTGTTGCAGATTCAAGATCTCCCAGAGATGGAAGGTTTATTGAGAAGATCGGGACGTACAATCCCCTCACGCAGCCTGCGACGATAGACATCGACAGAGACAAGGCTTTTCAATGGTTGAAAAACGGTGCTCAACCCACCGATACAGCCAGGGCAATCCTTCGTTTCAAGGGAGTTTTATACAGAATGCACCTTGAAAAAGGCGTCAGAAAAGGTGCCATAAGCCAGGACGAGGCAGACAGAAGGTATGCTCAGTTCGTTGAACAGAAAGACCTCAAGATCGAAAAGAGATTTGAGGAAAAAAGAAAGGAAAAAGACATGCAGCTGAGGAAATTGGCAGGAACTGACACCCCGATCAGGGTGAAGGAAGTCGTTGTTCCGCCTGCTGCCAAAACCGAGGAAGAATAAAATCTTTCCGGCTTTCACTACTGAACCGCTATTATATTCAGCGGGTCATCAATTCTTCTTTCAGGATAAACCCGGATTCCGGATGTATTCTGAAAGAAGAATAAATTATAATCCCCTTACGAAAATCAATGGAAGGCCTGACGGTTTTTTTCCGTAATGCCTTGAATTGTACATAATAATTGGTGATTTTGGATGTTTCCTGATAAAGCTTTCATAGTTTTATCAGGTAATTTATTATATATCAAATAACTTTAATCCGTTTTTATGGAAGCGCTGGACAAAATATACAAGGATAAACTTGAAGACATCATTCAATTGATCCAGGAGTCTGAACTCCTTGAAACTTATCTTGATTCTGAAGAAGAGGAAGATTATAAAGCATTGCAGGAAGCTTTTGAGCCTGTGATCGAGGATCTGCACAATGAAATTTCCACTTCTAATCCTATGCAGCTGATAGACTTTGAAAAGCGTTTGCTGGTGGATGAACTTGAGGGCTTGTTCCTTCCCAGAATATTAGGATACAGCGTTTTACGCGGAGATGTAGATGAGAAATGCAAATACAAATTTGCCCAGGATCACTTCAAGGATATCCTCCTGTACATCAGCAATTCCCCTAATTTTGACTACATCAAACTCCGTATCGGACAAACAGTTGAGGTTGGCTTCGCACTGAGTACCGGGATCTGGGTTACTGACTTGCTGGATTCCATTGTCAATAAAGAGGTAAAAAAGTTTTTAAAATCCCATATGATCACGGATTACAGGGATCTGGACAAAAGAACTGCTGTATACAATGCCTATAAGCGCCAGTTTTCCAAATTCAACTTCCTGGTATCGGATTTTCCGGAAGATCTGATCGAACTGAAAAAACATGGTTCGACCCTGAGGAAATTTTTATTATACAGGACTGCCGGACAGTTTGACAATTCAACTCTTTTGCCTTATGTCAACAAATTTTTGAAAAAGCAGGAGTTTTTGACGGAGCCGGAGTTTATTCAGATCTGCATGGTCCTCGGTATGTATTTTGAGCTGGATGACAGTGCGCTGAAAGAATTGGGTAAAATTTTCAATTCACTCAGGAAAGAACACGAAGACTTTGAAAATAAGTTTTTTACATATTATCTTGAGTTTGTGGACGACAAGTCTCACCATGCAACTGATGCAGTTTACAATTTGTCCAGGTTCGTTGCCAAAGGTCAGGATGATGAGCTGAGCAAGTTTTTCATACTGATGTCGGAAGTCTATGAAAAAGGATATGTTCATGAAGACTCAGTGAATGCCATTCGCGCGTACTACAGCCAGCGCATGGGCCTGTCCAACCAGAACAGATGTCTGAGGCATGCATTGACCAACAGGTTTTCAAAAGTCATCAACAGTCTGGATGAAGAATCCTACCCCGAATATTTTGAACTTTTCAAGAGCTTCAGCCTCTACATGGATATTTTCGCTAATGAAAAATTCAATCAGAATATCAAATATCTGAGTTTGACTTATGTCAAAAAATTATTGAAGTACTTTACAGATAAAAGAGGAAAAGATTATCAGGATATTAAAAAATTTGTTTCTGCAACCTTCCTGGAGTTTAAATTTTTTGATGAAAAAGAGTTGACTGATCTGTTCAAAACAAGAAGAAGAAACAAAAAAGCCTAAAACTGTCACGCGCAAGTTATGCAAAGTGCATCCATTAAAACAGGTCTTTTTGGTGCGGGGAAATTCGGATTTTTTCATGCAAACAACCTGGTAAATACAGATTTTGAATTTGTCGGGGTCTTTGATCCGGTTGAGGAAAGAGCCATTAGCCTGGCAGGAAAATTCGGGATAAAATATTACCCGGACGCAGATCAACTGATAGATGCATGCGATGCAGTTTTGATCATAACAACCACTATTCATCATTTCGGCCTGATCCGTAAGGCCATACAAAAACAAAAACACATTTTTGTTGAAAAACCGGTTGTTGCCAGTTATGCCGAAATGCTGGAACTGAACGCTTTAGCAAAAAACTACCCAAAAATCATTCAGGCAGGTCATATTGAAAGATTCAATCTGATGCTCCAGGACGCTTTCCATGGTGAGGAAAAACCCTGGCTCATCAACGCGACCCGACTTTCTTCCTTCAATCCGAGGGTGAGCGATGTTTCTGTTATTCATGACCTGATGATCCATGATATTGATTCTATCCTGACCATTGCAGGTTCTGAAGTTATGGAAATTCATGCAACGGGTAATACCCTGATCAGCGGATGCACAGATGTGTGTTCGGTGCACATGACATTCCACAACGGTTTGAAGGCCAATTTGTTTGCAGGCAGAATATACATTGATGCCAGACGGGAAATGGAGCTTTATTATTCTGATCGGATCGAACAGCTTGATTTTCAAACCAGGACAAATACGGTCAGCTTTTACCGAAACGATGAAATGCCAAATAAAGGAAACGGAGTAGAGTTGATGGCTCATTGGCCTGAAGGTGCTAATTCCAGATTCATGTTCAGGGACGTTAAAAAATATCCGGAGAACAATTCAATTTTAGCAGAACTTACAGAGTTTTATCATTCCATAGCTTTTGGTAAGCCTGTAAGGGTTGGTTTGCATGATGCCGGCAGAACAATGTACATTATTGACCAAATTGAAGCTGAAATACTTAAGGCTGGAAAATTATATGTACATGATTGAATATTAACATGTAAGAAATGAGATGATGTTGCTTCTGACTTTTGAATAGACCAAATCAGAACTTTTGAAAGGCAAATATTGATTTGATTCGTTATTACGAAAACAAAAGCAGATAGAAAATCTATGAAAAATTTATTTTTAATATTATTCTTGTTTTTCGGACTGAACTCATGTTCGGTTTTTGATCCCGGGGAAATTGAGCCGGGTTATATTGTTGTTGAAGATATCATGGTTTATGAGCCGGGCAACAACAGTCAGGTTACAACCCATGATGTCAGGGATATCTGGGCTTACCTGGATGGCCAGGCGTTAGGTGTTTTTCCATATCCGGGCCATATTCCGGTGATCCCCGCAAACAACGGAGAGACATCTTCCTTGCAATTCCTTGCAGGAATAAGGGACAACGGCATCGCATCTTATCTCACATTGTACCCATTCCTGGAATTTTATGAACTCGATCAGGTCATTTTGCCCGGAAAAACCTATAAGATCACTCCGGTCTACAAATACCGGAGTAATGTGGTCATGAGGTTCAATGAAGGTTTTGAGCACATTTCAAATACTTTTGGTTTTGACCTGGATAAAGATCCGGAAAGCATGATTACACAGAGTGCAGAAAAAGTCAGGTCAGGAAGTTATGCTGCAATGCTTTCAGTCAATAAGGATCATCCCATACTCGAATCCGCCAATACCACTCCATTGCTCAATTTACCCATCGATGGTAAATCCATATACATTGAATTGGATTATCTGGCAGATCAGGATTTCTTTTTTGGCATGATAGGTTATGATGAAAATACCGGAAGCCAGGGAATTAAAAGCTATTATCTGGGCATGAAAGAAAACAGTGACTGGCAAAAAGTTTATATCAATATCACTGAGGAGCTGTCTTCTTCCAAATTTGATGCTTACAGGTTTTTTTTCAGCCTCCAGCTGGATAGCGATAAAGAAAATGCAAAAGTTTATTTAGATAATGTAAAGTTACTCCATTTTTAAAAATATAATGTGCCGTTGATCCGTGAAATGAACTTGAAAACGGCTCTTGAAGACAATAAACAACAGGCAATGAAATATACTAAAAAATTAACCATGATGTTGTACAGGGCAAGCGACTTTTTCACTGCGGCTCTGGCATGGACATTGTTTTTCGTATATAAGGAATTGGGATTGCAGCCTGGCTTGAATTTGAAGGATGTCGGGTTCGACAGTGATTTTTTGCTTGGTTTGATCCTGGTGCCTACATTTTGGTTACTGGTTTACTTTTCGCTGGATAAATACAAGGATCTTTACCGGTTTTCCCGCTATGCCACCCTGAAACGTACATTGACCCTAACGCTCACAGGCAGCCTGGGCATATTCTTATTTCTGGTCAACAGGGAGCCTGAATTGAACTACCTCAACCACGTTCAGCTATATTTCACTTACGTGGGTTTTCATTTTCCGATCACCTTTATTCTGAGATTTGTCATACTCACTTACGCAAAAGAACAGATCAAAAAGGGAAGGGTAGGGTTCAATACCATCATCATCGGGGGAGACCGCAACGGAACGGATCTTTACCAGGAGATTACAGGATTATCCTATAATCTTGGTTACAATTTTATCGGATTCGTCGACACAAACGGCAAAAGCAAAAATGAACTTTCAAAATATCTTCCCTGTCTTGGAAAACTGGATCAGTTGAAAGACATCATTCAGGAACATCATGTGGAAGAAGTGATCATTGCGGTTGAAACTTCCGAACATTCAAAGTTGAAAAACATTCTCAATATCCTGTTTGATTTCAAGGATCAGATACTGGTGAAGATCATTCCCGATATGTACGATATTCTTCTTGGAGTGGTCAAAATGACGCACGTTTACGGTGCAGTCCTGATCGAAATTGAGCAGGAGCTGATGTCCAAGTGGGAACAAACCATCAAAAGAATGATCGATATTCTGGCAAGTTTGTTTGCCATGATACTTTTATTCCCCGTATTCATCTACCTTGCCTTAAGGGTAAAGTTATCATCGCCAGGCCCTGTCATTTACAGGCAGGAGAGAATCGGTTATCTGGGTAAACCATTCATGATCAATAAATTCCGTACAATGTATCTGGATGCGGAATCGGATGGTCCGCAGCTGTCCCACGATGCAGACGACCGCGTGACGCCCTTTGGTTCATTCATGCGAAAATATCGTTTGGATGAACTTCCACAGTTCTGGAATGTCCTGATCGGCGAGATGTCTTTGGTTGGCCCCAGGCCGGAAAGGCAATACTACATCAATCTGCTGATCGAAAAAGCCCCGCACTTTAAACATTTGCTCAAAGTCAGACCAGGGATCACATCATGGGGTCAGGTCAAATACGGCTATGCTTCCACCATCGACCAGATGCTGCAAAGACTCAAATTTGATATACTTTACATTGAAAACATGTCACTGGGCCTGGATTTCAAGATCATCTTTTTCACTTTGCTTGTATTGTTCAAGGGGAAAGGCAAGTGATGAACTGATTATTTCTGGTTGATAATTCTTCAACTCCGATAAATCCAACGATTTATAGAGCAATTGCTGCCTGTTCTCCGAACCGTTAATTATTCCTTACAGGATGTTAAAAGCGTTTTAAAGGTACTTCACACTTCTTTTTTTCTCGTTTATTTCATATAAATTTATCCCGATCAATGGAGGGTACCAGAAAATAAATGGTCGCGTTCCTCAGATCGCAAACGATTTTTTAGGATAACGATCTTTCAATCTCATTAAAACAATTCCTATGAAGTACTGTATCAATTCCCTTGCAGTGATCCTGATATTGTCATCCTGTGAGATCATGTATCCGGGCTATGACCTCTACAATACCGTAACTGACGAATACAAAAACCAGACCATCAGTTATACCGGGTTTTCAATCACTGCCAAACCGTTGATCAAAGACTACAGTTATGGTATACACAATATCAGTGTAAACCATCGTTTTGAGACGGTCAGCAATCCGGAAGGGGTGGTCTCAAGTCTTTTTATGGTATTGACATCGAGACCACTGTTCAATCTTCAGCCTACGATCTATATCAGAACGGATTCAGGTATATCCGAATGCCGGATTGAATCGATCAATAACGCTGTTCGGATTCAGAGGGATGAATCCTCAACCACCACAACAGCAGTGACCACCACAACAGAGAAAACGGACAATAACAGTGGTTCAGGCATTAGCGCTAGTTCAAATTCCATATCAAACAGGAATGATTCAAATAAGGAAGATCCGAAAGTCAAGGAATCTACCGAAACGAAAGTCACGCAATCCAACGATGTTTCAGAATACACAGTTAAAGACATCAGGTTCAGGGTAATTCTGGATGACGAATTAAGAAAACGCATTTCACAAACCAGTAAAATGCAGATCCGCTTTTATCTCGACGAATATCCTTACAACATTACCTTCAGTGAATCTCAAATAGGCAGGGTAAAAGTGATACTTTCCAACCGGAAATGAACTTTAGATACGATCAGACTGAATTTATGTGGGTTGTCTAACTGACTTCACGATTGCAGTTTTTAGGTTTGCCGGCCTGCCATCTCAAGTTTTAAACAAAATTTATTATTTTTACAAAAAAACTAAGTTTTTCATCATTTTTTAGTTAAATATTACGTTTTTTTTATATATTTCTATTTTTTAAATTATTATGTTCATATATTTGTATTGCATAATGTTTAACTAATCAAAATTCTTTTAAAATGAGAAAACTAAGTGTGATTCTGTTATTTTTTGCGCTTAACATTTGCACTTCCTTTCACCAGGTCGTTTCAGCGCAGGAAAAAACAGTTGGTGACCGTCAGTTTGAGCTGGGCGCATATCGGCTGGCCATCGATTCTTATCTTCAGGATTTGAAAAACAATCCTGATGATGCCGCAGTCATTGAAAAGCTGGCAGAAGCCTATTACATGACCAACCAACCTGTTCGTGCAGCCAGAATGTATGATCAATTACTGCAGTCAGGCAAGGATATCCTGCCCGGACACCTGCTTTCCTATGGCCATACCCTGCGTTCCATGGGTTTGTATGAACAGGCAATTGCCATTTACGAAAAATGTCAGGATCCTTCGATGACAGAAACTGTCAGGCACTTTGTAAAAATGTCTGAAGCTGCTTCGAAAATGATGGCGCAAAGAGATGCCTACGAAGTATACCTTGTCCGGTCCAGCAGTAAAACAGATGATTTCAGTCCGTCCTTCTGGAAAGATGGACTGATCTATGCATCATTTTCTGCTGACCAGAATGAATTGAATGCCCTGAATGTCAAACGTAATAAACTGAACCTGATCTCTTCCCGCATGAGTAAAAATCAATTGGTCAGCTCAGAGATGAAATCCGGTCCTATAGACTGGCAGGGCGTCCACGCATTGCATTTTTCCGGCGACAGATCAAAAGTGCTGTTCACGCGGAACAACTTCAGGAATGGCAACAGGCAGATCACAGGAAATGAAAAAGATATGAGTGTTTATATTGCCGATGTGAACGAACTTGGCGAATACTCAAATGAGCAGGCATTGCCCGTAAATAACACGGCATATTCTGTTGCTTATGCCTGTTTTGGTGAAGATGACAACACTATTTATTTTGCCTCCAATATGCATGGAAAACAAATGGATTTTGATCTGTACTCCATTCATTTTGAACAAAATGCCTGGTCTGCACCTAAACCTGTTGGAACAAATATCAACACACCCGGCAATGAGATTTCTCCATACTATATGGATGGCAAACTTTATTTTTCTTCAGATTTCCACGCAGGTTTAGGTGGTTATGATGTTTTTACGACCAGTATGGAGAACGGTACATGGACCCTGCCTGAAAATCTGGGTAAAGGGATCAATTCGATGGGAGATGAGATCGGTTTGATCTTTGATCCGGCTAACCTGGAATATTACTACGCATCCAACCGGATCGGAGGGAAAGGCGGATTTGATATCTACTATTCTTTGCCATCCAAACGATTTGAAGAAGCTGAAATGCTTGCTGAAAAAAATATTCCAAAGGCTGTTTCCCTGGAATCCATGATCGATCCAAATACAGTTCAGATCAAGTCAGGTCCTTCTGCACAGGTTGGATTCCGCGACAATGAAATGGCACCGGATGATCTGTCTTTGGAGGGCGCTTTCAGGGTTGCCTACGGAGAGATCATTAATACCAGTATGAGGGTTTACTTTGTACAACTGGCCTCCATCACTCAGGATAAAGGCAATTACGACCGCTACAATGATTTGATCGAGCTGGGTAATGTATACCGGATCAGAAAAGACAATGCATATAAGATCAGACTGGGCTATTTCTATGGTGAAACCGAAGCAAAAGAAGTGCTCAACAATGTCAGAAGCAAAGGGTTCAAGGACGCTTTCCTTGTTGAGGAAATGCTCAATGTAAAAGAACTGGAGTTGCTGGTGTCCAAATATTCATTCCATAAAAATGCAAAATACGAAAAACCTGCAGTGGAAAGTAACTACAAAGTAAGGCTGGCAGCATATTCCAACCCGCTATATTTCGATGTTGAAAAAGTAAAAGACCTCGGTGTAATTGAACAATGGTCCAAAGATAAATGGACGATATTCATATTGAGTGGATTCACCAATCTTGAACAGGCTAAAACCTCACAGATCAAAGCGATAAACAGGGGGTTCACCGGGGCAGAGATCGTCATGGATACGGATGGTGTTTTGACCAGGGTGAATGAAAATTAAGGATTTTGATTACAAACTTTGGGGGTTCAAACATGAACCCTCTTTTTTTATTTCAGACCCTGAAAAAATACTCAATTTGCAGTCTTTTCGTTTTTACATTAAAAATCCGGTTTTAGCACAGACTATTGTCCATAAATATCAGAAAACCGCCTGAAATTGAAAGATAAGTCTTGATCATCTTTTGATCTGATCCAATATTTATATATTTGAACCAAATTTAGAAGCTAATTAAGTTAACATGCGTGCATTAACTCTCCTTTTCAGCGCTTTGTTGTATTTTACTGTAGCAGTAAAGGCTCAGAATAATTACGAATTGGTGAAGTATCCTGATCTGCCGGACAATATCAGCGTATATGATATTTTCATGAGAGCGGACGGTTCCATCTATCTGGGGACAGATCATGGATTGTTCTATGTCAATTCATTTGAGGATGCAGCTAAAAAGGTTTTTGCAGGCAACAGGGTGACTTCCTTGACTGCCGGCCCGAATCAAAACGTGATCTATTACGGAGGCGGTGGTTTTTTTGGCAGTACACAGGATTTCATTAACCATAAACTGGAAGACCCGGTTGCAGTGATCAAAGATATGCTGGTATCCAATAATTTTCTATGGATAGGAACGGATAAAGGCTTGTATAAATACAATCTGCGCAACCTCGATAATTTCAGGAAGTACACCAGTAAAAATTCGAAGCTGAATTCAGATGAGATCAATTTTCTGTATGAAGACTCCTATGGAATTTTGTGGGTTGGCACAAGGAAAGGCGTTGTGAGAATAGAAAATGACAAATGGAAGTCCTGGGAAAGACAATCGATGGAAAGTGTTTATGAAAACAGGGAAGGACTTTGGCTATTGGCAGAAAACAGCCTATGGAACATAGAAAATTTCAATAAAAGAAACCGTTGGAACGATGCCGACCTCCAGGATGGTCTGAAAAAGGGGAAAGTCAACGCAATAGCCATCGATTCAGAGGACAGGATATTGATCGCCTCGGAATTATTGATCCGTTTCAACCCCTATTCAGGGAAAATTGAGCGCTACGGCCAGGATCTTGGATTGGTGAGCCAGAAATGCCTTTCCATCGCAGTGGATGACAATGACAAACTGTGGATAGGCACAGAAGGTAATGGACTGTTTACTGTGGGATTCAAAGCCAGACCTGCGAAGGAAAGATCTACATTGCCCATGGAAATCGTCCTGACAGGCAGATCACCGTCATGTTTTGAATATACGGATGGCAGTGTCAGACTGAGTATTAAAAACGGAAATCCTCCTTACAGGATCATATGGTCAACCGGTGCAGAGGATGTTCAGCAGATATTTGGCCTGAAGAGCGGTCAATACAGGGTAACTGTAACAGATGGTGACAATCAGAAAATGGACTCAAGGGTACAACTCAGTGATCCGCCAATGCTGAAATTGACAATGGATGAACTGATCGAGGAAGGTGCCGCAGGCAGGATGACGGCAAAATTTTCCTTCAGCGGAGGCACCCCCGGATATATTTTTGAAATGGACGGGCAAAAATCAGAAAATCCGGCAACCAATCTGGGGAAAGGCCGGCATAATGCCGTACTGACCGATATGATGGGTTGTAAAAGCAATGTCACTTTCGAAGTGGAAATTGAAACCGGTCAGTTGGCGCTGGACATTGATAAGATAGAAGTTGGGCAAATCGTCAGGATCAACCAATTGTTTTTCCTGCCGGATTCTACCAATATTACAGATGCGTCTATTCCGGTATTGAATGAAATTTTTGATTTCCTGAATGCCAATCCAAAGATCATCACAGAGATCGGAGGCCATACCAACAGCCTTCCTCCTGATGATTACTGTGACCGGTTATCTCTTGAAAGGGCAAAAAGTGTTGCTGAGTATTTGATTGCAAAAGGCATAGATGCAAACAGGATCAGCTATAAGGGTTATGGAAAAAGAAATCCTATCGCCTCCAATGCTACAGTTGATGGCAGAAGGATGAATCAGCGAGTGGAACTCAAAATCTTAAGCCTGGGTGACTGACCCTCTGATTTTGAATTTTTGGTATCAGGTTTACGGAAAACTGACATGAAGACAACAATTTCTGCATGAGATTGTAACGAATGGAGAAAAACCTGAATCTTTAGAAAAAACAGATTTTAAACAAATTATAAGCGTTTTTTATGCATAATTTGTTGGAATTGTATTGAAAACACTGATATATATGCTAATTTTGCATGGATTGGCATAAGAATCTTATAAATCTTACATGATGAATAGAATTTTTTACTTAGCTATAATCTGGTGGTTCCTGATCCAACCGCTTATGGCACAACAAGATATTTATCAGCATGAAATTGGTTTGAAAACCATTTTTCTGGATTATCAGACCATGAACGGTGGCGAGTTTACCACATTCAAAGACTACAGTCAGGGGTTAGAAGTGTTTTATCTGCACCGCCTCAACGACAGGATCAAAATCGGAGTTCCACTCAGAGTGGGCGTGATCAGGGATTCCTTGCTGCAAAAAAGGATTACCGCTTTAGGAGGAGATATTGTCGGCCAATACCATTTCCTGAATAAAAAAATGAGTGTCGTTCCCTATATCATGGCAGGAGCAGGTATTTCGAAGGAACTCGAAGGGGGTAGCAATATTCAGTTTCCTGTTGGTCTGGGGATCAATTTCAGAGTTCATGAAAGGGCTTATGTCAACTGGCAGTCGGAATTCCGTTTCAGCACGGCAGAGAACAAGACCAACTTTCATCACGGGATCGGTGTAAAATTCATGCTGGGTAATGCGAAGGAAAAAGCAAAGGTTGAGACAGATCCAAAACTGGTTGACTCTGATATGGATGGGGTTCCGGATTATCTGGATCTATGCCCGAAAGTGGCAGGACTCACGGAATTTCACGGCTGTCCTGACACAGACAAAGATGGTGTTCCTGATTATCTGGATGCATGTCCTGATGAGCCTGGATTGGCAAAACACAACGGATGTCCGGATTCAGATGGTGACGGAGTGCCTGACCATATGGATGAATGTCCTAAAGTTGCCGGTCCTGCCAGCAGCAAAGGTTGCCCTGAGGTAAAAGTGCTGGACGCAGATGGTGACGGCGTTGCTGACCATCTTGATAAATGCCCTGAGACACCCCGGGGTGTAAGTGTGGATAAAGACGGTTGTCCGATAGATAGCGACGGTGACGGAGTTCCTGATCATCTGGATAAATGTGCCAATACGCCCAAAGGAGCACCTGTGGATAAGGACGGGTGCCTTCTGGACAGCGATGGTGACGGTATTGCAGATTATATGGACAAATGTCCGGGAACGCAGAAAGGTACAAAAGTGGATGAAACCGGATGTCCGATGATAGAAGTGGGTGATGTGGATAATGATGGTGTTCCCGATCACCTGGATAAATGTCCGGATACGCCACGCGGCAGTAAGGTCAACAGGGATGGATGTCCCGACCGTGACGGAGACGGTGTGCTGGACAATCAGGATAAATGTCCTGAAAAGCCTGGTTTGCCGGTTTACGAAGGTTGTCCTGACAGCGATGGTGACGGAGTACCGGATCATCTGGACAGATGTCCGAATACTGCAGGTCCGGTGTGGAACAACGGTTGTCCTGAGATCAAAAAAGAAGATCAGGAAACCCTTAACGTGGCGATGCGTTCAGTTCAGTTTGAAACCGGATTAGCCGTTCTGAAGCCTGAATCATTCAAAACATTGGGGCAGATCGTACAGATCATGATCAAATATCCGGATTACAATTTATCCATCAGCGGCCACACCGATAATACAGGTACACCTGCCAAGAATCAGCTGTTATCTGAAGAACGTGCAAAAGCCTGCTATGAATTCCTGGTTGGCAGCGGTGTGAATTCAAAACGCATGACGCATACAGGTTATGGCGAGACCAGGCCGATCGCAACCAACGGATCTGTTGAAGGCCGCGCGTTGAACAGAAGGGTGGAATTCAAACTGGTACCTGGAAAATAAAAGCTTGCATTATAAGAAAATGAAAAACCCCTTTTGTGATTGCAAAAGGGGTTTTTTATAAGACTATATTATTGGGTTCATAAATCCTTCTCCACGATCACTTCCAGCGTATCCCTGATCATCCGGTCGATGGTTTCCTGAGGTTTTTGACTGTAGGTCTTTTCTACACGGTTGGCCACTATGGCATTTACAGACATCGCCCGGTGTCCCAATAACTTTGCAAGTCCATAAATGGCAGATGTTTCCATTTCAAAATTGCAGAAACGGTTGCCCTTGAACCTGAACCGGATCAACTGATCAACGATAGGTCTCATAAACTGCTTTAACCTCAATTCTCTTCCCTGCGGCCCGTAAAATCCTCCTGCTGTAATGGTCATTCCTCTTCTCCATTCAGCCGGGAAACTCTCCAGCAAGTGATTATCCGCTTCAAAGATGGTTGGAGAACAGATCTGCATCAATTCAGGATAATGATCTTCGATCTCCTGTAAAAATGCCTTTTGGAATGCTGACCTGGAATAATCATAGAAATTCATCAATCCATCCACGCCGAAACCATGAGTGGAGATCAAAATTTCATCCACACCTATATCTGCCTGCAATGAACCCGATGTTCCCATCCTGATGATGGTCAAAGTTGTGAGTTTTTCTTCGATCCGCCTGGTCTCGAAATCGATATTTTTGAGTGCATCCGCTTCATTGATCATGATGTCAATATTGTCAGGACCAATGCCTGTGCCGATCACCGATATCCTTTTCCCGCCGACTGTACCGGTATGGGTAATGAATTCCCGGTTCTGAACAATGGTGTCCACACGGTCAAAATGCATCGATACGCGCACCACACGTTGCGGGTCTCCCACAGTAATGATGGTGTCAGCCAGTTCTTCCTTTGACAAGCCCAGGTGATAAACTCTGCCTTCCTTCAATATCAATTCACTCTCCTTTATCATGCTGATAACAGATTTTACATTCAATGAAACAATAAAATATTCAAAAATCGTTCCGTAAATTCACGATTTGCTGATTTGAAAATTCGAAGATTCGAAAATTTGATCCCTGACGATGAATGTCAGGATTTTCAACATTTCAACATTTCAACATCCGACCATCTGAACATCTCAATGTATCTCATCAAAAGAACAAATGAACAAAGGTGTAACTCAATCAAATCACACTCCACCCAAAACAAATATGGCCAGGAACTCCTTCATTTCAAATTTTGAATGGATGGCATTTCATTTATTCGGTCAATAAATCCTACCTTTGTCTGATAGCCATCGACCTGAATTAAATTATGAAGTCGAAGAGCTGTGGAATTAAACATCAAACTTATGTCTGTACATTTTACCCCTGTTGAGCAAGCCATGTGCTGTGAATTCGAGAGAAAATTTCCGGTGAATATCCCGTATGTTGCCGTGAAAAACTTTCCAAGGCTTGGATTGCTGGCTGCTCTGCGATTTATAGAATGGGTTGCAGAAAATCCTGATGGCGTCATCAGTTTGCCAACCGGTAAAACTCCGGAGTACTTCATTTCGTGGACGAAATATATCCTGGACAACTGGGATAATGAAGACGGGAAAAGGGTCAGGGAAACCAACGGTTTGATGATCAGACAGAAACCATCGCTTTCAGGCTTGCATTTCGTTCAGATCGATGAATTTTACCCGATCAGTTCAGAACAGCACAACAGTTTTTACCATTATGTTCAGAAATACTATGTTGATGGCTTCGGACTCGATAAAAACAAAGGACTTTTTATCAATTCTGATGAAATCCCTTTGGCTGACGGGAAGCATTTTAATGACATATTCCCTGACGGCAGGGTAGACCTGGGATTGAGATACAGGGAGCCTAAAACTCCTCTTGAAAAGCTCAGGCAAAGATCTGTTTTTATGATCGACGACTGGTGTACAGCGTATGAAGACCGGATCAGGCAACTGGGTGGGATTGGATTTTTCCTCGGTGGAATTGGTCCCGACGGTCACATCGCATTCAATACCAAAGGCTCTGATCATAATTCGACGACACGGCTCACTCAAACCAATTATGAAACACAGGCGGTTGCAGCCGGTGATCTGGGTGGCATTGAGGTTTCCAGGGGAAAACTGGTGATCACAATAGGTTTGGGTACTATTACCTACAATCCGGATTGCGTTGCGCTGATCTTTGCGGCCGGTGAGGCAAAAGCGCCTATGGTGCGTGATGCACTTGAACAGGAACCATCCAATCTATTTCCGGCATCTGTGCTGTCAAAGCTTCCGAATGCCAGATTTTACCTTACTTCAGGCGCTGCAGCCATGTTGAAAGATGCCATTCATCATTATTACACATCTACACCATGGAATCAGGAAAAAACGGACAGGGCAGTGATTGACCTTTGCATCAGAGTGGATAAGTTTGCTGATCACCTGGATATGGATGACCTTGCATCAGATACATATTGCAGAATGATCCCAGACCTGAGCCTGGAGACGGTTCAGACAGTGAAGAGATCCATACTGAAAAAAATTGACAAAGGAACTGAATCCCCCGGACACCAGATGTTTTACCATACCGGGCCACATCATGATGACATTATGCTGGGTCTTTTGCCACATATTCATCGTTTATCGAGAAATGAGACCAACAGATCACATTTTGCGGTGATGACCTCGGGATTTACTGCAGTCACCAATGATTTTCTGTACCATTTGCTGGTCCACACACGAGAACTCCTGGTAAAAGGACTCATCCAGATGGTGAATTACGAAGATTTTTTCACCGTAGGCTACAATTTCAAAAGGGACAAGGATGTATACCACTATCTGATCAGAGTCGCAACAGGCAATGCTGAAGAGCGTAAAAGAGCTTTTGCACACCGGATGGTTCGCAATATTACCGAAATCTGGAAGGTAAAGGATGTCGAAGAACTGGAGAACAAGATGGTGGATGTGATCTCCACATTGCGCAACAGTTACGACGGAGAAAAACTTCCGCCACCCATACAACAGCTCAAGGGAATGATCCGGGAGTTTGAGGAAGAGTTGGTCTGGGCCTATTTCGGGATGACACATAAGGAGGTACACCATTTAAGGCTCGGGTTTTATACCGGGGATATTTTTACGGAAAAACCGGACAGAAAGCGGGATGTGGAACCCATCGTGGATCAGTTGCGCCGGATAAAACCGGGCATCATCAGCCTGGCATTTGACCCGGAAGGCAGCGGTCCTGATACTCATTATAAAGTATTGCAGGCCATTGCAGAGGCTGTCCGGGTATGGAGCAGGGAGACTGACCTTGAACACCTCAGGATCTGGGGTTACCGGAATGTCTGGTATAAATTCCACCCGGCTGAGGTGTCCCACATCGTTCCCGTGTCGCTCAATGCAATGGGCGTGATGGATAATGCCTTTACCAACAGTTATCTGAGCCAGGTGGATGCATCTTTCCCGAGTTACCAGCACGATGGCAAATTTTCTGATCTTTCCAACAGGATCTGGGGAGAACAGCTTTATCCGATCCAGTTACTGCTTGGGAAAAGATTTTTCTACCAGAATGAGAGTCCCAGGCTGAGGACAACTCATGGCTTGCTCTTTTTTCATGAGATGAACGTCGAAGAATTTCTCGCTTCAGCCAGGGAACTGGAAAAAAGTATGGAAGGATGAGTAAATGTTCAAATGATCTGATGTTCAAATGATCTGATGTTCAAATGATCTGATGTTCAAATTTTTAGATTTCAGTATGAGTGAATTTTCAAATTTTCAAATTTTCCTGTGTTTTCTGTAATGAACCTCTGTGATGTCTTAAAATCGGAAGAAAGCTAATGGTACCGGATACAAATTCTGGCAGTATGACGTTATGATATTTTATTGGGTAAAATTGAGTTGTATGAACTGGGATACAAATTTTGGACAATTTGCTATAAAGCTCATCAAAGTTATGTTATTGGCCTTTTTGTTTTTGATGGGAAAACCTGTTTTTGCTCAGGTAAAGTGGCAAACATTTGATAGCAAGGAACCATCATTTTCCGTTTCAATGCCCGGAACAGTCAGGCTGATGGAAAAAGGGGTTTCGACGCCGACAGGAGATTTTTTGTTACATACGGTTTATACTGAATCCTCGGTTGATTCCACCGGCAATTTTTTATATCTGGTCAATTATTTTGAAGCGGAGGACATTGATTTTTCACCGGACAGCAGTTTCAATGCCTATATATTCTTGGAAGATTTTCTGGACAACATAAAAGCACAGGTTGACGGAACACTGCTGTACAGCCACAGGGACCAATTTGATCAAAATCCTGTATTGGAATACAGGTTAAATTACCGGGATGACCTGCTCTCAATGAAGGGCAGGATTTTACAAGTAGGGCAGACGATCTACTCGCTCCAGGTTTTCTCAGATAAGAAAAATTCACTCAACAGGAATATGGACTCTTTTCTGCATTCCTTCAGGCTCATCAGCAGGGAATAGCACTCCACAGGTCATCATCACCATTCCCAACACCTGGATTGACCCTTAATTTTACATTATTTACGTCTGCAGAATCTGGTTTAATACCTCAAAAACCGGACTAATTACAAAAGGCTAAGGAATATAATTTTCAAATTTCCGAATTTTGAGTCTGCTCCGAAAAGTCCAATTTGTTGATTTTCAATCGTTTTTTGCCCCAAACCCTAAAGGGAAACGATTGAAAATCAACAAATTAAAAGTCCCCTTTTAGGCTTGTACTGACTGAAAACGTCAGTGGGGATTTATGGGGCAAAGACTTTTCGGAGAAGACTCAATTTTCAAATCTGCATCCTCGGTTCCGGTGTAATGTCCTGGCCGGCAAAAATTCCATGCTCGTATTTAAATAATGCAGTACGGGCGATCATGGCTGCATTGTCCGTGCAATATTCCAATCCGGGAATGAAAGTGTTCCAGTTGAGGCGCCTTCCGTTTTCCTCTAATGCGTTTCTGAGTCCGGAATTGGCAGAAACGCCGCCGGCGATCCCGATATCCCGGATACCGGTCTGTTTAGCAGCCTTCACCAGTTTTTTGATCAGGATGTCCACGATGCGGGTTTGAACGGAACAGCAAATGTCTTCAAGGTTTTTTCTGATGAAATCGGGATCTTCTTTCACTTTTTTTTGTAAAAAATATAAAATCGACGTTTTAAGTCCGCTGAAACTGAAATCCAGACCTTTGATGTCCGGTTCCGGGAAACTGAACACCGGTTTGCCGGTCGCTGCCAGTCGATCCATTGCAGGACCGGCAGGATAGGGGAGATCCAGCAGTTTGCCCGTTTTGTCAAAAGCTTCACCTGCTGCATCGTCAATGGTCTTCCCGATCACCTCCATATCAGTCTCGCTCTTGACAACAGCGATTTGTGTATGTCCTCCGGAAACTGTCAGACACAAAAAAGGGAATCCGGGTTTGGGATCGTCGATGAACAACGCCATGACATGTGCCTGCATGTGGTTGATCTCGATCAGGGGTATTTGAAGGGCCATAGCAAGGGTTTTTGCAAAAGTTACCCCAACCAGCAGGCTGCCCATCAGACCCGGGCCGCGCGTAACCGCGATCGCATTCAGCTCGTTCTTCTGAATTCCGGCCATTCGGAGCGCTTCATGAACAGTTGGAATGATATTGATCTGGTGTTTTCGGGAAGCCACTTCTGGTACTACACCACCGAACTGTGAGTGGATCTTCTGGCTTGCAATAATATTACTGGTGATGAGGCCGTCCGAGATCACGGAAGCGCTGGTGTCGTCACAGGAAGACTCAATGGCAAGAATATGGACAGGCATAAATACTAATGAATTTATATGATCAGTTTTTTACCAGCCAGTTGCCTTTATCGTGATGCGGTTCCTTGACCTGGTTGACCGTATCCAGATGCACTTTTGCGGCGATCAGGGCGGCAACTTTTGATTCATTGAAAATAGCCTGCTGGAATTTTTCCTTACTGTAATATTTTTTGACAAAATTCGTATTGTATTCCCCTCCGATAAATTCAGGATGATTCATGACAAAACATCCGAATGGCAGAGTGGTTTTCACACCAAAAATACGGTATTGCCTGATCGCGGATTTCATCTGATTGATGGCTTCAGTCCGGCTTTTGCCCCAGGTGATGAGTTTTGACAACATCGGATCGTAGTAAATGGGCACTTCCATGCCGGATTCGTAGCCGCTGTCAACCCGGATATCAGGACCAACGGGTTCGATATAGGTTTCCAGCGTGCCCGTACTGGGGACAAAATCTTCTTCCGGATCCTCAGCGTACACCCTGAGTTCGATCGCATGCCCGTTCAACGGAATATCCTCTTGCCTGTAACGCAGCACTTCACCTCTTGCTACCCGGATCTGTTCTTCAACCAGGTCAAGCCCGGTGATGTATTCCGTTACAGGATGTTCTACCTGCAGGCGTGTATTCATTTCGAGGAAATAAAAGTTTTTGTACTCATCCACTAAAAATTCAACAGTTCCGGCACCAACGTACTGACATGACCGCGCAACCAGGATCGCTGCCTCACCCATTTTTCTCCTCATTTCAGTATCCAGCAATACACTGGGGGATTCTTCAACTACTTTCTGATGCCTGCGCTGCACACTGCATTCCCTTTCATTCAGATGGATGATATTTCCGTGCTGGTCTGCAAGGATCTGCATTTCGATGTGCCTCGGAGTTGTGAAATACTTTTCAATGAACACAGAGCCGTCACCGAAAGCATTTTTGGCTTCACTGATCGCCCTGTTCATTTGTTCGGTGAAATCGGAAGGATCTTCGACGATCCTCATTCCCTTGCCCCCGCCTCCGGCAGATGCCTTGATCAGGATCGGGAATCCGGTTTTCTCCGCGATCTGAAGCCCGAGTTCCGGATCGTCGATGGCATGGTCCGTTCCGGGAACCATCGGTATATCATATTTCTTCACGGCATCCTTTGCAGCGAGTTTACTGCCCATGATCCTGATCGCCTCACTGCCTGGTCCGATGAACCGGATTCCGCTTGCCTCCACCATGCCAGCAAAATCAGCATTCTCACTCAGGAAACCATATCCGGGGTGTATCCCATCGCATCTGGCATTAATGGCAGTTTCAATGATCCGGGATGCGTTGAGGTAGGATGATGTTGAAGGTGCTTCACCAATGTGGTAAGCTTCATCGGCCATTTTGACGTGTTTTGCATCCCTGTCTGCTGAGGAATAAACGGCAACTGACCTGATGCCCATTTTTTTCAGGGTCTGAATGATCCGGACCGCAATTTCCCCCCGATTGGCAATGAGTACTTTTTTCATAGAAATGCTTTATATTGAGACATAATGGCAAAAATATCCAAATATTTGCATTCATGATAATAAGATATTAAAGGACATGCCAAATTACCTGCATTTTACCCGATTACAAACAAAATACCTGCCCGGTAAACCGAAAAAATAATATTGTCATCCAGTGTCAGCTTTTAGAATCGTTTGATGGAAATATTGTTAAAGGAATCATTGAGCTGCATCAGATCAAGCAAAAAATATAGACCTAAACGCTCATCTTTCGCTTTTTAAAATGTTTTTTTTTCTTCCAGGTGACACAAGTCACAAAGAAAATGCTTTAATATGGATTATATTTGCAGCACAATAAAATCGAAATAATATGGAAAAAATAAAATGCTTGATTATTGGAAGCGGTCCTGCAGGTTATACAGCCGCAATTTATGCTGCCCGAGCTAATATGTCCCCGGTAGTTTACACTGGTCCGGAACCGGGAGGTCAGTTGATGCTGACCACTGAGGTAGAGAATTTTCCCGGATACCCAAAAGGTATTCAGGGCCCGGAATTGATGGAAGACCTGAAAGCACAGGCTGAAAGGTATGGTACAGAAATTCGGTATGAATACATTTCCAGGGTTGATTTTTCAGGTGAAACACATAAAGTGACCACAGATTCCGGTCATGAGATCGAAGCAAATTCGGTGATCATCGCAACCGGGGCCAGCGCCCAGTGGCTCGGAATTGAATCTGAAAAAAGACTGATGAACAAGGGCGTTTCTGCATGTGCTGTTTGTGACGGGTTTTTCTTCAGAGGTCAGGAAGTTGCCATAGTCGGAGGTGGTGATACCGCCGCTGAAGAAGCCATATACCTGTCCAAAATGTGTACCAAAGTGCACATGCTGGTACGCAGGGATGTGCTCAGGGCCTCCAAATACATGGCAGAAAAAGTTGCTTCAACCGCCAATATTCAAATGCATTGGAATACTGAAGTATCAGAAGTGCTCGGTCAGGATGTGGTGGACGGTCTCAAAGTGATCAACAACAAGACCAAAGAGGAAACCACTTTACCGGTGACGGGACTGTTCATCGCCATTGGCCACAAGCCAAATACGGGTATATTTAAGGATTTTATCGAACTGGATCCGGTTGGATACATCAAAACAATACCGGGTACATCCAAAACAAATATTGAAGGTGTCTTTGCATGCGGGGACGTACAGGATGCTGTTTACAGACAAGCCATTACGGCTGCAGGAACCGGATGTATGGCTGCCCTGGATGCAGAAAGATACCTGGTTAAAAAGGGAATTGAGTAATTGGATCAGCATTAAGTCAAATCTTTAAAAGCCCGGGATCCTTCCCGGGCTTTTTTGTTTTTGACTGTTGTCATGAAGACTGACATCAGGTCGTCATTCATTCCATCCAAAAACCTGACTTTTTGAATCAACTTCAGTGCAGTAAAACCGTATGGATTGGATAAAAAAACTTAATTTTGCGGGAAAATTCAAATTCATTTTTTCACAAAAAATAAGATCATGGTTTTTAAGAAAGTTAGCTCAGAACAAGCAATGCAGCTGGAAGATAAGTACGGAGCACACAATTATCATCCGCTACCTGTTGTGATCAGCAGAGGCAAAGGCGTTTATGTGTGGGATGCTGAAGGAAAGCGTTATTATGACTTCCTCAGTGCATATTCAGCAGTCAATCAGGGACACTGTCATCCCAGGATTGTGGAAACCATGATTGAACAGGCCAATACCATTCACCTGACATCCAGGGCTTTCTACAATGATGCACTCGGACAATATGAAAAATATGTGACGGAGTACTTTGGTTTTGATAAAGTATTACCCATGAATACAGGGGCTGAAGGTGTGGAAACAGCCATGAAGCTGGTTCGCAAGTGGGCCTATAAAGTAAAAGGAGTGCCTCAGAATGAAGCCGTCATACTTTTTGCCAGGGAGAACTTCCACGGCAGGACGATTTCCATCGTTTCAGCTTCCAATGATCCTGAAGCCAGAAACGATTACGGGCCTTTCACCCCAGGTATAGAAAGCATTCCGTACAACGATATTGCTGCACTGGAAAAAGCTATGGAACGCGCAGATAAGATCGCAGCCTTTATCGTTGAGCCCATACAGGGAGAGGCGGGTGTGTTTGTTCCTGATGAAGGCTACCTGGCAAAAGCACGCGAAATTTGTAAAAAACACAATGTGCTGTTTGTCGCTGATGAGATCCAGACCGGTATTGCACGGACCGGACGGTTGCTGGCTTGTGATTACGAACAGGTCAAACCGGACGTGCTGATCCTCGGAAAAGCGCTTTCAGGCGGTGCTTACCCTGTTTCTGCAGTTTTGGCAAACGATGACATCATGCTGACCATCAAACCCGGTGAACACGGATCCACCTACGGCGGAAATCCGATGGCTTGCAAGCTTGCAGTGGCCGCCCTGGAAGTGGTCAAAGATGAAAAACTCGCTGAAAATGCGTTCAAAATGGGAGAGATCCTCAGAGAAGGTATCCGCAATATCAAAACGGATATGATCTCATTGGTCAGGGGTAAAGGTTTGCTCAATGCGATCGTTATAGAGGAAAGAAACGGCAAATCTGCATGGGATGTGTGCCTGAAGCTCAGAGATAATGGATTGCTGGCCAAGCCGACTCACGGAAATATCATCCGTTTCGCTCCGCCTCTGGTCATCAATGAGTCACAGGTGCATGAATGCGTCGATATCATCGGCAGATCAATTGCTGAGTTTTGACGCGAACAACTGACCGGTAACAATAAAAAAAAGTGAATGGCAGCTGCCATTCACTTTTTTTATGCTCATTTACCTGGTTTCAGAATTTGAAGAAATGCTTTCTCCCTGAACAGGCAGTTTTGGCAAAATATCCGATTCCCCAGTTGACTTCGAAAACCAACTGCGCGATGACCGGATTGGTTGCATAATATGGATCAAATGCTTCCGTTTGAACAGGATTTGCCGGAAATCCCGCTTCTTTGCCCGCAGGACTGATCATATCCGCCAACCCGTACTCTATCCTGATACCACCGATCACATTGAAAGCATCCCTTCCCATGATGTACCAACCAAATCCCAGCACAGCTGATGGATAATTTTCCACATAATTCGGCGTGCTTTCCACATTGTTGTTCCTGGTAAGGTGCATCAGTGAAAATTTAGGGCCGATCTCCAGGTAGTTTATGGCGCGGTACATCTTATACAAAACATAAAAATCAATGGTTTTCCAGTCAACGGTCAACTCTGACTCGGGACTGAACCCTTCCTTCAGACTGTAATATTGTTTATTTTGTGAATACATCGCATCGATGGATATCCCGTGAACATACCCGAAATTGAAACCGAATTTTGCACCCATCCCATAACCTGTCGATATCTGCTGGCTATAGTTGGCATTGTTGACCAGATTTTGATTATAGAGAAATGTCGGTCCCCAGCTTCCCTTCAAACCTGTATCTACCCACATCTCCTGTGCCTGAAGGTTTGAAAAAATAAAAAGCAGAGGCATAAAAAGCAAAGAAATTTTTTTCATAAACTAAATTTTATTTTGTTCAACAAGTTCAAAATCCATCATTTGTCATGGGTGAACATCAAAAAACAGCAACTGCAATTCAACGTTTATTTTAAAACGCGGGTAAAACTAAGAAAATAATTATTTTGGCCAATATTCAGCCTGAATTTTCTTGAAAAGCAATGAATTTAACCCTGATTTTTGCCCTGAAACAAACCTCTGTCTCTGAAATTTTTCAACCGGAATTGGAAAATGGTCCAATAGCTCATCAAGCCGGTCATCAAACCCAAAAATGCACCGAAAACCACATCGCAGGGAAAATGCTGACCCAGGTAGATACGGGAAAACCCTCCTGCAGCAGCAAGGATGAAAAACAGGATCTGCCATCTGGACGATCTGGTAAACAACGAAAGTACCGTGAATAAAACAAAAGCAGAAAAAGTATGACCTGATGGAAAGCTGTTATAGGCATCGTGAAAAGAATAACCGGCAATCTGCCCGAGCCTTTCAGATTCACCCAATGATTCGAGATAGGTCAGTGGCCTTGGATGCTGAAACAACAGTTTGAACAAAAAGCTGAGGATAATGGTGGATAATCCGGCCAGCAACAAGGTCAATGCGCGTTTAATTGAAAAAAAGGACATACCCAATATCAAAATGATGAAAATGTGTTCTTCACCAAGTCGGGTTAAAAGTTGAAATAATTGGTCAAGAAATGGCGTCCGGTTTTCTGCGAGGATCAGCAGCAAAAATGTTTTTTCCGAAAAGATGCAGTACAGCGTCCCTGCGACCAAACCTGTTCCGGTGAGCAAAAAGTATGTCGATTGCTGAATGGAGATCCTTTGAAAAAATTCTTTAATAAATCCTGTTTTGACTGCCATAAAGGTGTGCTGATCAAGTTGGTTAATTGATTTTTACTGCAACTTTGGGTTTATAATTCAGTAACAAAGTTTTTTTTAATTTTTAAATGTATGTAAAAATCATTTCATTCCCGGGTCACTGCGCATGATTTTGTCCGCTTCCGTTTCAGGTTCCTGAATGATCTCCTGTCTGGAACGGAAGAAAGGTATTTGGAATTTGCCCAGTTTTGCATCCCTCATTGCCATGGTTGTCAGGATCGCAGCGATCGGAGAAAGCGCGATAACGGGTAACCAGGCTGCAAAAACAGGGTCTATTTTATCACTTCTGACCAATCGGTCGCCCATGGTATTGAACACGATGAAGCTCATAAAAAATAAAATGGCAAACAAAACTGGAAAACCATACCCTCCTTTACGAATTATGGAGCCCATCGAAGTTCCGATGAATATAAACACGATGCAGATGAATGCCCAACTGTATGGTTGATGTAATCCCAGGAGGTAATAGTTGCGCGTTTTTGTAAACGACTCAATACTCATTAAGGAAGAAGTTAACCTGTTTTTTGAGATCTCCAGGTTGCTTATGGCAGCAGAGGACAATTCAGATAGCTGATAAGGTGATATATTTTCCCTGAAATTCTTTTTTGAATTCTTTTTCCCGGGATCCACCCATTCTATCTTACTGTAATAGCCGTCGATTCTGGATGCTCCGAACTGATATCCCTCATTTCCCTGACCGAAGACATTCCCTGATTGTTTGGATGCTGTTTCCGTATATTTGGGCAGGACTGGTCCAAGCATATCCAGCTGCTTTTTGATCCGGTGTGTTGAGGTATCCACCTGTGCCAGAAGCTGAACAGTATTCATAAGCTCCCTTTTATTGGAAAACAAACCCGGATTGATATTTTCCAGGTCAAATTCGGAAAGGTCAAAAACTTTTTGCCAATCCCGGAACGAGGTTTTGATGAAAGGGTAATTGTCCCTGCCACGATCCGAATTGGTTCTCAGCTCCTGATACTGGTATCCATCCTTCAGATTGATCACGAAAAACTTCTCATCTTCAGTCGAATACATCGCGCCATCCTTGGCGGTCACGAAACTGAATATCACATTTCCCCTTTGAGTGTGGTTGTACATCCGGACATTGCGTATGTCCCTGCCGTTTTTATCCTTTTCACCGATATATACCGTATGCGCACTGAAGTCTTTATTGAATACTTTCTCGTTGAGGGAAATGGAAGGTTTTTTCTTTCTGATGGACAATAGTTTGGAGTTGAAGGAGTAAGCTGCTTTGGGTTTTAGGTAATTGGAAACAAATAAGGAAAATCCGAAAGTGGCAATTGCAATAAAAATACCATACCTCATGACCCTGACCAGGGATATACCCGCTGATTTCATGCTGGACAGCTCAAATTTTTCGGAAATATCACCGAATACCATAACTGAAGAGATCAGAATGGTTATCGGTACCGCCAAAGGTATCATAAGCACCCCGTAATACAGCACCAGTTCTGCAATGTCCAGCATGGTCAGACCTTTGCCGGCCAGTTCATCTATATACAGCCAAAGAAACTGCATGACCAATACAAATTCAGCTACGATGAAAGACAGAAAATAGGGCGCAATGAAGCTTTTGGTAATATATTTATCGATCAGTTTCATGTATTCCTTCCAGTAGGGCGTAAAACTAAATAAACGGTTCAGATATTTCCTTGTTTTCTTAAACATTTTTAACAGCCGCATTATTGTTCATCAAAATGAAAGATCAGATCAATCTGTTTCAAAAGTATGATCATGCTATGGGTTTTACGGCTCGTTCATCCATATTTGATTTGATATTTATTTGATTTTACATACTTTCGCACATTAATTCAAAAAAATCATTCAATGAGTCTGAATACCAATCATATTGAAGCCAAATGGAAAAAGTACTGGCAGGAAAAACAGGTATATAAAGTGGAAACTGACCACTCCAAACCAAAGTTTTATGTACTGGATATGTTTCCATACCCTTCCGGTGCCGGTTTACATGTGGGTCATCCGTTGGGGTATATCGCTTCAGACATCTATGCCAGGTTCAAGAAAATGCTGGGATTCAATGTGTTGCATCCTATGGGTTTTGATTCATTTGGATTGCCGGCGGAACAATATGCCATTCAGACAGGCATTCACCCGGCTGTTTCCACCGCAGAAAACATCGGGCGGTACAAGGATCAGTTGTACAACCTGGGTTTGAATTTTGACTGGAGCAGACAGGTTTCTACCTCGGATCCATCCTACTATAAATGGACACAATGGATCTTTGCACAATTGTTCAACCATTATTATGATACAGCTAAGGACAAAGCTTTGCCGGTCAGCCAGCTGATCGAAGCATTTGAACAGCAGGGCAATATCGGCATTGAGGCGGCCACAAGCCATGATCAAAGCTTTTCTGCTGAAGAGTGGAAGTCATTTTCACCTAAAGTAAAAGATGAAGTGTTGATGAATTATCGATTGGCATACAGGAAGTTAAGTTATGTCAACTGGTGTGAGGAACTGGGAACGGTGCTGGCGAATGACGAAGTCAAGGACGGTGTCTCCGAAAGAGGGGGTCACCCTGTAGTAAAAAAACCGATGAAACAGTGGTCACTGAGGATAACTGCCTATGCTGAAAGACTCCTGCGTGATCTGGACAAACTGGAATGGTCGGAATCCCTTATCCAGATGCAGAAAAACTGGATAGGACGCTCGGAGGGAGCAAAGGTTTTCTTTGAAATTGAAAGTTTTCCCGAGCCGCTGGAGATATTTACCACCCGACCTGATACCATTTTTGGCGTTACATTTATGGTGTTGTCACCTGAACATGAGTTTGTGGACAGGATCACTACGGTAGGGCAGTTGCATGAAGTCAATCAATACAAAGCCTATGCTGCCAGCCGCTCTGATCTGGAACGCACCAGCGAGAAAAAGATTACGGGTGCATTTACCGGAGCCTATGCCATCAATCCTTTCGATGGCAAAAGGATTCCTGTGTGGATAAGTGAATACGTTCTGAAGGATTACGGAACAGGTGCGATCATGGCAGTGCCCAGCGATGATGAACGGGATAAGCTTTTTGCAGAAGTTTTTAATTTGCCGGTTATTCCGGTCATTGACAAATCAAAATATCCCGGCTCAACTTCCAAGGATAAAGAAGGCGTGATGATCAATTCTGATTTTATTACCGGAATGGAAGTTCCTGATGCCATCGAAGCTGTTTTGAAAGCGCTGGAATTGCGTAAGATCGGATCCAGAACGGTCAATTATAAACTCAGGGATGCCAATTTTTCACGTCAGCGGTACTGGGGTGAACCATTTCCGGTGATCTATGACAAGGACGGTGTTGCACATCTGCTGGATGAATCCACGCTCCCCCTGGAATTGCCGGCGATGTCCGACTTTAAACCGGTTGCGGACGGAAGTTCTCCTTTGGCCAGAAATGAAGCATGGGTGAAGGAAATTCCCGGTTTTACCAGGGAGACAGACACCATGCCCGGGTTTGCCGGTTCAAGCTGGTATTTTCTCAGGTATATGGATCCGCAAAATGAAAAGGAATTTGCGTCAGCAGCATCCATTGAATATTGGAAAGATGTTGACCTGTATATCGGTGGAACAGAGCATGCCGTCGGTCACCTGATGTACGCCCGTTTTTGGCACAAATTCCTGTATGACAAAGGCCTGGTACCCGGAGATGAACCATTCCTGAAGCTGGTCAACCAGGGCATGATACAGGGAGTGATTGAATATATTTACTTGTCAAAGGAGAAAAAAGAAGGCAGGAATCACTTTATATCCTCTGATCTGATCGGAAGTGAGGATATGGAAAATATCGCGAAGATTCCGGTCCATATTGATTTTATTTCCAATTACGGTTCACATGACAGCCATCTTGATGTGCAAGGCGTCCTTCGGTTTTTGGAATGGCGTCCCGAATACAGGGATGCATATTTTGAAAGCAAAGCCGGGATTTTTATTGCAGACCAATTGCCGGATGATTTCAGCCTGCATTCTCATTCTGAGGTGGGCAAAATGTCCAAGAGGTATTTTAACGTAGTGAACCCTGATGATGTCATTGAAAAGTATGGTGCTGACTGCTTCAGAATGTACGAGATGTTCCTCGGGCCCATTGAACAATCCAAACCCTGGGACATCAAGGGAATTGACGGGGTCAGGAAATTTTTACGCAGGTTCTGGAGGCTCTTTGTGGACGATGAGGGAACATGGTTGCTCAACGGTGAGGGTGCAACAGTTGAAGAACTCAAGATCCTGCATCAGACCATAAAAAAAGTGCATGAAGATATCTATAATCTTTCGTTCAATACTGCAGTAAGTGCATTTATGGTTTTTGTAAATGAAATGAAACGCCTCGATTGCCACAAGGCTGCTGTTTTGGTACCCGCCATCAAGCTGATCGCTCCGTTTGCTCCTTTCATCGCAGAGGAATTATGGTCGAGAACCGGGTCCGAAAGCAGTGTTCACCATCAGTTGATCCCACTGTTTGATGACCAATACCTCATCGAGGATAAAGTCGTTTATCCCTTGTGTATCAACGGAAAGAAAAGGGGTGAAATTGAACTCAGTGTGGAAATGGATCCAAAAGAGATTGAGCAGCATGCCCTCAGCCTGGACATCGTTTCAAAATGGACTGAAGGAAAAGCCATCCGAAAAGTGATCGTGGTTCCGGGCAAAATGATCAATATCGTGGTTTGATCCAATATTTAAGTACCTGGAAAATCTTGCTGTTTTCATGGATTTTGGTTAAATTTGTCTATGTTTGTCACACTCCGTGTTGATTTTGCATTAATATTATAATCCCGGGAACTTTTGTAATGATTGAGATTTTTCCAGCCTTTTGACCGGAAAATGAGAGTTGATTGTTTCGTTTAAAAGGTTCATTGCACATAAATCACTCATTGCTGATTTTATTTATTCAGTCTTTTTGATCTTGGAAAGTGTTCCATACAACTTTTCAGTTTCTAAAAATATACACTCGCTATGATCATTGATTTCAAACAAAAATTCGCTTTTACCGCAACAATTTGGCGCGTGGCAGGTTTGGCTTTTTCCATTCTGTTCTTCGCTAATGAGATTTCAGCTCAATGCTTCCCACCCGTTCTCAACCAGTTCTCACTCAGAACCGAGCGTTCCATACGGATCAACTGGCTGTATCAGTCAGGCGCAAACGCATATGAAATTGAGCTGGTCAAAGAAGGAGAAGACTTTACCGGAATTCCGGATTTCGGACCCATTCCTGTCAATTTCCTGGTGATCCAAGACCTGGAAAAAGATGCACGCTACTGTCTGAGGATTAGAAGTATATGCAATGGCCAGCCCGGTGTATGGAGCGCGCCGTTTTGCTTTTATTCCAGTTTATCCAATCCGGGCGAATGTGGGCTGGAGTTCAACCTCCAGGATGCAACCACCAATTCTGACCCCGTCAATAACAGGTTCTATATGTACAATGATCTTTTGGCAGGAGGAAAACTGGGCGAGGATGTTTTTATCCGGGATGTCTCTTTGATCGTCGAACACAATTGGCCCAACGACCTCGACATCGAACTGACCTCTCCTTCGGGCAGAACCGTGATGCTGGCTTCGAAAGCAGGCAAGGGTGTCAAAAATTATGGCGATCCTGATTCAGCCGGATGTAGCGGTGCGATCAGATTTTCAGATGAAGCTTGCCTGGGAATTGAGGATTCAGAAACCCTGCGCGGTGAATATAAACCTTTGCAATCTTTCAACGAATTCTACGATGGTTCTGACCCTGCCGGGATCTGGATCATCAACATACGGGACAACCGTTACGGACATGCTGGCAAACTCATGTACTTTTCGGTAAATTTTGTTCAAAATGCGTGCAGGTTGCCTATTTCTTATTATGTTGAGCCAATAGGACCTACGCGGGCAACTGTCCGGTGGGATACGACAGGCGTTTCAGGGGATTCACTTTTGCTCGAATACGGGCCGGAAGGATTTATTCAGGGCAATGGAACTCAGTTGAAATTTACTGCCAGAACCGGGCAGATGACGCTGAGCAATCTACAGGAAAACATCAATTACGTTGCGTACATCAAAACTTCCTGCGAAGGGTCATTTTCGGTTGTTTCTTGTCCCGTGTTTTTCGAGACCTTGTGTCATCCGGCTTCTTTCAAGGACAAATTTGACCAGGCTGCAATTTGTGTCAACGACTGTGAAAGTACCTGCAACATTTCTCCTTACTGGAAAAATGCCGGTGCTCCGTACATGAAATGGCTGGTCAACCAGGGAAAAACAAATACCGATGGAACCGGGCCCAAAACAGATTTTTACGGCTTCGGAAGATATATATACGCTGAAGGCTCTGAAAGCGCCTGTGATCACAACAGAATAGCTGTTCTGGAATCCCGGTGCCTGAATATCGTCAGCAATTCTGATGGCTGTGATTTGCAGTTCAGTTACCACATGTATGGCTCGGATATGGGTCAGCTGAAATGCCTGATCAGTACAGATGGTGGGTTACAGTGGCAGGAATTATTTATTGCAGACGGAAATCAGGGCAATAATTGGAAAACCCAGGTCATTGATTTAAGCGCTTATAACGGAATGGTCGCCAGGTTCAGACTGATCGCTGAATTGCCTGAAAATGGGGAACGATCAGATATTGCTCTGGATGAGATCATGTTTTTCGGATCATTTCCGGTGAATGAAAACAACTATTTGTTCTATGCAGATAATGATGGTGACGGTTATGGCAACCCGGATCAGTCAGATTTCTTTTGCTGGAATGAACCCGGAGCAGGGTTTGTTTCGAATAAAACTGATTGTGATGATGCCAATGATACGATCAATCCCGGAGCACCAGAAATTCCATGTAATGGTATTGATGAAAACTGCAATGGCATGAACGATGACCTGGATCTTCAAAGTCCGATGCAGGTCTTGTTGGATACTATTTCTGATGAATCCTGCGCCGGAAGCAGTGACGGTTTCATACATCTGAGTGTGACCGGAGGGCAGGCGCCATATCAGTTTTTATGGGATCACGGTGCGGAAGGTCCAATGTTGGAAAACCTGCCTGCAGGTCAATACCGGTGCAGGATCACGGATGCACCAGGCTGTGTCATTTATTCTGAAATGATAGAAATCATATCAGGTCAACCAATTGATATTCAGATACTTGATCAAATTATTCCTTCATGTCAGGGCGTTCCTGACGGCTACATACTGGCCGGACAGACGGGTGGGGAAGAGCCTGTGGAGTTTTTATGGAGCACAGGCCACCAGACGAACGAACTCACAGACATAGGCCCCGGTACATATCGTTTGACGGTAACTGATGCAAAGGGCTGTGTTGCAATTTCAGAAGAAATTGAACTGCTTGCTTCGACCGAATTCAATGTGATCTATGATATTGATCCGCCATTGTGTCACGGAGACAGCAAGGGCAACATTGAAATACTCGGTATTCTCAACGGTACTGAACCTTTCTCATACCAATGGAGCAATGGATCACAGGTGGAAAAAATTGAGGGACTCGAGCCTGGTTATTACTCGGTGACCATTCACGACAGCGGACAATGTTACGAAATACTGGATTCCCTGCTGGTACCGGATACACCGCAACTGTCATTTGTCCTCAATGCAAAGGATGACGTGACCTGTTACGGCGCTGACGATGGCAGTATAGAAGTACATCCGAAAGGCGGAACTCCGCCTTATTACTTTCTTTGGTATAAGGACGGCAAACTGTTCAGTTCCAATGATGATCTCTATGCGATCGGAGCGGGTGTTTACCATTTGACGCTCTCAGATCATAACGGCTGCGAATTCATTGGTGAACCCATTTATGTTCAACAACCAGATCCGGTTGTGATCACAACAGATGAGATCATTCACCCTTCCTGCATTGCTTCTGCAGACGGATCCATCAGCGTGAGGGTCAGTGGAGGATCAGGAGATTACAGCTATTTCTGGAATGGAAACGGGGAAAATGGCACAGTACATGCAGGGCTGGATCCCGGATTGTATTCCCTTGTGGTCATTGATAAAAACGGCTGCAAAGGTATTCGAACCGGTATCGAGCTGGAATCTCTTAATATACCGATAGCAAACCAACTGACTGGTTTGGATACCATCAGATGCTTCGGAGACCGCACTGCAGCAATGAAAATTGAACTCTCAGGTGCTCAGGTTCCGATCGATTACAACTGGAGCAATGGTGTTAAAACGATCAGCAATTCATTGTCCGACACCATTATAAATCTTGGTGCAGGCACCTATAATGTAACGATCACGGATGCAGCCGGTTGTTTTGGAACTTCAGGATGGTTTGAAATCACTGAACCAACACGTCTGGCTTACAAAATCAACTTTCTGGAAGAGGTCAGTTGCTCCGGAGATTCCACTGGCTGGATAGACCTTGATATTTATGGAGGAGTGGCACCTTATGAAGTCTTGTGGAATTCAGGTGAACAGACACAGGTTATTACGCGTTTGACCGCTGGTACCTATACCGCAGAAATTCTGGACAGGAATGGATGTAGTTTGCTTGTGGACAGTATTCTGCTGAGCGAGCCTGAACCGCTCGATGCGCTCTTCCTGATCAGTCATGCGACCACCGGTATGACTGACGGTTCCGTAACTGTTATTCCGTCCGGAGGCATCAGTCCTTATACCTTCAACTGGGACAGCAATGCCGGCGATCAGACCATTGCGACCATCACCGGGTTGGCAGCTGGTACCTATGCACTGACCATCACGGATTATAATGGGTGCACCCTGGATACTTTTGTGGTGATCACCTATCAGACAGGAACGCTTGGATTATCTGCGGCAGCAAAAATAAAACTGCATCCCAATCCCACTTCCGGTTGGTTGATGGCTGAACAGGCTGAACTTGCTGGAAAAGCATACGAAATGGAGATCATATCTCCTTCCGGAGCAAAAGTATGGTTTGAAAAAGGGCAATGGCCGGCTGACGGCAAAAAAAGTATTGATGCATCATTGTGGTTGCCAGGTATTTACACCTTGAGGATACGGACTTTGAAGGAGGAATACCGGGCGCGGTTCATCAGGATCAATGGATGATCCAATGTATGCAAACAAATTGTAGGCTGAAAGTCATTCTTTTTTCTTGAGGAAAGATTTGCTTTTGATAAAACCGCTGATCACGTCCAATGCTGCGTTGAAATCCTTATTGTTGTTGATCACCATATCTGCCAGTGGAACATATGGTTTGATATATAGCTCATAGGCAGGTAAAACGTGTTTTTCATAACGGTAAAGTACATCTTCCAGCGGATAATTTCTCTCGATCTGATCCCTTTTGATCCTTCTGATCACCTTAAGGTTGTCCTTTGCCTGGATGAAGAGTCTGAGATCCAGTTTATCCATGAGTTCTTCATGCTGAAAGACGAATAGTCCCTCAACAATGATCACAGGTGCCGGATAAAAAGTCAGTAATCTGGATTGGGCTTTCTCATTGTTGAATACATATTCCTGGCGCTGAACCGGTTTTCCTTCGTTGAGCAGATCAATATCCCTGAGCATTTCATCAAATAAAATCGCTTCAGGTAAGTCAAAATTCCGGACCTGGTTCTCATCGAGCTGCTGCAGATCCCTGGGTTTGTAATAGTCGTCCTGGGATAAAATGCAAAGTTCAGACTCATCTAATCTTTTTCTCAATTCATGAATGAAGGTTGTCTTACCTGAACCGCTACCGCCGGTGAGGCCGATCAAAAATGAGTTTGATGACATTGGATAGTATTTAAAGTGGAGAAAGTACGTGGTGCCAGGCCAAATATGATGTCTGGATGTTTTATAAGGACTGAATATGGCAGTTCTTTGAACAAGCTGATCGTTTTGTTGGTCAAAAATAAAAAAAATGCTTAACAGGGTAATTATTTTTTTTGTTTGAACAGAAATTATCTTTTTGGTCAGTCAACAATAAGTAAATTTAACAAAAATAATTTTAGGGTCGTCAGCGAACTGGCTGTTCTCAAAGATTTGGATTGAGCATCGATCATAAAACACTATAAGACTCGAAAACTGAACAATTACCATTTATCATTAATTCAACAATTGAGGATTTACATTATTCCAAGAAAAAGTTAAGGAAATGTATAACCAATTCCGACATACAACATCATTTCATTTTTGCTGAAGTCCAGCACAGCGAACTGAAGATCCAGCGTGTTGAAGGAAAAGCTCAGCATTGGACCTCCTTTGTGTTCCGTTTCATCAGTGAGTACAGCATATAGCTGGTGCGCTGCACCGATGCCAAAATGATCCGTGAACCAGTAAGATATGTCGGACCTGTTGTAAACAAAGGAGTTTTCATTCAGTTTCAGATCGTATGTCAACTGGCCTTCTGATGCAAAAGAGAGCCCTTTGTATTCCGCAAACAATTTGAGTCCGAATGAAATGCCCAGGGTTTGACCAAAAGATATACCCGCCATGGGAACAATTTCGTAAATCAGTTTTTCATCGTTGGAAAATGGCCTGCCGATGTACCAGGTCATGGTGTTGATATCTTCATAATTATACCTCCATTCAAAATAATAGTCTCCATTGTACATCCAAACCTGGGGAATGACCAGAAGTGTGTCATTTTGAGTCCATTCCACATTGGTGAATAATCCGCGTTCAAGCTTGCCGGATTGATTCTCCTGTGATTTTAAGGCAAAAGGAATCAGGAAAAAAACAACTGAAAGAATGGTGAATTTGCTCATATTGCTTTTTGATCATAAAAAAAGGAAGGCACTTCCGAAAATCATGAGTAAAATAGCCATAATCTTTGGAAAAAATCACTTTGTTGTCCATTTTTTCTTTGATTATTTCTTTATTTAAATGCAGGTAATATTTTTCTGAGAAAAAACACACTTCGATACCAAATGAAAGCATACTTCAGCTTCTTTTTAATTTACCAAAAATCTAAAGTTTGTGATCTTCATTTTTTAATATTTTACTACATTTACCCCGCTTTTGGATTTTTCCGGGATATTAAAATTAAATTTATGAAATTCAATTTGTTCTTAATGTTTTTGCTGACAACTGTAATGACAAGTGCCCAGGCTGTGGACAGCACTGCTGTGGTAAAACCAGCCAGCGCTGTTGATATCATCGCCAGTGAAGGATTTGGCATGGAGTCGCTATGGAAAGGTGTACTGGGTATGTTGGTTTTATTGTTGATCGCCTGGATATTCAGTGCCAACAGAAAGGGGATCAACTGGAAAACAGTGGGTGCAGGATTGAGCATGCAGCTGCTTCTGGCAGTTGGTGTACTCAAAGTGGATCTGGTCAGGAGAATTTTTGAATTTGTCGGAAGCCTCTTCATCAGCATATTGGATTTTACACGGGCCGGAAGCAATTTTTTGTTTGGTGACCTCATGAATGTAGAGTCCACAGGCTATATTTTCGTTTTTCAGATCCTGCCGACCATCATATTTTTCTCCGCACTGACTTCGCTGCTTTTTTATCTGGGCGTTATTCAGATCGTGGTAAAAGGATTGGCCTGGGTTCTGGCGAGAACATTATATGTTTCCGGCCAGGAAAGCCTCTCTGTTGCCGGGAATATCTTCCTGGGACAGACTGAAGCACCGTTGATGATCAAGGCGTACCTCGAACGTATGTCAAAATCCGAGATCCTCCTGGTAATGGTTGGCGGAATGGCCACGGTTGCCGGCGGTGTGCTGGCCGCATACATTGGTTTTCTTGGAGGAGATGATCCTGTGCTGCGCCTGACTTATGCCAAACACCTTTTGGCTGCATCCGTTATGGCGGCTCCCGGAGCCATCGTGGTGTCAAAAATGCTTTTCCCCCAGACCGGAGAAATAGACAAAGATGTCAGCGTCAGTACAGATACCATCGGTTCAAATATTCTGGATGCGATCGCCAACGGTACGACCGAAGGACTCAAGCTTGCAGCGAATGTGGCTGCGATGCTCCTCGTGTTTCTGGCATTCATCGCCATGATCAACGGCATTCTGGGTTGGGTAGGGGACATCACCACACTCAACCAATGGCTGGCAGGCAACACCATGTACGAAAAATTATCACTGGAATCTATTATGGGAACCATCTTTGCCCCGCTGATGTGGCTGATCGGTGTGGCAACCAAAGACATCATGCTCATGGGCCAATTACTCGGCATCAAGCTTGCCGCCAGTGAATTTGTCGGATATATTCAATTGGCTGAACTCAAGGATGTTACCAATGGCGTGCATCTTCACTACGAAAAATCCATTGTGATGGCCACTTATATGCTGTGCGGTTTTGCCAACTTTGCATCGATTGGCATACAGATCGGAGGCATAGGCTCCCTGGCTCCCGGTCAACGGAAAACACTATCGGAGTTCGGTATGAGGGCTGTCCTGGGCGGTTCGCTCGCATCATTGCTCTCTGCTACCATCGCCGGAATGATCATTGGTTAAGAGTAGAAAGTATCACTACTTGTCTCTTTTACTGATCACTGTTTATAGATCACTGATCACTGATCACTGCTCACTGTTTACTGATCACTGCTCACTGTTTACACATCACTGCTCACTGTTTACAGATCACTGATCACTGTTTACAGATCACTGATCACTGTTCACAGATCACTGATCACTGTTTACAGATCACAGATCACTGTTCACGGATCACTTTCCCCGCCACATTGTCAGTATTCTGTCAGATATTTTGCCTTTAATGTCATGATATAATTACATTTTGTCATATAATTGGGTGTGGCACTACAATTGATTGGCTATGGGCAAAGCATAACATTTAAAATTCATCAAAATGGGTAAGATAATAGGAATAGATTTAGGAACGACCAACTCATGTGTGGCTGTAATGGAAGGGAATGAGCCGGTGGTTATTCCGAATGACGAAGGCAGAAGGACTACGCCTTCAGTGGTAGGGTTTCTTGACAATGGTGAAAGGAAGATCGGCGATCCTGCAAAAAGACAGGCGATCACCAATCCGAAGAAAACGATATCCTCCATCAAAAGATTCATGGGTGCCCGTTACTCAGAAGCAGATGTTGAGATCAGGCATTCATCTTTTGAGCTGGTAAAAGGCGCCAATGACACAGTAAGGGTTAAAATAGATGACCGTCAGTATACTCCCCAGGAAATTTCAGCCATGGTACTTCAGAAAATGAAGAAAACAGCTGAGGATTTCCTTGGGCAGGAAGTTACCGAAGCAGTGATCACGGTGCCTGCTTATTTTAATGATTCTCAAAGGCAGGCGACCAAGGAAGCCGGTGAAATTGCCGGATTGAAAGTCAGAAGGATCATCAATGAACCAACTGCCGCGTCCCTGGCATATGGTCTGGACAAAAAAGCCAAAGATCAGACGATCGCAGTGTATGACCTGGGTGGTGGTACATTTGATATTTCTATCCTGGAACTGGGTGACGGGGTTTTTGAAGTAAAATCAACCAACGGTGATACACACCTGGGAGGTGATGATTTTGACCATGCGATCATCGACTGGATGGCCGGTGAATTCCAGCAGTCTGAAAACATTGACCTCAGAAAAGATCCGATGGCTTTGCAAAGATTGAAGGAAGCTGCAGAAAAGGCTAAAATTGAACTTTCTTCTTCCTCCCAGGCGGAGATCAATCTGCCATATATCACCGCTGTGGATGGCGTACCCAAACACCTGGTGATGAAATTGTCCAAGGCAAAATTTGAGCAATTGGTGGATCATCTTGTTGCAAAGACCATTGCACCATGTGAAATTGCATTGAGAGATGCCGGTCTGAGCAAATCTGATATCGATGAAGTGATCCTGGTGGGAGGTTCAACGAGAATCCCCAAAATCCAGGAAGCAGTTGAACAGTTTTTTGGTAAAAAGCCCAACAAAACCGTGAATCCTGATGAAGTAGTCGCTTTAGGCGCAGCGATCCAGGGTGGTGTGTTGAGCGGCGATGTACAGGATGTGCTTCTGCTGGACGTGACACCCCTTTCTCTGGGGATTGAAACCATGGGCAATGTTTATGATGTGGTGATCGAAGCAAACTCCACCATTCCAACCAAAAAATCAAAAGTGTATTCCACTGCAGCTGACAATCAGCCATCTGTTGAAATTCATATCCTGCAGGGTGAAAGGCCAATGGCAAGAGACAACAGATCGATCGGCCGATTCATTTTGGACGGCATTCCGCCTGCTCCGAGAGGCGTACCCCAGATCGAAGTTTCCTTTGATATGGATGCCAACGGAATACTCAATGTCGCAGCAAAAGACAAGGGTACAGGTAAAGAACAGCACATCCGGATCGAGGCTTCAACTGGCCTTTCTAAAGAAGAGATTGAAAAAATGAAAGCAGAGGCTGAATTGAATGCCGAATCCGACAAAAAGGAAAGGGAAAAAGTTGATAAACTGAATGCCGCAGATACGTTGGTATTCCAGACTGAAAAACAACTGAAAGAGTTTGGTGATAAATTGAGCCCTGACAAAAAAGCAGCCATCGAAAGCGCTGCAGCCAAATTGAAAGAAGCTCATAAATCGCAGGATATGAATGCCATAGAGAGTGCATCCAATGAATTGAATGCCGCATGGCAGGCCGCCTCAGAGGAAATGTACAAAGCAACACAAACCGGAGGAAACGGTACGGCAGATAACCAATCAACCGGAAATGCCGGTAATTCCGGACAGGGTGGAGAAGATGTCACAGATGTTGAGTTCGAAGAAGTCAAAAAAGACTGAAAAAATCGCGGTTCTTTGAGTGAACTGCGTCAAATTGATCAATCATCATATATTTTTAGATCTGTCAAAACAGTCCGGGCATCCGGACTGTTTTTTTTTGACCTTATCACCTTGAGATCAACCAAAGATTGCTTACTTCCCATGGATTTATATCACCTCATTATTAATTTGGCAGTAATTGAGTAGTTTTTAATAATGCGCTTTATCTCCTCAATTTTTAAGCTATTCAGGGTAAACCCGGTTATTTACAATATAATATTTTGTAATTGATCGAATATTAGTTTTGAAAAAATCAGAATAGCTTATCTGATGACCTCTTTCAGCATTGAACATGGTTGATTCATCACCTTGACAGCACTTCATATTGAAAATCAAAACATTTTCCAAGTATAAATATTTAATGTATTTTTGTCTGCCAATATGCTCAAAAACCTGATAACGGGAAAGTGAGATATTGTTTGAATATCCGGCAAATAATTGCCAGACATACCACATAACTTAAAAAAGGGCAAATGTTGAATTTTAGATTTGTACTTGGTTTGCTGATCATTTTTTGTGCTGCATCGGTTTACAGTCAGTCTGTTACAGGAACTTTACTTGATTCGGATACCAATCTTCCTGTTGCCGGTGCTACTTTGACGGTTTCAGCAGATGCTGATATCCAGGCATTTACTGATACAGAAGGAAATTTTAAACTCACATTACCATCTGCAGGTCGTTACAATTTTTATATTGAGGCTGCGGGATATGAACGCTTTTTTTCCAATTTCACCATAAAAGAACTGCAAGATACCGAACTCGGCATCATAAGGATCTATCCTTTTGTCAAGGAGCTGGAAAGCATGGTGGCTGAATTATCGGAATCTGACCTGACAGACGCAGATGAGTCCAGCGAAGTATCCAGTATGCTGACCGCCTCCGTGGATGAATTCACCAGGACAGCATCATTTGATTTTGGCGTGGCCAGGTTCAGGACCAGAGGATACACGGATTCGTATGAAGAGATTTTCCTTAACGGGATGCCGATGAATGACCTTGAAGACGGTTTTGCAGCATGGAGCACATGGGGCGGATTGAATGATGTGATGAGAAGGAGTCAGTACAGTACCACCCTGGAACCATCGTTTTTTGCTTTTGGAGGACTTGGAGGTTCAAGGAACATCAGCACCCTGGCATCAGATCAGTACAAAGGCTTCAGGGCGAGTTATGCGCTGACGAACAGAACATACAGGAACAGGGCGATGATGACCTATTCCACGGGAATGATGAAAAATGGCTGGGCCTTGAGTCTCAGCGGTTCCAGGCGCTGGGCACAGGAAGGATATGTGGAAGGTACATTTTATGACGGATATTCCTATTTGCTCAGTGTGGACAGGAAACTGGGAAACAAACAACTGCTGAATCTCACTTTCCTTAACGCTCCGGGTAAAGTGGGAAGGAGCCTCGCTGCCACCCAGGAAGTATATGATATTATGGATAATAACTATTACAACTCTACCTGGGGATATCAAAACGGTGAAAAGCGAAATTCCAGAGTAGCCAACTCAAATCAGCCACTGGCCATCCTGAGACACATCTGGAATCCGGGTCCGAAAACCACTGTTTCCTCTTCGATCGGATTCCTGGGCGGTAAATACGGGCTCACCAGGCTGGAATGGTACAATGCTGCGGACCCGAGACCTGATTACTATCAGTATCTGCCCAGCTACCGTGAAAATGAAAACGAAGCCCAGACTTTGAGGAACATGCTTGAATCCAATCCGTCCATGATGCAGATTGACTGGGAAAGCCTTTACCTGGCTAATTTCCTGAGCCAGGAGACGGTCTATAACGTGGATGGTTTAGAAGGCAATAATGTGACCGGCAAAATGTCACAGTATATCATCGAGGAACAAAGATCAGATCCATTGAAATTATCCTTTAATTCATTTGTGGAAACCTCGGTTGCCGATAATATCAGTATCAACGGAGGTTTGACCTACCAGTTTGAAAGGATGCACTATTATAAAAAGGTGGACGACCTGCTCGGCGGGGATTTTTACATCAATTTTGACAAATTTGCCGAAAGGGATTTTCCTGAGGAACTGGATTTTTACCAGAATGACCTGGATCATCCGAACAAACTGGTCTATGAAGGCGATACATTTGGCTACAATTACCAGCTTTTCAATACTAAAATGAATGCATGGGCCAAAACGCTTTTTGTATATGACCACATTGATTTCTTCATTTCCGGAAATGTCAGCAGAACCGAATTCTGGAGAAATGGCTTGTACCGCAATGGCAAATTTGCAGAGAACTCGTTTGGGGAAAGCGCCAGGACGGATTTCTTCAACTACGGTGTAAAATCGGGAGTAACCTATAAAATTGACGGAAGAAACTACCTGTATGCCAATGGAATTTATATGACAAAAGCGCCATTTGTGAGAAATGCTTTCATCTCCCCAAGGACAAGGAATGAGCTGGTCGCGGGCCTGTCTTCTGAAACCATTTTTGGCGGTGAAGCGGCTTACATGCTCAGAGCGCCCAATTTGACCCTTCAGGCAGTTGCTTATTACACTGAGATCAGGGACCAGATCAGGGTGATGAGTTTCTACCATGACTCTGAGCAGAGTTTTGTCAATTACATCCTGACCGGATTGAATCAGACACATCAGGGACTTGAATTGGCAGCAAAGTACAAGTTAACACCGGCATTCAGTGTGAAGGGAGTTGCCGCGATCGGAACGTATCTGTATTCGTCAAGACCTACCGCAACCATCTCACAGGATAATACGGCCAAAGTCATTTCTGACAGGTTGATTTACATGAAAAATTACCGGGTTCATGGCACACCACAGCAGGCATATTCATTGGCACTATCCTATAATTCCCCAAATTACTGGTTCATTAACCTGTCATTCAATTACTTTGATGACATCTACCTGGATTTCAATCCGGAAAGAAGAACACAGGTTTCTGTGGAAGGCGTGGATAAACTGGCTGATCCTGACTTATGGCATGCCATACTGGATCAGGAGAAACTGCCTTCAGGACTGATCGTGAACTTTTTTGGAGGAAAATCATGGAAGATCAAGGATTATTACCTGATGCTCAATCTGGGTGTGAACAATCTGCTCGATAATAAAAATCTGATCACCGGGGGTTTTGAGCAGTTGAGGTACGATCACTATGAAAAGAATTTCGATGCCTTTCCGCCAAAGTATTATTATGTTTATGGCCTGACTTATTATCTCAATCTGGGCTTCAGATTTTAATTGTAAAACTTATAAAACATCAAATATGAATTTTCGCTTATTTTTCGTTTTGGGTCTTTTCTTTATCATGGGTTTCCAATCCTGTGTAAAAACCGAGTTTGATGAACCTGAGTTCGATTTTACTGATCCTGACCTGACTGTAACCACCAGTATCGCTGCCCTGAAAGCGACACACACCCTGGGTACCATTGAATCATTGACTGCAGGAGTCATAGCCGGAGTGGTCGTTGCAAATGATAAATCCGGCAATTACTATCAGACTCTGGTGATCGCGGATGAAACCGGAGGTATCGAGATAAGGATGGATAAACGCAGCCTTTTCAATACATTTCCGGTGGGCAGAAAGGTTTTTGTCAAACTTGCCGGTCTGGTCATGTCTGACAATAATAACCTGATCCAGATCGGATATATGTCCAATGAAGATGGTGTAGTGCCTATTCCAAATGAATTTGTTGAAGATCATGTGCTGGGTGGTTCCATCAATCATCCAGTTAACGCTGATACGCTGACCATTTCCCAGGTCAAGGATGGTTATCTGAGTACGCTGATCACACTCAAAGATGTAGAATTCGTGAATGAAGATCTGGGTAAAACCTATGCTGACGGCACTTTCAAGGTTACCACAAACCGTACGATAGAAGATTGTAACGGAAATCAGATCCTGCTGAGGACCAGTGGTTATGCTTCATTTGCCAATGCAAAGCTACCTGAAGGCAAGGGTACCATCACTGTTGTGGTTTCCAAATACAGGGATGATTATCAATTGTATCTGAGGGACACGATGGATATCCGGTTCAACGGACAGAGGTGCGGAGGTTCCAATCCCGGCGACCCGAAATTTGACAAGGATTTTGAAGACGGTAGCCTGACATCCGGTGGATGGACCACCCAAAATGTGGTTGGTACAGATAAATGGCACGCTTATTCCTTCAGTGGTGATAAGTTTGCCCGAATAACCAATTTTGCCAATAACACGAACAATGCCTGTGAAGCGTGGTTGATCTCCCCGCAAGTTGATCTTTCTACGTATACTAATCCGGCACTCACTTTCAGAACTGCAGCCAATTACAATGGTCCTGACCTGGAGATCTACATTTCAAAAAACTATGATGGCACTTCTCTGCCACAGGTGAGCCAATGGACAGAACTGGCCGCACCTTTATCCACAGGCACATGGACCTGGGTGCCTTCAGGCGAGATCAACCTGTCTCAGTTCGCCAATGATAAAGTCTACATAGCGTTCAGATACCTGGGAACGACCAGCAGCGGTAAAACCTGGGAGGTGGATGACATTAAAATGATCAACGGTTCCGGTTCCGGAGGAAATTACGAAACCATTTTCACTGATGGGTTTGATGCCAACCTCAACAAATGGAATGCTTACAGTGTCAAAGGTACCCAGGTTTGGGTATATGAACCCAATTTTGGCAATCCAAAGGGCTGTGCCAAAATGTCCGGTTTTGCAAACAGTGCCAGTAATGAAAATGAAGACTGGCTGATCTCACCGGCGATCAATCTCTCAGGTGCTACTGATGCGATCCTGACATTTGAGTCAGCAAAAAATTATACCGGAAATGCGATGGAACTTTATTTTTCTGATCAATATTCCGGTTCCGGAGATCCGTCTTCTGTCAACTGGGTAAAGGGAAGCGCTGCTTTGAGCACAGGTAATTTCACATGGACACCTTCCGGGGAGATCAAACTCAATAATTACCTTGGGAAAACAGTGTATTTTGCATTTAAATACACCTCCACGGCTTCTGCTTCATCTACATGGGAAGTCGACAATGTGAAAGTAGTCGTTAAAAAATAACCGGCTGGAGGGCAAGGGAAGCTGTAGGAGCTACCCTTGCCTTTACACCCCATAAAAGATCAATATGCCCGAACTTGATCATTCAGATGTTTTTCATTTCAAGCAATTTGATGTCAGACATGTAAACAGTGCCATGAAGGTTGGCTCTGATGCCGTTCTGCTCGGTGCATTTGCCAGAGTTGGAATGGACAACGAGATTCTGGATGTCGGCACAGGATGCGGCGTGATCGCATTGATGATGTGTCAGAAAAATCCTTATGCCAATGTAACTGCCGTGGACATAGACCGGGAAAGTATCCTGGAAGCTGAATTCAATTTTTTACGCTCACCCTGGTCCGGTTCGTTAAAAGCTGTGCACCGCTCTGTCCAGGATTTTTCGGAGGAAACGGATGACTCATTCGATCATATCGTGAGTAATCCACCTTTTTTTACCGGCGACAAGCACTCTATTTTTCCTTCCAGAACCAAAGCCCGGCACACCGTATACCTGGATCATTGGGATTTTTTAAATTCCATTGACCGACTTCTAAAAAGAAATGGCAAATTGAGCGTCATCCTGCCTGTGCCCATAGCCATTGAATTTATACAGAAAGCTGCCATTCTCCACCTTGAATTGCAGCGTTTACTCAAGCTTCGTCCCAAGCCAAATACGCCGCATATCAGGTATGTCATGGAGTTTTCCAAATCCAAAACAACATATAAGGAGGATGAACTTATGATGTACGATATTGATTCAGTATATACCAGAGAGTATAAGTCATATACCCAGGATTTTTATCTTGATTTATAAGTTTTTTTATATTATTATATTTTTGAATATATACCCCGGCGATGCGCTATTTAGCATGAGTCTAACTTACTTCATTATCTGACTCAAGGTTAGTAAAATCAGGAGTATTTTTCGTATTTTTGTCGGACTTCCAAGCTTAATGAACTTCAGTAAGCTTAGGGCTTTTTACTGCCGGATTGAACTTGGGAGGATTTTTTGAACTAAATCAATTTTTTATGAGTTTAAGTTTGATAGGCAGAAATGTCAGCGAATCCGTTACCCTGAAAATGAATGAAACTTTTGCCATTCTCAAAGCCAAAGGCGAACCGGTCATACATCTCGGAGGTGGTGAGCCAAAAAGCCGCGCTCCGCTTGATGCGATCACAGCCATTGCCGGACATCTGAATTCCGGTGAAGTCAGGTATGCACCGGCAGATGGAACGGTGGAAATGAAAAAAGCAGTCATTCGGTTTACCAGGGAAACATATAACAGGTCGGTTGACCCGACGAATATCCTTGTTTCCAGCGGTGCTAAACAAGCGATAATGGTTGCGTTACAGGCTATCCTGGATCCGCAGGATGAAGTGATCTTTCCGGCACCTTACTGGGTTTCGTACCCGGACATGGTAAAACTTTGCGGAGCGATCCCTGTACCGGTTGTTCCGGAAGACGGCACGTTTACCCCAACCATGAAGGACATCACACAAAATGTCAGTTCATACACGAAGGCGATAATCATCAACAGCCCCAATAACCCTTCAGGCGTAGTTTATCCTAAGGAGTTTATACGGGAGATCGTTGAGTTTGCAGAGCAAAAAGGATTGTACCTGATCATGGACGACATCTATAACAAACTGGTTTTTGATGGTGTTCCTTTGGCAAATCCTTTTGATTATGTCAAGGATTTTTCAGATAATTCAAAGCTCATCATCATCAATGGTGTTTCCAAAGCATATGCAATGACCGGATTCAGGATTGGATGGGCTGTCGGCAATAAGCATCTGATCAAAGCAATGGCCAATATCCAGGGACACCAGACTTCAGGAACATCCATCCTGCTTCAGAAAGCAGCGATAGGTGCGATCAACGGAGTTCAGAATGCGGTTTCCAGCTTGAAAACCACTCTGGAGAACAACAAAAAGGTGCTGGTCAGGCAACTGAAAGCATTTGACGGGGTTCACCTGATCGAGCCTCAGGGAGCGTTTTATACTTTTGCTGATTTCAGCGCCTATGAAAAAGATTCCAGGAAACTTTCCAACTTCCTGCTGGAGAAAGTACGTGTTTTGACAGTTCCGGGTGCAGAATTTGGTTTTGAAGGCCATCTCAGGATATCTTTCTGCGGTGGAATAAAAGACATCAACCAGGGCATTGAACGGATAAAATGGGCGATAGATCCGAATTCACCCAATGAACTGTACATCGGTGAAAGAAAATTAGTCAGAGACTGGAATTAATTTGTTGACCATTAAATCTGAAGTAAAGTGAAATATTTAGAATTTGATACGCCTGCCAGTAAACACGCAGGAGCATACAAAGCTGATTTTGGACTTGAAAATCACGGCCTGGTGCATCTTGACAGGATTTACTGGAATTTACCGACACCTGCATTGGTGGAAGAAGCTGTTTTCCGTGGTGAGGGCAAACTGGTCAACGGAGGAGCTTTCCAGAAATATACCGGAAAATGGACTGCAAGGGCTGCCAATGACAAGTACTTTGTCATGGAAGAGAGCTCTTCCAAAAATATTGACTGGGGTTCCTACAACCGCCCGATGACCCAGGAAAAATTCAATGTGATCTTTTCCCGGCTTCAGGCATACTGGCAGGGAGAAGAATTATTCGTTCAGGATGTTTACGCCGGAGCGGACCCTGAAAACAGGTTGAAAGTCCGGATCATTACGGAACACGCCTGGAGTTCACATTTCATCAAAAATATGTTCATCACTGAAGGTGACCTGGCAAAGATCAGAGACTTTGTGCCTGATTTTACCGTTATGGTTGCCCCGTCATTTAAACTGGACCCCAGGATCGACGGAACATTGAGCGAAACTGCCATCATGATCAATTTCGGACAAAGACTGGCTGTCATAGCCAACTCTTCCTATGCCGGTGAGATCAAGAAGTCTGTTTTTACCATCATGAATTACCTGATGCCTTTGAATGATGTTATGTCCATGCATTGCTCTGCCAACGTTGGAAAAGACGATGATGTTGCACTGTTTTTTGGTTTATCAGGAACAGGTAAAACGACCTTGTCTGCAGATCCTACCAGGAGGCTGATCGGTGATGACGAACATGGTTGGAGCGAATCCGGAGTTTTCAACTATGAAGCAGGCTGCTATGCAAAAGCGATCAGGCTTTCCGCAGAGGCAGAACCTGAGATCCATGCCTGTACATATAAATTTGGAACCATCCTGGAAAATGTCGTTTTCGACCCTGCTTCCAGGCAGATCGACCTCGATGATGAAAGACTCACTGAGAATACACGTATGTCCTATCCGCTGGAATTTATTCCCAATGCAGTACCCGAAAAAATGGTTTATGCACAACCTAAAAACATCATTTTCCTGACGGCAGACGCGCAAGGTGTAATGCCTCCGATTGCCAGATTGAGTATGGATCAGGCCATTTACCATTTTATCAGTGGATATACATCGAAGATCGCAGGTACAGAACTTGGACTGGGAATTGAGCCCGAAATCACCTTCAGCGCATGCTTTGGTGCACCTTTCATGGTGCATCATCCGTATTTCTATGCCAATCTGCTCAGAAAAAAGGCTGAACAATGCAATGCGCGGATCTGGCTGGTCAATACCGGATGGGTTGGGGGTAAATTCGGCGTCGGCAAACGGATCTCGATCCGTCATACCAGAAATATGCTGAATGCAGCACTGGAAGGACATCTGGATCATGTGGAATACAGAAAGGACATCTTGTTTGGATTTGATATACCCAAATCCTGTCCGAATGTTCCTGATGAAGTATTCGATCCTGCCAATGCTTGGGGAAACAAAAAAGACTACTGGAGGAAGTATGACGCACTGGTGGCGAGATATATCGAAAACTTTAAATTGTTCAAGGATGAAATTCCTTCTCACATCCTGTCAGCAGGACCTAAAAGGCTAAAGGAAGTTGATATATCTATTTGATATACAATATATAAAGTATATTCAGTTAAAGCAGAACTTTAAGTAGTTTAAATAAAAAAAGGTTGGATTAAAACCCAGCCTTTTTTATTTTGGTTAATCTTCCTGCCTTGTACCCATTTAGTCAAAAATAAATTATTATTATTGATATTCAATATGTTATATAATAATATCATCAAATTTACCGCACTCATGAATACAAATACATTTCTGATGAGATTTTGAAAATGGGTTTTGAGAACTTTCTATATACAGAAGACAGAGATTTACCATTTTCAACTTTTGATCGGTTCAAATAAAATGATCATTAACAGTAAAAGATACAAGTCAGGAAGGTCTAAAATGCCTAACCAAAGAAATAATACAAACTTTGCGGATCTTTGTTACTCCTTCACTGAGAACTTTGCGGTTGATGATTTTACCGCATAGCGCGCAGAGATTTTCGCAAAGGCCGCCAAGAGTCTCTCCGATATGATTATCCAATAAATCTTGATCAGTTCAATCAAAATGATTAACGCACTAAAAGTTCCAAGTCAGGATATTCAGTTAAAGCAGCACTTTAAGTAGTTCAAATAAAAAAAGGTTGGATCGAAACCCAACCTTTTTTAATTTGGTATATCTGAAACTTTATTTCGCTTCCAGTCCTGCCTGATCCAACATATATGTGATCAAATCCTTGAAGTTTTGTTCAGTACATTCCATACAGGTACCTTTTTCCGGCATGATACCAGTCTCCCCGGTATAGCCTTCTGTAACATGCTTGACTAAAGTAGCCATACCTTTTTCAGCTCTTGGGCCCCACAAAGTGGCATCCCCAAGTTTCGGTGATCCGGCAATTCCATCTTTATGGCAAACAATGCAGTACTTTTCATAAAGAGCGATCGTTTCGGGAGCATGTGTTTTTGTTGCAACAGCCTCTTCAACCTTTGGCTCTTCAACAACAGCTTCTGTCGAATCGTTTCCCTTTTTCTCACCACCACAGCTAACCAATGCAAATGTAAAAACGGCCAGCATTAAAAATAAACCAAATACTTTTTTCATGACTTAATTATTTTAATATTAAATTTTCCTTTTACGTTTCTAAACAACAATTTTAAAAATATAAGTGCAAATTTAATGATTAACTCAAAATATTCTGCTTTTCTGGAAAATTTATTTGATTATTGCCTATTGTGCTCCATCAAATATCAATCGCTACCAGGAATGCCGTAAAAACTTCCTTCCTGTTGTAAAACTGATTCATCAGGCTTCTACCATTGTAGTACTGCAGACCAATTCTAAGTCTTTTTTTGAATCTGTCCTGCGGAAACAAATATCCCGTGACCAGCGAAATATTTGGTGAAAAAGCGTTTGCCTGGTATGCGCTTACATTACCGGCAGCGAACAGACCGCCTAAATATTGATTTTTAAAGTAATACTCCAGTTCGACTCCGCCCTGTAAATTCAGGTATGAAGTCCTGTTGGGTTTATTCTGCCTTTCCCCGAGGAAATCACCGCCGGGAAGGAAAAAGCCAAAATCACCATATACCTGGAGAATATCCCACCTCGGATTACCCAGGAAATAAAGTGGTCTGACAGCTGCAGAGAGGATCATATCATCCCTTACCGGCAGCTGAGTGATATTAGGATCAAAATCTATGGGTGATTTTACTCCAATGGTTGGGAATTCATCCCCGATATGTGTACATATATGGTGTTTTGAAAAACGAAGGCTGAGCCATTCATAAGGTTTGCCCGAAATGGCGAAAAAATAAATGCCGTCCATTCCGATCAGGTCATGATTCCCACTGCGCATAAATGCGGGAATTGTCACTCCGAGAGATACATCAATTCCAAGATTCGGATTTTTTTTAGGACTGAAGCGGAAAAGGGAAATTTTAACCCCTGAATTGATCACAAGCCTGCCTTTGTAAGTCCCGTCATAATTGACATTGTCGCTCAGATCTACATCGCTGTATTTGACGTCACGGGCAGAAACTTCAAACCGCACGTCCAGCGGATCTGCAAGGTAAATAGGGTAGAAGTGATCCAGGCCAATGACCTGCATGTTCCAGTTTTTTATCGGAATCTGAAACAAACTTAATGTATCCTGCGCCTGCAGACTGGAGGCAGCAAGGAAAATCACCAGGTAAAAATATAATTTCTTCATTTTTAATAGTTTGATCTTGTTCTGTTATTTGCGGATCTCACCGACCCATACATCATTCGCTTGGCCGGTATTGCTGGTAAAACCTCCCAGAATCCATATTTTATTATCATGAACAACGCACCCATATCCGTGCCTCGGGTCAAAGGCCACACCATAGGAGTCAGCCTCCCAGGTTCCGTCATCGTGTAATCTCCAGATGGGATAATGGTTGGGTGAAGTGTAATGATAATGCACATTGGAAGTTGTTTTACCCGGAAAACTCCATACACTGTTGTCAAGGTACACAAGATGATGTGATGATCTCCACAACAAATCCTGATCCCATGTGGCAGTGTCATTCACTGCAAACCAGTTTTTTCCGTCATCAGAGTACCACAGATATTCCCAATGCTCAATCGGGTGTGTGCTGAAATTCTGAGATGTGAATACAAATCCATGCGTTCCTCCCTGTAAATACATTCTTCCAGTAACTGGATTTATAGTCATTGCCTGGTCACCCCGGATTCCAAAATCAGTGTTTTCTATTTGCTCCCAGTCCTTACCATCAGGTGTTCTCCACACGTCATTGAAGTATATGGTGGAAAATCGACCATCTATACTGTCCTGCATGCTTCTGCCTGCAACCAGATAGATATAGTCTTTACCGGCAACATTTTTTACAACACAGGTATGTTCCATGCGCGGGTACCACTGGTAGAGTGAATCCCGTGGAGGGAATTCCGTTGGCTTTATCTCAGTCCACGTTTTTCCATCGGACGACTTCCATACATCATTGGCATATTGCCTGTATCCAGTAGCCTCATTGACCATAAATCCGCCGATCAGGAACATTGCTTCACCTGAACCGTCATCAAAAACGACCACTTCATGCCCTCTGCGGCCATGCCATGGAGCCTGGTCAGTCACCAGTTCCCAGTTTTCTCCGTCTGTTGAACTCCACACGTCTTCATAATAGGTATCTCCTGAAGTTTTACCAGGATTGTAGCCCCCCAGTATCCACAATTTACCTTTAAAACTGACAGCCGCATGGTCATACCTGTTGCCCCATTCAGCATTTTTAACCAGTTTAGTCCAGGAAAATGATCCGTCATATGGTTCGTATTCGTATTCCTCGTAACTCATGAACTCGCAGCTTGTAAATAAGACTACCAGGCTGCTGAAAATCAGCATACTGTGCCGGGAAAAAAGTTTACTCATAGATTATTATTTTAAACAAAAAGAATTAATTAAGGTAAAACGGCCTATCGCCGGACTGGGCTTCCAGTCCGGGAGCTTTCAGGTCAAAGAACAACTTTACGGAAACTTGGGATATTTGGAAAAGTCAGGGTCTCTTTTCTCCAGGAAAGCATTTTTTCCTTCGCTGGCTTCTTCAAGCATATAATACATCAGCGTGGCATCTCCTGCAAATTCCATCAAACCCCGTTGCCCATCCAGTTCGGCATTCAGGCCTCGCTTGATCATCCGTATGGCAAGAGGGCTCCTTTTCATAATGGTTTTACACCAATGCACAGTTGTATCCTCAAGGTCTGCAAGGGGTACAACTTTATTGACCATTCCCATCCGTTCAGCTTCTGCAGCAGAATACTGTTCGCACAAAAACCAGATTTCCCTGGCTTTTTTCTGACCTACGTGCCTTGCCAGATAAGAAGAGCCAAATCCTGCATCAAAACTGCCAACTTTTGGGCCAGTCTGACCAAAAATTGCATTTTCACTGGCAATGGTCAGGTCACAAATCACATGAAGCACATGCCCGCCTCCAATCGCATATCCGTTGACCATAGCGATCACCGGTTTTGGTATGTTCCTTATCGCTCTGTGCACATCAAGCACATTCAGCCTGGGCACGCCATCATCTCCGACATATCCACCGTGGCCTTTCACATTGATGTCTCCGCCAGAACAAAAAGCTTTATCTCCAATCCCTGTGATGACGATAACCCCAATCTCAGGACTTTCCCTGCAAATTTCAAGTGCGTCCAATATTTCCTTATTGGTGAGAGGTCTGAATGCGTTGTAAACTTCGGGTCGATTAAATGTGATCCTGCCAATCCCTTCATAAAAATCGAACAGGATATCAGTGTATGTTTTGATCGTTTTCCATTCGCGTTTTGCCATATCCATTTTTTTTGCAAAGCTAATAAATATGAATTATAATCATAACAGATTTTCCGGCTATGGCAAAACTTGATTAGCTTTGTGACAGGAATTGACATTTTTTTTAAACTATAAAAAATACTGTTTGCTGATCTGCCAAAGTGATATAGATTATCATACAGGCAGTTGAGCAATACCAGATGGTTTAACTATCGTACATGCGCTTATCTTTTTTTATTTCACGAAGGATCAATCTGACCAGAAAAGGAAGCTTTCTCGACGTCATCATCAAGATCGCCATCGCTGCGATCACCATAAGTGTTGCAGTTATGGTGTTGACCACAGCTTTGGTAGACGGTTTCAAAGAAGGTATTTCCCGTAAAATTTTTGGATTTTGGGGGCATATCAATATAGCGCATGTGGCTGCTAAAAGCAATTTGGACAATGTGCCTATTCCGGCAGATGCTGAATTCACCCGTATCCTGGATACTCTTGGAAGGATTGGATACTATACTGATGGCAAAGCACTGAACATCAACCGGAAATCATTGACTCACGGAGGAATTGCCCATGTGCAAAGCTATGTTTTGTTACCCGGGATCATCAAGACTGAAGAAACACTCGAAGGCATAGTTCTGAAAGGTGCAGGAAAAGATTTTAATTGGGAAAGCTTCTCAGAATACCTGGTTGATGGGAAATTGCCTGATTTTACCGGAGATGAGGCTTCGGAAGAGATCCTGGTGTCCAGGACAACTGCCAGGCGGTTGAATATTGAACCGGGAGATAAAATGATCATCCATTTTATCCAGAATGAACAGCAATTGAGACGACGGTTCACGGTTTCGGGTATATATAATTCAGGACTGGAAGAATACGATAAAAAACTGGCTTTGGCCGATATCCGCAAACTCACCCAGATACTGCAGTGGGAGGATAACCTGGTTGGCGGCTACGAGGTCTTTCTGGAGGATATCAGGGACATGGATGTCTTTGATGATTATATTTACCTGGAATTATTGCCAACAGATCATTTTTCAGAAACCATCAAAAGGAAATTCCCCCAGATATTTGACTGGCTTGAATTGCAATCCATCAATGAAAGGGTCATTCTGGCATTGATGATCATAGTTTCCATTATCAATATGATCACCGCACTCCTGATTTTGATCCTCGAAAGAACAAGGATGATCGGTGTGCTTACTGCACTGGGTGCAAGCAGAAACAGTATACGGGAAGTGTTTCTGATACAGGCAGGTATCATCGTTTTGACCGGACTGATCCTGGGAAATGTGCTTGGACTGAGCTTGTGTTACCTGCAGGATCATTTTGGATTGATCAAACTGGATGAAGCCAGCTATTATCTTTCCGTTGCACCGATCAAAATCGACTACTTTAAAATTCTGATCATCAATCTGAGTACTATTGTGATCACATTAGCCTGTCTGCTGATCCCGAGTTATATCATCAGCAGGATCGACCCTATCAAGGCGATCAGGTTCAACTGACAACGAATGGTTCAGCGAACCATAACTTTTGTTGAATGACTTGGATCCAGAGCTGTTCCGGCAACTTTAGCTTCTACCTCAACTCTGAACTCTGACTTTACCGCATTGGCCATTTTTAATAGTTTTATGGCTCCCCTGAATACAAAGTTCTGATCTTCAATCAAATCTATTCTAGATTGTGCGATATGGTAAGGCATACTGAATGGCACTTTTACAGTTTCATTCTCTTCCACGATGACCAGTTGATTGAATTGAAGTTCGCCGGCCACATATTCATTGATCAGCCTGGAGGAACCCCTGCCTCTGGTATATCTTTCTATCAGTCTGACCTTAAAACTTTTAGCTGTTTGCCTGTTTTTAGTTGTCAGGATGATATGGCCGTTCAAAACTGTTGCTTTTTTATCAATGGTTTCGGGTATTTCAAGGCTCAGCTTAATGCCTTCAATGCCTAAATATTGCTTTACTTTTCCAAGCATAGATCAAGTTTATTCAAATTCAACAAAAAATAGGAACAACGGGTTCAATTCTTATTCAATATTATCCACCACGATTTCGACAATATCCATCACCCGGATCTCATCTTCCTTATTCAAGTCTTTCAAACCATCCATCAACATGGTGGTGCAAAAGGGACAATTGGTTGCAACTGTACCGCATCCGGTTATTGCAATTTCCCTTGCGCGGTTCGTATTGACACGTTCCAGTCCATTTTCCTCTTCTTTGAACATCTGCGCACCACCCGCACCGCAGCAAAATCCGTTTTCACGGTTCCTTTCCAGTTCAACGAATTCCATTTTCAGGGCTTCCAGAATTTTTCGCGGCGAAACATAATCACCATTGATCCTGCCGAGATAACAGGAGTCGTGCAGGGTAATTTTGGAAGCATTTCCTTTTTTAAATTTGATCTTTCCCTGCTGAATAAGTTCAATCAGGTATTGAGTATGGTGCAAAACCTTGAAGCAACCACCCAAAACAGGATACTCATTTTTGAATGTATTGTAGCCATGGGGGCAAATGGTCACTATTTTTTCAATTTCGTATTGCCTGAATAATTGAATATTCTGAAGGGCCAGCATCTGGAAAACAAATTCATTACCGGCCCGTCTGGCTGGATCACCACAGCAGTTTTCCTCCTCTCCCAAAATTGCATAACTGACTCCGGCTTTGTTGAGCACCTGACAAAAAGCCCTGATGATTTTTTGGGAGCGGGTATCATAACTGCCGGAACAACCAACCCACAGCAAAATTTCCGGCTTTTCTCCGAGTGCATGGACATCAGCTAATACAGGTATCTTCACTTTGTTTGTCATTTCTTTGGAAGTTTTGATTTTTAATCCTGGAGGATCCATTCAGCCCTTGAAACAGGTATTTGCCATACACTGCCATTGTTTTCCATATTGGTGAACATGGTGATCCAATCAGAAGGTCCTGAAGCGGCAGTCAGCACCTCATATCTGCGCATCTGTAAAATGACATCGAGCGGATTGATGTGTACAGGACAGGCTTCAACACAAGCATTGCAGGTGGTACAGGCGAAAATTTCTTCCTTGCTGATATAGTCAAACAATGATCTGCCATCATTGACGGTCACTACTGATTCAGAAGCAGGTTCTTTCGCTGAAAATTTTTGACTCCTGAGGTTGTTGCCAACTTCTTCTGTCCTGTCCCTCACGCTCATCACGATTTTGCGCGGGGACAATTTTTTCCCTGTTGCGTTTGGCGGACAGGCAGCCGTGCACCTGCCGCATTCAGTGCAGGTGTAGGCATCCAGAATGTTTTTCCAGGTCAGCCCGGTGATATCGTTTGCTCCAAAATCCGGGATCTGTTCCTGCATCGAAGTGTTTTCTGCCTCAACTTCCAGTCCTAGCATACTTTTGACTTCATTGGAGATCACCGGCATATTTTCCATTTCTCCCCGGGGTGTTTTCGGTGTGAAATAGACATTGAAAAAAGAGAATACAATGTGCAGGTGCTTAGAAAATGGAAGGTATAGTAGGAAGCCAAAAACGACCAGGATATGTATCCACCAGCCGCCTCTTTCCAGAATTACAAGGGTATGATTATCGAATTGGTTGAAGAATCCTTCAAAAAACCGGCTGATCAAAAATGGCCCGGCTTCATGGTACTTTTCCGGCAGCCTGCCCTGCAGTACAAGATCTGCACCGTTCATGGTAAAAATGGAAAAAATCAAAATGATCTCCAGCAGCAGGATCAGATTTGCATCCCTGAATGGCCAGCCTTTTAAGTCCGGGCCGGTAAATCTTCTCAAACGCAAAATATTTCGCCTTGCCAAAAATACCAAAGTCGCAAGAAAAGCGAAAACAGACATCAATTCGATTGCAGAAATGATCAAGGTATAAAAACCTCCCAAAAAAGGTGCAAAAAACCGGTGGTAGCCAAAAATCCCGTCTGCAAAGATTTCTGTCAGTTCAGTTACCGTGATCAGAAAGGCCAGGTAGATGAACAGGTGGAAAACTGCGGGCAGCAGATTTTTAAACATCTTTTGTTGCGCAAATCCGATCAGCAAAACCTGTTTTAGCCTCCAGACGACATCACCTTCAATTTTGAATGACCTTCCCAGGCGAATGTTTTGTATGATGCGCCCGTAAAATCGATAGCTCAGCAAAATCACCACCAGGACCGTTAGAATAAAAATTATCTGGCTCATCTTCAGTTTTGTATTACACGGCGAATATAAAACAAAATTGCGGTTTTTTCAAATCAATAAATAATTAACTCAGAGTTAAATTTCTTTATATTAATAAAAATTAAGCAGTTAAATCTGAAGCGGCTTTTAAGGTCCAAAGGATGAAAGACAAATTGTGGCCTGCAGTCAATGCGTGGATTCCAGCAGGATCGTATACCGGTACTAATTAGTATGATAGTGTTTTCCTTGCCACAAATCCTTATTGATCAACGCTTTGTCAATCATTGCTGTGATCTCATAGTTCTTGAGACCGTTCCATTTAGGCGCTATCAGGTATTTTGCGGGGCTCTCACTTGTGAATCTTCCCAGTATGATATCAGGTCTTAGCCGGGAAATGAAATCGCTGATAAAATCTACATAATCTTCAAGTTCAAATAATTCGAACATGTCCGGATCATTTTTATACTGAAAAGCCATCATGGTATGCTTCACGATCTGGAGATGGTGGATTTTGAGTATTTCAATCGGCAGTTTGTTGACATTATCTGCATGGCTGAATAAAATTTCCCTGTTTTCTCCAGGCAGACCCATGATGAGATGTCCGCCGAGGTGCAAATTTCTCCCTTTAGCCATTTCAAATGCGGCTATGGTTTCTTCGTAACTATGGCACCTGTTGATGGCTTCAAGTGTAGGATTATGTGTACTCTCTATGCCCAGTTCAAGCGATACATAGTGATCCCTGGCCAGATCTGTCAGCAATTCAAGATTGTCTTTGTGGATACAATCCGGTCTTGTGCTGATGACCAAACCGATCACTTTAGGGTGGGAGAGTGCTTCCAGATAGAGTTTTTCCAGGTATCCGGTGTCGGCATAAGTATTGGAGAAGGCCTGAAAATAGGCCAGATATTCCTGCGTTTTATATTTTTCTTCGAAAAAAGTGATGCCTTCATCAATCTGTGTCAAAACAGGTTTCACCGGTTTGCAGTAAAAAGGATTGAAGGTGTTGTTATTGCAATAGGTACAACCTCCGCGTGATTTGGTTCCATCCAGGTTCGGGCAGGTGAACCCGGCATTGACAGATATCTTCTGAACCCTTTTATCAAATCTTTGTTTGATATAGGTAGTGTAATCGAGGTATCTTTTATCTTTGTTTGCCAACATACAAATACATGAATTATTTAAAACAAAGTTAAATCTTTTTGGTTTTGATGGAAGATTTCTGGATCGGAGACCTGGTTTTTGATGAAAAATCCGGATTGCAGGGCAAGTATGAAGGGAAAACTGAGCAAAATGAGGTCAAATTGAACGTATTTGGCAAAACTTACCTGCTTAGAGAACCCCGGCTCAGGGCAATGAACTCCGATGAACAGGATTCGTATGCCAAGGCTCTTGAGATGGAATTACCAAAAACTTTATCCCCGACTACGGGTTCCAGAACATATTCCAATTCCATAGATCTGCATATTGAAAAAATCGCTCCCCTGATGAGTTTTCCGGGACCTGAAGCCATCATTCACCGTCAGATCTCCACTGCCAGGCAGTTTATAGAGGAATCTATCCAAAAACGGCAATACCAGATCCTGATCATCCACGGAAAAGGTACCGGTGCGCTCAAAATGGAGATCGATATGCTGCTGCATGAATTCCCGAATATCTATGACAGCAGGGAAATGAATGAAGGAGGAGCAACCCTGGTGTTTCTGAAGTATCCTGTTTCCTGGTAGTTTGCATTATAAATAACAATAACCTTGCTGCACAGGCAGTCAAGGTTATGTATGTTAACGGGTATTTGACGTCAGCCCTTAAAAGCTGAAAAGCTGGCTCAGAAAATCAACTACTACGCTAAAATCGTAAGGACAGCCGTAGCCTCTCTGGCATGAGGTGGCAAAGATCACTACACCTAGAAAAAATACTACTTTGGAAATCGACTTCAAATTCAGATACTTCATGAGTTATAGTTTTTAAATCAATCCCGGCTAAAATGCAACATGACAAAAAGCAAGAAAGTCAGGAAATTAACTGTTTAAATATCGCTAAAACGAACCTCTGGTTCCTTTTATTATGCAAATGTATAAAAAAAATATATGTAACAAAAAATATATTAAAATTTTTGGCAATATGAAATCTTTATTTTAAAAACGGAGACTTTGATAATATAATGATAGATTATACCAGATTTCATCTGCATGAAATGAAAAGAAAAAAGAAACTATATTTCCGGTTTTCTTTTTCGGGCTGCAATGTATTAAAGAAATACTGAAATTGGAAAATTCTTCTAAAGTTTTACAAAAACAATTTGCCGTACCCCCGGAAAACTACTTACGGGCGACCACCAGCATTTCAAAATCGTTTGTTTTTAATTTGTCTTCCCTGGAATATGCACCGATCCTGGCTCCGAAAATTTCAATTTTATAAAAATCCAGAGATTTCAACAGCCAGGTAATCTCAGGAGGTGTGTAATACCTTTCATTGCAATGCAACTCATGTTGGACGCCATGGTCATCGGTAAAATAAGTGGTATTGACATCTCTGAAAGTCATCAGGTCAAAAGTTTCGCTGATGTACCTGGCACCTTCTTTGTCCGTACCTGTTTGCTCATGGAACTCATTGATGGAATGAAATAAAGGGAAAAGGCCGTTGAGTGTCGTAAAAATAAAAGTTGATCCGGGTTTCAGTGCTTTAGCCACGCTTTTCAGAATGTTAAAATTCATTTCATCTGTTTCCATAAGCGGAAAACCTCCTTCGCACAGCATTATGGCAGCATCGAACTCGTGTTCAAATGGCAGATCCCTTGCATCTGCCACTAAAAATTTGATGTCCAGGCCTGCTGCATCAGCCTTTGTCCTTGCCCTGTTGATCTGAGCACTGGAAAGGTCAATTCCGGTCACGTCATAGCCTCTTTTGGTGAGCTCAATGCTGTGCCTGCCTGTACCGCAACCCACATCCAGAATTTTCCTGTTTTTATCGAAATTGAGTTCCTCCTCTATAAAGCTGCATTCTCCGTCAGTACCCTGGGTGAAAATTTCCTGGTCATATTTTTTTCCATAATTTTCAAACAGGGTTTCGTACCATTGTTTCTTGGCCATAGCTGATATTTTATGCGTAAAGATACGTAAAAATCAGCTGTGATCCAACAAAAATTCAATTGAAGCCAGTCAAAAACAACTGGCTCCAAAAAGATATGAACCTTACAGCGGTTTGACCGGAACACAGATATCCACCGTGAATAATCCGTTTTTGGGTTCTTCCGGATACATTTCGAAGCAGGGTTTATCATCGGGCTGATAGCCGCTTTGGGGCAACCATTGCGCATAGACCCAATTCCAGGCTTCTCCGAATTGGGTCGCATCCAATTCGAATCTGGCCACAACATAATTTGCACTTTCCAGTTTCATTTTACCGATCTCACCTCCTGTGTCTGTTTTTTCAGGAACTGAAATACATACGCTGACGCGCAGTTTTTCTTCGTCCGTTACATTAGGGTCGTCGTGATAAATGATCAGCGACTGCAGGTCTTTCTGTGCAAGCAGGCCTCTTGGTCCTGCCCAGCCAAACAACCTGTTCCACAGATTTTCAAACAGATTTTCATTTCCCTGGTACGGTCCGATGTGCCTGATATAGGCCAGGTTCATTTCCGGAATGGTTTTCACTTCAACGCTTTTGTTTTCTTTCATAGCTTTTTTCCTTTTTAGTGTTTTAAAATCGGAGCTAAGGTATTGGGAGAATGGTTTCCGGACATGCAGATTAATGCTATCCATTTGACTAAAATTGCTCTCTTGTTTATGTTTATTGCGGTACCCGGTCGGTGAAATTCCGAAACGTCTTCTGAAATTGCGGGAGAAAACGGCAATATCTGCAAAACCGCATTGCCAGGCAATTTCACTGATGTTCATTGAAGGCTTGCTGATCAGTAAAGTGACAGCTTTTTCCAGCCTGACCCTGAGGACAAACTGGAATGGTGTTTCCCGGATAAAAGCCAGGAATATCCTTGAAAAATGAAATTTGGAAAAACCTGCAACACTTGCCAGATCATTCAGGCTGATCTCTTTTTCGAGATTTTTGTCGATATAATCCAGCGCTTTGTTGATCCGCGAAATATATTCTGCTGTTTGTGCATCAATCATAAGCTCATTTTTGCAATAAAGGAAAAAATAGTCTACCATGACTGACACAAAGTTGGCAAAAAAAACGGATAAAACTTTCTTCTTCCTGCATAAACATCCAACGAGAGGTTCAATATAAAAATAAAATAATTGCATATATGTTGTAAAAAATACAATTATTAATATATTTGCATATTCCCGCCTGAATAATCCATTGAACATACTTATAGTAGATGCTATTACAAAATATATTTAACTATTAAAGCGTGTTATTATGAAATGGACTAAAGTACTTTTTGTCGGAGTCATGACCGGCATTTTCGCATTTTTTTTCGGATGGCTTGTTTTTGGAATATTATTTCCTGATTACATGGAAACCTCGGTAGAAGGCTTTGAAAAAGCTGAAGGAGAAATGGTTTGGTGGGCTATGATCGTTTCCAACCTGTTCTGGGGATTGTTGTTGGCTTACATCTTCATCAGATGGGCCAGCATATCTACCTGGTGGACAGGCTTTAAAGCTGCTTTGATGATCGGATTTCTGATCACTGTTTCCTATGATACCGGCATGTACAGTATGACCAATTTCTTTGGAAGCATAAGCTCTGTGTTGATCGATATTGTGATCAATACGATTTATATCGGCATTCTTGGCGCTTTTGCCGGATGGCTGGCAGGCAAGAATTGGATTAAATTTTAACAAAAAAATAGCCGGTGGTAAGCCGGCTATTTTTTTTTTTTTTTCAGGTCAAAGCATGATCCTGAGTCCCAGACTGAAAGCAGGCCCTGAACGATCCTCAAAAGCTGAACCAAAATAACTCCCGATGGTATTGCCATCGGCATCCTGTTCGCTTGCCTGACCCACGCTTTGAACTATAGAGAATCCGGGCATAAGCTGGATATTGTGTCTGAGGTTGATGCCGGAACGGATACCGTATTCCATTCTGGGTTCAGTCACAGATCCGCCGTATAATTCGTCCCACCTTGCCTGATCATAACCAATTCCCCAGAAGGGTGTTAGGTGGAAATTGCGCAAGAGATATATGCTTTTTCCAATACCGAATGTGAGTGCAGAGTAGTTTGTGCTACCCGGCAGAATGCCTAACTCAGCGTACAGACTGATGGAAGTCAGCCATTTTCCGGACCTGTTGGCCGGAACTAACTTTCGAAGATTTTTAGAGATAAAATATTCACCCCTGAACTGAAAACCTGACTTGCCGCCCACCTGGATACCGGAAGCCAGATTTAAACCCCAGCTGTCCCTGCTGACGAGATACATGCCAAATGGGTCGATCTTTTTGCCGGCGATCTGATAGAAAAGTGAAGGCTTGGTTTGCCCGGTGGTCACTTCTCTGTTGTCCATGATCTTATAGGCTTTAACCACACCGACCCGTTTTGCTTCGGTTTTTCCCTCTTTTCCCTGTCGGTTTTCATATACGAAATACCTGCTTTCAAATTTCAGGTCCTCTTTTTTTCCGATTTTGGAAGAAATGGGTTTAACGGCGCTGATCATGGCTTTCACCTGAACCTCAGTTTCATAGTATTCCAGTCCTTCCAGTGACATCTGAAGAGCAGTCTGCGCCATTTCCCTGAAAAATTCTTCATCGGTTTTCCTTTTTTTCTTACCGATCAGACCTTTTATACTTTGTGAAGCCTCAATTCTGGATATGGTTTGGGTTTTGAATATAAAATCAAATTTGTAGTTGTCAAACTCCCGCTTTTTTAGTTCAGCCTTTGAGTCACCAGGAGAAAACCAGCATTTTTCAAAAAAGTCTTCAGCCACCTTTTCGTCAAATACGATCCTGAATACATAGATTTTTACATCACCCAGAAATCCCGTTAGTACCCTTTCTTTTTTAGGAGTTTGATTATAAGAATAAAAGTCTTCAATACTGTTGACATTATGGAAATCAAAAACGAGAATATATGATTGTTCGATCAACTTCAAACCTTCGTCCATCAGATCACTGATACCTCGTTTGGAGGTGGTCGATCTCAGAAAATCATTGTCGTTGGCATTGTAAAGTCCTCTTGCTTTCAAAGTGTCAACACTCATCGAACCGTCAATTTGCCGGTTAAACCAGATGGACATCACCTGTTGCCCGATTTTTTGTTCGTCCAGCCATTGCTTCATGGTATCCCGGGAAATGATCTGCGCAAAATCAATCGGGTTGATCCTTCTGATCTCAGGATTGATGGTCGCTTTTTTAACCCGGTTGAAATAAAATTTGTCCGGCATGTTCAGACGATGCAATTCTGTGGAAACGTTTTCCACATACTGATCTTTTGAATCCAGAGATAATACAGTCAGAGAACTGCGGTTGTATTTCACCTGGCTGGAAAGATTAACCGTGGTAAAAACAAAGAAAAGCAATATGGAAAATGACCGTGGCAACATAAAATTTAAAATGTATAATTCAATATTAATCCGGAACAGAAATTCTTCTGAAAATAATCACCCGGAAGATCATTTTGTTTATTGATTTCCTTTGAGTTCAATCCTTTCAATAAATGTTTTGACTTCATCGGGAAGATTTTTTTTACCCGGATCCGAATAGACCATAATCCGGTAAATGTGGTCATTAATGGTATAGAAAAACAGGTATATCTTTTCGTTGGATCTCAACTGTTTTGCCCGTCCGTACCAGGAATAATTCCCTTTTTTGGCGTTCAGGAATTTCATCTTATAAGCTGATTGCCTGCCTTTTTCCTGATAAAAACCCATGTTGTACAGATCCATAACAGATGCATAGATCAGTTTATTCAAAGTGCTTTTCCCTTCGCAAGGTGTAGCAAGTTTTGACAAATAAACCGAGATGTTTTTATCCTGATGTTCAAAAACGTATTGATCACCAAAACTCCTGTCAGCTGCATACGAAAATGCAGTTCCCCCGGGTATGCTGTAAAAACCGATGCTGTTCAAGACTTCCTGAGCATCAACCTGTTGAATGGAAAGCAGCCGGAACACCTGAATCCATATGAAAAGAAATGTACCTTTCATGACGCAAAATAACTATCTGAAAATCCAAACAATGTCATTATAGGTGGGTTGCTGTCCCTTGCCCCAGGCTACACCGACATCCCGCCAGGCCCTTATGCGCAATGATTCCAGCATGACCTCATTTTCAAAGACCTTTTGTATGAATTTCCAGTCCCTGTTTTCATCTTTCAGCACTTTTTCTTCCATTTTAGAGATCAGTTTCCTGGATTCAGCATAGCATTTTGAATCCGGGTCGATCTGTGACAATACCGCACCGGCCAGCTGGGCGCCTTCTGAATTTGGCCTGGCTGCCCAGCATGAAGTAGCCACGTTGATCAGGATCTGGCAGTTCCAGTCAGCAAAATCCTTGTATATGGGACCGATCTCTTTCATCGCGCGCATATAACAGTCTTTGGACACTTCTGGGATAGCACTCAGTGTATTGAGTGCAGCCTCAAATTGCTTTTCAGATGCCAGCGCTTTTGCTCGTGCTATTACAAAATCACACCTTGAATTATAATATTCGATGATCTTTCGTTTGCCTTCGTCGAGGAACTTTTCAACGGTTGGATTTTTAAGGTTGACGGTCCTCAATCCGTTGGTATAGGCTTTATTGCTGTTGGTTCCGGCTCCTTTCACCGTAAATGAAGTGGAAGACACAATATTTCTGTCAATAAAATCCACTATATACAGTGAAACTTCAAAAGTATACGCTTCATTTACCGGCATTGTAGGTGTTATGTCTTTTGAAAGCACATCCATATTGGCGGTCAGCAGGAATCTGGGACTTGCGCCTGCACCGGCCATTCCTTTGTCTGTCACTGCCTGGGTCAGTTTACTTCTGAGCAGGCTTCTGGCATGTGGCGGGATGGTTTCGATCTGATCAGGGATAAAAACATCCAGGCTGATCCGGTCATAATCGTCTGCAGAGCCCAGATCATTTTGTGCGTTAATTAAAATCGGAAATAGGATCCCGAATAATAAAAGTATAATTTTCATGATATTATTTTTTATTTTTCTCCAATGATCATCCAGACTTCACCTAGTCCTCTGGTATAAAGTTTACAAGGCTGATTAAACGGACTTGCATTCAAAATATTTCTGAGGTCCCGGAGCCACCTCCTGGTGTCATTTGCACGCCCGCGGTCATCGTACAAGGGGATCCTCACCTGATCAAAACGGATGACATTTTCTGTATAATTTCCGGTGCTGAATCTGCCCTGAACCGTATTTTTGCTGACCCAGTCTTCAATGATCTCACCCAATTCGAGGTTTTCATTGTTGTACAGATATTCTTCCTCCAGGTCGATCATGGATGTGTCAAAGATGCGTACCTGGAAAACGATCTCTCTTCCGTTGGCAAACAGGTCATCAAAATGCGCCTGCAACCTGGAATTAAAATCATCAATATGAGCAAGTACAGCTTCTTCGAGCAGGATAGGGGTTTGGGTGGCAAATGATGGTTCCCCGGTACCCTGTGCTCCGGCGATCTGTTTGTTGGTGTAGGCATCAAGACCTTGCAGCAGGAATGTTATGGACCTTTGAGGGCCCTGTTGATTGATGACATAGGTCAATTGGATGATGATGTCCGCATTGGCGGTTCGCTGCAGGATGTCAATCGGACTTTCAGCGATATTTCCCCCTGATTTACTGCCCAGCATGGAAACTTCAGCGCTTTCCTGTTCGACATTTTTCAAGGCTGTTTCGAGGTTGACCAAAGGAAAACCCCTGTCTGACATCATGGTGTTGATCTTGGCGATCGTCATGAGCAGGTCAGTTTCATTTTGGAGGGCCAGTTTATAATCCGGCAGTGTTTTGATCGTACCCATATCGTTATAGGTCATGGTATATCCGTTGCGGATACACCAATTATCGCTTGGCACAACCATGATAGTTGGCTTCTTGGCCTGTGAAAATATAACCGTTGATGCAATTACCTGTATGAACAGGAAAAAGATGATTCTTTTCATGATTTTTGATTTAAAACCCCTGACCTAGTTTTTTAATAATTCCGGCTGCTTCAAGTTCTTCCCGCAATGCCGCATGTCGGACAGAGACCACGGTCCCGACTTTATATTCCCTGGAAGAAATTCTGATCCTGTCCATGGAACCGTCATTTGCCTGGGAAACAAAATTGAGGTATCTGCCTCCGTCAGTGAAGAAGGTGTTGAAAAATTCCCTGTGCATTTCCTCAGCACCCGGCTGGGTGACCAATGGCCTTGTCATACACCCGGGTTTTCCTGCATTGACGCCTTTGAACATCAGGGCATGCACCGCATTTTTCCTGGCCTGGTAAGCTGCTTTCTCAGGAGTGGTCCCAAAACCCCATACCTTGACAAGCTGAGTGCCGTCCATCCCTGTTCCCATGCATTCAATCTCATAATTGCCCATCACATAACCTGCCATTCTTTTATTGCTGCTGCTGGTTGTGGAACATGAATAAAATATTAATAACAGTAAGCCAAAAAAAATGGTGAAACTTATCCGTTTTTTCATAATGCATATTTTTTTAGTGATCAATTAAAACATAAATCTTAATCCAATGCTGGAGGATAATCCCATCCGGTCATAAAATGTGCCCTGGTATTCATATGTCTCATTCCAAACTGTCCCATTATCCAAAACTTCCTTTGATGACCACAATAAATTGTATTGTCCTGACCAGATGATCTGGGTTCGATACGAAAGGTTCAAACCGACTCTGAATCCTAATTCAATAAAGTCCGATTCAATCTGTGTATCGGAATCCTTAAAATCAGCATATTCCAGGCCATAACCGAGAAATGGTCCCCAATGCATGAATTTGAGCGGGTAAAAATCCTTATTTACACCCAGACTGATACGTGTGAAATTATTGTAGTATGTGGTATAGTATTCCTTTGACCCATAAGCCGCATCTATATAAAACTTAATGGATGTCAATCCTTTAGCCTTTCTGCCTGATGCGATCAGATCTCCCAGGTATTTGGATATATAGAATTCACCTCTTGCTGCTGCGCCTGTCAGCCCAGAGTATGTATAACCCAAATACAAATTCAGACCATAATCATTTTTTTGCTCCAGGTACATCCCCATTTTATCCACTTTTCTTCCGGCGATCTGATAAAAAAGGGAAGGTTCAGATTCGCCCGTGGTGATGTTGCGGTTGTCGACCACTTTCATGGATTTGACCACAGCGATCCTTTTCGGATATACTGTTCCGTTTCTTTTCTGCCGGTTTTCATAAACGAAATATCGCTGGTCAAATCCCAGACCTTCTTTTTTTCCGATTTTTGAGGCGATTGGCCTGGTATCCATCACCATTGCTTTTACCCGGAGATCCTGATGCTTGTTTTCAGTCTGGACAACTATGTTTTCCAGCGCACCGGCAACCAGCTGATCCATCAGTTCAGAAGCCGTTTTTTGATTTTTTGCTGAATTGGCCTGTGTCGCGCTGACTTCTGTAAAATGGTTGGAAACAGTCAGGAAATTGAAATCTGCTCCATCAAAAGCGGTTTTTCTGGCATTTTTATTTGTTTCATTATCGGATATCCAGTAATCATTGAAAAACCTCGCAGCGGTTTCTTCACCAAAATCCAGTTTATAAACATAGCAGCGAACTTTGGCTCTGAATCCGTTGTCCACCCTTTTTGAGGCTTCAACTTCTTTTTCTGTATAATATTCTGCCATAGTTTTCAATTCATAAAAATCAAAAACCATAATATAGGATTCGTTGACCAGGTTCAGTCCCATATCCATCAGGTTGGAAGTTCCCCGCTTTGAAGCTGAAGCCATGATGAATTCATTGTCATTGGCGTTATAAAGGCCACGCTGTTTGAGTATTTCCGTGTTGAAAGTCCCGTCCGCCTGCCGGTTAAACCAGACGGATAATATCTTTTGAGCAATTTTCTGGTCTTTAAGGCTTTGCGTTATATGATCATTCGGGATGGTGTACAATAATTCCAGCCCCGGAATGACCGGCACTCTTGAAAATGAAGGTTTGAGCATTTGGTCACCTGCTCGGTTATTGAAAAACTTTTCCGGAGGATCCAGTTTCGCAAATGCAGGCTTCAAAACTGAGCCATTCTGCTCATTGTGATCGAGCAGTAAAAGCGTGAATGAACTTCTGTTGTAATCAGGCTGCCCAATGCCTGATACAGAAAAAAGGATGATCAGAGAAAAGATGGATAAGTAAAATTTAGCCATATTTTTATTTATTTTTTATTTTCGTTTTATAAGCTGTAAAATCATAAACTCTTTCCTCAAAATTTCTCTGCCGCTTCAATGATGTCTTTGTTCTTTAGCTCATACAACCTTTGTTTTTCTGCCTTATCCATCGCTACATTGACGATAGTGCACAGCACATCATAACTATCCTGACTCTTGTGTCTGATGCCTAATCGGATCGTCTTGTTGTCCAGGTTCCATTTGTTGATCCAGTAGGTTCCTGCGTTCATCACATCAAAAACGGATGGAATGCTTTTTGGGCCGGAGGGTTTGCTGTATTTCATGGAAATGATGTTATACAGGTTGTGGTAACTTCCTCCGATATTTTCGTACACAATTGTTTTTACCGGCCCGGAAATGATCGTAAGTCCATACAGACTACCACATCCATTGAATTGATAGGCAAAATGATATGTATATTTTCCGATGCGCTGAGGGTTTTTGTTGAGCTTGCGGACTTCTTCTTCATTCATCCCGAAGTATAGTTGATCAAATGCCAGTTCTGTGTATTTTGGTATTTCTACCGGGATGGTATCCGCACTTGTTGAATCCATTTCAGACAGGCTTGTTTCAGGTGATTCAGCTGTTACCGGTTTTTCCCTGCATGACAGAAAAGTGAATGAAACCAAGGCCAGTAAGACTATTGAGTATATTTTAATTTCAACTGACGGTAAGTTCCTGTTGAATTTGATCATTTCTGATACCTTTGAATTTGAAGAAATGCACAAATATTCTTTCCTCCTGACCAAAATTAATATTCATTTCTCCGGGCAGGAAGGCTATAAAAGTAAATCAAATTTTCCGAAAATCATAGCGTAAATCAATTGCCAATTGTATTTTATAATCATTAAAAATATTCAAAACCGCAGAAAAAGTCAAAATCTGAGATCTCCGCCGGCGGCAGGGCTGGAAAAGATCTTGCTGAAATTCCGGTCAATGAGATCCAGAATTTTGAGCTTTTGCTTGCTTTTCAGAAAACAACAGCCATTTTTACTCACAAACAGACTTTCAATGGTGATGTTCTTCTGTTTTGAAGTCTGAGGCCCGGCAATCCAGATATTGGTCACCCTGACTGTATATGAACCGGATTTTTTTTCGATCTCAAAAGAAGCATTCATCGGATTTTTGAATATTGGGGTGACCTTGACTTTTTTGTTTCCATCGATCAGCCAATCGAGATGGAAATTGACCATAACCCCATTCAATGTATTCTGATCCTCAAGTTTGACCTGAAAACCGCCATTTGGTGTATTGAAAGAACGCATGCCTTCGCTGGCCGCCTGAAAGGAAACCGGATGATTATAGGTTTTTTGGTAAAAGACCTTGCTGTTTCTTAGAAACATGTTTCCCTGTTGGGTTTCATTGAAAAATTTTGGCGCACATGAACTCATGGCCAGAATCCCCAAAATGACAAACAAATGGAAAATATTGAAATGTTTCATAGATGGAATTTTATTTTTTTCGCGTATAAAATTACTAAAAATCAGCTTAAATGCTCAAAAAATTCCTAAAGTTTTCAGCAGAAATCCAATTAAGTTCATTCGCTGCTTTCAAGGATTTATAAAAAAACCTAAGTTCGCATAAAAATATACGATATGACATTGATCAAATCAATTTCAGGGATAAGAGGGACAATTGGAGGTAAGAAAGGTGACAATTTTACTCCTTTCGATATTGTGGAATGTACTGCGGCCTATGGTCAGATCGTTCTGGAAAGAAATTCGAAACCGGTCATAGTCGTCGGAAGAGATGGAAGAATGTCCGGAGATATAGTCAATGAATTGGTTGTCAACACCTTGATATGTATGGGAATCGATGTGATCGATGTTGGATTGAGTACAACACCTACCGTTGAGATGGCTGTAAAATTCAAAAGGGCGGACGCAGGGATCATCCTTACAGCCAGTCATAATCCGAGAGAATGGAACGCCCTCAAATTTCTGGATCACAACGGAGAATTCATTTCGCCTGAAACCGGTGATCAGGTGCTTCGGTATATTAAGGAAGAAAATGCCGTTTTCAAGAATGTGGATGAATTGGGCGAGCGCATTTATGAAGATGAAAGTATTTCCATGCATATTAAAGAGATACTGCAATTAAAATTTATCAACAGGTTAAAAATCAAGGAAAAAGGCTTTCATGTAGTTGTGGATTGCATCAATTCAACAGGGGCGATCTCCATTCCTCCGTTATTGGATTCACTGGGTGTTTCATACACCCTGATCAATGAGCAGATACATGGTGATTTCTCCCATAATCCTGAGCCGCTCGCTGAGAATTTACAAGAGCTTTCTTCCGTTGTTACAGAAATGAAAGCTGATCTTGGCATTGCAGTTGATCCTGATGTGGACAGACTTGCCCTGGTCATGGAGGATGGCAAAATGTTTGGTGAAGAATATACTTTGGTTGCCTGCGCCGATCTCATACTCGGCATGCATCCGGGTCCAACGGTATCCAACCTTTCTTCAACGAGGGCTTTGAGAGATCTGACCATTAAAAAAGCACAGCAATATTTTGCCTCCAAGGTCGGGGAAGTCAATGTAGTGGAAAAGATGAAAAGCACTGGTGCGGTTATTGGCGGCGAGGGAAATGGCGGAGTGATCCTGCCTGAATTGCATTACGGAAGGGATGCGCTGGTAGGTATTGCTCTTATCCTGACCTTGCTGGCAGAAAGAAATTGTACCCTTAAGGAGCTGAAAGCCAGTTATCCGGAATACGAAATGAGCAAGAATAAAGTATTGCTGAATGTCGGAGTTGATCCTGATATCATCATCGATCTGATCGCCGGAAAATATCAGGAATTTGAAGTAGACCTGCAGGATGGAATAAAAATTGATTTTCCGGATTCATGGGTGCAGATTCGAAAATCCAATACAGAGCAAATACTGAGGATCTATTCGGAGGCACGGACACTGAAAGAGGCGGATGAACTCGCAAGTGAGATGAATTCAGTTATAACCAAAATCCTGGCTGATTTATAATTGGTCTTCAGGGCAGTCAATGACGATCAGGAGATAAAACATGATCTTTGTGATCAGAATTGATTATTTTTTTACTGATTTTCATAGCGTTGAATCCAAGGTTCTACTATTCAGCCAAAACTTCTGTAATGGAGCCTTAAAGATTTTTTCCGAATGCATTGCTCAACCGGATTTTCGTTCCAAAATTGACATATATCACAACCAAATAATAATTATATTTGTGTCCTGTAAAAGGAAGTTGTTTAAAAATGTATCTTAATGCCTGCAAACAAATCATTGAAAGCCAAATGCTTCAGCTTTTTTTGATTCCGTACATTCCGGTACGCAATTCAGGTAAGTGCTTCGCCTTGACTTTTTGGCTGACCCACCACTTCGTGTTCCCTGCCTTGATTATCCACCGGATATTCACCTTTCGGAACGGCCGGTCATTTTCAGCTATCAACATAATTATTAAACTACTTCAAGGTGTAAAGATCAAAGAAAAAATAATACTGGACCCTGGACCGCGCAGGAAATCGTTCCCTGTTAACAGTATTTTGAGTTACAGAATGGTGTTATTGATGATTTTTCAAATTTACCTCATCACAGCAATTCACGCAATCGAACTTCCTCCAATATTGAAATTTGAAACACGCGAGTACCAGGCAGGAAATCAGAACTGGAAAATCACTGAAGACAGCAGTCAGATCGTTTATTTTGCAAACACTGAAGGTTTACTCGAGTTTAACGGAGCAGACTGGTCATTATATCCTTCCCCTAATGCAACCATCATCAGGGCAATTAAGGTTGTTGGTAACCGTATTTATTCCGGCTGTTATAAGGAATTCGGATACTGGCAGCGGCAGCCCAACGGCAAACTGAGCTATTATTCCATCTCGGATAAAATGCAGAAACAGCTGCTCGAGGATGAACATGTTTGGGAAATCCTTGCAATCGATGACTGGGTCATTTTTCAGACTTTTCAAAGGATTTACCTTTATGATCAGTCCGGCAGCAAGATCAGGATCATTCAACCTGAAAAAGGTGTATGGAGGGTTTTTTTATTGAATGGCGATATTTATTATCAAACGCTTGAAGAAGGCCTGTATCGCATAAGTAATGGAAAATCAGTGCGTGTCAATGGTGATCCAGTCCTCAAACACAACCAGATCTGCAACATGTTTTATGTGGGTACTGACCTGTATATTCAGACGGAAAAGAGTGGTTTGTATTATCTCAGGGAGGCAAGTCTGATGAAATACAGCGGGAAAAACGAGAATATTTTCAACCAGAATGATATCTTTTCGTGTATACAATTATCAAACGGGGATATCGTTTTGGGCACGATATCCAATGGGATTTTTATCCTTGAACAGAATTTTTCTTTGAAGTTCCATATTACGCAGGATAAAGGATTAAGCAACAATACAGCGCTTTCCCTGTATGAAGATTCAGATGGTAACCTTTGGATCGGACTGGACAACGGGATCAATTGTCTTAATTTTAAAAGCTCTTTCAGATCTTTTGTGGATAAATCAGGTATACTCGGTACGGTATATACTTCAAAGCTCTATAACGGAATGCTGTATCTTGGTACCAATCAGGGGCTTTTCGCAAAAGTTTATGGATCACATGATGAATTTAAATTGGTTGAGGGCATAAAAGGCCAGGTATGGAACCTGTTCGAACATGAAGGAACATTGTTTTGTGGCCACAACAGGGGGACATATATCGTTGAAGGTATGCGCCAGCGTAAAATTTTCTCAGGATCAGGCATCTGGAAATTTTCCGTAGTGCCAGGAAGAAAGGATTTGATCCTGATGGGCAGCTATATCGGTTTGCACATCCTGAAAAAAAGAGGGCAGGATTGGGCATATTCCCATAAAATTGATCAATTTGATATATCATCCAGGTATTTCGAAATTGATCCTGAGTTCAATGTATATATAAGCCATGAATATAAAGGGGTTATCCGCATACTTCTTAATCAGGATCTGACCAGAGCCCTTAGAAAATATTTGTATAACTATCCAGCCAAAGGCAAAAATTCAGGACTGGTCACTTTTAACAATGATATATACTATGCATCCCCCTCAGGATTTTATAAACTCAATAAGAGATCAAAACTTTTTGAACCCGAGCAGTTTTTCAATAGCCGGGTCCAGCCTGAGAATTACATTTCCGGCAAAATGACTGTTGATCATTTAAACCGCTTGTGGATCTTTTCTGAACACAGCCTCGACCAGATTTACGGCAACAATATTGATCAGAAACTCACCCACACACGATTACACCTGAATACCGACCTGCTGAAAGCCGTTTCCGGATATGAGAATATCGAACATTTGAATGGATCCGAATACCTTGTGGGCACTATTGACGGATATTTCATTTTCGATATATCTGCCATACATTATGCGCGGTCCGGGATCAGGATCGGAAGCATTGCTGTAACGAACGCTCATAATGAAACAATATACCTTAGATTGAATGAAGCATTGTTTTTGGATCATAAAAGCAATAACCTGAATTTTGCTTTTGGATTGGCAAAATACGGTAAATACATCAAAAAGGAATACCGGTATTATCTTGAAAATTACGACAAGACCTGGTCAAAATGGCATGAGGCAGCTTTTGCCAGCTATAAGAAACTCCCTCCCGGAAAGTATATTTTTTATGTTCAAGGCAGATATGGAGATGACACTACGATCTCTTCTGAAAGTGTCGTATTCACCATTAGAAAACCATTTTATGCAACCCAAATGGCAATAATTATCTATTGCCTGCTGATCATTGTTCTGGCTTATCTGGTGAACAGAAGTTACGGAAAGTATTATGCAAAGCAAAGAAGAAAACTTATTGAAGAACACAATCTTAAAATGGAGATCCAGCAACTGGAAAATGAACAGGAACTGATGCGCATCAGAAACCTGGAATTGAACCGGTTTATCGATGAAAAAAGCAGGGAACTGGCTGTTTCCAATCTTGACCTGATCAGGAAAAATGAATTGCTCAAGATCATAAAGGATGATATTAAAAAGTACAGGAATGCTCCGGATATGGAAAAATATCTTGCTTTGTTATCCGAAATCAATGATCATGTAAAAGCAAAAGACACCTGGGATACATTCAAAACATCATTCGACACATTCGACAAGGATTTTCTTAAGCGTCTCCATGAGGCTCATCCATCGCTTTCTCCTGGGGAATTGAAGTTGTGCGCATACCTCAGGTTAAACCTTGCTTCCAAGGAAATTGCCCCGTTATTAAATATTTCAGAAAGAAGTGTCGAGATAAAAAGATACCGCCTCAGGAAGAAACTCAACCTGGATAAAGATACTGGCCTGGCCAGTTATATCATTAATTTTTAAAGCAATCCTATACAATACTGCATCATTTCAGTCTCTGTTCAGTTATTAAAAGACCATTCTACATTTCCGTCAAACATTTATAACTAACTTTTAATAAGTTATAATTTAGCGATAACTACTGTAAAAATCATTCAATGTATGGTTTTTGTATAGGTAATAAATAAGTGGTGCTTACTGAAAAAATTTTAATTTGCACGCTGTTGTTCATTGTTGTCACAGACAACAGCTGTAATTAATTAATTATTAACAAAAAATGAAAGACTATGTACGAAATGCGACTTTTAAAGAGATTCAGTAAGTTAATCTTCTTTTTATTGGCATTTTTCATCTCGATGGTCACCGGACACGCTCAGCGCATTGTCTCGGGAACAGTTACCGGAGATGGAGAACCTTTGATCGGTGCTAATGTCATGTTGAAAGGAACCAGTGATGGGACTTCCACTGACATTGACGGCCAGTTCAGTTTGACTGTTCCGGCAGGAATAGACATGCTTGTTGTAAGTTATCTAGGTTACGAAACCCAGGAAGTCAGGATCACTTCCAATACACTTGCTATCCGGCTTGAAATTCAGAAGACTGCTCTGGATGAAGTTGTAGTGGTAGGATACGGAACGCAGAAGAAAAGCGTTGTGACTGGGGCGATATCCAGTGTGAAAGCGCAGGACATTGAGAACCTTCCAAACATCGGAAGGGTGGAACATGTGCTTCAGGGTAGAACTTCAGGTGTATATATTGCCGCAAATGCCGGTCAGCCAGGCTCTTCATCGACTATTCGTGTTAGAGGTATTACATCTTTCAACGGTTATGGTGGTAACAATCCGTTATGGGTTGTGGACGGAGTTGTGATCAATGACGATATCGGATTTCTCAACCAATCTGATATCGAGTCCATCGAGGTATTGAAAGATGCTGCATCGCTGGCGATCTACGGTGCCCGTTCAGCATCAGGTGTGATTTTGGTCACTACTAAAAAAGGAAAGGCAGGAAGGTTTGATGTGGGATACAACGGAACTTTTGGCTGGGCCGGTCCGGCAAAGACACTTAAATTGCTGAATGCAACACAATACGCTGCATTAATGAATGAAAAATCAATCAATGCCGGTGGTGATGTATTGTACAATAATTTGTCCGTGATGGGATTGGGTACTGACTGGCAAAAAGCAATCTTTGCCGAAAATGCACCCAAAAGCACACATGAGGTGAACATCAGCGGAGGAAATGACGTTTCCAATTTTTACCTTTCTTTTGGTACTCAGGATATTGAAGGTATCGTCATGCCTGAGATTTCAAATTACAGCAAAAGAAATTTCAGGTTGAATTCCACTCACAAATTGTCCAAAATATTTACTGTCGGGCAATCTTTGGGTTACAGCCATCAGCGTTCAGTGGGTATTGGCAATACAAACAGTGAATATGGCGGCCCCCTGAGTTCAGCCATTAACCTTGATCCGATCACACCCCTGGTGGAAACTGATCCGGTCAGAGCCAATAACACGAGTTATTACCCTGCTTCCGCAATCAGGGATGAAAACGGTAACCCATATGGTATTTCAGTCGGAATTCCTACAACTGTTGGGCAGGAAATGTCCAATCCACTGGCGTATGCAAAAACAAGGCTCGGAAATTACGGCTGGGGAGATGATTTTGTAGGTAATGCATTTCTTGAAGCCAATATTTTAAAGAATCTTAAGGTAAAATCTTCTGTAGGAGGTAAACTTGCCTTCTGGGGCTGGGAAGGGTTCAACCCGGTTTATTATCTGAATGCTTCAACTGCCAATTTGAAAAATAATCTGACCAGGTCCAGGAACATGCTTTTTGCCTGGAATGTTGAAAATACCATTAACTACAGCAATAATTTCAATGGTCACGATGTGAATATTTTGCTCGGACAAGGTGCCTACGAAGATGATAATCCGACAGGATTGACCGTAGTTCATGCAGGACTTCCAACCAATGATTATGAAAAGGCATCCTTCAATTATGATATTCCTGCTGCAGATAAAACAGGTTATTCCTATACTGCTGAGCCACACAGAGTAAGCAGTTTGTTTTCCAGGATCAACTACAATTTCAATGAAAAGTATTTGTTTACAGGTATCATCAGAAGAGATGGATCCACCAATTTTGGAGCCAACAACAAGTACGGTATCTTTCCATCATTCTCTTTAGGCTGGGTTGTTTCCCAGGAAAATTTCTGGATCGATAATCCTGTGATCAGCTTCCTTAAAGTCAGGGGTGGATATGGCGAAACAGGTAATGACCGTTTCCGTAAATTTGCCTATCTCTCCACCATCGGTGGTGGAAGGAATTACACTTTCGGAACAGACGGGCTGTTCATTTTCCCGGGTTCAAGCCCGGATGCACCATCCAATCCCGACCTGAAATGGGAGGAAACCCAGCAGACCAACGTTGGTTTCGAAACGAGACTGTTTGAGGATATGAGACTGACCTTCGACTGGTACAGGAAAAAAACAGTTGGTATCCTGCAGGAGGTAGTACTTCCCGGATATGTCGGGTCTTCAGGAAATCCTTTTGCGAATGTAGCAGATATGGTTAACTCCGGTATTGAACTTGAATTAAGCTACAGAAAGAGGTTCAATGAGTTGAATTTCAATGCCAGTGGGAACTTTTCCACTTTATCAAATGAAGTAACATACCTGGGTAACGGAATTGATTTCATCACAACACAGGCAGCAGGATTTCAATCTATGGGACCTGTAACAAGAACGCAGATTGGAGAGGCATACAACTCATTTTATGGTTACCAGTCAGATGGTATCTTCCAGAATCTGGATGAGATCAGCGCATATAAAACCGCAGATGGTGCACTTATCCAGCCGAATGCCAAACCAGGAGATTTCAGATGGGTGGACAGCAATGGTGACGGAACGATCACTGATGAAGACAAGGTGTTTTTGGGAAACCCATTGCCAAAATATACTTTTGGTCTGACCCTGAATGCAGATTACAAAGGATTTGATGTCTTGATCTTTGGCCAGGGAATGGCCGGAAACATGATCTTCCAGGGATTGAGAAGACTTGACATTCTGAATGGAAATTATCAGACAGTTGCATTATCCCGTTGGCATGGAGAGGGTACATCAGATGATTATCCGCGGTTGACCAACCTGGATGAGAATGGAAATTTTGGCAAAATGTCTGATTTTTATCTACAGAAGGGTGACTTTTTGAGATTGAAGCTGATCCAGTTGGGTTATACGCTTCCGATGAACATGACCAGGAGACTCAGCATAGACAAGGTCAGGATCTTTGTCAGTGGTGAAAATCTTTTTACCTGGACGGAGTATACCGGATATGATCCGGAAATCGGAGGAGATGTTTCCGGAATTGACAGAGGATATTACCCACAGGCGAGAAGTTTCAATTTGGGAATTAACGTACAATTTTAAAATATTGAACTATGAATAAAATTAGATTAATTATCATCATTATAGGCGCATTTTTCATTTCTTTAATCACCTCGTGTACCGATGCTTTTCTGGAAATTGAGCCAGAGGGCAAACCTTTGGAAAGCGCCTATTACAAAAATCAGGAGGAGGCATTTGCCGGTCTTGTTTCAGTATACGATCTGTTGAGGAAGAATTCAGGAGGTTTTGAAAATATGATCACCATGATGAACGCGGGTTCTGACGATCATTATGCTGGCGGTGGCGGTGCCACAGACGGTGTTGGTATCCAGTCATTTTCCAATTATACTCAAAACAGTAATACCATCCCACCAAGTTTCTGGAATGACTACTACCAGGGGATTTTCAGGGCAAATGTTTTACTCGGAAAACTTCCTGACGTTCCGATGGAGGAATCAGTAAGGACACGTTTTACTGCAGAAACCAAGACGCTCAGAGCTTTGTATTATTTCAACCTGGTAAATATGTTCAGGAATATTCCACTGATCCTTGAACCACTTACACCGGCGAATATGTACGATCAGGTACAGGCTGATCCTACTGAAGTATATGCTCAGATTGAGAAGGATCTGACAGAGTCCATACCTAACCTGCCTGCTTCTGTTCCGGCTGCGGAGAAAGGCCGTCTGACAAAAGTCGCTGCGCAGGCTTTACTCGGTAAAGTTTATCTTTATCAGAAAAAAAACAGCCTTGCAGCTGCACAGTTTGCTGAAGTCAATGGCACTCCGGGCGCAACCAACCAATATGGCAACAGATTGCTGACCAATTTCAGCGACCTGTGGGTTGTAGCCAATAAATTCAATACCGAATCTATATTGGAAGCTTCCCATTCCAGCGTGGGTAGTTCACATTGGGGCAACTGGGGAAGCAGTGCCGATGAAGGTAATACGGTGAACGTCATGGTGGGACCAAGGGGTTATGTTAAAATAGGCGCGGATGCCCCGGAACTGCCATCAGGCTGGAGTTTCAATGTGATCACACAGGATCTTTACGATTTTATGAAAGATGATCCACGGTTTGAAGCAACTGTTCTGGATATTAAATCACTGAAAGAAGCTGGTAAAGTCAACTATACTGAAGGTTACCAAAACACGGGCTATTTCCTGAATAAATTCGTTCCAAGGCAATCCGATGTTTCAACCGGCACAGGTGATGCGGTATTAAATTATAAACAGAATACGTATATCATACGGCTGGCTGATACCTATTTGATGGAGGCAGAAGCTTTAGGCGCATCCGGAGCCAGAGCACAGGCATTGCTGGATGCAGTCAGGGCGAGGGTTGGCTTGACACCAGTAACTGTTTCCATGGATGCCATCAAAGCTGAAAGGAGAAGGGAACTTGCCGGAGAAGGATTCAGATTTTTTGACCTGGTCCGTTGGGGCGATGCCTCAGCCAAACTTGGCAGCAGAGGATTTGTAGCAGGGAAAAATGAGATCTTCCCAATCCCGTACAAAGAACTGGAGAATACTAAGTTGGTGCAAAACCCGAATTACAATTAACCTAAAATCTAATTTGCTATGAATAATCATAAAATAATATTCCTGTTCAGTTTCTTGATACTTTCTCTGACCTGGAGTTGTACCATTCCGGACGGAATCGACGATGACCTGTCATTCCTGGAGGGTGTCAGTTCAGCCGGGCAGGAAGGTGTTTTCAACATTACAAAAGACAATTCGGGACTGGTTGTGATCACTCCGACCGGTGAAGGAATTGCCTACACCAAGGTGAATTATGGACATGGTTCGACTGGCCCTGTTACAGTCAATGCCGGATCAAGTACATCGCACAAATACCCCGAAGGCAGTTATAATGTGGGTATCAGCTATTTTGACCTGGCCGGGAAAGAAACGGCTAAAACTTACCCCATTCAGGTGACTTATGTGGCTCCGGCCAATGTTTCAACGACACGCAATCTTGAGGGTACAGTCATGACTTTGACCGCAAAAGCAGATTATGCCAATGGTTTTCAGGTGATCTGGGGTGATGGTGGTATCAATGAAGTGCCTACCAACATGACAGGATCCTATGGCGGTACGTTCACAGCTCCGCCGCATAATTATGCACCGGGTGTCTATACATTGACTGTTATCGCATTAAGTGGAGGAGCAGCCAAAACCACAGTGACTTATCCCGTTACTGTTTTTGCACCTTTTTCATTGCCCATTACTTACGAAAGTCCGATCCAGAATTACAACATCGGGGGAACTTTCGGAAATGTAAGCGTTGAGCAAATTGCCAACCCATACCCGGGCGGTATCAATACATCAGCTACTGTCAGGAAATACACCAAGGCAGTTGGTGCGCCGGGCTGGGGAGGAACATGGACACCTTTGAGCGAACCGAACGGAGTTCCGATCAATATTGATGACGGTTCCAAAATCAAAGTACATGTATATTCATCTGATGTCGGAAAAGCGCTCAATGTTGAACTGGAGCAGGGCAGCAACGGGGTCGCCAATCAGATCCTGAAGGTTGCCAGCACCAAAGCCAACCAGTGGGAAGAGCTGATCTTTGATTTCGGAACTCTTGGAATACCTGCCGGAACTACTTTCAAGCAATTGGTTTTCAGGTACAATGATATTGCAGATGGAGCGGGAGAAGTCATCTATCTGGACAATATCTCTCAATCGAATTAATTCAATCAAAAAAATGAATGACTATGAGGACAAAAATTAAATTTATAATATTCCTTCTGCCATTATTCACTTTAAGCTTCTTATCCTGTGAAAAAGAGGATTATAGTCTTGGTGAACTGAAAGCACCTTCTGAACTGGTGATCAGCGCAGTAATAGCAGGACAGAATGCAGAGAATCCCAACGGGGATGGCTCCGGAGACGTTACCATAACTGCAAATGCAAAGGATGCACTGGCGTACAAAATTGATTTTGGAAATACACCCAATCTTAATTTTGTGCCACTTGTAAATGGCAAAGTAACCAAGAAATACACTTCTTTGGGTACAAACACCTACAACATTACAGTCATCGCTTATGGTGCAGGTGGAACTTCAACTGTTGGTACCAAAAGCATTACGATCAAAAGTGATTTTCAGCCTGCAGCTGCCATTGTCACCAATCTGACCAACAATGCATCAAAGACTTGGGTTGTGGATAAAAATGTGTTCGGTCATTTCGGAGTAGGTCCGTGGGATAACCGCGAACCCGTCTGGTGGCAGGCAAATGTCAATGAAAAATTGGGATGCTGCCCATGTTTTTATACTTCCACCTTTACTTTTACCAAATCCGGAAGTAATTTTAGCCTGACAGTAGAAAATCCTGACGGAGCATTCACAAAAACGGGCTCATTGACCAACCTGCCCGGGATTCCCGCATCAGGCGATGAAGGTTGCTATGCTTACGGAGGCGGAACGAACAGCTTTGCATTCATTCCGGCACCTGCCGTGAACAGCGGATCAACAAATACCATCATCAAGCTTGGTGGTAAAAACGTGTACATCGGTTATGGCGCTTTGCTGGATGAATATGAGATCTTATCCATTGATGCCAATGTGATGAGATTGAGAATTCAGGGTACAGAAACCGGAAATGCATGGTATCTGACAATGGTACCACAACAATAATTTTACAATTTCATATGTAATACCGGGTACAATTACGTACCCGGTATTACATATATTTTGGATATCAATATTTTTACAGCGAAATTTTTTTTTGTTTTGTTATGAGAAGTAAAGATTACTTAATTTTGTTTTATTATTGAAATTCAGTATTTTACGATCAATGAACATTAAGAATTATTGGAGATTTTACAAATGATCTTAAAAGATAAAAGTGGATTTTCTTCAATTCAATGCATTGTCAATGAAAAAATATCTTCCAATGACCTCCAGGCTTTTCCTGATCGCAGCCAGCGTTTTTTTCACCATTCTGGCCTGTACTAAAAATAATGATGATGATAACGGCCCGCTCGTACCATCAGACCTGAAGATCGAATGGATTGTGCAGGGCGTTTCCGCAGACCAACCTTATGGTGATGGCAGCGGAATAGTGAGTTTTCATGTGAGCGCAAAAAACGCAACTCAGTACAAAATCCTGATCGACCAGGAAGAAATAGGAACCACATCCGGAGTTTTTGAGTATAAATGTAAAAGAGGCGGGATCAACGATTATGTGGTTTTTGTTTCCGCATACAATGGCACTAAATTTCTGTCGGATAAAGCGATCATTTCAGTATTTGTAAAACCCTCACTTCTTTGGTCAGATGAGTTTGAGTCCGACGGCACACCTGATCCAGAAAAATGGAAATTTGAAACCGGCAATGGTTCCAATGGCTGGGGTAATAACGAAAAACAATTCTATACATCACGGCCGGAAAATGCCATTGTTGCAGATGGCGTATTGAAAATCAAAACAATAAGGGAAAATTATCAGGGATTTGAATTTACCTCAGCCAGGATGATCACTAAGGACTTATTCTCATTCAGGTACGGGATCATTGAATTCAGGGCAAAGCTGCCTGAAGGTAAAGGTACCTGGCCGGCACTCTGGATGCTGGGCAATGATATTGGTACCGTCGGATGGCCTGCATGTGGAGAAATCGACGTTATGGAACACGTAGGTAATCAATTGAATAAAATTCATGGTACTTTGCATTATCCGGGTCATAGTGGTGGTGAAGGAGTAGGGGGTACCCTGTTGGTCAATAATGTAACAACGGATTTTCATGTGTACAAGGCAGAATGGAGTGCAGACCATATAAAATTTTATGTGGACAATAAACTTTATTATACTTTCAATAATTCACCTGCAGTACCGTTCAATCAAGCTTTTTTCATCATTATGAACTGCGCTATGGGCGGCAACTTCGGGGGATATATCGATCCCGGGTTTACCCAATCTGTATTCGAGATCGATTATGTGAGGGTTTATCAGTAATAATCATCAGGGATCACAGGTAAAACAGAGAATAAAAAGCTCAATGAAAAGAATGATGAACATCTTTATTTTTTATCTGATCGCACTCATTTCATCCTTCAGTTGTGGTGAACCCATCATTAAACCTGATCCTGATGATCAGGATACAACAGGTGCAAAAGGGATAGACCTTTGGCTGACGACAAAAGACGGATCCAGAACACTTGAAAAACAACAGCTGAAGTACCGGTTTAATTCACCCAGCAATTTTTATGAGTTTATCGAAGTGGATTCATCGATACAATATCAAACGGTGGATGGATTTGGATATACTTTTACTGGCGGAAGTGCCAAAGTGATCAACATGTTGAGTCCAAATCTTAAACAGCAATTGCTTGAAGAATTGTTTGGTAAAAAAGAGAATTCCATCGGAGTCAGTTATCTCCGGCTCAGTATCGGTGCATCTGATCTCAACGATTTTCCATTTTCCTACAATGATCTTGCAAACGGTGAAACAGATCTTCTCCTGGAAAAATTCTCACTTTCCCATGATATGACCGACCTGATACCATTGTTGAAGGAAGTCACGTTGATCAATCCGGAAATCCGTTTTTTAGCCACTCCATGGTCAGCTCCTCCATGGATGAAGGATAATAATAGTTTCAAGGGCGGAAGTCTTTTGCCGCAATATTACGAAGTGTATGCAAAGTATTTTGTCAAATACATCCGGGAGATGGCAAAACACGGCATTCAGATCGATGCAGTTACGCCCCAGAATGAACCGCTCCATCCGGGCAATAATCCGAGTATGTACATGACTGCATTTGATCAGGCGGCTTTCATCAAAAATCACCTGGGGCCTGAATTTAAGAAAAACGACATACAGACGAAGATCATCATTTATGATCACAACTGTGACCGTCCTGACTACCCTAAACTGATCCTGGACGATCCGGTTGCACGGGAATTTGTCGATGGAACGGCCTTCCATTTATATGCAGGGGACATCAGTATTTTATCTTATTTACACGATCAGTACCCTCAAAAAAATCTTTATTTCACCGAACAATATACCGCTTCAGATGGCAATTTTGGCGGCGATCTGAACTGGCACCTTAAAAATGTCATTATAGGCTCAATGAGAAACTGGAGTCGTATTGCATTGGAATGGAATCTGGCGACAGATGGAAATTTCGGTCCGCACACTGACGGAGGTTGTACAAGCTGTAAAGGTGCACTGACCGTACTCAGCGCAGATTCCTATAACAAAAATGTGAGCTATTATATTATCGGACATGTTTCCAAATTTGTCCCGCCGGATGCTGTCAGGATTTCATCCAATCTTTTGGGTAATCTTCCGAATGTTGCATTTCTGACACCTCAAGGAAAAAAAGTATTGATCGTGCTGAATGAAGGAAATGGAACTGCGGCCTTCAACATCAAATATAATGGACAATGGGCAGCATGCTCACTGGAAGCAGGGACAGTTGGTACGTTTGTGTGGAATTGAAGTCAAGACTCAACATAAGAATAAATCATCTTCAAATTTTTAATGGATAAAGTACAGTATTATTGACCTTTATCGGATTGGCACATATCAACTACATCTTAAAAAACCTTAATATTTACTGGTCTTAACCAATCCGCGATATGATCAGATAAATGATTACAAAAGAAAAGCACTATGACACATATCAGGAAACCATCATTTGTCTCAAAACTCATTTTAACCGGCATACTGAGCGCATTGCTGAACATGTCAAATGCTCAATTACTGCAAGTGAACGGAGATAAAATTGTGAAATCCCTGAGCGGTGAGGAGATCATCCTGAACGCAATGAATTTTGGAAACTGGATGGTGATGGAAGGTTATATGATGAATTCAAGCAATCAGGCCCCCGATCAGCACACATGGAAAAAGAAGTTGACTGAACTGATAGGAGTTCAAAACACCACCACATTTTATGATACCTGGCTTGCAAATCACGTGACAAGAAAAGATATTGTCCGGATCAAGGAATGGGGATTTAATACGGTAAGAGTTCCCATACATTACGAGTATTTTGTTAATAAGGGTGCGGGATTGATATGGAATGACCAGGGATTTTTATTGTTGGACAACATTATTTCATGGTGCAGTGCAGAAGGGATTTATGTTGTTCTGGATTTACATGCCGCACCCGGGGGTCAAAGTAATAATGCAATCTCCGATTATGACCCTTCTCAACCTTCTCTTTGGGAGAGCGAATCGAACAAAACCAAAACGGTGGAACTTTGGAAAAAGATTTCAGAAAGGTATAAAAATGAACCATGGATAGCAGGGTATGATCTTATAAACGAACCTGCATGGAATTTGCCAAATGGGACTGATTTACGCAATATTTATGAAAGAATAACCAATGCCATCAGAAATAACGGTGACGATCACATTATCTTCATCGAAGGCAACTGGTACTCAAATGACTATACAGGGCTAACACCGGCATGGGATGATAATATGGTATATGTCTTCCATAAATACTGGTCAGATGCATCAGATATCGACATTAAATGGATAACTGATTTTCGTCAAGCGCAGAATAAGCCGATCTGGTGTGGAGAACACGGTGAAAACAGCAATGATCATTTTACAAAAATAGTGGAGACTTTTAATGAAAACCGCATTGGTTTTTCATGGTGGCCTATGAAAAAATTTGAAAGTATCAATTGTTTTGCCAATGCAAAATTCCCTGCTGGTTATACAGATTTATTGAATTATCTGGGTGGTTCAAATCCGAATTTAAATCCAAATACTGCTTTTAATACTTTAATGCAACTGGCAGAAAATGTCAAAATAGAAAACTGTAAACCCCAGACTGAAGTATTAAGATCTGTTTTTGTTCAACCTGGAAACAGAAATACTGAACCGTTCGCTTCCAATCCATTTTATATAGGTAATTCGGCACCCACCAGGCTTTATACAACCAATTATGATCAGGGAATGAACGGATATGCTTATTCTGATGTGGCATGGGAGGATGTGCGTCTGACCACAGGCTACTACACAGCATGGAACAATGGCTGGGTTTATCGCAATAACGGTGTTGATATTGAGGCTACAAACGATCCTCTGTCTAATGGATATACCGTTGGTTGGTTTGTTGCCGGAGAATGGATGAAATATACCATAAATTTTAATGCTGCAGGAACATACCTGCTTGAATTCAGGGTAGCCAATGGATTCTCCAACCCGGGTGTTCTTCAAATTCAAAATCAAGAAGGAACTGAAATTTTGGCAACAATAGAAATTCCTCCGACCGGAGGATGGTCATCATGGCAGACCGTTACAGGTACATGTTCATTTGGCATTATAGGTAAGCAGGTGATCAGAATAGTCAATAAATCAGGCGAATTCAACGTTAGTTCTGTTAATTTTGTCTACCAGAATACTACTGTTTTGCCGCCTGTCCCGGTGGAAAAGGTCACTAATATTATTTATTTGAAAGGGAATAACAATAAATACGTCACGTACTCCGGTAATGGTGATTTACTGTCAAGTACGAAACAAACAATAGGTTCAAGTGAGCAATTTGTGATAGTAGATGCAGGCGAAGGGTGGTCTGCCCTGAAAGGTAATAATGGCAACTATGTATCTTTGAATCCTTCAGACAATAAGCTTTACTGTAATTCTTCTGACATTGGTGATCTTCAGAAATTCAGGCTCAATAATTTATGTGGAGCTTATTCCATTAGAGGATATAATGGATTATATGTATCTTCGGAAGATGGGTCAATTTCAGGGATGACCTGCAACCGGGTTGTGCCCTCCGGATGGGAGTTTTTCAACTGGGGTATAACCGGAACAATACCGTTGAATACAAAATCTCCGGATCACCATGAAAAAAGATTTAACTTTTTTCCAAATCCTGCCCATAATTATATTTCGGTCAATGCATCTCCTGATGAAAAGTTATTGATCAATATTTTCGATATCAGAGGAGTACAATTGATGGATACTCATATTAATGGGCAGGGAAACAGAATTGATATTTCGGATTTTCGGTCAGGAATTTACTTTATTCAAATAACAGGTCATAGTCATTCTGAAACGCATAAATTCATAAAGTCAAAGTTATAAGCAACAATAATATTCATGCGAAGGAAAACTCAATATCATAATACTTAAATAACGCATATATGAGAAATCAAATTTTATTAAGTTGTATCTGTTTGGTAAGCTTTTTGTTCATTACAGGTTGTGATACCTCAAATAAAGAATTTATGGTCGATAACAAATCCATCACCGTCTATACTACCGCTGAAAGTACAGATAGCAGGTTTGAAAAAACTGAAAGCATCAGTTTTAAGGAGTTGAGGCAACCTCTGGAAACCCAGGTGTGCATTTTTGTTGAACCGGACAGGACCTTTCAGACTTTTCTGGGCATAGGCGGAGCGATCACGGATGCATCCGCAGAGGTTTATGCCAGATTATCTCCTGCAAAGCAACTGGAATTCCTCGAATCTTATTTTAATAAAGAAAATGGATTGGCCTACTCGGTGATCCGGACAAATATGAACAGCTGCGATTTCAGTTCGGATATGTATACCTACGTGACAGAAGGCGATAAGGACCTCATGTCATTTAATATCGATCATGACAGGAAATACAAGATCCCGCTGATCAAACAGGCAGTCAAAATGGCACCCAACAGCAAGCTGTATTTCAGTCCGTGGAGTCCGCCGGCATATATGAAATCCAACAACAATATGCTGAAAGGCGGAACTTTATTGCCTGAATATTATGAAGCCTGGGCAAAGTATTATGTCAAATTCATTGAAAGCTATAAAGAGGAAGGGCTGGATTTCTGGGGCCTGACCATCCAAAACGAGCCAATGGCCACACAAATTTGGGAATCTTGTATCTATACGGCTGAAGAAGAAAGGGATTTTCTTAAAGATCACCTGGGGCCAACTTTGGCAAAAAGCGGATTGGGCAACAAAAAGATCATCGTCTGGGATCACAACCGCGATCTGATCATTCAAAGGGCCAATACCATTCTCGATGATAAAAAAGCTGCCCAATATGTCTGGGGAGTCGGTTTTCACTGGTATGAAGACTGGACCGGAGGTGAGATGATGTTCGATAATGTGGGTGAAGTCAACCGCCTGTTTCCGGATAAGCACCTGATCTTCACGGAAGGATGTGCAGACAGCTTTGATCCTGCAAAACTGATGAGTTGGGAGAATGCAGAAAAATACGGCCGATCCATGATCAATGACTTTAACAGAGGCACTGTAGCCTGGACCGATTGGAATATCCTGCTTGACGAGACAGGAGGACCAAACCATGTGGGTAATTTCTGTTTTTCCCCTGTTCATGCAGATCTGAGGACAGGTGAACTGGTGTACACACCATCGTATTTCTATATCGGACATTTTTCAAAATTCATTAAGGAAGGGGCAAAACGTGTCAGTTGCGTTTCCAGCCGGAGTCATTTGCTGACCACTTCTTTTTTGAATCCGGATGGCCAATTGGTTACTGTAGTGATGAACCCAAACGAGGAAAAAATAACTTACCATTTTTGTATAGGTCAACGGGCAGCAGAGGTGGTCATTCCTCCAAGATCAATACAAACGCTTGTACTTTAGCTAAAAATAAACGATTGTTGTTTGATTACTGATGCAATACGGTAATTCTTGGATAATATAGTAGTTAATAGATGGATTATCAAATAAATATCAGATATATAGCACCACCTGCGATGATCAGCACGGAAGAGATCATGAATTTATACGCGAATCGCTTGTCACCGAGCAGGAAAGAATAGAAAGTTTTGCTGAGCAGATTGGTAGCATTCACCAGGATAAAGGTGAGCAATGCAAACTGAAAACTGATGGTTTTGCCGGCCATTTCCGCCAGGTTGACCATGATCGCATCAATACCTGCAAAAGATGCGATGACAGAACTGATGATAAAACCTGAATTCCCGAAAAGTATCAGGCAGGTTTTAGTGATGATCTTCACCAGGACCAGGATCCCGGCAAATCTGAGCGCAGGAAGCAGGGAGAATATTTTTGTAGGTTTGGAATGTTCCACGTTTTCCTCATTTTCTTCCGGATCATTTTTGCGGAGCAAAATCAGTGAGATCACACCGGCTACCAGGATCATCAGCAATATCGCCGGAACAATGCTGACTAGCCATTTGGCATTCAAAGGTCCGACAAGTAAAAATATCTGAAGAAAACTGGCCAGGTTGGCCAATACAGCGGCACCGACCAGGTGATTCATAAAAGTGGTCGTTTTACTCCTCTGCGCCAGTGATTGTGTGGCAGATGTAGATGAAATAAATCCGGCCATGAAACTCGTCAGGGCAAATCCTTTTTTGCTGCCGACGATCCTGCCCAGCACATAACCTACCACATCAATACCGGTGATCAGCACCACAACAAACCAGATCCTCCGGGGATTGATCAGGTCCATGGTGGAGAATTTTTCCATGTCAATGTTCATTGCAGTGAAAATTTCCGGCAAGACGGGAATATCCTGCATAGTATATGATTTGTCCGGCAGAATGGGCAAAATAACCAGTGCAATGATGGCATAACTGATAAAGGACTGCAACTCATTCCTCGAAATGCCCGCGACCAATTGGTTGGTTTTGGATTTTACCGAAAGTATAAATATAACGATAACGAAAATTGCCACCGTGATCTCCAATGGAATGATCTCCACAACGATCAGCATGCCTAACAGATAGGTGAGTAAAGCGGATAATTCACTGCTGATGCTGTAAAAACTGGTCGAGGTAGCCCCGATAAAATAATAAATGAGCACTAAAGCGAAAAATCCTCCGCTGAATAGCATAGTCAATTGCTGATAGCCGTTGAGCAGAAATATGCCACTGATGGATCCGGTCAATGCAATGAGTGCATAAGTGCGGATCCCGCCGATGTTGGTCAGCTTTTCGTCAATGCTTTCCCTTTCCAGGCCGATCGTACCTCCGATAAGAATAGAAAGCAATAATTTAAGGAACAGTCCGGATATCATCTACCGATACTTTTAGGCTTTGAATTGAATCCATCAAAAATAATATATTTTTAATTACTGAAGGCTTTTTGACCGGATTGTAATTCTATCAGGAATTATTATTCGGTGATCGATTGATTTAATCTGTTAATATCTCTCAAAAACTAAGAATAGGGCAGAGCAGGCAATTTTTTATTAAAGAAAACCCGACAAGGATCAAAATTTGCTCCAACATTATTTCTATACATTTTAAGATTTTTGCACTTGACAAAAAGTCTTGGATAGATTAAATTTGTAGTTGAAAAACAACCAATTATGATCATATATTTTGGTCATTTCCGGTTGATATTTGAACCCCAGATTTTATTAACATGCCCAGATACTTTGAAATCAGGAAATATCAGTCCACCCGGAGAAAAAGGATCATTGAGCGCCTTTTGGACCTAAGGGAAGAACTAGGTTTACAGGTACCAAAACCGGAACCGGACAGCCTTTTGCTGGCAACCTGGAATATCAGGGATTTTGATTCGAATAAATTCGGAAACGGGCCCAGACTCGAAGAATCCTTTCATTATATTGCAGAGATCATCTCGCGATTTGACCTGGTGGCTGTGCAGGAAGTCAACCGGGATCTCAAACCGCTCCAAAAGCTGATCTTCAGATTAGGACCTGAATGGGAGTATATCGTTACGGGCGTCACTGAAGGCAGCAGCGGTAATGATGAAAGAATGGCTTTCGTCTATAACAGGAACCGTGTCAGTTTCACCAAACTGGCAGGTCAGGTGGTATTACCGGAAAAATACCTGATCTCGCACCAGGGAGGTCTTCAGTTTGCCCGAACTCCATACACAGCAAGCTTCCAGGTTGGATGGTTCAAATTCAACCTGTGTACCGTGCATATATTTTTCGGAGAGGAATCGGGAGAATCCCTCAACCGACGGATAGATGAAATCAATAAAATAGCACAGCATTTCAAAAAGCTTCAGAAAAAAGATTGTTGCGATTACATTTTGCTGGGTGATTTTAACATAGTCAGCCCACAACATAAAACCATGGAAGCGCTTGAGTCCAACGGTTTTTTTATTCCTGATGATCTGAAAACCCTCCCAAGCAACCTTTGGAAAAATAAGCATTACGACCAGATTGCATTCAAACAACACGACAAAAGGCTTGAATTTGGGAGATCCGGTGTATTCGATTTCCGTTCTGCGGTATTCAGAGATGTTGATTTTGAGGAATATTACAACAGCATGCCCTCGGAAAACAGAGATTTCAAAATAAAAGACGGGGTTAAAGTCTCCAACACTGAAGCAGAAAAACGGGATTATTACAACAAAGAGTGGATCACCTGGCAAATGTCAGACCACCTGATCATGTGGGTTGAACTCAAAGTGGACTTTACCGTTGATTACCTCAACAGCCTGAAACCCGGTGAAAAAGCGCTGGCGGTTTTTGATTGCTGATCAGATTTGAAGAAAATTTTCATGGTCATGTCAAGGGTAGAAGTAAATCCCGGAATGATGCTGTATCCGGATTTTCGGATGGATCATTCAAAATCTGCATACAACAGATATTTTTTTCTTATTTTTTTGTAAGCCTCAATTTCCTGTTTCCAATTATTCCGTATATCTTCCTCTGATTTACCCTCAAGGATCATTTTTCGCAGCCTGTCGGTTCCTGCCAGTTTATCAATATACAAACTTGGGAGGAAAAATTTCTCCTTATCAGGATAAAGCCCATACATTTTGAGCAACCAGCTTAGGTCAATGCGATCTTTTGCGCGTACTGCATCTGTAGAAAGACAACTTAGATCAAACCCATAGCATAAAGTATCTGCATATCTTGGAGTGAACCCTTTTGAAGGTACCGGTGTGAATTGATGAGGTGATCCGGTCAAAACCGGATGTCCGAATTGAACGAAAGGCCTGTCTGTTCCCCTGCCTTCGGTGATGACTGTCCCTTCGAAAAAACAGGTGGAAGGGTAGAGCAGGATAGCCAGTATATCCCTGAGGTTTGGAGAGGGCGGAACAGGTGTTTCATAATTGCTCAGATGTGTATAATGCAGGTTTTTGACCACAGTAAGGTCTAGTTTTCTGCCTTCACTCAGCCATCCTTCACCATTGATCATACTGGCCAGTTCGCCCATAGTCAGACCATGGACCACAGGTATGGGATGCATGCCCACGAAAGATCGGAATGGTTTTTCCAGTACAAAGCCATCAATATAATGTCCATTGGGATTCGGCCGGTCAAAAATGATCAGGGGCTTTCCGAATTCCGCAGAGGATTCCATCACATAATGCAGCGTGCTGATGTAGGTATAGAACCGCACACCGACATCCTGAATATCAAAAACCAGGACATCCAGGCTGTCCAGATCCTCTTTTGAAGGTTGCTTCCTGGTACCGTAAAGTGAGATGACATTCAGTTTTTTCCTTCCTTCGAGCGCAGTATTCCTAACTGTATCGCCCGCCTCATAATTCCCTTTAAATCCGTGTTCCGGTGCAAATATCCGTTCTATCTGAATGTTCAGTGCCAACAGTGTATCGATCAGGTGTTTATCTCCGACCAGACTGGTGTGGTTAACGACCAGGCCAACCCGTTTCCCTTCCAGAAGCTTTTTGATCCGGTCAATATCGTATGCGCCAGGTAAAGGCGCTGAGACAGCAGGTTCCACACCTGTTCCTGGTTGTGCCGGAACTTCAGCCTCAGCTTCCACAATGACCATATGGTCTGCAGCCCATCTCACATGACATGCAGAAAAAAGTATCACAACTGAAAGCATCCAGAAAATGCGTGATACAACAAAGTAATTACGTGCTAATATATGTTGTTCGACCATGAATTGCCATATTTTACGCAAAATACACCGCCCAAATGGAATACCCAAAAATGTAACTTTGTTTCATGGTATTTCGGAAAAACTTTGATCCAAAAGGGAGTGGGGCCGTTATAGTGGAGGGACAACTGAACATTTTTCAGCAACTGATAAAAGGTGATAAATCAATCATCGCATCGTCCCGGAGAGCAGATCTCATCTCCATGAATTGATTTCTGGAGAGTATAAAATATTTTGTGTAAACACAAAATAGGGAAAAATCAAAGACGGCA
>CAZQKR010000007.1:0-127236 GCA_964594045.1 uncultured Saprospiraceae bacterium | reverse complement strand
TGCTCTTGGTTTTATCTTTCTATTTTAGTTTACACAATATATTTTATACTACCGAACTTTAATAAATAATTCAACTGGATTGTGTACTGCTACTCTGATAAATAACACAAACTCTCAGAATAATCTGAGACCGTTTCTAATAACAGCCAATCATTGCTCATTTACAGGACCACCATTTAATAGTCCTGTTTTAAATTTTGCGAACCTTGGAGTTAGATTTTTTGATTATACTGGAACTGATTATGTTTTAACCTATATTGGAGCGACTGAAAGAGTAGCAACAGGTCAGATTTCAGATTGTTCATTACTTGAATTAAACCAAAGACCGAATGCAAATCATGGATTATTTTATCTTGGATGGGACAGAACAACTACACCTCCTAATACATCAATAGTTCTTCATCATCCTGGAGGAGAAAAAATGAAAATAAGTGGAGACATTAATAGTTCAATTTCCAATCCAACTCCAATTACATTTTCTGGTATAACATTTCCAAGTTTGAGTTTTTGGAGATTTAATTCAGGTGATGATATTACTGCTGGTGATTTTGGAGCTATTGAAGGAGGTTCATCTGGTTCAGCTTTAATTAATCCTGCTCATAGGATAATAGGGGATTTAACTGGAGGACAACCCCAGACTTGTATTGGAGGGCATGGCAGCGATACAAATAAATGGTTTGGAAGATTTGATGTATCATATAATCCTCCCGGCGTACCAATCGGAAATGCCAATCTTCGTTTGGAGAATTGGTTAAATCCATCGTTTAATAATGTCCAAAATCTTAATGCTACTTTCGAATTAACTGGAAGTAGTACTAATCGTATACCTTGCCCATACTTGAGGCAAAATTTATTTGCACCCCTATTAAAAGAAAATGGAGGAACAACATATTCATATATTTGGCGTAGCAGTTCAAACATCACAATATCTGGTGCAGGCCATAGCGTTTTGTGGTATGCTAATGGTAGTTGTATTGGATGTTCTGCATGGGTTGAATGCGATATTAGGACAACTACTTCTTGTGGATATCAACTTGTAGCAACTTCAATCAGAAGGAATTTTTCTTGGGGTAGTCCAAATGATGCTATATTAAAAAATACTATTAGTCCACCCACAAATAATAATGGAATTATTTTAGGAGCATATAATACAATTTGTGCTTATGGAACATATAGTATTCAAGGTGGTTTAACAGGTATCCCACTTCCATCAAATGTTCAGCTCCAATGGAGTGCCACAGGTCCAATTACACTGTTTTCTGGTAATCAAGGATGCGCTTTTACAACTAACTCACCTGGATTTGCTACGATTACCTGCACTGTCATTAACGGGACTGGGTGCTTGGCAGGTCAAAGTACAAATTATACTTTTGAAATATTACACCCTTGTTCTTCACCTCTAATAAATGGTAGTGCTATAGAGCATGAATTATTACCCAGATTATTATCGAAGCAGAACACAACTGATGAGCATATTAAACTGTACCCAAATCCAGCAACCAATAATGTTCTTTTAGAACTTCCAATGGATTTTGATTTAGAGTCAGGAGTTGTGAAATTGTTTAATTTGAATGGAATAGAAAGCAAGAAAATATATCCAAAGTCATTTTTCGAAGAAATAGATGTTAAAGATTTTCCAAGTGGTGTATATTTCATTTCTATCAGTGATAAAAGCATAAATTTTATAAAAAAATTAATAATTAACTGAAATTAGGATATTAAGGTGTATTTATTGAATAAATTCTTTAAATACACCTTTTTCTTTAAACTAAAAATGGAAATTATGATAAAACTAATCATACTTGTTTTGTTTGTTTTTTCGCCATTCTTTATCTATGCACAAAAGTGGGATATCGGGATAAAGGGAGGAATCAACTTTCCAAACGTTTATTCAAACGAACTTGAAATTTCTGGATTAAAGAAAGAATATATGAAAAATACTTTGATTTTTGGTTTTGTTTCGATATATAAATACAACAAGTATTTGAATATTAAGAGCGAAATTTACTATGAAGAACGAGGCTGGTTTGAAAAAGAAGTTTTCACTATTAACCCACAAAATGGAACGCTTGAATATTCGTCAATAAATTACTATTATCCTTTTGTTACTCTTCCGCTATTAATTGAAGGTAAAATTGGAAAAAAAATTCAATTATTTATAAATACCGGTATTAACACCTCTTTGAGAATAGGAGGTAAAACTATTACCAAAAATGGAGAAATTCCATTAGTTTTTATTTTTCCTGAGGATAAAAAACCAACTTTTGATTTTGGTTGGATTTGGGGAGTTGGGGTGAGAATAAAAATTAGTAATAGATTATCCTTACAATCAGAATATAGGTATTATCGTAGTTGGACACCCATTGGTGTTGGTTATTCATTTGATAGTGTTTTAAAGCATAAAGGATTTTTGCTTGGTATGGCATGCTATTATATGTTATAGTGAACTATCATTTTGGTAAAGCAAAAACAATTATTGAATCTTAATTTTATCCTTTTATTTGCAAAATATGATGAAAAAATAGAACGCAATCTAACAATGTGGATGTCGATAATAGCCTCCTATCGTCGGCTACTTTGCATCCACTAACCGTTTTTTAAACCACGTAGCTTTATGAAGATCAATTCACAAGGAAAAAGTACGGTATGCCGACTTTCACCTTTATCGATACTGGCGGGAGAATTATTCCGAAATCACCCGCCTTCCATGATGGAAGTAGGATTCAAATATTTAAATGATTAGAAATGAGATTTTTATTATTTATTTTTGTGATTTTGTTTTTATATTCTTGCAACAATTTTGATAATCATAGTATTGATTGTGATTTCAAACTGAGCTCAAATGAAACAGAATTTTCGATTGATAGCATTGGGATCTACCACAACCTTATGCTAAATAATGTTATAAATAATCTAAATGAAAACAACATCGAGTTAACAGGGAAAGAACGGTATTTGAATTCCTTGGCTGCTGAAGTCAGCAGAAAAGCTAAAGATTTTTCACTTTTTGGATATACTGTTGATTCTAGTTGGACATATGATTTCATGGTAAGAAGTTATACAATTGATGAATTTAATAAAAGCCCTATTGAATTCAGAATAGCTGTGACAAATTTGATTGACTCTGTGTATTCTCAAGATGTAATAACATTGAGTGAAAAAGTATTAATTGAAGAAGTATTTGACTCAATTTATGAGGGTAAACTTAATTACAATTACTTCAAATTAAAATGGTGTACAATTGAAAAGAATGAAAGCAAAGGTGTGATTTCAGCCTCCATAATTTCTGTAGGATATCATTCTTCTTTATATTGGCGTGAGTATTATTCAAATTTGAATTCAAATTTTGAAATTAATAATAGAGCAGCTCCCTTTATTATTGCTGGCGCAGATGCTTTAGGCGCATTGGAAGGTGGAGTAACTTGGGCCTTTGGTAAAACAGTAATGGGAGGCTGGGGTCAACCAGATGGCCGAGATTACTTAGAAGGTGCAGTTTCAATTGTCACAGGAGCTGTATCGGGAAGTGTTGGTGGATATCTAAGGGCTGTTAAATATGCAAAAAAAGCATGGGACTGGTATTGGTAATTGGGTTAGTGATCAATATAGGCTTGTATTTGATTAGGAAATTCTGGCTAAAGTATGAATATAACCGAATCAGCAGTCAAATAGCATATGGTGATATAACTATTATTATGATCTTCATAACATTATTTACTGTTTCATTCCATTTACAGTTTGTTCATTTACTTATTTCAACGTATATATTTCATATTTTATATTCACTTTTCTTTAAAGGTACTTTTATAAAAAATGACGATGACGAACCTGAGGGAAATAAAGTATAATGGGTGAACAGTCAAAATGATGGACAGGTTAAAAATAATCAAATGAAAATATTTATAGTCCTGGTGTGGGTAATTGTTGGTATACTACTCTTAACTTTTGACCAATACTTAATTCGCAAATCTATTAAAGAAAAAAGAATGCTTATCATAATTCTTTTTGGGCTTTATTTTAGTGCCTCGGTTGATTGGATCAGAGCTAATTTTCTATCGAATTTTGAAAATAGAATTGTGTCCTTTGTGATTGGATTAATTATTGCATCATTATTTTTAATCATTTTAAGATTTGTGTATATTTTTATGTATGACTATTTGTTTAAACGCATGAAAAAGCGTAATAAGTCGAAAGATCATATTTACCCTCAATAATTGGATGAACTCTTGTGTTTATATAGTTAGTCTGTAACTTAGGTGAATTAATAAAATCTTTATCATTTTCAATCAAGGACAGTAGTTTCTAATAAATGATATTAGTCCGGTTTTTACAGGTTAAAACAGTATTCTAATATTCAGCAAAGTATTGGTTGCCAAAATCATTAGGTGGACTAGGAAAAATTGATGAATATAATTTAATGGTAAGCAAAAATTGTAATACGCCTATTCCTAGACGCCGGGGATGGAATTTCTTTGGATTTGTTGCTTCAGATTATACAGGTCTTGTAGCCTCTGCCGCCACCTCTGTTGTTGCTTCCAGGGGTCTTTCAGCTGTTCCAAATCCAGCATTAGGAGGTCTTCCTACTGATTCTGTAATCGGATGCATCGGTGGTGGAGCTGCATCAATTTCATATACCATTGGTAAAAAACTATAAATTCAAAAAAATGAAAAATAGAGCAATAATAGTTAATATCTCTGCATTAATCTTATTTTGGCACTGCATTTATTTTTTTTCCATATCGTTGGATATTATTGAAGAGAATGATTTGAACTATAGTGAGTTATTCAGGCCTTACTTCATAATTAGTACAACAGTATTAACAACTATAGTTGGCCTTTTACTCTGGAAGTTTTCTAAACATGCTCCAAAATAAGCATTCACTTTGAATGATTACAAAGGCTGCCAACTGGCTTTGGCAGCTTTTGTTACTGTTCAGTAAAGCTCGATTTTTTGGATCAAATAGAATTTATTGGTTTCACAATGCCTTAAAAAGTCAACATTCATCTTTTATCAATATTTTTTATGCCAAAATAACCCCACAACCTACCTACACATCCACCTGTCATGATATTTTTGCACTTTATTTCAAAATTGCATGCCAAATTGACCGGAAAATCATTGTGGCAACAATATTGATAGTGTTTTGCGTGAGCCTGAAAGCTGCCTTTCAGCGCTTTAAGATATGGTGACATACCAAAATTGATAACGAAATGGCAGAAAAACCGGGTTGGGGAACAGCCTGAAAGATCGTTTGATGAAAACCTGGAAAAACTTTATGAATAGTGTGCAAAAAAAAGTGAATGCTATGAGCAAGGAAATGGATAATCTGGAAAATACGGAACAGGAACAGGTCGCAGAAGAAAGTAAAAAGCCGAAAAAAGAGACCAACCGCAAAAAAACGGATAAAACAAAGGAGGATTTGGAAAAAACGCAGGCTGAACTGGCCGAACTGAAAGATAAATATCTGCGCCTTTTTGCGGAATTTGACAACTACAAACGCAGAACGGTCAAGGAAAAACTCGACCTGATGAAGACTGCTTCACAGGATGTACTGGAAGCCATACTGCCTGTCCTGGATGACTTTGACCGGGCTAAAAAAATGGCAACCGGAGAGAATTCCAATGAAGTTTTCCCGGAAGGGATCGCATTGGTGTACGATAAATTCTATTCGATTTTGAAATCAAAAGGACTAGAACCCATGGAATCAACTGGTATGCCTTTTGACCCCGAAACCCATGAGGCGATCACTGAGATCCCGGCACCAACGGAAGAATTGAAAGGAAAAGTGGTTGATACCATAGAAAAAGGATACAAATTGCAGGATAAGATCATCCGCTATGCTAAAGTCATAGTTGGAAAATAAAAAAAACAATGGCAAAAAGAGATTATTATGAAGTGTTGGGCGTCAGCAGAAATGCAGACAAGGATGAGCTGAAAAAAGCTTACCGGAAGCTGGCCATTCAATACCATCCGGACAAAAACCCCAACAACAAAGCTGCCGAAGAAAAATTCAAGGAAGCTGCTGAAGCTTACGAAGTGCTCAGCGATCCTGACAAAAAGGCGCGTTATGACCGGTTCGGACATGCAGGTGTGGAACAGGGCGGTGGCGGTTTTCATGGCAGCGGCGGCATGACCATGGATGATATTTTCAGGCAGTTCGGCAATATTTTCGGAGATGGAGGAAGCCCTTTTGATGCATTCTTTGGCGGTGGCGGCGGCGGACAAGCTGGTAGCGCTGTCCAGAAAGGTTCCAATATCCGGATCAAGATCAATCTCGACCTGGAAGACATCGAAAAGGGTGCTTCCAAAAAAATAAAGGTGAAAAAACGCATCCGTTGTACTACCTGCAACGGTACTGGCGCCAAAGACAGCAGTTCAGTCAAAACCTGCACCAACTGTCAGGGTTCAGGCTATGTCCGGCAGATCAAAAACACTTTCCTCGGCCAGATGCAGACAACAGGCCCGTGCCCTGTGTGCCACGGTAAAGGCAAAACGATCACTGCACATTGCAACACCTGTCGGGGAGAAGGAACCACCATGGGAGAAGACACCATCGACATCGATATCCCGGCAGGCATGGAAGACGGCATGCAACTGTCCATGAGAGGTAAGGGAAATGCAGGACCCAACCAGGGACCAGCCGGTGACCTGTTGATCAGCATTGAAGTCAACCCGCACAAACACTTCACCCGCGACGGGCAAAACATCATTTATGACCTGTTTGTCAACTTTGCAGATGTCGCATTGGGCAATTCTGTCAATGTTCCGACCCTGAACGGCGAAGTAAAGATCAAAATTCCGGCAGGTACACAATCCGGCAAGATCTTCCGTCTGAGCGGCAAAGGCCTTCCTTCAGTCAATAGTTACGGCAAGGGAGACCAGCTGATCTATGTCAACGTGTGGACGCCCAAAGACCTGACCAGCGAGGAAAAAGCGATCCTGGAAAAAATGAGACAATCGCCCAATTTTGTGCCGAAACCCGGGCAAAACCCGAAAGGATTCTTCGACAGGATGAAAGAGTATTTCAATGGTGGATAACATTTCAGGTGCGGTACGTCAAGCTATTTAAGAATCACAAATCAAGAAAAATGAACTTATTAAAACTGTCCGGTGTGTTTTTTGTGTTGTTTTTGATGGTTTCCTGCGGGCCGAAAGTCATTTACAGGGAGAAAGTGGTTCAAAACAGCGGTGTGTGGCCTTACGGGGAAAGCATGCATTTTATCACGGAGATAGAAGATACAACCGGATTGTACGATCTGTTCATTCTGGTGGATCATTCGAAGGATTACCGTTTTGAGAACATCTATTATACGCTGGAAGTGACCTATCCTGACGATGTGGTGATCAAGGACACGATGAGCATAGAATTGACGGACAAAGCAGGGAATTGGTCCGGAAAATGCAAAAAAGACCGTTGCGAATTGCATTATCCGCTGATCGAGCATTTCAGGTTCAAACAGGCCGGCAAGCACGAATTCACCCTAAATCAATTCACACGGGTAGATTCATTGGCAGGAATTTACGGGATAGGTCTGATGATCAGCGAGGCAGAGGAAAAGTAAGTCGCAGAGCAGGATATTTAAATTTGTCGTTGTCTGAAGTTTGCAACTCCAAACTTATATCATACTAACCACCTGTCCAGAATTTCTTTAACCAACTAATTACCCAGACTATGTATGATTTCTCCCGCTTTTCTAAAATTAATGACCTGTGTATCTTTGACTTCCTGTTCAGTCGAACCCGAATAAATCAAAAACGAAGATTTTACTCTTTCGGGATATATCTTTTTGAATAATTGTATGGTTTTGAGAAAACCTGCATGGAAAGTTGCTGATGATTTGATTTCTGCAGCATGCAACATTTGTCCCTCAGGAATGACCAGATCCAGTTCATTTCCCGAACTATCCCGGAAAAAATAAAGTTCGGGGTTCAATCCGCGATTGTAATGAGCTTTAATCAACTCATTTACAACCATGTTCTCAAATAAATTCCCCCGCAATGGATGAGAAGCAAGGTGGTCTTTGTTCCTTATTCCAAGTAAAAAACAGGCAATTCCTGTATCATAAAAATACAATTTTGGGGATTTGATCAGTCGCTTTGAAATGTTATCAAACCATGGAGGCAATCTGAAAATAACAAAGGATGCCTCCAGAATGGATAACCAGGAATCAATGGTGTTAACAGAAACGCCGGTTTCATTGGCCAATTGACTTTGATTGAGGATGGAACCTATCCTTCCTGCACAAAGTCTTATAAATTTAGTAAACATTGAAAGGTCTTTTATCCTGATCAATTGTCTCAAATCCTTTTCGATATAGGTTTCAAAATAATAAGAATAGGTCCTAACAGGATCCAGGTCATTGGCGTAAATGGCCGGATAAAATCCCCGGAATAAATGATCATCCGTATCAAAAAGGTCCGAAAAAGAATTAATTTCTCCTATACTGAAGGGCAAAAGCTTAAGGATTGCAGTTCGCCCAGCCAATGATTGACTGATGGATGAAAGCATTGAAAACTGATTGCTTCCGGTCAGAATAAATTGAGCCGGATCAGGCCTTGAATCGACCATTCCCTGAATATAAGACAATAATTCAGGCGTTCTCTGAATTTCATCCAGAATGACACCTTCATGGTACTTAGAAATAAAAGCTCTCGGGTCATTCGCCGCAAATTCCCTGTTGTCTGTTTCTTCCATCGAAACATATTTCAATTCAGGAAATACCTGCTTCACAAGGGTAGTCTTACCGCTTTGTCTTGGACCGGTGATCGTGATCACCTTATATTTTCCGGCCAAAGACCTTAATTCTGAGCTGATCTGTCTTTCAATCAACATGTTCTTTGCATATTTTAAGTTCAACTGCAAATATACAAACATTTTGAGCTTTTAAAACATACGCCTTAAAATTTCAGACTTGTTTCGATCTATTCAACACTTATAATCGTTGTTGTCTGAAGTTTACAACTTCAGACTTGTATCAAACATACCTTAACTTGTTAAAAACAGACTGTCTTTGAAGCTGCAAACTTCATTCGCCATTAATTGAAATACATTTTAAGTCAATATTTGTCAGAAGTTGGGAACTTCAGACAACGGGACTAAAGAGGCCCGGATGCAAGCAACATTTTATCAGGAAACAATAGCTATATTTGTTACAACAGATCACTCGCCAGTTCGGAAAGATAACTTCTTTCGCCTTTGATCAGATTGATATGCGCAAACAGATCCTGCCCCTTCATCCGGTCAGTAAAATACGACAAACCATTGGATTGACTGTCCAGGTAAGGTGAGTCTATCTGGTGTATGTCACCGCAAAATACCAGTTTCGTTCCTTCGCCGGCCCTGGTGATGATGGTTTTTACCTCGTGAGGGGTCAGGTTTTGAGCTTCATCAATGATAAAAAAGGTATTGGACAAGCTTCTGCCCCTGATAAATGCCAGGGGCGCTATAACCAACTCCTCTTTTTCGATCATTTGATCTATCTTCTGGGCATCCTTGGAAGTTTTGTTGAACTGATGTTTGATCACCGCCAGGTTATCAAACAAAGGCTGCATATAAGGTTTGGTCTTATCAAACTGATCTCCTGGCAAATAGCCGATTTCCTTGTTGGACAATGCGATGATCGGCCTGGCCAGCAATATCTGTTCGTAGAGGTTCTTCTGATCAAGGGCTGCGGCTAATGCCAATAGTGTCTTGCCGGTTCCGGCCTTACCAGTCAGCGAGATCAGCAAAATATCCGGGTCCAGTAAAACATCCAGGGCAAAGGTTTGCTCGGCATTACGCGGTTTGATACCCGATGCTGTTTTTTTTACTATTTTTTTCAGCAGATTTTCCTTTGGGTAATATCTGGCTAAGACACTGGACTGACCGCTATTCAATATAAAAAATTGATTGTCACCCAACTTGAAATCTTCTCTCAGGCTGTTTAGTGCAACCCCTTTTTTGCTTTTATACAAATTCACAACTAATTCATTGTCTGTAATTTCCAGGTGACTGGCACCCTGGTTCATCTCCTCAATATTGTCGATCTTATCCGATTCGTAATCTTCCGCCTGAATACCGATCGATTTTGCCTTAACGCGCAGGTTGACATCCTTGCTCACCAGGATGATCTTCTCCCCCGGAAATTTTTCCTGATACTCAGCCGCTACTCCCAAAATTTTGTGATCCGGTTTATTTTCGGAAAATGACCTTTTCAATTTTTCCGGCAGTTCATTGTTCAATGCAATTTTAAGCACACCTTTCCCTTCTCCCAGTGAAATGCCCCCGTTGAAAATCTTATCCCCGATCAACCGGTCTATCTCCCTCAAAAACTCACGGGCATTGTAATTCATCTGGGAATTGCCTTTCTTGAAATTATCCAATTCCTCCAGCACCTCTATCGGGATGACAATGTCATTTTCTTCAAAATGTGTGATACTTAAATGGTCATGTAAAATGACATTTGTGTCCAGTATGAAAGTTTTTTTCATGTGTAAGTTTTTTAACAGCCTGTTGAAATCCGGAAAACCTTTCCGGTTAAGCCGGCAACCTGCCAAAATACAGATCTTTTCCCCGAATTTATTACATGACTTTTAGTCTCTTTTTCCGGTCATTTGGAATGCAAATAAATTGATATAATATTTTTGTTAATATAAAACTTACTGTAAAAAACCTGTTTACTTTCAATTTCCAAATATATTTAAAAAAATCAAATTAAATTATTATTTAATATGATTTTTTGAAATTTTTCTGGATTTTCGGATAATTTCCTGGCTATAAAAAGATTTACTCAAAGATTTTGAGAGAAAAATGATTGAGTATATGTGGGTCAGACCATTGAATCAAATGATAAAATCACAGACTGAATTTCTGCTTTCTCCATCATTTCTTCAGCATGAAATAATATATAAAAAACTGGTATTCAATAATTAATAAAATAAACGGCTCACTCTACGATCACCTCAAATGACACCTGGCCTGACATACCATACACTGAATTGACTGACAAATGATGATATCCCGGCATCAGGGAATCTACGACTATGGTATGATCTTTCGCGGTGGTTTTTAGAAATGCACTGTTGAGAAACCAGTACAGCGTATCCTGTTTCATCGTACTGACCGCTTTACAAATCAAGGGTTTGAGCTGTCCGTTTATCTCCCTTGGCAGAAGTATCCGTGAATGCATGTGCGGATAAAGTATATTGATCTGCTGGGACGGGTTTTCACAGTCGGGATGAAAAGGCGGCAAACTGCAGTCAATACCGCTGGCAATCCGGTAATAATGATTCACCCTCGGTGAGAGCACAAAAAAACTGCTGTCCCTGCCCATTGCCGGATCATAACACTTGCTGCTGATCCTGTACTGACCGCTTTTGTCCAGGACCACGGCCTGATGAAAATCACAGACTGGTATTCGCCGGACCTTTTCAGGTACCAGGATAAATTCTGATCCGGGGCAATGCTCTCCTTTCATGAAACCGGACCGGGAACAAACCTCAACCGGTTTTAACGCTGACGACGGCTCTTCAAACCAATCGGTCTGCGGCAAAACATCTGAAATGGCAAACAGAACCGGAGCCGCCATCCGCAATCCTGTCAACCCGTTCCTTCCCTGACCGCTGGCATTGCCTACCCAAACCACTATGGTATAGGTTCTGGTCACACCAATGGCCCATGCATCCCGGTTGCCATAACTGGTTCCTGTTTTCCACGCCAGAAAATGCCTGCTTTCAAAGAACTCCCAGCCATCACGCTCCTCCGGCCTTTTCACCTCTTTGAGCAAATTCAACACCTGGTAAGCGCTTCCAACGGACAATGGGATCTCACTGAAAGGCAGTGAAGAGATTTCTTTTTCATAACTGATATCAATGGATTTCAAGTCCATTGCCCGTCGACCCATATTCATATATGCCCGCCCCAGCTCCAGGCTGGTGACCTCATTGCTCCCGAGGATCAGCGAAAGACCATAATGGATATTACTTCGGGTGGTATGGTCAAATCCGGATTGCCTCAGTTTTTCTATAAAAGCTTGAATTCCATAGTCTTTCAACAATAATACTGCCGGAATATTCAGTGAATTGTTGAGCGCATCAGAGGCTCTGACTATCCCACGAAAGTTTTTGTCGATGTTTTGGGGGCTGAAACCATTCAAAAACATGGGTGTATCCTCGATCAGTGACTGGTGAGTGATCATACCTTCATCAAAACAAACTCCGTAAAGCAATGGCTTCATCGTGCTTCCCGGGCTTCGCATCGAAGAGATCATATCCACATCCTTATTGGCTAAAAACGGATCGTGATCCACATTCCCGACATAGGACATGACCTGACCATTCGAATTGTCCAAAACCAGCGCTGAAATGTTATAGACACTATTGGCTGCGTATATACTGCCAAAGTTTTCCAGAATGTGGATAACCATCCTTTGAAGAGAAGCATCCATGGAAGACCTTAGATTGTGCGTACCCTTCTTTTTCATCTGCTGAAGTAAATGGGGGCTGATCTGCTCAAAATATCTCAGGCCTTCAGGCAATGGCTCTCTCATGGCTAAGGCCAGGCTAAGCCGGTCGATCAGACCTTTCCGGTGCAGTTTAGTCAACAGGAAATTCCTTTTCCGAATAAACGTCTCCTGTCCGCGTCCCGGAAAGATCTTACCGGGTGAATTGGGCAAAATGGCAATGGCCGCGGCTTCAGCCCAACTGAGGTTTTCCGGATCCTTTCCAAAATATCGATGCGAAGCTGCACAATAGCCAACGATATTTCCTCCAAACGGAGCATGCTGACCATATAATCCAAGGATCAGTTTTTTGGAATACCTCAATTCCAGCCCTAAAGCCAGGATCATTTCCTTTACCTTCTGTAAAATGGTCCTTGGTTTATTGCCCTGTGAAATTCTGGCCAGTTGCATGGTCAATGTGCTGCCGCCGCGCACGATCCTGCCTGCCCTGATATTGTCCTGCAATGCCTTGACCACAGATACAGGATTGATGCCCGGATGCCAGTAAAAGTACTCATCCTCAAAACTGAGCATCGCCTGTTCGATTTTTTCCGGAACGGCACCATCACAGTACAATCTCCATTGCTCATCTTCAGATACAGCAGCCGAAATAACTGTTCCATCCCGGTCAAAAACTGTCGTTGAATAGTCCTCCAAAAACTTTACCTGATTACCTGCTATGAACAGGCCAATCATCAACAACAGGATCAGAACCGCGCTATTTCTAACTGTTTTTACCCCCAAAACAACTGCTATTTTGGATCAATTGTCATCCAGAAACCGGCTGATTTGGCATTTACCCTGCCATCATACATGGCTTCAGCATAGACTGAAGGCATCCAGTATTTTCCCTGAAAACTTGCATTGACCAGGAATTTAAAGGATTTTGTCTCAGCTTTTTTCAGACTAAAATAAGTATAGATCCGGTCATCCCTGATGTCCTGGTAATCGAATTGACCAGAATTGCCTGCGCCTATATTGTACAGCCGTGTATTGATGATCTCACAACCGGCAGGGACCATGACCGTCAAAGCCATATTTTCATAATCATCGCGCATCCCGGGATGTTTCAGGGTAACGGTGATGGAATATTCCTGTCCCTGGATCAGCTTTTTGAAATCCTTTGTAACTCCCGTTATATCCTTGTATACTACACTCATTTCCAGATCATTGGCTCCTGCAGGAGTTTCATCGCGTAAAGGCGTTCCATGCAAAACCACTGAAGCAAAAACCTGACCTTTGCCTTTGTTTTTCACTACCAGCTGATGTTCGGTTGCTTCTTTAGCATCCAGTTTGATACGCTGTGGTTTGTTGCTCAGATCATCATTGAAAAGTGATTTACCATTCGAACTGACCTCCAGTGGAATTCCGGCACCGGCCGAACCGGTTTTTTCGATATACTGTGCGAAGCCCATCAGACTAAATGAGATTTCCTGGGTGTTCAGATAATTGAATTTCTTCCCTTTGAAATGTTTGCTCAGGTCGTCAGCAATTTTTTTACCATTGATCAGATCACCTTTAGCCAGCAAAATATTTAAAATGATGGCCTGATCCCTGATCTGACTGCCGAAAGTATTTCCGAATTCCCTGTAGTCCTTAACCACGTAATTCACGCCTTTGATCAGTTGATCCGCTGCATCTTTTTCACCTACTTTCAACAATGCGCTGGCCAGAAGCCATCTTGCAGTATTGCTGAGTTTTGGGTACAGGCGCAGTTTATTCATGGCACCGAAATTCGGTTTGCCGGCCTGAGCCAGACCATATAACCTGTAAGCCTGATCCAGATCCTGATTACCATAGTAATATGAATTGCCTGATACCGGATAAGTCCATTTGGAAGCCGCATCAAACTGGTAGTTCAACGCAGATTTGATCATATTTTCCGGCACATCATAACCCAGTTTTTTTGCTTCAGACATAAAATGCACTGCATAACTGGTTCCCCAGTAATTGGGAGAATTATAACCAGGCCAGTATACAAATCCGCCCGAACTGGTCTGCATTTGTCTCAGTTTTTGGATCAGCGCTTTCAGGTTCTGCCTGAATTCCATAGCCTGGGTCTCTGTCAGCAAGCCCATTTTGTGTAAATAGATCTGTGGAAAAACGGATGAAACAGTTTGTTCAAGACATCCGTGAGGATACCTGATGAGTTTTTCCACCAGGGGTTCAAAAGCAACATCAATGCCGCTGCTCAACATTAAGTACGCAGTTCTGGTTCCCGCCATCCCAAAAGGCTTGTAACTGATGGTAGTGCTTTTGGCAGCTCCAACCACATAGCTTTCCTCGGTGGTAACCGGAGGAGAAGCATTGCGCAGATCAATTTCAATTTCTTCTTTTGCAAACTCATTACCTGACCTTGCCGTGATCTCAAATCTGAGCACATCGGTTTTCACAGGTGTTTCCATATCAAAATAAATGTCCTTTTCTCCGATTCTGCTGAAAGTCAGGTTTTGGACACTTCCGTTATTGAACACATCTGCATTGAGGCACTTGGCTTCTACCGTTACCTGTTTGATATTGTCCTTCATCGCAAAAACTGTGACCGGCAGTTTTAAGGTTTCACCCGGGCTCAATACTCGTGGCAAAGTGGCATAAAGCATCAGTGGCTTGACTACTTTTGATGTTTTCTGGGTGCTTCCAAAAGCCTGTCCACTGGTTGCGATCACCATTGTACGGACTGAACCTACATAATCATTGATCTGAACGGTATGGGTTGCTGTTTTGCCGGCTTCCAGCACAAATGGCCCCAGATACCTGACAGCCGGCTTGAACCGCTGTGCCTTTGCCTGTGGGGAGATAAGTATGGATTCGTCGCCGCCTACGGCCAGTAAGGACGTGTATTCACCGAAAAACCTGTGGAAAATATCCCTGTACATGTCCCATGTCTTGATATTCAGAGCCTCTTTGGCAAAGAAGAAATCCCAGGGTTGCGGCGTTTTGAACTGGGTGATGTCCAATAATCCTTCATCCACTATGGCTATGGTATAGGCCATTTTTTTACCGTTCTTTTCCTTAACGGTCAGATTAAAGTTCTGATCTGCCCTGAGCTCCTGGGCGATATCTAAAATGGGCGATAAAACCGTTTCGGGAGCAAACACCTTGATCGGCTGAACCCCATACAATCTCAATGGCCGATGACTTTTATGCTCCTTGTATGCCGCGATATAATGAACATGAACGTAAGCTGTCGGAGCCATTTCCGGTCTCAGTTTTATGGATACCCTGGAAGGATTGGCGCCTGATGGTATTGATTCCTGATGTACTATGGAACCGCCCTTTTCAACCGTGATCAAAAACTTACCCTTTGCTGCTGCCGGAAGGTCAAAGCTTAGCGTTTCATCAACTGTAAATTCCTGTTTTTCAAGCTGGAAATTCAGCACTTCAACCTGATCAACATCCGAAGCATTGTTATAGTAATTATAATCAAAAACATAAACCGGCCGTCCTGTGCTATGCCCTGTTTCTCCAAGAGTGAATTCGACAAAGGCAAAAATACCCTCATCTATTGCAATGGTTGTGCCTTCTTTTTTAACATTGATTTTGCGCTCTTTGACCAGTTCCTTGTTTTGATTTTTGATGGCAGAATAATCCAGGTCATTACTGCCGAAATCGTACCACCATGACCTTTCAATTTTATAGGTTCTCATAGTGACCACACCGTCTGTCTTATTCCCGCTGGCATCCACACAAACAAGCTGGATGTTCTTGCCCTTTTCCATCATGATCATATCATCTCCGGTGGAAAAACCCGGCCATTTAACACCGATATATTTGGTGTATGGAGAATATCTGATGGTTTTAACATCTGTGCTGAACGAACCGCCCTTTTCAAATCCCTTTAACCTGAAATTGAATTGCATCACCGATGGGTAAACCTCTGAAGGTTCTATCGGTATTTCAAATTTTGTCTGGCCGTTCTTATTGGTCACTTCTTCACTGATCAGGCCAACATCCGACAGATAGTTTTTTGTGAGATCATCAAAAACATAACCGTTAAAAGCAGAACCAAACGGATTTGGAATGGAAGTCTGCTGCATATTGACCTCAGTTTTGAGGTCAGCCGCTTCCAGTCCGTGCATCCATTTCAAAGACAGTGCTGCATCCATGGGGTCTGTGGTGAGCAGCATTTTTTCTTTGGCAAATACTACATCAAATTTAAGCCGGTTGGGGCGCACTGTTTCAATTCTGACCGGATGCCTGTATTTCTGGTTACCCATGATCAGCTCCAGATTCCAGATGCCTGTCGGGTCGTTCAATCCCGTGCTGAAACGTAGATCAAACAATCCCATTTTGTGATCAGAAACCGTCCACTCCTTCATGATCCGCCCCCTCGGGTCTCTCAGTTTGAGGTTCAGTGGTAATTTTGCAGGTAATTTTTTATGTTCATCAAAATAAATACAGCTCACGTAGCAACTGTCTCCAGGTCTCCACACATCTCTTTCCCCGTAAAAATGTATCTTGGCCTTGTTTTGCCAGTCTTTGCCATCCACCTGGAATGTACTGAGTGACAATGCCTTCTCTTCCATCAGGTGCAAATACATACCTTGTCCGTCAGGAGCGATGACCTTGGCTAAAAAAGGTAAATTATCTGTTTGCAGATTGACTATTCCGTCAGACCCGGTTTTCCCGGAAACCAGTTTTATCCCCTGATAATTATAGAGCTCAACGGTTGAACCCTGTATCGGATCGGAAGTGGAGATAGAGGAAACATAGGAAAAATAACGTTGTTTTTCAGGTTCATATTTGACCACCAGTCCGACATCAGAACAGATCAGCATTCTTTGATCGTGTATCTGACTGAAAAAGTATTCCTCACAAGGATTGGAAAACTTTACATCGATATGTTCGTCATAAAATGTGGGCTCATAGTAATAGTAATACTCATCGTAATCAAAATCATCATAGACCACCCGGCTTCCGGGTCCGTTGAAATTCAGATAGTCCAGCATGTCTTTCGCTCCCTGGATCACTTTTTCATCACAAGGATATGCACTGTATTCTGACGGAATGGTCAAAAACAGTTTGTATAAAGCCCTTGGCTCCCGTTTCACTTCTGCACCGAGATCTATCAGGTAACTTCTTTCATCAAATACATTTTCCTTGCCTGTATTGTATATGGTATCCAGAACGATCTTGCCATACCTTTCCAGGCCGGTCTGTTCAGCAAGAGATCTGGTATTTGTCTGGAAAAAATAATGTGCATTCTGTTCATAAACCTTGAGGATCCGCAGGCGAAATCCATAGGCAGAAACCAATTTAACCGGAACCTTCCATCCATCTTCCGGAGGTAGTATGTGTCCTGATTCAGCAAATTTCACATCGGGCTTTGGCGGCGTAAAATACAGGGTTTTGCTGATTTTTTCCTTCAGTGGAGATTTATCCAGGTTTTGGATTTCAGCGCTGATCCCGAGTTTACAATGGTCCACAAGGCTGTTATCCAGAAACAGGTCGATGCGGTTGTCCTGGATCACAGAACGCAAAATACTTCCTTTGGACAGTGTGATCAGTCCCTCGAGGTTCTGCTCCGGCAATAAGGGGTCTGAAAAGAACAATTGAACATAGTCATTGCTCTCGATTTTAGCCTCAAGGAATTTAAAATCCGTTTTGGCAGGAATGATCACTTCATGCGTCGCCTTCTCTTCTTCGCCGAGTGGTTCCATGTTCAATTCAACCCTGATTTTTTCTTCCTTACCGGTACGTTTAATTCCCTCAATCCTGAATTCGGAAAGATGACTGTCTGTAACTGAATGACTCCAGACCACAGGCAATTCGCGGTCTCCCTGCCAGGCTTTGAAGCCATTTTCGATCACGCTTCTGTCCGGTTCACAATCCACATAACTCACCTTACCGATGTAATTGACCTCTTCCATGGACTTCACTTCGGGGTGGGAAGCATGAAAACTCCACACCTGGGATTTTGCTTCAAGGTCAAATTCGAAAAATTTCAGATGCTCCGGTACCGTTCTGAGTGCGGACAGATCCAATTTTACATGATATTTCTTTTTATACTGTATGCCATGCGACTGCATATAGATCTTCCTGCTGTACGGATCATAAAACACTTCTCCTTCAATTCCGGGACTAACGGTAAATACCTCTTTCCAGTTGATCCGTTCGATAAGACTCGTATCCGGAGCAAAATCCAGACGAACATATATTTCACCACATCTCGAAATGGGCGGAACACTGTAATCTGCCACATATCCGCTGTATTTTTCCAGTAATTCAGCTGGCGAGATTTCGGTTTGTAAAAATTTGTTTTTGCAGGAGATGACTGACACAGTCAGCAGCAGAAAGATCAACAGATGACTTGAACGAAACATGATACCGGATTTAAATGATTAAATTATACATCATCAAATGGAACCCTCCGGTGATCTGACTGTCTTTGGTTTATTTTGTCAAAAGTAGCCGTATTGCGTAAAAACATCCGGCCTGTGTTTCACTTTCCAAAAATTCAATTGAAGATAGCCAAATCAGGAATGGAATAAAAACGAAATAACCCCGGATAAAATTCCATATCAGCATATAAAAATATAACTATTTTCGGGTCTGTGCCAAAAAGTTCAGGGAAAAAGCCTGTACATCTCATTTCGTTGAAAAATGTCCGTCAAACCGATTTTTAAAAACCATCCGTCAGGCGTAATTAACCAAATGTTCAACTTTGGAAATCTTTGCTAATTTATTATTTTAATTAAAAAAATTACAAAATACTTTGTTTAAATTTTGACAGGTACGTATATTTGTTAGCTTAAACCAAATATTATTTTGTAATGGCTGATTCCCGGAGATTTGCGGAACGCAAAATGGACAAGATAGAACAAGTGGTTGTTTTTCAGAGAAAGGCGATCTATTTTTTATTGTCCATCATATTTGCATTTGTGGTGACATTTCTGGTTTCGGATGAAACCTTTTCTCAGGTACAATCCTATGTGCTGTTCACCTTATTGCTGGCCATCAGTTTATGGGTTACGGAGGCCATTCCGCCTTTTGCCGTGGGTATTTTTATAGTGGGTTTCCTGATATTCCTGGTTGGAGGCGCAGCGGACAACACCCCGGACAGCCCGAATTACATTGACGTAACCAAGTTCAGCAACACCTGGTCAAACAGTGTTATCTGGCTTTTACTCGGTGGTTTTTTCCTTGCAGAAGGCCTTAAGAAAACCAGGCTGGATAAAAGACTTTTCCTGTGGACATTGAAAGTATTCGGAACCAAACCCTCCAGACTCTTGCTTGGACTGATGCTGGCCACGGCTTTTGGCTCCATGATCATGTCCAACACTGCAATTACAGCCATGATGGTTGCATCAGTAATGCCGATCATCATAGCTTTAGGCAAGGAAGCTCCGTTTGCCAAAGCATTGTTGCTTGGAATTCCGGCTGCTGCATCCTTTGGAGGGCTTGGAACGCTGATCGGATCACCACCCAACATCATTGCTGCAGATTTTATCACCAACCTTGGAAAAACACATGGCCAGCAATTCCAGATCGGATTTTTGGAATGGATGATCGTCGGCTTTCCGCTGGCCATTATCCTCGTATTGCTATTCTGGCTTTTCCTTCAAAAATTCTATACTGCAAAAGTGAAGGAAGTGGACCTTTCCTTCGCGGCAGGAGAAGAAGTGGAAGAAGACACAAATTTTGTTGTCCATAAGTTCAAACGCAGGATCACTATTGGTGTGTTGATCGCTACCATTCTTTTGTGGTTGACCGGAAGTGTACATGGCATTCCACCGGCTGTCATTTCGGGAATACCGATCGTGGTGCTGACCATGGTAGGTGTGGTGAACAGTGAAGATGTCAGGAGTTTACCCTGGGATACGTTGATGCTGGTTGCGGGCGGTTTATCTCTTGGAATAGCGATCCAGCAATCAGGATTGGCAGGCCACTTTTCAGATGTGTTTTCCACATTAGTCATGAGTGACCTGGTAATGATCGCGTTATTTGCACTGACTACCGTGATCATGTCCAATTTCATGAGTAACACTGCTGCAGTTACCATTCTTTTGCCGGTTGCGAGTGTATTGCCAATCGATAATTTCGCTGTTTTGGGATTGGTTGTGGGCCTGTCTGCCGCCTGTGCACTGATGTTTCCTGTTTCTACACCGCCCAACGCTATTGCTTACAGTACGGGATACCTGACCACCAAAGATTTCCGCAAAGGGGGTCTGGTCTTCGGATTGGGAGGACCTGTATTGATTTTGGTATGGGTTTTTATCAGCTATCTGATCATAAGATAGCTGAAAGCCGAGCCATACTGACAAAACAATTTTAGAAACTCACGTTTCCGGGATATCTCGGAAATGCGATCACATCCCTGATATTGGACATACCGGTGACAAACTGTATCAGGCGCTCAAACCCAAGTCCGAAACCTGCATGTGGGCATGAACCAAAGCGCCTGGTATCCAGATACCAGTACATTTCCTCTGTCGGAATATGCATCTCATTCATTCGGTTGAGCAAAACATCATACCGTTCTTCTCTTTGTGAACCTCCAACGATCTCTCCAATGCCGGGAAAAAGAATGTCCATTGCCCGTACAGTTTTGTTGTCGTCATTGAGCTTCATATAAAAAGCTTTGATGTCCTTGGGATAATCCGTGAGGATAACCGGCTTTTCAAAATGCTTCTCCACCAGATACCGTTCGTGTTCAGACTGAAGATCTGCTCCCCAGGAATCAATCAGGTACTGGAACTTTTTCTTTTTGTTGGGCGTGGAATTTTTGAGTATCTCAATTGCTTCTGTATAGGTGAGTCTTTCAAACTGATTCGTGACCACAAAATTGAGTTTTTCCCTTAAGGACAGGGTTGATCTTTCATTTTGGGGTTTTTGTTTTTCTTCATCCAGCAATCTGTTTTCAAGGAATTCCAGATCTTCGGCATTGTTTTCCATGACATACCGGATCACATATTTAAGCATGTCTTCCGCCAGATCCATGTTGTCAGTGAGGTCAGCGAATGCCACTTCAGGTTCCAGCATCCAGAATTCTGCCAGGTGCCTTGAAGTATTTGAATTTTCTGCCCGGAAAGTTGGCCCGAATGTATAAACCCTGCTCAAAGCCATTGCAGCGAGCTCTGCTTCCAGTTGACCCGATACCGTCAGGTTGGTCTGCCTGTTGAAGAAATCTTTGGTATAGTCAATACCTCCGGCTTCATTCTTAGGCAGATCATTCAGGTTGAGTGTGGTCACCTGGAACATCTGTCCGGCTCCCTCCGCATCGGATGCTGTAATGATCGGTGTATGCTGATAATAAAAGTCTCTCTCGTTGAAAAATTGGTGTAGTGCAAAACTCAATGCATGCCTGACCCTGAAAATTGCACTGAAGGTATTGGTTCTGAATCTGAGATGAGCGATTTCCCTTAAAAATTCAAGCGAATGTTTTTTGGGCTGCAATGGATAAAGCTCCGGATTAGCATCTCCGTGTATGATCAGTTTTTCCACGATCAGCTCCACCTGTTGACCCTTGCCGATAGACTCTATCAACTCTCCATGAACTTCAATTGCTGCGCCGGTCGTGATCCTTCTGGTAAAAGATTCTTCAAACTGGCCCAACGCCACAACTGCCTGAAGATTCCCGAGACAGGTTCCATCATTGATCGCAATGAACTGATTGTTCCTGAAAGTCCTTACCCATCCCTTCACGATCACATTGTCTTTTTTTTGTGCCGACTGCAATAAATCCTTGATTTTGTTGTAACTACTCATTTCTCAGTAAATTAAGGGCACAAAAGTAATGAGTTTGAGCAAATATCATTTATTGTTGAACTTTTTTGTCCTGAGCTAAGTCTTAATTTTTTTGCAGATAACAGAAAAACTGAGTATTTTGCAGGGTTAATTTTGTATTAAGCCGCATAATTCAGGCACAATTGAAAATATGATCAGTTTTTTAATCATTTAACCTGATTTTTGCCTGAAACAACAAAATTGGTATGGTTTTTTCAGTATACTATTACGGCTTAAACAGGTATTTTAAATCTCAAAGACCGCATGTTTTATAAAATCATTATTCAGGGGAAATTATACTTTGCCAACAAGGCGAGTTATGATAAACTTGTAAAAATGATCTTGAACAGAAATGAAGTTTATTATAAAAACCTGATCATCCACAAAGAGCTCGAATTCCTTGATGACGAGAATTACATGATCCACATCCCGCGTCACGTGGGCAATTACACCGACAAAGTCTGGAAAAATACGGTCAGTTTGTTCGAAAACTGCGCTCAGTTTGCGATTTCAGGCCGGATTTTTGCCTGGAAAATAGAAAATGGCGAGATCCTGGATGAGGCCTACATAGAACCAACCGGCGACAGATCTGCCGTGATGTATTACCAGAAAGGCCTGAAACAGATAGAGCACGGCAACCGGGATGAAGCTTATCAGTCTTTTAATCTTTCCCTCGAAAAATGCCATAGAAATCCGCTCGCCTATGAAAGGAGGGCCGTCGTCAATATGATGCAGAAAAATTATGCGGAGGCTATGGAAGATTTCCTGAAATGCATCCATATCGATGACACGATCTCTGAAGCACACTATGGTATTTCCAAAATCCTGATGAAGGATAGACAATATGATGAGGCGCTGGTCTATGTGGAAAACTGTATCCGGCATTCCATTGCACTGCAAAGCATACACTGGCAGGCCAGACGCGCAAAAGCGGAGATCCACATCAACAACAGGGAATTTGATAAGGCAGCATTCGAGCTAAAACTGCTCTCCAAACGCAAATTCAGCGAAAATAATCCGAACTACCTCTGGAAAAGAGCTGACCTGTTCAATTACGGATATGTCCTTTATAAACTTGAAGACTATGAAAACGCCCTGATCGCATTTGAAAACTCACTGAAAATTCCACAGGGCAAAGACGAAATACCTGAAGAAAAAAAGCTGTACTACCTCGGCGTCACCAAACAAAAATGCGGAAAACACGGCTATATCAGCGACATCAAAAAAGCCAGTGATATGGGCTATGAAAAAGCGGAAAAGCTGCTGCTGGAACTTAACTGACCCCAACGTCCTTTTATCCGGAATCTGGTTCTTCAAATAACAATTAGATTGACAAGCCTGTAGAGCATTAATTTATAAACTGTCTTTCAGTATCATGACCCATCACAATTTGTTGACAATTATGCTGTTGGATATTTCACTTCATAACAAAAATCTTTCTGATTCCGGATATTAAATCGTGCTTTTTTTTGAAGCAATAATAAAACCAAAACCTATTCCAAGTCCTGCTGTGCTTAAGCCAATCCTGAAAAAAGACCTCTTGCCCGGTGGCTGATACCTGTATCCTAATGAAATTACCGGAACAAAACTGAAGAATTCCGATTTGAAGATATTAAAAACGCCTCCCAGTTTCATTTCAAAAAGATTTGAAGTCCTGCCGATCAACAAGGTATATGCCAAATGGGCTCCGAGATCATTATCTTCACCAAGTGCCCTGGAATAAGTCATTCCTGTTGTAAAGCCGTTATGGTATTTTTGGCCATATTTGATCCATTCATAACTGCAGTTAACTACACTTGCGAAGAGCAAACTGGAGGCATATAACGAAAGAGAAGACGAACTATGGGGCCAAAGAAATATTTCACTTGTATCCGAAAGATACTTCAGATCTAAAAAAACCGGATTTTCTTTATCGGATTTCATCAAAGGCATAATAAACCCTTCCAGATTTTCAAACACCGATGGTTCACTGTTTAAACAGGAAGTCTGGAATTGGTTTATTCCTTCATCAATTTGTGCGCCCACTATCATGGTTTGAATGGATAGCAGCAACGTAATTAAAATAGCAGAAAAAATTTTCATGGTCTCTATATTTTAAAATGATTGGTTCTTTTCCAAATTTTCAATTCCCGGGAAATGAGCTTTTTTCAATATTAAATTTCATTAATGTTGGCTTTTGATCAAATCATTCATTCTTTTTTCCGCAAAGAGATGGTCTCAACAAAAAACTTTATTTCATTAATTAAATACAATTGAACAATATTCCTTACTTCAATCAATAGCCTGGTAAATTGTGGGAATCAAACAATTTAAATGTTTTCAATATCATAGGCAACTGCTTAACACAGAAAGCTGAATTAATTATTCCGAAAACCAGTAGGCATTATAATGTTTTAATAATTCCTTTGATTTATTTTATGATCATACCACAATTCAAATAAGAATATCAAAAAAGTAGGATCAAAAACATCATTGTCATATAAATAATCTGGTGGAAATCTCAAAAAATGTTCATTTTGGGTGGAATTATCTTCCCTTATTAAACTCCGAAATTTTTGATATTCGGATTGGTCATTATAATTTTTTTGAAAGGGAACATAACTGTGTAAAAAATGTTGATCAATGATGAATTTGTCATTTTCTGCCCGGTAATTCTGGTCGATAAAATTGCTGACAAAATCATTATTTTTAATTGACAGGTTCATATAAGAATGAGCATGATCATTGCTGTTTGCCAATAAATGCCGGCATATAATCACTCTTTCAATGCTATCCAGTGTACCTGCAGATAGAACCCTGTTATTCTCTAAAATAAACTCCTTTATTTGCTGACCGTATAGTGCTTTTCGCATCAAAATGTCAAAGCAAATTTCTTCCGGAGTCCTTGACCTCTGCAAAAAGATATCCTGATAAACAGAATGGCCTGCATAAGCACTTGATCCTTGTGGAAAAAGAACATCATTTGTTTTGGGGGTGAAATAATCAACTTCCTTAATTACCGTATTTGTGCCGGGAATCTCAAAACTTTTTAACAATTGCGCAAAAGTCAGTTGTGCTGAAAACAATAAAAGCATCAACAGAAGCAAATTATTCAATTGAGTTTTCATTTTGCATTGGTTTCACAATTGCTGAAATTTTAATTTGCTAAAACATTACATTAATATTGCAGCATCTGTCTATATCATTTTTCATCATCAGGCTTGTCAAAAACAACAATGAGCGCATACCGATTGAAATGAAAATAAACATACACATAAGGATTCCTTTTGGAACTGAAGGTTCCATCAGAGATTAATCACTGATGGAAACTCAACCATACATGCAAAACTATTCCTTTAGCATTTGAAAATCAAGCACAAATGGATCAATTCATTATTTTAGATCAAATCTAAACTCGACCGAATACATATAGTCAAATTTGATAGATAGGGTAAGTTATTTAATTATTTACTCAAGTTACCTTAATGGTACATAGAGCCTGCACCCGTAAGCATTTCAAAAACATTTCTCCGGCCAGTCAGATGACTGACTTTTTATATCAGGATGGATTTTTATTTGCTCTGATCAAAGTGAACCTGGAGTTTTTTTTATTCTAAAATCACTCATTAATTGTTGTTTTGAATGATTTAAATTAATTTTATTTCCTTTAAACCAAAAATCTGCTGTCTTTTCAGCATTAATAGTTTTTCATGATCAATTCAGCAATTATGGCCAGGAATTTTTTTATCTTGTTATTTTTCCTCTCTTTTTCCCTGGGAATCAAAAGCCAGGATACAACTACGTCACCAGACTCTTCAAAAATAAATAAAATCAGATTAGCTTCGGTTATTGGCGCGACTTCTGCATTTTACATCGGAGGCATGTCTTATCTAGAGTATATTTGGTATAGCGATATACCCCGTGTACCCTTTCATTTTTACAATGACATGGGAGCCTATAACCAACTGGATAAATTTGGGCATACTTTCGGGTCATATCTGGAAAGTTATATCTGTTTTGAGGCCTATAAATGGGCTGGTGTGCCAAGGGAAAAAGCCATTTGGTATGGTGGATTAATGGGCTTTTTCATGCAATTACCCATTGAGATCTGGGATGGTCTTTACCAGGGGTGGGGGTTTTCCCTTGGGGATGTGGCAGCCAATACACTCGGTTCCGCTTTGGTGATCGGGCAAGAACTCGCTTTTGGTGAACAAATTGCAAAATACAAGTTATCCTTCAGCAGATCTCCCTATGCACCTCTGGCCAATGGCTACCTGGGAAACGGCTTCAGCGAATTCATGCTGGACTATAACGGCCACACCTATTGGCTGAGCATGGGCCTCAACAGGATCGTACCTGTCAAAACCATTCCGGACTGGGTTAATGTTTCCGTTGGATATGGTATAGGTGGGGTAATTGGATCATTTTACAATAAAACATATTATAACGGCAAGTCTATTCCTGAGTTTGAACGTCATCGCAGATTTTTACTGTCACTGGACATTGATTTCACAAAGATACCTGTTAAAAATAAAACACTTAAAGCGATCTTCAATAGTATGTTTATGATCAAATTGCCTTTTCCGGCGATCGAATTCAATACCCTGGGACAGCAAAAATTTCACCCGTTGTACTACTGATCCGGGAGAGCAAACAAAAGGCTCCTGATGTTTCTGATCCTGAATACTCACGGAATCCAATTTGTCCCGGAATTCTTTGATCATGAATATCCGGAAATAAGGAATTTTTAACTACTTTTGAACGTTTTAAACAGCGGTCATTTAAGTAAAAATGAATCAAATCAATCCTTCGGAAATACTTTTTATCCTGAACCCGCATTCAGGTAAAAAGAACATCGACATCATCAGGAAAAACATCATGAAAGTTGACCCGAACTTAAACTTGCTGATCTCGGAAAGCAAGGATGAAATGAGGAAAAAATTTGATCAACAGCTTGAAAATCATAAAGTATTTGTTGTGGTTGGCGGTGACGGCACCGTTAACGAAGTAGCCAAATACCTGATCAATAAGCCCGATAAATACCTCTCTGTCTATCCAAATGGTTCGGGTAACGGATTTGCCAATGAACTCGGTTTTAAAAAGGACCTGAAATCCCTCATGCGCGACATTATCAAAGGAGAAACCATCGATCTCGACGTGATACAGCTGAATGATTCACTGTGCATCAACATGGCCGGTGTCGGTATGGATGGTCACGTCGCACATGCTTTCAGTAAATCCAAAAAAAGGGGGTTTATCCGATATTCCCTACTCACAGCCAAAACCGCATTGAATTTTAAACCATTCAATGCGACCATTCATGTGAACAATATCAAAATGAATGGAACATACCGAATGATAACCGTTGCCAATACCCGGCAATTTGGTAATCATGCTGTTGTTGCCCCTATGGCCAAACCCAATGACGGGATATTTGAACTGATCCTGGTCAAACCTTTCCCTTTTTACCTTTATCCAAAGATCACCGCATTGATGTTTTTAGGCAAAAAACAACATTCCAGGTACATCGAATATATTCAAACAAAAGAACCGGTCACTATACATGCGGAATACACTGATTATCACCTGGATGGTGAACCCGTTAGTTTCGAGGGCGCTGTTCAGCTGACCATGCAACACGGAATGGTCAAAGTGATCAAAACTGCCTTTAACAGTCTTTAATTCTTTTTCAAAATCCAAACGCTGCAAAAATGGTAAATGAACGTATAAAGTCAGCTTTTTCCGAAAAATTTAATGGTCAGTTCCGTCTTTTTGCTGCTCCGGGTCGGATCAACATCATCGGTGAGCATACGGATTACAATAATGGTTTTGTTCTTCCGGCTGCCATTGATAAAAAAATTTTTCTGGCCATCCAGCCATTAGCGGATAGTGTAGCAACCATTTATTCCCTGGATCTCAACGAGACTGTTTCCTTCGATGTAAATGGCCATGCCGGACAACTGCCCCAATGGGCAAAATATCCGTTTGGCGTGATAAAAGAAATGCAAAAAGCCGGGCTTTCCCCGAAAGGGTTTAATGCTGTGTTTGGCGGTGATATCCCTTCCGGTGCCGGGCTTTCATCTTCTGCTGCCCTGGAAAGCGTCTTTGCTGTTGCATTGAATACACTTTTTGATCTGGGTGCTGATAAGCTGCAACTGGCTCATATTTGTCAGATGGCAGAACACCATTACGCAGGGGTCAAATGCGGAATAATGGACCAGTTTGCTTCTATCTTTGGCAAAAAAGACCATGCGATCCGACTGGATTGCAGGAGCCTGGAGTTTGAGTATTTCCCGCTTTATACCGGTGAATACCAGTTGCTGCTGGCTGATACCAGGGTGAAACACAGCCTGGCCGCATCCGCTTACAATACCAGGAGGCAGGAATGCGAAAAAGGAGTCCGGATCATCAGTCAACAGTTGAGCCATGTACAATCTCTGCGCGATCTCAGCCCGGCAGAGATCCAGCCTTTTAAAAATGTTCTCGGATCGCCTGTTTACGAACGGTGCGCGTATGTAACAGAGGAAAATGAGCGCGTGCTGAAAAGCTGTGAGTCACTTATTTCAGGAGATTTTAGTGGACTGGGTCAACTGATGAATGGGTCACACGCCGGTTTAAGCAAACAATATGAGGTGAGTTGCCCAGAACTGGACCTTTTGGCGGAAACAGCCATCAATCTGCCATCTGTACCGGGATCCAGGATGATGGGAGGCGGATTTGGAGGCTGCACCATAAATTTGGTTGAAAGCAGCTCTCTTGATTTTGTAAAAGCCAGGCTTTCTGCTGTTTACATGGAGAAATTTGGAAAATATCCTGTTTTCTATGATGTGAGCACAGCTGACGGCGCCTGTGAAATCTAGCTGAATATTATTTCTCGGCTTTTTACCCTGAACATGTTCCACGGGATCGGGCTCAACCCAACAAGTCATCATTCTCTGAAAGACTGGCAATCACATGTTTTTCACCTGAATTCCTTCAATACCTGTAAAACTGGCCCTGAGAAAAAAATTCAGATCGCATTTTTTTGAAGCGAGATTTGGATTTTTCCATATAACGCGGTATTTTTAACCTTTAGTTCACCAAAATCACCCTAATGATCAAAGAAGACTTTTTACATTACGTTTGGAAACTCAGGAAATTTGATTTCCGTGAGCTTTTTACTACTGACGGACAATACATTGAGGTACATGAAACAGGATTTCACAATACCCATGCAGGTCCGGACTTTTTACAGGCACGGATCTCCATAGATGACATTTTGTGGGTAGGTTCTGTTGAAATTCATTTGAAATCTTCAGATTGGTACAAACATCATCATCAGGATGACCCGGCATACAACAACGTCATCCTCCATGTTGTCCTTGAAGAAGACGGGGTTATCCGGGATGGTTATGATGCAAAAATTCCGTGTCTGGAACTCAGAAAGAGGATCAATACAGGTGATTTGAAAAATTATTTGCTGCTTCAACACGAGCATTCCTGGATACCCTGTGCTCCGCAAATGAAGGATATACCGCAACTGGTTATATACCAGGCGACCGAAAAATCCATGATGACCAGATTGCAAAGGAAATCGGGGATGATCGAACATTTGCTGGATCGTTATGATAACCACTGGGAACAGGTGTTGCTGATTTTGCTATTCCGGTATTTCGGGACCAATGTCAATAGTGAGGCCTTTGAAATGCTGGCCAGGTCCTTTTCTCCGGTGATCATACACCGGGAGAAGTGCCAACCCGGGTTTATTGAGGCTCTGCTTTTCGGACAATCCGGTTTACTGATTGCGCAATTCAAGGATGAATACGCTGTAAATCTGCTGAAGGATTATCATTTTCTCCAAAAGAAATACGGCCTGCATCCCATTCCGGTGGCATCCTGGAAATTTCTGAGATTGCGCCCGGATAATTTTCCTACCGTCAGGATCGCTCAACTGGCAGCGATACTGAACAATAATCAGCATTTTTTTAACAGGCTGATCAATACAAGGAACATCAGGGAAATCTATGAGTTTTTCGGAGCAGAACCTGCGATTTATTGGTCTGACCATTATCTTTTCGACAAAAAGAGCGTCAAAAAAATCAAGTTGCCCGGCAAAAACTTCCTGAATATCCTCATCATCAATGTGATCGTTGCAATAAAATATGTTTACGGGATCAAAACCGGTAATGCAAAGCTGAAAATGGAAGCCCTGGGTTTACTTGAGCAGGTTCCGGCGGAATCAAACCACATCATCAAAAACTGGAAAGCATTACAGGTTCACCCCAAAAATGCTTTTGAAAGCCAGGGATTACTGGAATTGAAAAACGGTTTCTGTAGCCGTAAAAGATGCCTGGAATGCCCGATCGGCCATCATCTGATGAAAAGGAAAGATCCGGGAGAAGATGGCTGAAACAAAAAGTTTTCTTTTACTGAATCTCAGTCTTCCAGCCTGATGATGTTCCTGATCTGTGAGCGTGTATTTTCGATCTGTTTATGGATCTGAGAGAAAAAAGATCGTCTGTTTTTATCCGCTGCCAGTGAGATGGGAAGAGCCATTTTTTTTATAGTTTCAAACCAGTCAATGGTGTATTTGATGATATTGTCTTCGTCCGTGATGATGTAGTTGGGATTATCATATGCAAAATAAATCTGATTGAAATCAGGTGCCTTGAGCAACAGGATATTGTTCGTGTGCGTGATCTCATTGTGATACATTTCAAATCTGGCCGTTGATGTACCGGGATCCTGGCCGATCAGGAATTTCTGTCCTGATTCCGCCATCCGGCTGATGTGATGGATCACCTGGTCCAACTTATCGCAAAGCACAAGGGCTTCCTCCGGATACTTAAAAAATCCGGCTTCCAGCAAGTATTTTATCTGGTTGAGCGTGTTGAGCAACACTCCGCTGTTCCAAATCTCCACATTCGGGATCTTGTAATAACCTTTCTGAATGATCTGAATATCCGGTTCGATCAGCGGCCATTCATTGAATTCATCCAGGGAAAATTTCGCAGCCTTGTAGGATGTAATGTTCCATACTGTCTGGGCAAAAGTGAAAAACTTGAAGTGCGTCAGGTCCTTATCGTGGAAATAGAAAAAAAACGGAAACTCGTTTATGGCATAATGTACCGTGAGTCCGGGAATGTCCCTGGCTTTGAGCACAAAATCCTTCAGAGGGCCTACATAATCAAAAAAATTCCTGATCTCCAGATTTTTATAGGGAAAAACAAAACCGATCTTCTCCTTTTCTTTGAAAACGATTTCATCGTAACTCAAATCGAATTCCCGCATCAGATCAGCCAGTTCTTCCAGGGTTAAAAGTGATTCTCCCCTTACCCTTTTATATACGGCAGACTTGCTCAGATTTAATATGCTCATCACCCGGTCAACCAGTTCTTTCGGGTCGGAAATCCTGTTCTTGATCTTTTCAAAAACAATGTGCTGGTATTTCATATCTACTCGTTTTTAAAATTAATGTGCCTTGCAGATCATACCTGTCAAGACATTTATCTCAACTTTTAAATCTGTATTTTGGGAATTCATAAGGTTGAATACTCTGGCCAAATGACGAGTATGCAGGACAAATATGGCAATTTTTTATAATATTAAAATATTTTAACCAACTTCTTTGTAAAAAAGATTTACATGTCAGAAAAAAAAATTGCTTTTGATGCTTTTGTAACTTTTCCTATAATGTTGGCTCAGGCTTTCTCGATCCTGAATTCGCTGACCCTGATACTGCCGTTGTTTTCAGTTAAAAACAGAAACAATCGAAAAACACCATTCTGGGTATACATGTCTGAAACGATGTAGGATGACAAATTTGCACGTGAACTGCCTTTGTGCCTGACCGTATACTGAACAGGCTTATTTTTGGTAAAAAAATCTTTCAGCCTGGCCACCGCTTCATTTTTCCCAAGCATGGCCTCATAAGATAAAATACACACATCGACCTGTTGAGTAAAACTTTGCTGAATTGCTTCGTAGTTTTCACTCAATATATACTCAAAAATTTTATTCTGACTTTGCGCTGATAAGCCTCCGTTTAAGAAATAAAATGTTAAAAAAATTGCGTACTTCCCCATTTTATTAATTTATTCCTAACTGATATCCATTCAAAAAAAATCTCATCAACAAATTGCAGACAATGATAGGACTTTTTCCTGCTGAACGTACTCAAAACCACCACAAAACTTTAAGTTTGCATTTTTTTGATAACGAAAATTCAAAACAGAAAGTACAACAGGAGTGTTAATTTAAAACTTGATTGTGCTTTGTAAAACATACAAAACCATAAAATGAACAATAAAAAAATACTTTTGACCATACTCGATGGCTGGGGAATTGGTCCGGTTCCATCCAACAGTGCCATTGCCAATGCCAAAACACCCTTCATGGACAGCCTTTTAGCCCAATATCCAAATGCCACGCTCAATACTTTTGGCCTGCATGTCGGATTGCCGGACGGACAGATGGGCAATTCGGAAGTTGGCCACATGAATATCGGTGCCGGCAGGATCGTTTATCAGGATCTGGTCAAGATCAACCTGGATATTGAGCATGATGAACTGAGAAACAAACCTGCAATTGCTGAAGGGATCGACTATGCCAAAAACAACAATAAACCCATACACCTCTTGGGTCTGGTCTCGGATGGTGGTGTACACAGCCATATTGAACATTTAAAGGCACTTTGCACCATTTTCTCGGAAGCAGGAGTCCCTGGAGTTTACATCCATGCCTTTACAGACGGAAGAGACACGGATCCGGAAAGCGGAATAGGGTTTATCCGCAACGTGCAAAATCACATAAGTACTTTGAAAAATGTCAGATTAGCCAGTCTGGTTGGCCGGTATTATGCCATGGATCGCGATAAACGATGGGAAAGGGTAAAGAAAGCCTGGGATTTACTGGTCAGGGGAATTGGCCATCAATCTTATGATATCCAGCAAAGTATGCAACAATCGTATGATAAAGGCATTACGGATGAGTTCATCGAACCCATTGTGATGGTTGATCCGGACCAAAAACCCGTTGCCCGGATTGAAGCGCACGATGTGGTGTTTTTCTACAACTTCAGATCGGACAGACCCCGGGAAGTGACGACTGTGCTGACACAGCAGGATATGCCTGATTTTGATATGCATACCCTGCCATTGCACTACATCACCATGACACCCTATGATGAGTCCTACCAAAACATACATATCGTTTACGATAAGGACAATCTGGATCAGACCCTGGGGGAATTGCTTGCCGGTGCCGGAAAAAGCCAATTGCGCATCGCTGAAACGGAAAAATATCCGCACGTTACCTTTTTCTTCAACGGAGGCCGCGAACAAACCTTCCCTAATGAAAAAAGGATCATGATCCCCTCCCCAAAAGTGGCCACTTACGACCTCAAACCTGAAATGAGCGCTCCCGAAGTCGCTGATGCTGCGATTGAAGAGATGAAAAACTCAGCCCCTGATTTTATTTGTCTCAATTTTGCCAACTCGGATATGGTGGGTCATACCGGGGTTTTTGAAGCGGCCATCACCGCAGCAGAAACTGTGGATATCAGCCTGAAGCGGCTTTTGGAACAGGCTGCTCAACAGGATTATGACGTGATCATCATCGCCGATCATGGTAACTCAGATGTGATGCGCAATCCGGATGGCAGTGTCAATACCGCACACTCGTTAAGCCCGGTGCCGGTGATCTGGGTCGGAGCGAATACCCGCGGATTCAAAGTTTCAGAAGGCAAACTGGCTGATGTTGCACCGACTATACTTTACCTGATGGAGATTCCACAACCGGAGATCATGACCGGGAAAAATCTCATTTCACCTTTATAATTCCGATACTACCCAAATCAAAATCTCCCGGCTTATACACTTGATCCAGCCGGGAGATTTTATTCATAATCAACCAATATTCATTACTGATCTTGTTTCTTCCATTTAATGTTACATCCGGCACTCGGATATTGCAGGCTTGAAACAGCTTTCCCTTCCAGAACAGCATCGATGGCAGCCCTGAGTTCTTTTCCGTCCGGTTCCCTGCCACCGGAGGGTCTGTTTTCATCGAGCCTTCCGCGATAAACCAGCTTGTCTTCCCCGTCAAACAGATAAAAATCCGGAGTGCAGGCAGCATCATACGCCTTTGCAACCTGCTGATCTTCATCGAAAAGATATGGAAATGGAAATTTGAGCGCCTTACCGACAACCGTCATGATCTCAGGTCTGTCCTGAGGATAATTATCCACATCATTGGAGCTGATCGCTGCAAATCCAACCCCTTTCGGGAGGTAATCATTTGCCAGATCTACTATTTGCCTGTTGACATGAATGACATAGGGACAATGATTGCAGATGAACATCACTACTGTGGCTAAACTGCCTTTGATCTCCTGAAATGACCTTTGCTCTCCGCTGAGCGTATCCACAAGCTTAAAATCCGGAGCTTTTGTACCTAATTGCAACATGTTTGATTCAGTCAGTGCCATTTTTGATTTTTATTTTAAAAAATTGAATTCAAATAAACATTTCATCGTTAATAACTTTTTAATAAGCTCAAGTGTTTGAAATTAAAGAAATATTTTCACGGACACATTAAATTTGCAGACTGAAAAGCGATAAAACTGTTTTATTAAAACTACGGCCATTTAAAATTATTAAAATCCTGATGCATGATTTAAACCTGAGTGTTTACGATGGAAGATGATCATCCGGACAAGAGCGTCAAATTAAATAACAATTGATGAACCAACAACATTCTAACCTGGATATCCGGCAGCTAACTGATGAAGAATTGGTGAATGTAATGCAGGCTTTCGGGCAACCCGCCTTCCGTGCCCGCCAGGTTCATCAGTGGTTATGGCAAAAAGGTGTCAACAACTTTGCCGAAATGACCAATCTTTCCAATACGCTCAGGGAACAGTTGACCGGCACTTACCAATTCAACAGCATCGAACAGGATGAAGTCCAATACAGTAAGGACGGCACCATCAAAACCCGCTGGAAACTTTTCGATGACAAAAAGATAGAATCCGTACTCATTCCTGTTGTTGATGAGACCAGATATACCGTTTGCGTATCCTCACAGGTCGGATGCAGCCTGAAATGTGCATTTTGCGCCACGGGAAAACTCGGATACAGCCGCAACCTGGAAGCGTATGAGATTTTTGAGCAGTTTCATTTGGTCAACCAGCAGTGCGAATCTGTTTTTTTCCACCCGCTTACCAATATTGTTTTCATGGGTATGGGAGAACCCTTACTCAATTACAAAAATGTGCTCAGAGCCATCGATAAGATCACATCGCCGGAAGGATACGGCTGGTCCCCGAAGAGGATCACGCTGAGTACGGTGGGCATTGCCAAACTCATCCACAAACTCGCTGAAGACGATGTGAGATTCAACCTGGCCCTCTCATTGCATGCTGCCGATGATGAAAAACGCAACAAGATCATGCCCATCAACGAAAGCAATAATCTGGATGTATTGATGACGGCATTGGAATCATTTTATACCAGAACCAAAGGCAAGATCAGTTTTGAGTACATTGCGTTCAATGGCTTCAATGATACGATGAAAGATGCACAGAACCTGACCCGGCTATGCAAAAGATTTCCGGTTAAGGTCAACATTATTGAATACAACCCGGTGGAAGGTGTCGAATACAGCAAATCCACTGAAGACCGAATTGATGCCTTTGCGCGCTATCTGACCGATCACAACGTGCTGGCAACGGTGAGAAGAAGCCGGGGAAAAGATATCGATGCAGCCTGCGGGCAACTGGCCAACAAATCCAATGAAACCTGATACATTGTTGAATAATATCATTAAAATGTAATTGATATGAACCTGAAAAACGCTGTGATCATCATACTCGTTCTGCTGCTGGGTTTTGCCGGAGGAATGATCTACAACCTGAACAATAAATTGGATCTTCAGCTTCCCGGAGAAAAATCTACCCGTGAAGATGTGGTTGATGCAGCAAAAAATGAGATTCCTGTTGCGGATGTCTTATCCGACAAAAATGAAGCCCTGACCATACGATTGTTTGAAGAAGCTGCGCCATCTGTGACGTTTATCACCACAACCGCATTGAAAAGAGATTTCTGGTCAAGGGATGTTTTTGAGATCCCCGGAGGAACCGGTTCCGGGTTCATCTGGGATAAAAAAGGCCATATTGTAACCAACTACCACGTGATTGAAGGGGCCAACAAGGCTTTGGTCACCCTGTCCGACAACTCGAGTTACGAGGCATCTGTTGTGGGCGCTGCCCCGGAAAAGGATCTTGCCGTGCTCAGGATCAATGCACCTACATCCGCCCTGAAACCGATTCCGGTTGGTAATTCTGCCAATCTGAAAGTAGGACAGACCGTTTTGGCCATCGGCAATCCGTTTGGGCTGGACCAAACGCTTACAACCGGTGTGATCAGTGCTTTGGGCCGTGAAATCCAGTCTCAGTCACAAATTCCTATCAGGGATGTGATCCAGACTGATGCTGCGATCAATCCGGGCAACAGCGGCGGTCCTCTTCTGAATTCATCAGGCCAGCTGATCGGTGTGAATACCGCCATTTACAGCCCTTCCGGTGCGTATGCAGGTATAGGGTTTTCCATTCCGGTCGATGTGGTCAATTGGGTAGTCCCTGACATTATCCGGTACGGCAAGATCAAACGTCCGAGGATCGGTATTGAGATGGTTTCCAACCAATATACCGACGGTATGGGCCTGGAAGGTGTATTGATCATGAATGTTGTGCCGGGTTCACCTGCCGAAAAAGCCGGCTTGTTGCCCACTCAGCGCAACAAGAGAGGAGACCTGATCGTTGGTCTGGGCGATACCAGAATCAAGGAAAACCTGGATTTGATCCTCGGTCTTGAAAAATACAAACCCGGAGATAAAGTAAAACTAACGATCGATCGTAATGGTAAAAAAATGGAAGTTTTCCTGGTGTTGGATAGCATGTAGCCAATTAATGAAACCAGATTGAACAAAGTTATTTCCTCCCGGAAGTTAAGAATCTGACATTTCATTACCACTTATTGACTAAAAACAGTCAAGTTTTATCAGGCAATCCTTACTCATGATAGTTTTGTATCCAACTTATGAAACATTGGCTTATGGAAATGAGTACGACCGGACTTTTTATACCTGTCAAATTTGAGGGTACGAAAAAAAGTATTCTGTTTTTTTGCATTTTTTTCCTGTTCCTGGCGTTACCATCAAAAAGCCAGGTCACTGTTTCCCTGGAAACAACGGAACGAAATATTTCTCCGAAATTAATCGGCTATAACGGAAGATCCACAGAAGGTCCTTCATGGGAAAATAGCGACTTTCTTGACATTGTTGAACAGCTTTATCCCGGAATGGTTCGATATCCCGCAGGCACACAGGCCAATTACTGGGATTGGCGAACAGGAACATTCATTGCGGGAAGCGGAAAGGATGCTCAGTACATTATAACTTTGGAAACTTTTATTTCAGGGTTGCCGGATTCTGTAGAGATCGTTTATGTGGTCAATATGGCCAGACCAACTCCCGCAACAGGAATTGCCCTTGATGCTCCCGAAACTGTACTCAAAAGCGACAATACGCTACAACTTAAAATCGTTGACATGCTTGAAGCCTTAGAAAAGTTCAGGGATTTAAACCGATTCCCCGAAGCCGTTGAGCTGGGAAATGAATTATATTTTTCCAATGAACATGCCGCTATATATGCCGGTGATCCCGTATTTTATATCAATCATGCAAAAAAGATCTGCCAGGCAATAAAAGCCGTTTATCCGGAATTAAAGATTTTGCTTTGCACTACAAAAGGCGGTACTTCAGGCAGGGATTACTGGAATGAAACTATTTTTAACGCCCTTAATTCAGACCCCGTTTTTGCAGGAATGGTTAACGGTGTGGTGCAACACCACTACATCAACGAAGATTATGGTGATCCTGCAATGGTAACTACTGTTGCCTCTGCACAAAATGCCATCATTGAGGGGTTTAAATATGTGGAAGAGCATATTTCCGATTATCATTTAGTGCCGGATCAATATCCTTTATGGTTAACCGAGTATGGTGCCACAAAACTCAATGCTGAAGGTACCTGGGCATCAGGCTTAAGGGCAGTGGCTATGACAACAGGATGGATAAAGCTTGGCAATAAGATAAACAGACTTTTTTATCATCATATTACCAGAGATCCGGATGTGATCAATAAAGATCACATGAAAAAAGGTCCTTCCGGTCTGGCTCTGGGCTTAATGGCTAAAGGAACAAACGGAAAATCAAAGTTAAGACATATAAAATTCCAGGGCAATCCATTACTAAGCGGAAATATAGGTGCTCTGCACGGATTTAAATGTTGGAACAACAAGGAAGAGTCCGTGTTCCTCCTCAACATTTCTTCCCAGACTTTCACCGGGATCAGCCTGGATGATCTGTTTACTTTTGAGGGTTCTAAACAAGTGAACATTCTTCATTCTGAAACGCCCTATATCTCAAATGTCTATGAAGGGAAAAATGTCAGTGAACAGAATTTTATCCTGAACGGATCTCTGGAGATCAAACCTTTTTCCATTACCCTGATCACTGTGAAAAATACAACAGAGACAAAATTGCCTGAGTGGTCAGAAAACATTAAAGTTTACCCAACTATTTTTAATTCCCGGTTTACGATTGAAATTCCCGATACCTTAAGCGAATGTCATTTTCAAATCATTCTGCCAAATGGTCGATCAGTCTATTCCGGAGAATTGATCACCGGAGAAAATGTCATCTATCCAATTTTGCAACCTGGATTTTATTTTCTGGCGGTTAAAAGCAATTCCGGATTGATGGCAGCAAAAATTATTTGTCATCCCTGATCAATTGTGCAATAAACATATCGGATAATAATTTCCTGCAAAATTTTTCTAAAAGACTAAATATGAGTAAAAGGGATAACAATCCCCTTTAATGAATTTATCTGTTGGCAAAATACTGAGTGAAAATTATTACTTTTGATAAAAATCATTTTATGACAACAGTGAATATCTATCTGACCTTTAACGGTAATTGCGAGGAAGCGTTTAACTTCTACAAGTCTGTTCTGGGCGGTGAATTCAGTTATTTTGGAAGATTCAGCGAGATGCCGCAACAGGAAGGAATGCCGCCTTTACCGGAAGATATGCTCAACCAAATCATGCATGTTGGCTTACCGGTAAGCAAAGAAACGACCCTGATGGGTAGTGATACCGGTGGAGAATGGGGGCATTCTTTTGTTCAGGGCAACAATTTTTCTGTTTCCATCAACACAGATTCCAAAGAAAAAGCTGACGAACTCTTTTTTGGCCTTTCTCAGGGTGGTAAAGTGACAATGCCTCTGGATTTTACGTTCTGGGGTGACTACTACGGCATGTTTGAGGACAAATTCGGTGTCAACTGGATGGTGAGCTTTGCTCCGCCTCAACAAGGCTGATTCAGTTATCATTTTGGATATCTTTTGATCCTGAGATCCATAACTAACTCAGGTTCAATTCCTTCAGAAATTCAGCAGACTGAATTTGTCTTTGGCTGAAGGCCTGATCTTTTGTAATATGGATAATTAAATCCGGTATTTGCGAACAGGAAAGATACCTGATTGGTCCGTATTGTTCTCATTATTCCAATTCGGGGCCTATTTCATCCCGGGTTTTTAGAATTTTTACCCAATTATCACTAATTTAGCTCTTTTAATAAACACATCACCACTTTCAAACAGTCAAAAATAAATTTTAACCTATTACCCTTAATTTTGTAACCATGACAAATCCTGAACTTTCGCTTGCTCGCGAATTTGTTGAAAACACAGACAGACATATTTTTCTGACCGGAAAAGCCGGTACCGGAAAAACCAGTTTTTTAAAAAAATTACAACTGGATTCTCCCAAAAGAATGGTGGTGGTTGCCCCCACCGGTGTTGCTGCCATCAATGCAAAAGGCGTGACCATTCATTCTTTTTTCCAGTTACCTTTCGGCCCCATACCACCGGATACAGAAATTGATCAGCTTTCCAAACGGAAAATGCGTTCCAGCAAGATCAAGATCATCAGGACCATGGACCTGCTGGTCATAGATGAAATCAGCATGGTCCGTGCAGACCTGCTGGACGGAATTGATGCTATCCTGCGCAGATACAGGGATAAATCCAAAGTTTTCGGAGGAACTCAGGTGCTCATGATCGGCGATATTCACCAGCTGGCACCGGTTGCCCGGCAGGAAGAATGGCAACTGCTGGCACCTCACTACGAAACTCCTTTCTTCTTCAGTAGTAAGGTCTACCGGCAGGCCGATCCTGTGACCATCGAACTGAAACACATTTTCCGGCAGGAAGACAAGGATTTTATCCATATTCTCGAACAGGTGAGAAACAACAGCCTGACCGATGAAACCCTCAATTTGCTGAATGCCCGCTTTAAAGCAGGGTTCAGCCCGGATCCGGAAGAAGGCTATATCACACTGACGACACACAACAATCAGGCAGAAGACATCAATCAGACCGAACTTGAAAAGCTACGGGGAAATCAACAGACCTACACCGCAAAAATAAGGGATAATTTCCCGGAATATGCCTATCCCACACTCCAAAAACTGGTACTCAGGGTGGGCGCTCAGGTCATGTTTGTCAAAAATGACCCGTCAGAAGCCAGGCTTTTCTACAACGGTAAAATTGGCAGGATCGTAAAACTGCAGGCAGAAAGTGTTTCAGTGCTATGCAAGGACGAATCCCTGCCAATTGAGGTAAAAAGAGAGATATGGGAAAACGTCAGTTATACCATCAACGCTGCCAATCAAAAGCTCGAAACGGAGATCATTGGTACATTTGAACAGATTCCACTCAAATTGGCCTGGGCGATCACCATCCACAAAAGCCAGGGGTTGACTTTTGAAAAAGCCTTGATTGATGCTCAGGCTGCATTTGCACATGGTCAGACTTATGTGGCATTGAGCCGTTGTAAAACGCTCGAAGGCCTGGTGCTTAAATCCCGGATATCCAGACATTCGGTGATCACGGATCCAAGAGCAACGGGCTTCATCACCGGAGTACAGGAGAATATGCCAGATGAAAAAGCTCTGCTGGACTCAGAAAGATCGTATCAGCTCAAACTCATCAGAGAATTGTTTGATTTCCAGACATTGATTTCGCCTTTGTCCTTCGCAATGAATATAGGGATGAAAAACAGTTCCACTCTGAAAGGAAATTATCAGGAAATTCTTTCCGGGATGAAAAACTGCATCGAAGGTCATTTACTTTCTGTAAGTGCCAATTTTGAGAAACAACTACGAAAGTCTCTGAATTCTGAAGAAATGCCCGAAAAAGATCCTTTCATACAGGAAAGGTTCCGAAAAGCTGTTGTCTACTACCTGGATTATGTGAAGAAAAACCTCAGACAACCCTTCGATAGCCTGGTTTATACCACAGACAACAAGGAAGTGAAAAAGGATTTTTCCAGGCAACTGGATCGTATCTCCGACACAATACAAGAGAAGATCATTTGCTTAGAAGGACTTGAAGAAGGCTTTAATGTCCATAAATTGCTGGATCTGAGGGCAAAAAACACCCTGACCATAAAAGAAAAAGCAGAACCAAAAGCGGGTTTTCAAAATGTAAGCAGTCACCCAGTATTATACAACAGGTTGCGGGATTTGCGCAGCGAAATAGCAGCGGAAGAAGATATTGATCACTTTCAGGTTTTCCCTCAGGCGACACTTTTTGATATTTGTGAAATGCTGCCAACCAATTTTAGTCAGCTGAAATCTGTACACGGGATAGGAAAAGTGCGCATGCGACTTTATGGCTCGCGCATCCTTGAAATCGTTTCTGCCTATTGTCTGGAAAACGACCTTCCGGTGGAGGATCCGGATCAAATTTCCGTTGCAAAACCGCAAATCATCAAAGGAGAATCGTTTCGAACCACTCTGGAAATGTTCAGATCCGGGCTAAAACCCGAAGAAATTGCCAAGGCAAGGGGTTTGGTTTTATCAACCATAGAGAGTCATCTGGCCGGATTTGTGCTGAATGGGGAATTGAAACTGGAAGGAGTTATGGAACGTTCAAAAATTGATTTTCTGACTAGCTTGATGCAAAAAAACAGTTTCACCAATCTTTCCGGGTTAAAACAACAGGCCGGAGAAAATTTCAGTTATGGTGAGCTCAGGATTTTTGTGAATCACATAAGATATCATTCGGGGAAAGATCCGTTTGTACTGAGTACACATTGATGTGGTATATCCCGTTGTAAATCATGCCATAATCTCAGCTGAAGTCTTTCAAAAAAGTGAGTCATCAACAGGGTTATCCTGATCATTTATCAGCTTTTACTGGTAGCAGGGGATTTGACATGCTCCTGTTATTTTGCTTCTTTGAAAAATCATTATTGATCCCATAAAATTCCCCCGGCACCAATAAAAACTGAGAAAAATTGTCCCCTTGAAAATTGTTTCTCAATGTCTGAGGGTGCAGAAATATTCAGAAACATTTGTGAGCACTGTCCACCTGCTATGATATAAAAATCTTTCAGAAAATAAAACTCCAGCTCAAGTCCCACACCAACTCCATGTCCCGTAAACCATCCTTGATTTTTTGCCCAGATCCCATTATAATAAATCATTGGAAGTAAATGCACCCTGTGGACCGGTTGCCAATCCCGGGAAAACTGTATTCCAATCATGGTAAACCTGGTAGAAGGGCTATTTATTAACAGTTTATCCGTGATTCTACTCAAAATATGAGAGAACCGGATATCTAGCCACATGCTCTTTCCGAATGAAAATCCGGCTTTCCCGGCGAATCCGATTGATCTGTCATGATGTTCTGCATAAACATTATTACCGGTAAAATATGGCTGATGAACAGAAAAACCAAACTTTTTATTTGGTCCGGAGGGCAATGGAGCCTGTTGTGCGAAAACAGCCATTGTTGAAAACAAAATGAATAAAACACCGTAGATGTACTTCATATATTGTTACTTTAGAGTGTAAATCATCGGTGATTCTCCGATAAAAATACTGTCATTGTACATTTCAGTCAAGGTGTAAACTTTAAACTTGATCCAATCATTCACTGGTAAAAAAATGGTGTCTTTTTCAGGGCATCTGATACTGATGTTTTGTGTTACCCAAATGTCCTTTTCAATATCAAGATTTATGAAATTTTGCTTTTCCAGTACTATTGCATAATTATCAGAAACAGGATTCTCAAGACACTCAAACGTAAGGATGGTGGATTTTTTCAATTTCATATATGCTGTTAAATCAAGGGTATAATCACTGAATGCCTCGGGACTAAAAAACACTGTTGTTTCCTGATAGGTCTGATCTCCTTTAAAATCATCCAATGAATAATTATCAAATTTATATTTGTTCAAATAAAGAGTAAACCCTTTGGCATCGGATTTGGAAAAAACAAATTCAAACTGCCCGTTATTTCCGGTTTTTGTTGACATGACACCCAGGCCTGATAGTTCATAATAATCATAATTATCCTCAACTCCATCAAGCACTGCACCGTATAGCACCAATGGAATATCTTCCAGGGGCATTCCATACTCATCCGTCACTGTGCCATTTAATCTGTATCTTTCTGAACCGTCGTATTTCAACTTCGGATAACATTGAAACCCGTAAATAAGGATTATAGAAATTAGGATTAGGTATTTCATAAGTATGTTTTATATTTTTTCTGCCTTATAGAATCTTTGAAGAAAAAATCCATGTTTGGTTTTCAGAAATATATCAGTATGTATTCAATGGCGAATTCATATGAATGTTTTTATAGAATGATATCCAATCTCTTGAAAATATAGCAAGAACCAGAAAAATCATAAGAATTATCATATGAGAATTGGAGATCATTCATTCAGGACCCGGATTCAACAGTAATTACGTTATTTTCAACACAATGGTTGGGGTGCTATGAAATAATTCAATGAAAACAGCTTACTCAAAATAATATTTCCCTGTTTCCATTTTCAAATTGACGGGCAATACTTAACAATATTATTGATTTTATGATAATCTATTGATAATTAGTTGCTTTTTCTGAGATTTTGTAATATACTTGTATATCTGAGATTCATTGATCAGATATGAATTTTGTGCAGCGCTGAAAAATACAGTTTTCATCCGAAAAAAGTAAAAAATATGAAACAGTTGCGGCACACCACCTCGGGAGTTAAAACTCCGGCAAAAGCATTTTTGGATGTTCCGGCCGTGCTGTTTTCATTTCTGATCAATTGCCTGAAACCATTATTGTACAGGCCTTTCCTGCTGACTTTTACCATTTACCTGATCATGGTTTTCATTGCTAAAAGTGCCGGTGAACCCGAAACGCCTGTACAATGTTTTTACCGCCTTGTAACAAAACCATTTCTGCAAGCCAAAAACTTTTATCAAAAGACTTTTAAGCAATCAGAAAAGCAAATACTTTCCATTCTGATAACAATAACTCCTTTTCAAAAGCAGTGTTATAGTAAAAACTTAGTTGAGTCACCATCTGTTGAGAGATCCTTTGTGGTCAAATGCAATTTTCCATACACAAAAATACCCACCTCATGAAATGGATCCTTTTTCTAGCTGTGATCATGATAGCTCAGTCATCAATCGCACAATCCTTCCCCTCCGGAGGTTACCAGGGCGGAACACATGGAAATGTCAGATACACACTCTGGACAGGTACAGTGGATAATGATTGGGCTACCCCGGGCAATTGGTGCCCGGCAATAGTACCTGACGAAACAGTCGATGTGGTGATACCTGCATCCGCCATTGTCATGCCAGAGGTGAAAAGCGAAGGAATGAGCTGTAAAAGCCTTACTCTTGAGCCGGGCGCAGAAGTCGATATTCTGGAAGGATTTACACTAACTGTCAAAGGCCAGGAAATTATGTAAAGAGCAAAAAACGTCATGCAAATGATCAGCATAACGCAAATATAAATGTAAATGTGCAAATTCCCGGGTTCGGGTTCTACCGTTTTCTGCCGGCTGTTATTTGATCAGGTCATTGTTCTAAAACATAAATATATGAATCATGAAATCTCTTTTAAATCAACCAAACAGAGTATTGCTACCGGTTTTGGTCATGTATAAAGATTTGTCAGTAATCCTGCTCCCTGCTCCAAAAACCAGCATATTAATTCCCTTTATAATTTTTTGCTTTTATTTCCAGTACCAGCTATCAACAGCTCAATCATTGACCAGACCCAATGAACCCGGACCATGGCCTTCCATCCAGGTCAATACGTATACAGGAAACCTTTTTTACCAGCGCAAAGATTTCCTGATCCCCACAATAGGTGAAATTCCTTTGGATATTTACTTTTCCTACAACAGCCTTAAGTTCGAGCATGACAAAGGTTATGGATATGGCTGGTCTTTTAGCTTTGGAATGTATTATAAACCAGTTGGAGATCGGATGGCCATTTTCAGGGAAGATGGCCGGGAAGACATTTTTACCCTGAATGGAGGCATTTATCTTCCGCCTCCGGGCGTTTTTGATGAACTCACAGAGTACACGCCGGGTAAATTTCTTTTAAAAACAAAATATGGTATACAATATTATTTTGACGACAATACCCACAGACAATTAACGAGGGTAGTTGACAGAAATAATAACATCATCACCTTTTCCTATACCAACGGAAGACCAACCACCATGACCGATCCTGCAGGTAGAATGATCCACCTGGTCTGGTTCAATAACCATCTTGACCAGGTTATTGATCCAAATACCTTACCCGTCCGGGTTTTTCATTTCCATTACAACACCTCCCGGATGTTGACTTCCGTGACGGATCCATCAGGCAATTCATGGCTATACACTTACGATCCAAACGGTCAATTGAGTTCCATCACCAATCCGCTGACGCATACCGTCACCATTTCATACAACAGCAATGGTGCTGTTGCCGGAGTGGGATGCGCTTCTGTTGGCTATAACAAAACATTTACTTATAACAACTGCAACAATACTACCTGCGTTGACCAGATCGTTTCGTCCGTGAACCGTCATACCGTTTATACCTTTGATCTTTCTGGCAACATCGCCGGGATCCAGCATCCTGACGGAAGTTCGGTGAGTTATGTATGGGATGGGGAAAATAATCTGGCAAGCTATATCAACGAATCTGGAAACAACCTTTCATTCACCTATGATTTGAACGGGAATATGCTCAGTAAAACAGATTACCTGGAAAATACAGAGACATTTACCTATGAACCTGTCTTTAATCAGCTTACCGGTCATACCAACAGAAATGGTGATGTGGTGCAATATAGCTATGATGGCCTGGGCAACAGGATAAGTGCAACTGATTGCGGGGGATTGACTGAAACCTATACTTACAATACTCATGGAAACAGGACCAGCGTGACCAATCGCAGAGGTTTTACCACAACTTATGAATATAACTCGGGAGGCAGGGTAAAAAAAATCATCTGGCCTGACAGTTTTTTTGACGTTTTTACCAATGACGCGGTAGGAAACCGGCTTACACACACGGATAAAAGAGGAAATACCACCACATACACCTATGACCTGCTTGACCGCCGCCTCAGCGAGACAGATGCAGAAGGTGGCCTGACCAGTTACAGTTATGATGCCCTGGGTAGGCTGCTGGTGGAAACCAACCAGAATGCTAATTCCACAAGCTACAGTTATGACGCCCTGAACAGATTGGTAACAACAACTGATGCAAACAACGAAATAACATCCTATACCTATGATCAAGCCGGCAATTTACTGAACCAAACCAATCCGAGAGGCTGTACCACAACATATACCTATGACACCAGGAACAGAAAAATCACAATGACGGATGCATTGTCGTATGAAGAAGAATACACTTACGATCTTTCCGGAAGGCTTTTGATTTATGAGGATAAAATGGGAAACACAACAACCTATGAATATGATCCGGAAAGCAGGGTGACCAAAATTACATGGCCTGATAGTTTTTTTGACATTTATACCTATCTTCCGGAAGGTCAGAAAAGCAGTCACACCAACAAAAACACCTTCACAACAAGCTATACCTATGATTGTCTGGGGAGATTAACGGATATAGATCACCCGATGGGTATTTCTGAATCCTACTCCTATGATCCGGTGGGAAATGTACTTACCCACACGAATAAAAACGGACACGCAACATCATATACCTATGATGCAATTAACCGCATCACCCAGATTACTGATCCTGCCTCAGCAGTTGAATCCTACGCTTACGACGGTGTCGGGAATATCACAGGTAAAACGGATAAGAACGGCAACGTCACCACCCATACCTACGATAAGGTCAACCGTAAAACCATTACAACCTTTCCCTCGGGGCATTCAGAACAATATGTATACGACGGGGCAGGTAACATGATCAGCAAAATGGACAGGAAAGGCAATGCCACTACTCTGAGCTACGACAAGCTTAACAGACTGCTCAGCACCACAAGTCCACTTGGATACACTGAATCCCATGCTTATGACGAAAACGGAAACCAGGTCGGATTTACGGATAAAAACGGGAATACCACAACATTCACCTACGATTGCATGGATCGACTGATTGCGACCACTGACCCACTCAGTTCCACCGAAACCACAAGCTACAACGCCAAAGGCCAGAGAACCGGATTCACCGATAAAAACGGGCATACCACCACCTGGACTTACAGTTGCTGCTTATTGCTGAGTGAAAAAGATCCGCTGAACTTTTCTGAGTATTATGGTTATGACAATAACGGTAACAGGACTTCAATAACAGACAAAAACAATAATGTATCGTTCTATTTATATGATGATCTTGACCGATTGGTAAATATTACCTCGCCCCTGGGCAATCAGACCGTATATGTTCTGGATGGAATGGGTAATATCCTGAAAAAAACGGATGCGAACCTCAATTCCATAAACTACACCTATAATGCACGGGATGAGATCATCCAAACCCTATATCCGGATGGAGAAACGATCAATTACACTTATGACAACAATGGCAACCTTTTGCAAACAGTCAATACCGGAGGAATTGGAGAAACGATCAGTTTTACCTATGATACAAACGGTGAAATAATTTCCAAAGTCACCAATTATGGTACTTTTACAAAAACCATCAGCTATACATTGGATCCTAACGGAAATGTACTCACCACCACTTCTACTTCAGGTACCATTACCAATACCTATGACGATGACAACCGGGTGATCCGGATTACAGATCAAAATGGTGGTGTGACCACCATGCAATACGATGGAATTGGTAATCAAACAGTTGTGGATTACCCAAACGGGGTTTCTACCTTGACCGCCTATGATGCCAACGGGCGTGTATTGTCAGTTGTTACCCGTACAACACCATCGCTTCCACCGCCCCCTGCCGGACCTGATCCGGATGAATCCACAACAATGGCTTTCGCTTCAAATCCTGCTATGTTTGTCAACGATCTGGCTGTTACCGGGTTGATTGAACCTGTATCAGGATATGGTCTGGGGATACAACCCGTAACTATTCAAATATCCAATTTCGGAGAGATCCCGGTAGATGCATTTGAGGCCTCCTATACCTTTGAGGGAATAGGGTTTATTCAATGGGTGGAAATGACCATCAATCCGGCAGAGACGGTCAATTTTACCTTTTTGCAACCGGTAGATCTGAGCGAACCCGGAAGTTATACGCTTGAAACATGCGTCAATGCTCCGGGTGATGAAAATCCCGGAAATAATTGTATTATATCTGAAATTTTTAATTGGGGTACGCTTTATCAATCTTTTCAATATGCCTATGATGCCAACGGCAATAAAACATCAGAGTGGCACCTTGACGGAACGAATGTTCAGTTGGCATACAGCGACAGAAATGAATTGATCTCGGAATTTACTTTACCACTGGGAACGCTTAATGAATATACTTATTTGCCCGGTGGTGAAAGGGAATCCAAAACTTCAGGCGGGATTGCCGAGTTATATATTTACAATGAGGATGGATTTCTTCAGAAGGCCGGTGGGGTGACATTTTCCAATGATGACAATGGGAACCGTCTGACGGTGACAGACATCCTGGGTGATATCACTACTTATTCCTATGGGTATGAAAATGAATTGCTTGCGGTTGCTATGCCTTCTGTTACCGTGGAATACGCTTATTCAGCATTAGGCAATATTCTGATGAAATCCTCATTGGGAATCACGACCTATCTATTATCTGCAGGTAATCAGTTATTGGAAGAATTTGATTTATCAGGAACGCCGGCCTGCTATTATAACCCGGAACTGAGTATTTTTAAGAGCAGCATTATCGGCTATTACTACTATGATGGTTTTGCCAGCACGTCCCTTCAATTGGATCAGGCAGCCGCAATTCTGGCTGCTGCTGATTACGATGAATTTGGGTTGAATACCAATTTACTTGGATCATGGGTAAATGACAGGAAAGAATTTGAAGGCATGTCATATTCCCAAGTGGTCGGTACATATTTTGATGATGAAAGCAATTCCGGATGGATACAGGTTTATGATCCATCCACTGCATTAAATCTTGGCGCGGATCAGGATCCGCATGATCCACAAAATATCGATGATAAGGAAAAGAAACAGAAGGAAGATGGTAATAAAAAGCCACAGGATGAACAAAATTGTAAGCCTCTGTGTGCAGGAAAAACATCAGGTGTATTGGAGGTTCACAGACAATATGATCGTGATGATGAGGATTTCAGCTCAACACTGGAAAAGAGAATGCTACGATCTTCTTTTGAAAGAGAAGCTGAGTTCTTTTGCCAGGCTGTTGCATTTCATCGGTTATTCTGCCATACAATGCGTTGTAAGGATAAGGATGAAATATGTGCTGTAAAAGCAACCGTTAAGAGCTATTCTGTTACAGACGGACCTAAAATAGAAATCGAGGATATATACAATCCTGGTAAAAAGAAAAAAGTGAGTGTTTTTATTGCAAAAGGAGAAGTAGAGTGTGAATGTGAATGTCAGGATGCACCTCTTTTTAGGTAAAACGATAGGCCCTCATTATAAATCTTTTGGTTAACGATTGAAGGATAATTGATAAAATCAAAATATAACCAACAAAAGTTATCACTTAATTGTCAAGCTATAGTTAAAAAGCTGTTGGATCAAAAAAAATAATTTTGATCCAAATCTTGATAAACTACAAATTATACAAAAAAAATCCCTGACCTTCACAGATCAGGGATGAGGATCTTTGGTTGTCCCACTAGGGCTCGAACCTAGACTCTTCTGAACCAAAATCAGACGTGTTGCCAGTTACACCATGGGACAAAATCCATTGAGGGTGCAAAAATAGCTGTTTTTTTTATTTTACAAATATCCGCGCTCAAGTTTTTTTATTCAAATAAGCAAGCTTTATTATTGGATAGAATCATTTCATTTTACCGGATACCAATTCAGCAGTATAAATTCAATTGAAAACAGCGTTTTTCATCACCAGGTGACTGTCCTGTTTGCCCCCGATCTGCAGACTCAAGACATACATTCCGTCAGGGACGTCTGTCAGGTCCACGGCCAGTAAATCATCCAGTTGATCCAGAGGTACGGTGATCCTGAGCTTTCCGGTGATGGATTGGAGCATCACATGACTCACAAAAAAATCCCCTTTGATGTCCTTTTCTGGTCTGATATACACGATTCCGGTAGTCGGATTTGGAAACAAGGGTTTGATATACCCGGAACTTTTACCGGTTTTTCCCAGCCCGGTATACTGACTGAACAGCCACTCAAAAGCAGATCTGAACTCCTGCCGCCAGAACCATTCGCTGTGCTGGCCATTGGGCACAGTTTTTAAAAGCATTTCTTCAGTTGTATATCCCGCTTCGGAAAGGGTATCCATCATCCGGTTGCAGTGTTCCGCCACACCGTTTTCCTGCCCGCCTGCAAGAAAATAAATGCGCATGTCTGCTGTTTTTTCCGTTTCCGAAGCAAAACTGTAACATGAGGGCGAAAACCAGAATGAGGGAGAAAAAACCCCGATTTTGGAGAACACGTTCTGGTATTTTAACCCCGTGTAAAACGAGATCAGTGCACCCATTGAACTGCCCATGATCCCGGTATTTTCCCTGTCAGGCAGGGTTCGGTATAAACTGTCAATGTGTGGTTTCAGCGTCTCAACCAAAAACCGTGCATACAGATGTCCCTGTCCCCCACCATAAGCAGGGTTGATCCAGGGCGAATATTCGTTGATCCGGTGTGTTCCTCCATTGTCTATACCCACGACAATGCACTTCTTTCCGTTTTCCATGAAGAGCTTATTGAGGGTTTCATCAATTTCCCACTCTCCAGCAAAAGAGTAGAACGCATCAAAGAGATTTTGGCCGTCATGCATATACAAAACAGGATATTTTTGCTGGCTGGTATCGTAATCAGGAGGCAGATATACCCAGATCCTCCGGTAGCGGTTGAGCTGAGGCATATAAAATGTATCACTCAGCACACTGACATTGGGCTGAGCTGTATGCGTTCCTCCGCACATGTCTGCCCACAATACCACCTTTGCAGTATATTGCTGGCTGCTCCCATAGGTGAATGAGCGGTTGGCCAGCTCAGCACAGTTGGCTCCTTTTTCCACTTTTGCCCAGGAACCCCGGGTAAATTTAAAATTGATCTTGCCTGTCCCTGTCAGGGTAATTGAATAGGTATTGTTATCATTCAAAGTCAACTTATGTTCATCACTTCCCGGATTCCAGTTGTTGAAATCCCCAGCGATATAAACAGGATCCTCCCAGGGATGGTTTTGGGGCAGATCATTGACCGTGATGGTCACCGTTGCGGCAAAAAGAACATTTCCACAAATTAATACCAGGAAAAATAACCAGTGTCTCATACTTCTGTTTTAGCTGTAAATCTAATGAACCTGTTTCAAATACAGGAAATTCCGGTTGGCATATTGTAAACAAATTTATACAGGATTTTGTCGAAATTTTTACCACTTTGATAGAAATCCGAGAAAAAACCCTTGACATCCACTTCTAAATAATATATCTTTGTGATATCAAAATGATATTAAATCAATTATTATGGAAAAAGAAAGAAAAATGTCACCCGTTATGGGTTATGTGGGTGTCCTGGTAGCCCTTGGTTTGATCGGAGTCACCATTTTTATGACGGTAACCACAGTAAACCCCTTATGGTTATTGTTGCTGATCGTGGATCTGTTTTGCTGGATCGGATTAATGGTTGTCAATCCAAACGAATCCGTTGTCCTGGTTTTGTTTGGAAAGTATTCCGGAACAGTAAAGAAAAACGGTTTTTACTGGATCAATCCGTTTTTTACACGCAAGAAAATTTCATTGCGTGCCCGCAATCTCAACAGTGATCCGATCAAGGTAAACGACAAGATCGGTAACCCGATCATGATTGGAATTGTACTGGTCTGGCGTGTGGAAAACACCTTTAAAGCGGCTTTTGAAGTGGATGATTACATCCGTTTTGTGGACATTCAAAGCGAGGCGGCCATCAGAAAATTGGCCGGAGCGTATCCTTATGACAATTTTGATGATGCCCAGGAAGAGATCTCTTTGAGATCAGGAGGTGAGGAGGTCAATCAGCAACTGGAGGATGAATTGAGTGAGCGCCTGGAAATTGCCGGTATTCATGTGATGGAATCACGTATTGCCTACCTGGCTTATGCTTCTGAGATCGCAGGGGCTATGTTGCGCAGGCAGCAGGCTTCTGCCATTGTTGCTGCCAGACAAAAAATCGTCGAAGGAGCCGTAAGCATGGTGGAGATGGCTTTGGAGCAATTATCTCAAAAACAGATCATCGAACTGGATGAAGAAAAGAAAGCAGCCATGGTCAGCAACCTGATGGTGGTGCTTTGTTCTGACAAAGACGCCAGTCCTGTGATCAATACCGGCACGTTGCATCAGTAGTTTCGGGTGAACAGTGAACCGTTAGATTCTGGTCGACGAATTAAGTCTATCAAAGTTTAAAATAGCGGGTTGCTTTAGAGCTTCCAAAATCGATGATCGGAGTTCTGCATTCAAAATCCGAATTGAGTTAAACATTTATCAGAGTAAAATTGATTTGGATGTTGGCGATCGGACCAACAAAAATCAGGAACATACAGAATGATGTCCAAAAAGAAAGCATTTGTGTTAAGACTTCATCCGGATGTGATGAAAAAACTCGAAAAATGGGCTGCGGATGAATTTCGTAGTGTCAACGGACAAATTGAATGGATCATAGACAAAGCCTTGCGGGAGACCGGCCGGATGAACCAGCCGGTTGACCCTGAGGATGATCCTCACCGATCCATTGATGCCGACAAATAAAACTTGAAAAAATGCTTAAAGATAAGTTGATATTACTGGCCATTAATCCCGTAACCGGATATATGGGCGCACAGAATTCCATCGGCCTACTGCACCTGGCTGCTATACTCTACGACCTGGTTTTGCTGGAAAAACTTTCCATCATTTCAGGCAAAATTTATGTCATTCCCGGCTTAACAGGTGATCCCGTGCTGGATGATATGATTGAGAGACTTTCCAGCGCTCAGGGTAAAAAACTTTCCACGATGATCACCAAACTCAACTTTTCAGCAAGTAAGATTTATAAAGCACAGATAACTCACCTTAAAAACGAGCACAAAATCTCCATTAAGCCTGTGGTTTGGTTAGGTATCAAATGGTTTAAACGCTATCGTGTCAACAGGTCTGAGACCCTGAAATCTGATGTGACCATCCTGGAAAGAGTTTTGATCTACGGTCGAAAAACAGATACTCCTAACCGATTGCTGATCGAATTACTCGGCTTTGGTAATCTTCTGGATCGTTTTTTCAATTCAGCGGAATTCAGACAAGTCGCAAAAACAAGATTTGGAACAATCGGTGAAAAAGCGTATGGAATACATCATGAAAGCCTGACTGCCATCAGAAAACAATTGATATCGCAGCTCCGGGCGTCAAAAGCGATGAAAGGATAAACACTTTTGCTTTTTGATCAGGATTTAACGAACTTTTTAACTTGTTGAAAATCCAGATAGTACAGCAGCTTCAGGGAAAAGCTGTTGGTCTGAGGTTGCCTGAATGTAACGGCAAGATTTTCAAAATATGAGTCCGGAATTTGGTCCCGGTTGGAATCGATCAGGTTTTTCCAGACAACTGACAACTGGCTTCCCGGAGAAAAATTCCATATCAGTTTGAGGTCTACGGTGATCGCATTATAACTGATGTTGCTGTTGTCCACGTTATGATCAATCTGGTCCAGACTGCCGTTCTCTTTCAGCAAATAGTAATTTCCCTTGTAGAAAACCCTAGACCAATACTGTCTTAAACTCAGATCAATTGATAGATCATTATTAAAAATATAACTTGACCTGATACTGTTGGAGGTCGTCGGACTGTTTCGCAGGCCAAAAATGATCAAGAACGGATCTGAATGGGATACATATCCTATATCATTCAGCTTTTGCTGGTAATACAAACCGTAGGAGATGTTGAAACGGTCGGAAAGCCGGATAGTTGGCATAACATTTAAACTGAAGTTGTTCAGATCCTCGGCTGAACTGACGTGTTCATAACTGAAAGTTCCATCTACAAATACTCTTTTTCTGTAATCCGAAGAATACATAGTATAAAAGCTGTATGAAGTACCCGTTTCGTAGAACCGGCCTTTTACCCTGGGTTCAAAATAATCCCGGCGTCCCAAGGGTTCCAGTCCGGCCCAAATTGAAACAAAAAACCTGGATAAAAACAACATTCTGAAATCATACTCAATACTCATTCCTGTAAAAGTATTGGGCTCATACAAGCGGTTATACTCCATGCTGAGCTGACTTGAAGTGAATATGACTTTCCAGAAAGGTTTGTATATATTATAACTCAATGAAATTTCATCCTCTGTTTCGTTGTTGCTTTGCTGGAAACCCAGATCATTTTGATCGTAACTGTCACTCATGACCTCCCGGTTGTATCCGTATTGCCAGGTTCCGCCTGTTTTACCCAGGAAAATATCGTATTTGTGACCAAAGGTAGCTTTCTGACCATCCCGGAATTGCTGGCTTATGGCAGCCTGTGCACTCAGACCAAATCTTTTGCTTTTATCCCTCAGTAAAAATTCGGTGCCCGTTACATTGGCCATATCATCTGAGCCAGCACCACTTACATTGGTATTGATCAGACTTAAATAACCATTATTGGGCAGGCTTTGGTCCAACACCGCCAGGTTGTAATTGGTCAATGGCTGGGTCACTATATACCTGTTTTGATTTTTTATGGAATCGAATACGATCGCCCTGCTTTCAGCAGTGATACTGTTGAAAATCCCGATACCCAGTCCTCTTTTTGTTCTTCCTGATAATTTAGCGGCATTCAGGAGTCTGGTTTCGAGTGGGTTGAATGTAACTATTTCATTTTCATTTAGTTTAGAATAAACTGTACCATAGGCTTTGGGTTTGCTGCCTACGCGTCTGGAATAAAAAAGGTCTGCCTTGTTGTACAATTCCAGCCCTTCTGTAAAAAACTGCCGTTTTTCATCATATTTTACTTCAAAGGGTGTCAGGTTCAACACCAGGGCATCAGATTGCACCTGGCCAAAATCAGGAATAAGTGTCATGTCAAGCGTAAAACTTTCATTCAGACCATACTTGATATCCATTCCTCCGTTGAAACTCCTGGTCCACGGGTTCTGAAGCTGATCTTTTTCCACATAGGCAGAAACATAGGGATAAAAAGCCAGTCTTAATGGTGGTTTTATACCTTCCATTCCCCCCAGCAAACCCATGAATGTCAGCGGGCTGTCCAGGCTTTTGTCCACATGGTTCCAGCTGGATGTTTCCCTGGATCGCCTGATCTCTCTCCAAAAATTGATTCCCCATTCATGGAGACTTCCCTTTGGAAACCTGAGGGCCGCATACGGGATCTCCATTTCAACCGTCCAGCCATCTGCATTCCGGGAAACCCGGCTTTTCCAAACCGCATCCCATTTGATATCAGTGACACCTCCTGAACCTCCGTTGAGGTTGACATCGGTCTGAACCCCTGAAGCGGAAACTTTAAATCGGAATCCGTAAACACCGTCGTTGAAAGGATTGATATCGACCCAGAACTGGTCTGCATTCAGCTTGCTGTCTGCATCGCGAAGTCCGAGTTCAGTCAATATCCTTGTTGGTTCAGGATCAAACAACTGTGCTCCGATATAAACTGAAAAATCATCATAAAGGATGCGTACTTCAGTTGGAAAAGAGGCTTCTCTGTCGTTGTGGGGTTCATACTGGAAGAAATCGCCTGACTTCACTGCGCTTTCCCATTCTGGATCATTCAGGATCCCGTCGATTTGAGGTGGCTGCTGCACTCTGATGGCAGTAATCTTTTTTCTCTCCACCGATCGTTGTCCGTTTACCCACTGGCAACTGAGTATGAGCAACAAAAATACCAAATAAACTTCTTTTCCTGAATGGACCATATAAAAATTCACAAGTTTCAAAATTGGTTGAGTAAACATAGGTAAACAACAGATGGCAACGTATTACACATACTCATAAATGTATTGATCAACCAAAGAATTGAATTTTTCCGCCATGGCCATATCATTGCTTTCTCTGGTGATGCGCCTGACCTTTTTCCTGGAGTAATATTCTCCGCTGACAAGTTCCGCTTTAGGTGCTGTGGCTAGATAAATGATGGTTTGTGCGCCTTTTTTGGGAGAAATTCCAATGAGTTTGAAGAAAAAGTTGGCAAACCATCCTGCGTTTCTACCCAGTTTCGTGTTGACTACACCCGGATGTAAGGCGTATACACCGATTTGCTTTTCCTTTAAAGTTTTTGCCCACCATCTGCTCAGCAAAATGATCCCGAGCTTGGATTGTCTGTAGGCATTGAACCCGCTGAAGTTTTTGCGTCCTTCCACGTCATCAAAATCAATGGTGCCTGTGTGCAGGGCTGAGGCGGTTTGAATGATACGGGCATCATCAGACTTCTCCAACGCGGGCAAAAGCAGGGATTTGAGGAGTGAAGGGGAAAGAACGTTGACATGAAAGATCTCTTCAACCCTGTTTCTGGATTCTTTGTAACTGAAATTCCAGATCCCGGCATTATTGATCAGTATGTCAAGTTGTTCGTGCTCTGCTAAAATCCGTTTACATGCTTTTTTTACAGACTCAAATAAGGCAAGATCGCAATAAATGAAGTCCAGGCTGCCTGGATTGTTTATGTTTTCCTGGTCAAATGCAGCCTTGATCTTTTCAGCAGTTTCAACATTCCGGGTGGTAAAAATGACCTTGTTGCCTAGTCTGGCGAGCTCCAAAGCAGCCTCTTTACCAATACCTGAAGTTGCTCCGGTGATCAGAATAGTTTTATTTTTTGTCATGGATTATCAATTGATTTAGGGGTTAAAAAAAATAGCGGAAACCCGATCTTTCCGGTTTCCGCTATTCCAGGTTTTTTAGTAAGCGAACAATTCGTCCCTGCTGATCTTTTTGACCGGGCCAAAAAGGCTTTCCAGTTTTGCAAAATCTATCAGGCTCTCATTTCCAAGGATGACATAGGTTTTCTTTTGTTCTTTGATATACTTCTTATTGAATGAAGAAACGTCCTCAAGTGTCAGGTTAGGTATTTTTTCAAACAACTGTATCCTCGGATCCTGAGTGTGTCCCATTTTTGTGGCTGAAAGGTAATTCCAGACAATACTCAGGTTGCGGATCCTCTGTGTCCGGATATTGGAGATCAGCTGATCCTTTGCCAGATTGAAAGAGGTTTCAGACATGGGCATCTCATCGAACAATTCATTGAATGCAGTAAAAGCATCGATCACCTTATCGTTCTGTGTGGCGATATAGCTCGTATTCATGTATGTCTGATCAGGCCAAGCCGGCGCAGCATAACCAGATCTTGCGGTATATGCCAACCCTCTTTTTTCACGCATTTCCTGAAATACGATGGCATTCATGCCACCGCCAAAATACATGTTGTACATACTTACCTGCGGCAATAAAGTCAGGTCATAGGCTTTGCCTTTGGAAATGGTTTGCAGGTAACTTTGATTGGCATCGTAATGAGAGAAATACACTTTGTTTTCATTGGTTTCCATCGGTTCAAACAACCTGATACGTTCAATTTTCTGAAGTTTTTTAGGCGTCTTATGGTGCTTTTTGAGCATTGAAGAAAGCTCTTTTATCGTTTGAGGCCCATAAAACACTACCTGATGCATTTGAGACCAGAGATCCCGTATTGCGCTGATCAGTTGCACTGAGGTCAGCGCATCGATTTCCTGATCGGACAAAGTGAATTTTGTCGGATTGTTTTCCCCGTAAGTCGCATAGCTCACCAGAGCGCCAAAAACATTCTGCTGGTTAGCCTTGCTGTCATTCCTGGATTTTTTAACGGATTCAATATACCTTTTCAAACCTGCCTCATCTGCTTTTGCATTCCAGACGAGTTCTTCAAACAATTTCATGGCTGCTTCCATATTTTCACTCAATCCACTCAGACTGACTGAAGTTTCTTCACTTCCAATTGAAACATTAAAATTACAAGCCATTTTATAAAACTCATTGGCAATGTCCTCTGCAGAATATTTTTCCGTTCCGAGATAATTGATGAAACCTGCTGCAAAGGGTAACAGCTTATCGTGGTCGCTGCCTTTTTCCCATTCATAATTCAATGAAAATGTCGGATTGGTTCTATTATGTACATAGTAGATCTCTATGCCGTTTTTGGTTTTTGACATGGAAAAATCTTTTTTGTAATCCAAAAACACAGGCTTGATCAATTCAGGCTGATCGGCTTTGATCTCTTTCACAAATTGCGATTCGTCATCCCTGTTGATGAAGATAGGGGTAATGGCGGGTTTTTCCACCTGCTCAACATCCGGTTTACCTTGTCTTTTGTAAACCACAACATAATTATCGTTCCTGAAATGCTTATTGGCAAAATCAATGATGTCCTGACGGGTAACCTTTCCAAGGTTGTCAATGTAGTTGATGACATTTTCATATGGTTGCCTGTTCATGAATGCGCTGTTCAGGATCGAAGCCCTTGATCTGAGATTTTCAGCGTTGCGCATTTCATTCAGCCTCAGGTTGTTCAGGGCAGCTTCCATGAGCCAGTCGGGAAATTCACCTTTTTTGAGCAATTCCATTTGTTCCAAAAGCAGGGCTTTCACTTCATCCAGCGTTTGATTGCGCTGATTTCTTCCCGAAAGTGTGAAGGTTGACCAGTCAACCATTCCACGCACGCCGGCACCGCCTGCCAGGATTTTCAAGGGCTTGTTCAGGTTCTGGTCTATCAGACCTGATTTTCCGTTGCTCAGGATCATCCTGATCATGTTCAGAACAGGCGTTTCAGGTGAATTCAGACTTTCAAACTTCCAGCCTATGGTAATGCTTTCTGCCTGTAAACCAACCACTTCCTTTACAACTGGTCCTTTAACAGGGTTATTGGGAAGCGAAGGAGTTTTGTCCAATACACCGGGTGTCAGACGCCCGAAGTATTCGTCGATGATCCTGATCACCTCATCCGGATCAAAGTCACCGGAAAGTATGACAGCCATATTGTTGGGCACATAGTATTTTTTATAAAAATTTCTGATGTTGACCAGTGACGGATTTTTCAAATGTTCTGCTTCTCCCAGTGTGGTTTGTGTACCATAGGGGTGATCGGGGAAAAGACCTGCTAACAATGCCTCGCTGGCAAGTCTGCCATCATTGGTCAACGACATGTTCTTTTCTTCGTAAACTGTTTCCAGTTCCGTATGGAACAATCTCAAAACAGGATCAGAAAATCTTTCAGCCTGGATCTTTGCCCAGTTCCTGACCTGGTTGGATGGTATATTCTCCACATAGGAGGTGTAGTCATTTGAGGTAAAGGCATTTGTTCCGGTTGATCCGATCGCTTTCATCAACCTGTCATATTCATTGGGTATGGCTAAGGTGGATGCAATATAGGATAAACTGTCGATCTGCTTGTACATCATTTTTCTGACTTCCGGATCTGTTTGTTTCCGGTAAACCTCAAAAAGTGCTTCAATCTGGTCCAAAAGATGTTTTTCCTTTTCCCAGTTGGTCGTCCCATAGGAAGAAGTCCCCTTGAACATCAGATGCTCAAAATAGTGCGCAAGACCGGTGGTTTCAGACGGATCGTCCTTACTGCCAACCTTAACGGAAACAAAAGCCTGGATCCTGGGTTCTTCGGCATAAGGAGACAGGTACACTTTCAAACCGTTGTCCAGAGTATAGATCCTGGTATTGTAGGGGTCGTTCTCAAAAGACTGATAGGTATATTTTTTTTGACCTGTTGCTACGCCCTGTACTAAAATCAGGAAGGCCAATAATGAATAAACCAACATGTGGATCCTCAATTTCATAAATAACTGTTTATTGATTAATAAAAAAATATTTCCTTCAAAAACTGCTGCAATATAATAAAATATGTGAATTATTCTGAAGTGATGGTTGTCAAGACTGCCTGCCTGGCTTTTTCCTTTTCCGTGTTTTGAATCTTTCATTGACCGGGAATTCCCGGAATAGTTTAAAATGTGGATTTTCACTCCTCCTGTCAAAACATTTAAACCAGTGGAACAACGCGTTTGTTTATTCGAAACAGCCTGAAAATAAGCAATCTTAAATCATTCCTCATCTGTATCTTCCGATAAAGGCAATTCCAGCGCTTTTACCGCCTCAACTGCATTCCCGGCAATTCCCTTGATCGAACCATACATATCAATGGTATTGACCAGGACTTTTTCGATCTGTTTCTCTCTTTGCTTCCAGATCCTTTGCATGGCTTTTTTCTCACTTTCCAGGTCTCCTTTCATCTGGGTAAAGCCTTCAACAATAGCTTCAATCTGCATCCTGAAGCCGGAACTCGTGAGATAATTGTACAACAACTGCATTTTTTCGCCCCTGTTCTCCTGGGCGCTTTCAACCTGGTGGATTTGAATGATCGTTTGCCTGAGCACGCCACTCAAACCCTTGAATTCTTCATAATTACATATCCAGATACCGTCTTTCATGCCCATTCTGTCCATATCCGGCGGCATCACTTCTGTCACCAGCACGCCGATATCGGCTTCTTTTTCGCGGATGTCAGCCTTGAATTTTTCCATCCAGGTTTGCTGAAACTGCTTGGTTCTCTTGCTTTCGTAATATATCGTACCACAGTTTTGCTGCGTCCTGGTATGGACGACCTGGATACAGTCACCGCCACGTTCTCCTTTTTTGATCTCCGTGATCGTATCCAGGGGAAAATTGGAAGTGAGCCATTCCTCAATGGCCAGCTCCTGGACCTCTCCGTGAAATTGCCCTGAGGCCTGGTCCTGTTTACGCTTCATTTCCTCAGTGAGCTTTTTCTGATCCTCAAGTTGCTTTTCCAGCTCCTTTACTTTCATTTCGCTCCTTTCAGCTTCCATTTTCTGGATCTTTTCACGTTCCAGGACCAATGTCTGATTGAGTTTTTTTTCCGCATCCAGTTCTGCCTGGGCTTTTGCTTCCTCTTTTTCCCTTTTCAGGCGCTCAACTTCAGCTTTCGCCAGATTGAGCTCCTTCAGTTTTTCGGATTTTTCATCCAACTCCTTCTGAAGCATATGGAATCTTGCAGTTTGTTCTTCCTGTATTTTCCCTGAAATTTCCTTATGCAACAGTTTCCGGTCTTCTTCCAGCTGCTTTTCCAGACGCTCCTGAAAAAGTTCATTTTCCCTCTTTTTCTTTTCCTCAAAAACCTCCTTTTCCTTCAGAAATTTTTCTTGCTGCACTGAAAACTTTTCCTGTTCTTCCAGAATCTTGGCATCATATTTCTTTTTGATCACAGCTTCAAGCTGATGCGCCAGAACATCCTGAACATCGATTAAAGCACCGCATTCCGGGCATGTGATCTTTGTCTGTTGATTCATATTTTGCAGTTTTGGGTTTTTACAGGGTCAAAGCTATTCTATTTTCCTGAAAAAAGTTCGGGTTTTAGAAACGGGATCAATGCCAGAATGACGGCATGCACATAATAATGCTTTCTGTCGATGACCTGGTCGGTCAGCACACCTACTGCACCGGATTCCTGTTTTGAGTTGTGTAATCCAAAAACCCTGTCCATGGCATGTCCCAGTTCAACACCCTGCTCTACCAGTTTTCTGACCCTGGGAGGCAACTGGAAATGACCTGTCTGAGCCTTGCTGACCACTCCTTTTTGATCTCGGACCACAACCCAGGCAAATGCATACATTTCATCATCCTGAATGGTCACCCCGCCTTCGATCCCTGCATAAAAGTTGGCCTTCCCCTGTGTCCTGAACAGATATTCTACCCTGTTGACCGCTCCCTTAAGTGTTTCATTCATGCCAATGGGCTGATCCGAAACGCCGGAAGGTGTATTAACAGGTATAATATCAAAATGATGATCAGGAAATACCTTTTGAAAGCCATCACGGATGGCTTCTGTTTTCACCGGATTCAGGGAGGCGACCAAAACAACCTTCGGCATGACACTGATTTACCTGATGAACAGTTTCTGCGATACGAGACCACCGGAAGTCATCAGTTTGATCACATAGGTTCCGGCGGAAAAATCCGATAAGCTGATCTCTGTACCGGAAATACCACCATTTCGCATATTCCGGGTCAACAACAATTTTCCCGAAATGTCATACAGGCGCAGCTCTTCCAGCCTGGTGCTGTCCCGGCTTTCAATCCTGACATGATCGTTTGCCGGGTTTGGAAAAATATGCAAATTTGCTTGTTTAACTTCAAAAGTTCCGGTTTGTACCTGATTGGTTGCACAGATCCACTTATCCGGGTCGAAAACCACCTGCTGTATCTGAAAATCAACATCTGCCGTGAAATACTGTCCGGAAAACCCGGGATCAAAGATCAGCAAAGTGTCTTTCCCTTGACCCTGCAAATACAAAGGAACAGGTATATTGAAAAATTCAACCGAAGAGTGCGATTGGGTTTGATTGATGACAAATTCGGCTTTCCCATTGCTTTGTGACCAGACGATCTGATAATTTGGAAATCCCTTTCCATAAAGCCAGTCGTTAAAAAACTCATCCAGATCCATACCGCTGGCCTGTTCCAGGTGTTTCTGGAGGTCAGGTGTCCTGGCATAGCCATATACCAGTTCAGGATCGGTAATGTATTGGTGTATTGCACTAAAAAATGCATCGTCGCCCATCATCCAGCGCAGCATATGCAGCAGATATGCACCCTTGGAATAGGATAAATTACCATTGAAGATCCGGTTGACACTCGTCGTATCATCCACATATACTGAACCGGTAGGGCTATTCAGTGCCCTGCTCAGGTTGGTGTTCTTCCAACTGGCCCACTTGACCGGATTGACCCCAAAGTCATAGGTAAGGCCTTCCAGATAGGTTGCGAACCCCTCATTGAGCCAGATGTCGGCCCAGGAACCACAGGTGATCTTGTCTCCAAACCACTGATGTGCCAGTTCGTGAGCAATGAGCAGATCGCTGAACCCACCCATAAAACTCATAGTGGAATGCTCCATTCCGCCACCCCAGCCAAAATTGCAGTGCCCGTATTTTTCCTGAATGTAAGGATATTCTCCAAAAAATGTCCTGAAAAACTGCATCACCGGAATGGTGTAGGGCGTTCTGCTTTTGGCGTATTCCAGGTTGCATGGATAGATGTAATTCAGTATCTCCAGGCTGTCACTGTTCTCCAATGGCACCCAATCGGAATATACTTTATATTCTGATACAGCAAATGCAGCGAGGTACGCCGGTATGGGGTAGCGATGTTTCCAGTTGAACGTCTTTTGATCACCTGCTTCAATTTCACTGATCAGAAGACCGTTGGAAGCTGCCCGGTACCTGGATGGGGTGGTGATCACCATTTGAAGCGAATCATATTTATCATTCAATGTGTGTTTGCATGGCCACCAATGTTTTGATCCATAGGGTTCGGACAGCGTCCACATGGATGGGATGGCGTCGTCACCGCATTGCAATGCTGTTGCAAAGGAACCAAAACCCGATGATCCGGGTTGCCCGAAATAATTGATCTCCAAGGAATCCAGAATGCCCGCGGGAAGTTCAACAGGAAACTCTATTTTCAATTCATCATTGATTGTTTTGTCCCATTCAACCGGATTTCCCCTGTATATTACTGATTCCACTTCCAGTTGTGTGGTAAAATCAAAATAAATGGTTTTCAAAGCTGTGTTGATCGGTTTGAAATATGTGGTCGCCTTGCCGTTGAGGTAATATACGGCAGGATCCACCTGCAATTCAAGCCGGCAAAAGACCACGTCGTAATTGCCCGTATTATGACTCTGAGTATTTCTGGTGCTCAAAATGAATTGTTCCCTCGGGTAGTCTCTGAAAAAATCTTTTTCAAAATTGTGTTGACCAATGACCTGAAGGGCTGTCAGTAACAGAAATATTAAATTTACGATGAATTTCATGATAGTTGTAGTTAGCTCATGCTTTGAAAGCTGAATATTTAAAATAAGTACAATGAGACACGAATTTACAGAAATTTTATAAAAAAATTTGCTTTACGTTAAATTTAGTCCGTTTTTCAAAAAGCAATTAGTTTTGTAAAAATAGCTGGTAATGAACTCAAACAATTTTCCGAGATGCCCATTGGGCTTTTTACCAACACCGCTGATCGAATTGAAAGCGCTATCCAGATATCTCGACGGACCACAAATCTGGATGAAACGGGACGATCAGACCGGTCTCGCCTTTGGTGGTAATAAAACCCGAAAGCTGGAATTTCTGATCGGTGAAGCGCTTCAACAAGGTTGTGATACGGTGGTCACCGGTGGCGCAGCCCAGTCCAACCACTGCCGGCAAACGGCTGCCGCAGCGGTGAAATACGGTCTGGAATGCCATTTGGCGCTTGGCGGCGAACCGCAGGCTGATTACCAGGGCAATTTATTGCTGGATGATCTGCTGAATGCCAAAATTCACTGGGAAGGGAATTTAAGGAAAGGAGAAGGTATGTATTTATTGATGGATAAGTTAAGCTCTGAGGGCAAAAAGCCATATTTTATACCTTATGGCGGTTCCAACCCGACAGGTTCACTCGGATATATAGAAGCGGTCAGGGAGTTGAGGGATCAATTGGAAGAGCAACAAATCTCTCTTACGCATTCCGTTTTCGCCTCGAGTTCGGGTGGCACCCATGCCGGTTTGCTGTTAGGGGCCAGGCTGTATAAACAAGGTTATCAAACGATAGGGATTGGCATTGACAAAAGAGCGCCCGGAGAAGGTCCGTTTGACGAACACATTCGCGATATTGCCAATCAAACCATGCAAAAACTGGGTCAAATCCCTGATTTTACCACGGAAGATGTGATTTTATTCAATGATTATATGGGTGCGGGTTATGGTATCGTGGGTGATCCGGAAAGGGAAGCCATCCGTTTGCTTGCCAGGCTGGAAGGCATCATTCTGGATCCGGTATATACAGCCCGGGCGATGGGTGGAATGATCGATCTGATCAGAAAAGGAGTTTTTTCAAAAGACGACACTGTTTTGTTCTGGCATACAGGAGGTGGTCCTGCATTGTTTGCATATGGGGAGGAGATAAAAATTAATTAAAAATGATATTGAATGTAATTAGCGCTGAATATATCGCAGATTATAAAATACTGCTGACTTTCAATAATGGAGAAAGTGTTTTGACCGATTTAGAGCTAATTGTAAAATCAGATCAAAGGAAGATTTTTTACCCTTTGAGGGCTATGCCTATTATAAATCATTCAGGATCAAGCTCAACACATTTACATGGCCTAATGAGGCAGATTTTGAACCGGAGTTTTTACTAAAACCGGGACGGCAGCAGAAAAATGAAAACTACTTAATTCAAAATCCCGGATAGTCAAAGCTTGAGGCCTCTTCGATAAGTTCAATTTATTGGTTTTTAAACTTTTTTCCCCATCAGATTTTAAACTTAAACTTCAAAGTAACCTCTCCTGTCTCTTTATCCACGGTTATCTTATGACCTCGTTTCCGCGCAATTTTTCGCCCGTAGACATCTCAAATAAACCGGACAGGAAACTATGACATCACGGAATTTGCTTACTCCAGCCAGGTCAAAAAATTATCCTTGTGAATGATCTCAAAACTGGAATTCGGATACGTTCTGAGCCATTCTTTCTGGATCCTGATCTTTTTGGGATTCCACTTAAATTCAAAACCAAATAGCTTTCCTTGACGTTCTTCTACAAAATCTACTTCCTTTTGGTCATAAGTCCTCCAAAAATAATTGTTGCTGAACATTTTGGTATATTGTTGTTGTTTGAGGCGTTCCATGACCATAAAATTTTCCCAAAGCATACCCGTATCATCTCTATGCCCGAGATCATTGAAATTGTTGATGATGGAATTGCGGATACCGTTGTCAAAAAAATAATACCGATGCGTTTTGTTTATCTCTTTTCTTAAATTCCTTGAAAATCCCGTTATTTTTTTGATAATATAATATTTTTCAAGCAGATCGAGATACCTGGCAACTGTTTGCTTTGCGATACCGAGGTTATTGCCTAGTTCACTCAGAGAGACCTCATTTCCGATCTGAAAACTCAATAATCTGAGCAAATCAAACAGCTTGTCCGAATTCCTGATATTCTCCATTTCCAGAATGTCTCTCAACATATAGGAATTCCTGAGTTCAATTAGATAAGCATATTTTTCTGAATTGCTCTCCTGACTCAACACTTCGGGATACATACCGTAAATGAGGTAGTTATCCAGATCCTGAATGATCTTCATACCGCCAAATTCGGATTTCAACTCAGCAATCGAAACAGGAAACAACAAATTGGTTTTGCTTCTCCCTGTCAACGGTTCGCCAACCTGAACAGATAAACTAAATGATGATGATCCGGTGGCAATAATTAATGTTTCCGGCAAATTATCAATAAGTATCTTCAATCCCCATCCAATATTTTGGATGCGTTGCGCTTCATCGATAAAAATCACATCATAATTTCGCATGGCAGATAAAATCCTGGATACATTTTCAGAACCTAACAGCGACCTCAATTGAATATCATCTCCGCTGCCTTTTAAGATTTTACCGGTAAAACGATCAAGCATTTTCTCAATCAGTGTAGTTTTGCCTGATCGCCTGGGACCGTATAACAAATTGACTTTGCCTGGTTGCAGAAATCCTGCCTGAGCTTCATAATATCTGGGGATCCACATCTGTTTTTATTACAAAAATAATAAAAAATATTAATTCGGTAAGTTAATTTGCTATATTTAGCTAAATTCAGTAATTAATATGACCATTTTTATTGTATTAATGCATCATTGGTCTTTTGGGTGAAGCATCATTCAATAAGTTTTTCGGATCACTAAATCTCCAGGCAATGACTTACCATTGAGTTTATTTGCAAAATAACCAACGAGTTTTGACAGCCGATTGTCCATCAATACTGTTTCAATTCCCCAAAAATTCCTTAACATTGCCCAAAAAATCAAATAGATCTATGAAATACAGGTTTTTACTGTTGTCCGTAATATTCTTCCTTCTCCTGAATTCCTGCAGTCAGCATGGCTTCAGACTTTCTAAAAAAGAAGTGCTTCCGCAAACTTTCGACCTGGTCATTCTGTCAACCACCGATCTGCACGGCCATATCATGCCCTGGGATTACTTCAGGGATCAGCCGGATGGAAGAGCTGGTCTGGTTAAAATAGCCACACTGATCGATTCAGTCAGAGCAGTAAACCCTTATACCGTACTCGTCGACAACGGTGATTGGCTTCAGGGTAGCCCGATGGCGGAATATTTTGCATCTGTAGATACCATTTCTCCCAATCCGTTCCTGGCAGCAGCCGCATTCATGCGCTACGATGCCATTACGCTGGGCAATCATGAATTCGATTACAGCCTTGCGCTGATCAACAAACGCATCCGGGAATCCGTGGTACCTGTCATATCTGCCAATATGTTGAAATACAATTCCATTGAACCCTGTTATAAACCTTATATCTTCAAATCCATCGGCAAAATGAAAATCGGTATCCTCGGGCTTAATACTCCGGGCACTGCCGTTTGGAACAAAGCCAGGCTGGAAGGCAGGATCACGATGGCCGACCCGATTGAAACTGCCCGGAAATATGTTGCAGAAATGAAAGCAAAAGGCGCAGATATCATTATTGTATTGGCTCATACAGGTCTGGATGGCGAATCTTCCTATGCTTCAGATGCCCCTTCAGTAGAAAATTTTGGAAAAACCCTGGGCAATACGGTTGCCGGAATTGACCATATCATCCTGGGCCATCACCACCGCATCATGGAAAATCAGTATCTTATGAATCCTGATCACCGCAAAACCGGATACATCATGCCGGGAAGCCGCGGTGCGCACCTCGGTATTTCCACACTGACCATCAATTACAATAAATCCATCAAAGAATGGCAGGTAACTGATCAAAAATCGAAGACAGTTGAAGCTGTCCAGGCAAAACCACATCTGGAATTGAGTGAATTGCTCAGAGAAGCACATTACAAGGTGCGGGATTACTACAACCAACCCGTGGCCTCCACAAAGTCTGAATGGAATACCAAAAGGTCCAGGCAGGAAGACACGCCTTTAATTGACCTGGTACAACATGTCCAACATCAGTTTACCGGAGCACAGCTCTCCGCAGCAGCCGCCTTCAATACCCAGACCAGCTTTGGTCCCGGGGACATTTCGCTGGCAGATCTATCACAGCTTTATCCTTATGAAAACAAACTGGCCGTGGTGGAAATCTCCGGAGCACAACTCAAAGCTTATCTGGAACATTCAGCCCGTTTTTTCCAGCAGACGGAAAAAGGTCAACCTGTAAAAACTAATCCTGAATGGCCTGGTTTCAATTACGATATGGTCTCTGGAGCTGAATACACCATCGATGTTTCCCAACCGGTGGGCAACCGGATAAAATCACTTGAATTCCGGGAAAAAGCCGTACAGGATTCAGATAAATTCACCTTTGCAGTCAATTCTTACCGCGCTGCAGGTGGTGGCGGGTTCGATATGCTCAGAAACGCCCGGATGATCAGAGAATATGATATCTCGGTCCGCGAATTGATCGTTGATTTCCTGAAACAAAAAGGAACGATTGAACCCGAAGATGTATTTGTGAAAAACTGGTGGATAGAAAATTGATTTTTTGGATGGAAATTTTTGGATGAACAGGTTTTGCGGTCAACGGTATCCTGAACTAAAAGCCTGCAGCTGTACTTTCTGTGTTTTTGCCTCTTTTGTGTAAAAACAGAACATCAAAAAATGGATTGCATTGCCACAAAATGACTTAGCTTTGTGTCAGCAATACTATTTTTATCGCCGCAGCTAAATCTTAACTTCAATGAAAAAGTTTTCAATTCATTTAACATACCTGTTCATAGCTCTTTTCAGTCTGACCCAGGTCCTTGCACAAACAGCATTCAAAACTGTCTCCAAAACTTCCCCTGACGGGAAGTATACCTACCTGACCGTTGAAGGAGATCCTACCCAAACACGCTTTTATACATTGAAAAATGGTCTTACGGTAATCCTTCATGAAAACCGTACTGAACCGCGTATCATGGCATTGATCACCACAAAAGCCGGTGGAAAGAATGACCCCGCCTCAAACACAGGCCTGGCACATTACCTTGAACACCTGCTGTTCAAAGGCACGGACCAACTCGGAACTGCTGATTTCGAAAAAGAAAAGGGGTATCTACAACAAATTGAAGAACTTTATGAGGTATATAACAAGACAACTGAAGAATCGGTCAGAAAAACGATTTATCAAAAAATTGACTCCCTCTCAGGTATTGCGGCAAAATACGCAATTCCCAATGAATACGATAAGGCAATGGCAGAGATTGGCTCCAATATGACCAACGCCTTCACCTCTTTTGAAAACACCTCCTATATGGAGAATTTCCCTTCCAACAACCTCGAAAAATACCTGATGGTTCAGGATGATCGATTCGAAAACCCGGTATTCAGGCTTTTCCACACTGAACTGGAAACGGTTTATGAAGAGAAAAACATCAGTCTGGATGACGGAGGAAGTAAAGTGTTTGATGCGATGTTCGCCGGACTGTTCAAAAAACATCCCTACGGAACACAAACGATCCTGGGTACTGTTGACCATTTGAAAAACCCTTCAATCCAGACGATCCGCAAATTTTATAAACAATATTATGTTCCCAATAACATGGCTGTGATCCTGTCAGGAGACCTGGATCATGAAGAAGCAATCAGCATGGTAGACCGGTATTTTGGAGATTGGGCTCCGGGAACGGTCATGCCTTTTCAATTTGAGCCGGAAAGCGAAAATTTGACACCGCTCGAAATTCATGTTGTCAGCCCGGATGAAGAAAATGTGGCCATCGGGTTCAGGATGCCGGACACCAATCACCCTGATGCACTCATAGCTGAACTCACGAGCGCTCTGCTGTACAACGGTAAAACCGGGCTGATCGATAAAAATCTGGTTCAGGCTCAACTTGTTTTGGATGCCTATGGCTTTGATTATCTGTTGAAAGACTATGGCCTGATGTATTTCGGCGGAAGCCCGCTGGAAGATCAGTCCCTGGAAGAGGTTAAAAACCTGATCCTCAGTCAGATCAATCTGCTGCGCTCCGGAGATTTTGATGATGACCTGATCCTGGCAACAGTCAATAACCTCAAAGTCAATACCGTGTATGAACAGGACGATGCCGTGAATATGGCCTTCACGCTCAACGACCTGTTTGCAACCGGTACCAGCTGGCAAAACTATCTTGAACGGGCAGACAGGATGTCAAAACTTACAAAAATGGATGTGGTTTCATTTGCAAATGACTGGTTTAAAGACAATTATGTTGCTGTCTATAAAGAAACAGGTTCAGATACCACCATTCAAAAAATCCAAAAGCCCCAAATCACGCCTGTGGAGATCAACAGGTCTTCCGTTTCCGGTTTTCTCCAAAAAATAAAGGAAACCCCGGCAAAGCCAATTCAGCCGGTATTTCTGGATTTTAAGAAAGATATACAATTCGGAAGCCGGCACCGCGATGTACCTGTATGGCTGGTACCTAATAAAAAGAATCAACTGTTTTCTTTCTCTTATGTATTCGATATGGGTAGCTACAATGACCAAAAGCTGCCTTTGGCGCTTGAATACCTGCAATATATTGGCAGTGAGTCAAGAACACTTGAACAGATCAATAAAGAATTGTACAAACTCGCTGTGAACTATAATGCCTATGCAGGTGCAGAACAGCTGTATATCAGTCTTTCGGGTCTTGAAGAGAATTTTGAAAAAGCCATGGCAATCGTCGATGATCTCATTCGCAATGCCAAACCGGACCAGGATGCCCTTGATAAACTGGTGGAAGCCCGGATCAAGGAAAGAATGGACAATACGCTGAATAAGGATGTTATTTTCCGGAGTGCGTTGAACAATTATGCAGACTACGGCCCGGTAAATCCATTCAATCAGGTGATCAGCAATGAGGATCTTCGTAAAATACAGGCATCCGAGCTGACGCAAATCGTCAAATCCCTTTTTACCTACAAACACAAAATCTTTTATTATGGACCGAGAAGCCTGGAAGACCTCAGTCAGTACCTTCGTAAAACCTATGGTCTGAAATCAAGATTGAATGGATATCCTCAGCCAAGAAAATATCCTAAAATCTCTCCTTCAGAAAACACGGTTTATTTTGTAGACTACGATATGGTACAGACAGAAATCGGCTTTCAACGGTGGGATGAGCCCTATGATCCGCGCAGGATGCCTGTTGTTGCTGCATTCAACGAGTATTATGGCGGCGGAATGTCTTCCATCGTCTTTCAGGAGATCCGTGAAGCCAAAGCCCTGGCATATTCAACCTATGGATTTTATTCCAACCCGGCAAAAAAAGAAGATCCGTACAAGGCTGGTTTTTATGTCGGAACCCAGTCGGATAAACTGACAGAAGCTTTTGATGCGATGATCGCCCTGATAGAAGATATGCCAGAAGCTGAACAAAACTGGAATGTCTGCAAACAACTGATCCGGCAGAATATCGAAGCGAACAGGATCACAAAGGAAAAAATCCTGTATAATTATCAGGCTGCACTAAAGCTTGGGTTCATTCACGACTACAGAAAAGACGTTTATGAACAAATAGATCTGATCAACCTGACCGACATCAAAAACTTCCACCAGGAACATATGGCAGGTAAAAAATGGAATATCCGGGTCATCGGTTCTAAATCAAAACTCGATTTTGAGGCGCTTTCCAGATATGGCAAAGTGGTTGAACTCAGCCTGGAAGATGTTTTTGGCTATAAAATTGATAAATAGCGTACAATCAAAATAAATGACATGAGAACAATTGGATTCATCATTTTGACGGTTATCGTCCTAATATTCATTACAGGATGTTTTACGGGAAAAAAGGCCATGACCAGTCCTCAGAAATTCCGGGCTTCCTCAGGCATGGAACTTCCCATTCAAGATCTATTTTCCTAAATCGGCAGGGAAAAACAGCTTACCGCTTTTCATCTGGCTGCACGGAATGGGCGAAAGGGGAAATGACAACATCAGCCAGTTGAAACACGTGGTACCTTATGTGATCTCTGACTCTGTCCAGCGAAATTTCCCCTGCATCGTTGCAGCTCCGCAATGTCCTGACGATGACTTTTGGGCGCCTTTGAATGACAAGGAGTGGCGTAACGGAAAACAGCCGGCTGCCACCAGGTCCATGGAGGCTGTGATGGAGTGGATCGCTGAACTGATCAGGGACTCGCGTGTGGATCCTTCCAGGGTCTATGTCGGTGGATTGTCCATGGGCGGATACGGAACTCTGGACCTCATCAGCAGGCGCCCGGAATGGTTTGCAGCAGCAATGCCTGTATGTGGCGGAATAGATATTGCACGGGCAAAATATTTTGTCAATGTCCCGCTGTGGATCTTCCACGGAGCAAAAGACCCTGTTGTCCCGGTAAAATTGTCCCGGGAGCTGGTCAGTGCCCTTGAAAAAGCCGGTGCAAAACCAAAATATACTGAATATCCGGAAGGAGGCCATGATGTCTGGAATGCTGCCATCCGGGAAAAAGGATTGATGGAGTGGATGTTCAGCCAGACCTTATAGGTTTTGAAAACCTATAAGGTCTGGGTTGGAAATATATAATATTTTTATATGTTTAAAGATCTTAATGAGTAGACAATCAATAATTTCTATTGGATCTCAGTTTTTTTACTCAAGATTATCTGTCATGCAAAATCTAAAAGTTTTGATTAAAAATGAAAATTCATTTTTTAATTTGAAGTTTTAATTTAAGCGTATCCACTATAAAATAAACCATCGGAACCAGATAAATAGTTAATATGAGTGATGATAGGAGTCCACCAATAATAATCCAGGCCAAACCATTTTTCCATTCAGCGGCTGTGCCTTTTGCTAAAGCTATGGGTAACATTCCAATTGCCATAGATAAAGTAGTCATTAATATGGGTCTCATACGCTCCTTTCCTGCAATTAAAAGTGCATCTTTGAAATGTTTTCCTTCAGCCTTCAACTGATTCGTAAAATCAACTATTAAAATGGAGTTTTTGGTCACCAGGCCCATTAACATGATCAATCCCAGTAATGCAAACAAACTTAAATTGCTCATCGATAAATTTACTGCAAGGAACGCACCGATGGCTGCAACCGGTATTGCAAACAGTGCCACGAAAGGATAAATATAACTGTCATACAAAGCAACCATAATCAAATAGATAAGCAAAAATGAAATGATCAATACCGAACCTAATGATCCAAAACTGTCTTGCTGTCGTTTAATATCACTTCCCCAGGTCATTTGAATTTCTGGAGGTAATGGATTCTTTTTAAGGTGTGCGACAACATCGTCAGCTACAGTACCGGATGGTCTACCCAAGGCATCGGCTGTAATAGTTACGGCAGGTTGCCGGTCTTTTCTTTCAAGTAATGAAGGTGAATTATCGCTTTTGACTTTTGCAAATTGGCTAACTTCAACAGGGATTCCTGCAGGATTGATGATATTTAACTGATTGATATCATCATAACTTTGCCGATTGAATTTATCTAACCAAATCCTTACCGGGTATTCAGTTCCGTTTTCAGTTAGTGAAGCCTCGTCACTTCCCGTAAAGGCAGTTCGCAGATTAGTGGCAACATAAGCAGTGTTTAATCCTAATCGCTGCATTTTGTCTTTATCAGGAATTATTTTCAATTCTGGGCTTCCAGCTTCTACAGATAAACGCACATTGTCAGCTCCAGGAATTTTTTCAATAGCACCTTTTAAATTTTTACCGGTCTGTAATACTTGACTGAAATTAATCCCGCTTAAAGTTATTTCAATCGGCGCTGTTCGTGGTATCAAACCCAATGCCATTATAGAAAAATTGATGCCTGCAAAGTCTTTTTGTAATTGACTTCGAAGCTTTATCATGAAATCTTCTGTTGACAGATTATTTATTTCCTTCTTGGGTTTAAGCTGAACCGTAAATTCTGTTTTATTTGATGCGCCAACACCCAGACTTCCCATGCCTTGACTGGAACCACCAACATTGCTGAAAAGCGTTGCTACTTCCGGTTTTGCAAGAATAAAATCTTCAATTCTGTTAGAAATCTTATTATTTTTTTCTAAAGATGTGCTTTTGTCAAACTCTAAAGCTATCCGGAATTTACCCTGGTCACCTGTTGAAATCAATTCTTTTCCAATTATACCTTGTTTCATCATTCCGGCTGTTCCGGCAAACAAAATCAGTAGAAATGCTGTAAAAATGAGTTTATGGCTAAATACCCAATTCAATGTAATGCTATACCAGTTAATGAATTTATTCAATTGATTTTCAAACCAAAGTAAAAATCGATTGAATAAATTAGTTGGTTTTAAATCTTCTTTTTCGCCTATGCGTGACGCCATCCAGGGCGTTAATGTAAATCCTACTAAAAGACTCGTTAATGTAGATATAATTACAACCACTGAAAATTGTTTTAACATATCAGCCACAAAGACCTGTAGAAATAAAATGGGAAGAAAAACAACCACATCTACGAGTGTGATCGACAAGGCAGAAAATCCAATCTCCATTCTACCGTCATAAGCAGCATCTCGTTTTAGTTTTCCCATATCTAAATGTCGCTGAATATTTTCTAAAACTACCGTTGCATCATCTACCAATATTCCAATAATCAGTGACATAGCCAGCAACGTCATCAGGTTTAATGTATAACCCAAAAACCACATCACTGCAAAAGCGGTAATCAGTGAAGTGGGAATGGCCACTAAAACGATCAATGAATTTCTGAAACTTCTTAAAAATAATAGCATCACAAGCGACACAAGTATTATAGCTAATATCAAATCAAAAACAACCGAATTAACTGCTGCAATGGTATTATCTGTACTATCATCTGCGATTATGAACTGAGTACCGGTATCAACATTTTGGTTTTCGATTGCTTTGAATTGGTCACGGATAGCTTTTGATACATCAACAGCATTCGCATCGCCTTGTTTTTTGATCAACAAACCTATTCCGTTCTTTCCATTATACCGGTTTACCGAACTTAATTCTTTAATTCCATCAATGACTTTTGCTACATCTTTTACATAAACCGGACTACCGGGAACAGGCATTGCCACCTGAACATTTTTTATTTCATCAAGGTTGCTAAATTTACCAACCAAACGAACCGAATTGCTTTCCGTTTCTGTTTGAATTTTGCCCGCAGGTAAATCAATACCCGAACGGTTGATTGCTTCCACAACCTGAAAAAGCGACACTTTGTATAATTTTAATTTGTCCTTATCTACAATAACCTGTATCTCTCTTTCTTCACCTCCTAAAATGGTAATCTCCGCCACACCTTTTAATTGCTGTATTTGGGGAAGATAATCGTCTTTTAATTTTTGATAGAAGTTTGTTGAAGTTAAATTACTTGTTGCGCTGATTGACATAATAGGCAAATCATTTGGGGAAACTTTACTCATCACAGGATTCAAGATGTCTTTCGGTAAATCTTTCCGGATATTATCAATATAGCGTTGGGCATCCTGTATGGTTTTGTCCAAATCAGTCCCGTATTTAAGATTTGCTATGATTATGGAAGCATTGGGCAATGATTTTGTAACGAGATAATCAACCCCTTCCAGATTTGATAAAGCGTCTTCAATTCTCCTGGAAACGGAAGTCTCTACCTCATTTGGTTCTGCACCAGGATAGGCAGTTTTCACAACAACGACCGGTTGGTTAAAGTCGGGCATTAATTCATAACTGAGGTTTTTGAAACCAATTATACCTAATAGAGTAAGTACACTGAATAGCACAATGATCAGCGATGGGCGATTGATTGATAAATCTGTTATATTCATTTTCGCTGAATTTATTTCACCACAACTTTTGCTCCATCAAACAGATTGATAAATCCGTTCGTTATAATAATATCATCCGTTTGCAGTCCCTGTGAAACAACTGATTTATTCCCTATATTTTTTTCAACAGAAATTTGCTTTAATACAGCTTTGCCATCCTCGACCAGGTACACTTTAGTGATTTCTCCTTCATTAAAAATAGAAGAAGTTGGAATCATAATTCCTTGTTTATCAGATGATTTGGCGGTGTGGACTTTACCAAACATGCCCGATTTAATTTTTAAATCAGATGAGTTTTTCACTGAAAACTGTAAAGGAAAACTGTTCCCCGGGTTTGCTTTACTTCCTTTCAGGATCAATTTCCCTTTTAATGAAATGTCCGGAATGGCATCAACAGTTACTTTGTAAAAATGATTCAGGTCGAAGTTTTGTAATTCTGTTTCGGGTATATTGATTGTAAACTTTAATTCTGCTATATCAGTGATTTGAACCAAAGGAACTCCGGGAGCGGCAAAGCCGCCTTCTTCATTTAATTTTGCAGTAACAACTCCGTTAAAGGGTGATTTAATTGTGGTTTTATCAATTTGTTCCTGTAATATGGCCTGTTGTACTTTTGCTGATTTCAAACCAAGAATTGCCTTTTCCAATTGTATTCCCTGAACTGCATCAGCATTTGCCAAAATAGTATAACGGTTTACATCAGCTTGAAGTCCTTCAATCTGCACTTCAATGGCTTGAAGTTGCAGTTTGAGTAAAGAATGATCTAATTGAACTATCGGCTGTTTTTTGCCTAAATAATCTCCAACTTCAACAAAAATTGAGTTAATTTTTCCCTGTACTTCGGCACTGATCTTACTTTCTTTATTTGGTTCAAATGTGCCGGTAAAAAAATTTTCGTTACTGATTTCCTGCAACTGTATAGTATCGATACTCACTGTAACTGGTGTATCTTTATCGTATTGATAAACTTTTTGTTGGGCAATTTCTTTATTGTTTTTGAGTTTTATTACTACCAGTACAATCAAAGCTCCTAAAATTATAATTCCGATTATTTTCTTCCAATTCATATGGTGATTTTTAATGATTTGATGTTAATTTAAATTAATACTGCCTGAATGTTTTTTTAATTCCAAATCAGCTTTCAGATAGTCAATTATTGCCGATAAATAATTTTGCTGCGCTTCACGTAAAGCATTGTCTGCCAGCAAAACCTCATAAAGGCTGGCTGTACCCTGTCTTTGCTGCAGAGATATTTGATTTAAAATATTTTGAGCAAATGAAATCTGATTTTTGGTTGTGCCTATAATTTTTTGTGCAACAACCCTTTGCCTTAATGCATTATCAATTTCTATTTTGTTTTTTTCTGAAATTAATGCTGCTTGAAGGTCGTTGTTGATTAACTCAAGCTTTTTAATGCTCATTTTTCTTTGCGTTACAGTTCCATTGAATATAGGATAGGAAAATTGCACACTTGCAAATCCAACGGGATAAAAATTTAAAAAATTGTCTGGTTTTACATCATACCCGAAACCCGTAGTTCCGTAGGTAGCAATTAAATGAAGTGAGGGTAAGTACCTTGATTTATTAAGTATATTTAGTTCATTTTTCAGTAGTTTATTTTGCGCAGTGATAATTTTCAGATCAAGATTCCGAATATTGGAATATTCAGCTCCCTGTTGAAAAAGAATTTCTTTTTTAATATCTATATTTTTCTCTAAAGAAATTCCCATCGCAATCTTCAAAGCGTTCAATAGTTGATATAATTTATTGCTCACATTTTCTTTTTGCGTTTTTAATTGATCTTTCTGCAATTTCACTTTATCTACATCGGTCTTTTTAACCAATAATTGCTCATTTAGCTGCTCCAGGTTTTTAAGTAATAAATCAACGTTTGAAAGGTTGCTGTCTATAAATACCAGCTGATGCTGAAGAATTTGAGCATTGTAGTAAAGTATTGATATATCATATACAATTTGTTCTGCTGTTTTTTGGAATTGAAGTTCATTCAGTTCTTTTGCAATCTGTGAATTTTGAATGCTTCCATATAATTGCGGATTATATAGCGGCATGGACATTTGCAGATTGGCATTGATGTTATGTGGAACACCAAACTGAGCTTCTTTAAATTGCCCTTCGGGAGCAAGAGGATTAAACGTTGATAGCGGCATCAACTGATAGGGTAAATTCGAAAAATATTTGTAATCCGCATTAAGGCTTAGCTTAGGAATTAAATTACTTTTTACTTCTCTTTCCCTTTGCTCACCAATAGCAATATTATTGCGGTTTATTTGTAATGACTTATTATAAATTTGTGCAGTATCAATACATTGTTGCAGTGTCCATTCCTGCCCGCTCAATGGCTCAAACATGACCAAAAGCAAAAACAGGAAAATAAATTGTTTGTAAGTGTTTACTAACTTCATAGATAAAATTTTTTAGCGTCTGTTTCTTGTAACAGTAAAATAGGACACTGCTGTGAAAACAACTGTCAAGATCGTTCTGAAAGTCAAAGCTTCGACTGTTTTAGTTTCATAAATACCTCCTGTTTGAATATGAAAAAATAATGCTATAAACGTAACAGCCAGGATAAAAACTGTAGTTCCGAGAATTTTTGTCAGCCATTTCTCCCTTTTTATAAAACCATATGCGGAAAGCAGGTACAGGAATCCACAAATAAAATTTGCCAGGACAACAAACAGCACATAGTTTCCTTCCTTTTCACGGATACCAAATAAATCAAAAATAACAGATGCACTCATGAATAGTGTCAATAACCCAAATCCTGTTAAGATAAAAGCTGAAAAGTAGTTGATGTATTTTTTCATTTTTCAAACATTTTCAAAAGTCCGTTTAAAATTATAGTTCCATTTTTAACAATATCCGAGTTATGCCCACTCAGTTTCCAATTCAAAACAACCATTCGCATACTTCCCATAATTATTGTGGCAAGTTGTTCGGAACTCAAAAGCATTCCATAAATGTCTTCATTTTGTCCTTTTAAAATAATCCCGCTGATAATTTTATGCATCCTTTCCATCATTCCGGAAACCATATCCTTAAGTTGAGCATTGAAATGAAAAATACCTTCTGAGAAAATTATACTCACTATGGACGGGTTTTTAACAAATGTTTCTAATTGAGTTGTGAAAATTTTTTTTAGATACTCAGAAGGATGCGTTTCTTTATCATTCAAAATTGTCTCTACTTGATCATACATATCTACTATGAAATAATTTAAAAGCATAAATAAAATTTCATCCTTACTTTTAAAGTGGCGATAGAGCGCGGCTTCTGATAAATTTAAATCGAAAGCAAGATTTTTAATAGTCAGCTTTTGGATACCATGTAGATGTATCCGTTTTGTAGCTGCTTCCATTATTTCTATTTGCCTTGCTGAAAATTCTGTTTTACTCATTGTTTATTTTCGATTTAAAAAATGAAATGCCAAGCCAAATCACAGAAGCGGTCATTGCAATAGCACCTATCAAAACAAATATCGGAGGCAATCCTAAATAAACCTCGCCTAAAATACCTGCAGGCATTAATAATCCGGTTAAAGCCAGCCATGAAATTGTTTTTACATTTCTAAGTTTATGCCTGAATTGTAATAAAAGATAACCAATCAGAATATTCAGCAAGGCAAATAAATTGCCATGTACATGTGCTAATCGTGCCTCGAAATGCTTTCCATAACTATAAGAATTAACCCATTCCTCCTTGCCTGGAGCAAAATCCCGAAGGTAGATAAGAAGAAATCCATACAACATAAAAAGACCCATCGTGAGAAGACCAATTGCTATGTTATTTCTGCCATTCATATCAATTACTATTTAGTTTGTGAGTATTTACTTACAAAGATAAATCAATTTATATTACATCCACAAGTTTTTATTAAAAAATCTTTGTTTAGGTAAAACTTGCCCCTTAGAATTGGAATAATATTTATTTTTAACCATTTAAAAGCAAACAGCACTAATATTTGCCACTGATCAAAATTAAAAGTGAGTAGACTGATTAAAATCCTTCTATACTGGTTAACTTGAAAAATTCATTCGGCTCATTGATTTATGATTATGCTTTCTGCTTCCAAATTTAACTGGTTGCCTCATTTTCAATCATAACAGCTTAAAGGTTTAGTGCTAAACTAATATTTATAAAAATGATAAAATGCGACAAAAAAAGTTGCAAAAATCACGATATGTGCCTTATTATAAGATATTTGCTTATATCTAAGTTTTTCGAATACACAAAACTGCCAATGATTTAAAAATCTTTACCAACAATTCCTCTCATCTTTTTTCAAAAAGCAAAGGCATAATTTCCGACTTTTATTTTGTTGGTTTCCCTTCAAATTCTTTAGAGACCCTTGCTAAAATAAACCATGTAAGTGGTTTACGTCTTAGCTTCTCTGATTTCAGGAGATCAGGGTAAAAACAATTGAATTTCAACATATTGTACTTATGAGTAAAATCAATAATGTATAAATGATATAATAATTTATTGTTATTTTTATAAATAAAAGAAAAGAAATTTCAGGATAATCTAGGTAGTATAATTTATTTCGCAGCCACAAATGTTTCAACTCGATTATTAATCGGTGGCAAGCTTTGAAGATAAACAAAAATTGCTTCAAGGTCAGTTGCAGACATCCCAGCGTACCTCGTCCAAGGCATAACAGTCTGATAATCTGTCATATTTGACTTTTGGACAGCATATGAACTATCTGAATATATTTTAAATCGGTTTACAAACTCATCAATCGTCCAAGCTCCTAAACCTGTTGTTTTATCAGGTGTCAGGTTAGCTGACCTTACGATGGAGCCGTTATTGTTTCTGAATTCAAAACCACCGGCATAGGGTTCTCCGACAAATCTCCCTTTATCTTGTTTAGTATGACAATCAATACATCCTGCGGCTGTGATCAAATATTTTCCGTAGTTGATTTTATCTTGTTGTTCGGGAATTTTACTAAATGCAGGTTTTTGCGGTATTGTATTTATAATAAAATTCATCGGAAAATCAGAAACGGAAACACCTGTTTCATTATCAATTGGTTTTAAACTTCTCAGATAGACAATAACTGATTCTATATCCATCGGATCAAGTTGTCCATAAAGATGGTGTGGCATGATAGAAAATAAAGCTCTCCCATCTTTAGAAACCCCGGAGGTAATCGCTCTGAAAATTTCTCCATCTGTCCATTCTTTAAGATTAAATGGAGTGATATTGGGCGCAATATATTTTCCGGGAAATCCTTGGTTCTGGTCAAATACTTCACCGCCTTTACCTTCAGTACCGGGGACAACCGGTCCTGAAAAAGAAGTCCAATCTCGGGTAGAATGACAATCAATGCATACCATTACATGATTAGCCAGGTAACGTCCTCTGTCAATTTTATCAGAAGTTTTTTCAATTTTCAGATCTTTGGGCTCTCCGACATTTGGAAGCATGGTTTTTACATAAATCCCTAAGCCAAATAGAATAATTATAATCATTATCAATCCAAAACCTGTATATTTCAACATCTTTTTCATAAAAAGTTCTCTCATTTTTATTATTTAAGAAAAGTACTTCGTCTGATTGCCCAACCGAAACCAATTGCCCATGCAGGGGCCATAACTAAATATAGATTTAGGGCTGAATCTGCCAGCATTTTTACTGAAAATATATTACCTGAAAAATCTAAAATGGATATTATTCCTACAATAATGGTGAACCAACCCCATAGTTTATGCTCCCTTTTAATAAATATTCCGATAGAAATAAACCATACTCCGAACATGAAGGCATCGAAAATATTCCAGATACCATTCACAACAATTAAGGCAAGACTGTCAAAAGTTATTTTTATAATTTCTTGATGATCAGTGGAGGCTGTTGCATAATTTTCTAATAAGGCCGGCCATGCAGCTCCAAGAATTGAGGCTCCAAGTGCTCCGGCAAAAATATATGCTGCACCACAAAACGTAATTAAATCTCTCCAATTTGATCTTTCCTTTAACCAATGATGGATAAAAAATAATACAGGAAGCAATAAAAGATAATAACCAAATACATCGGTTATCATACTCCATCTTAACATTGAGCTACTGACACCCTGGGTTTCAAATATAAGCGAAGAATCAGAAAAAAAATCAAAATTAAAATTTACTGCTCCAGCAACCAGAATATAACTCAACAGTCCTGTTATTCCTGATAATATTGTTAAAAAACCAACAATTGCTCTTAATTTGATCATAATTGTTCAATTTAAAACTGTTGCAAAATTGTAATTTTACATGTCCTGAAAATTGTATGATTCGGACAATTTTTAAATAAAAATGTGACCAGGATATCCGGAGGTGGCATTCCGGTATTGTTTGGGAGTCAAATCAGTATAAGTCTTAAATTCCCGGATAAAGTGAGATTGATCATAATAACCGGCTTCCAGGCCGATTGTAGTAAGGTTTTTATTGGAATTATGTATCTGGTATAAAGTTCTGATATATTTGTTGTAATGAATAAATTCTTCCATATTCATCCCTAGCCATACCCGGGAAAATCTTCTTAGCTGACGGTCAGATAAGCAAATTTCGTTAGTTAGTTTTTTAACCGTTACCCCTTCAACTTTTATTAATCTTGTGATTAATAATACCCTTTCGATTGAATATTCGTACTTGAATTTTTGGATTTTCTTCCTTATCCACTCCAAAATAAAGTCAACCTGTTGAGTAAATGATTGAGCGTAAATCAACTTTTCTGTCAAAGAGCTTAACATTGGACAAACGTTTGTACCATCACAAACATTATTTTTAAATTCTTCAGCAGAGCAATTAAATAGTAACTTCACTCCTATACTGTTTAATTGAATTCCCACAAATTCCTGTTTACCGGACTTTACCAGCTCAAAGGGTTTAAAATTTATTCCATTAACAAAAACCGCCGGTAAAATTTTCGTGATCTGTAAATGGGGATTCATATATTTGATGGTATCAGAAAAATTAAATATTATCTCGATTGTACCTTTTGGTAAGATGATTTCCTTTCTTTCCTGTAATTCATTATCAGATAATTTCCAAATACTTTTAATGAAAATAGCTTCAAAATTATTTATTGGCAGATATAAGTCAGTCGATTTATTCATAGGAATATTCAATACTCATTAAATATTTTAAATTACATAGATCAGAATACTTTCTTTAACCATATTTTTTCCGTTGAAGTAAACCTGTTTGAAAAATAGTCATGTGTAATACTTATTTTTATCATCCTCCCGGATTATTGATTTTTTGAATCAAAGAAATTATATTTTGTCACTAATGAAAATATCATTTTTTTGTCGTTAAAAAACCAATCTATTGAGGCTTGGATTGAAAATTTGCTATCATATTTATAATCAAGTGATGATCTGAATGTGTTAAAATTATGCAAACTGTTCTTTTTGTCATCAAAATCATTTTGACTTACCCACATATACCCCTGAATAAAACTATAGGAGAACATAGTATTTTGAATATCAAATGATTGTCCAATAGAAAAGCAAAATAATCTTGAATTAATATCCGATGTGTTTTCATTTAAAAAAATAATCTTTTGACTATTTCCCAAACTAAATCCTGAAAAAAAACTTTTGTAATACAACCTGAAATCTAACATAGTATAATTCATGTTTACTTCTGTTAGCTCTGGCAAAGATATTGGTTCATATTCATGAGGTATTTTCAAAGGAAGGCTTGCATTGAATAATATTGTATTATCATAATAAACGGGACTTCCTGCTCCAGTACCCTGCAATTCCACTACTATTGAGTTGGATGGGCACCCATATTTATCAATGGCTGTAAGCTCATAAATGCCCTGGGAAAAACCATAAAGGAGGTTCATTCCTTCTTTCAGGTCGGTAAATATTTTCCCGGGTATGGAAATTGAGAAAGGTTCATTCCCTCCGGAAATATTTACGATGACAATACCATCATTTGAATCCGGAGTGGTAGGGTTTTTTTTATCCATAAAAATCAATTCAGGAAACACAAATGAATTTAGTTCGCAGGAGAATTGTTGTAGGCATTTTTCAGGAAATTCAGGTGCGTTGAAGGAAAATATCCACCAACCGGGATTTAAATCCATATATTCACTCATGTAGGTTATTCCTGACGGTAGCATCGCCTCAAATGATCCGGAAGGACCTTCTGCAACCATTAAAATAAATTCCGAAACCGGTGAATTCAAATCAAATATTATTTCCGGCGGCAACTCACAGGTTGATTGTACTATTTCTGAATTTTGAATGTAATTTATTTCCTGCTCTGGCATGAATACTGTGAATTCCTGAAAACAACTTCCTGTCGGGTGTGTGATAGTCAGAGAATAAATTCCCTGTTTAAGTTCGTCTACATAATCACCATATTTTCCATTGCTCCAAAGTAAGGTTGCACCATCATCCGGAACGATTACAGCGAATATTTCGCCTGTTTCTGCTCCGCATAGTGTAGGCGTGACATCAAAATATACTAAATAATTGCATAAAACCTCAGTAACTTCAATTTTCAAACTACCCTGTGTATTGGTTCCACAAGTATCCCTGATCTGGTAAGTATATTGGTAATTACCCATGTTTCCTTTAAATTCAAAATCTCCGTTACTTTCAATTATTATTGAAGCGCCTTCTATCTGGTCAATATTAATGGCATTTAGTCCTGTTCCAATATCATTTTTAAGCACATTCCCTTTTAACAGGACATTGGGACTCGCATTATAATGGTCTGGTACAGCAGATAACATTAAAGTATCCTTCGGAATTTCTATCTCGATTTGCTGTGTACATCTTTCATTTTTAATTAAATTCCTTATGTTGATGACAAATTTTCCTGTAACTGGTATACCGTTTATGGATTGTGAAATCAATGCCGCTATATCAACATCACCCGAACCGATGTTGTACTCAAATGTACCCTGAATCCCCACAACTTCCAATAAAAATTGATCATCTGTACTTCCTGTAATACTGGTTTTTATTGCTCCGCTCCTGATGCAGTTGCCTGCATGAATCTCGATCTCAGAAAAGTATTCGGGCGGCTTTTCTTCCAGGGAAAATGAAAACTCTTTGGTACAGGAAAGCGCAGAATTGGTCACCTTAAGCTTATATTCTCCGGCTCTGACATTGATAAGATCTTTTGAAGTGCTGCCATCACTCCACAAAAAAGAATATTGAGTACCTAATTCACCGCTAATAATTATGCTGCCATCATTTGAATCACAATTTGCCGGATTCTTTTTAAAATCTGGATCAATGTTGCATATTTTGGGTGTCACATTGATCAGCAAATTGCCTGTTGCTTTTTGTATACAATCACCCTCGATGGTAAAAACGTATTTATACTGACTTTCTTTGCCTGACAGATTGTGGATCAATGCTTCAAATGAACCTTCTGGCTTCCATGTAAATGAAGTTTCCGGAGGCCCATTCATATAAGTCATATTACATGTGTTGCAGTCAATATAAGACAGGATGTTTATAGTAACCGGATTACCTGATTCAGTATTAATGGAAATTGTTTCAATATTCAATGTGTTTTTTGTGATTTCTACAAATACATTTGCAGTTGAGGTATTTCCCTTTTCATCTTCGATTGTATAGTTGAATGAAAATGAATTTGTGAGCTCAGGAGATACTGTAAAAATATTATTATCTGAGTAGACCAGTCCTGGAGGATTTCCTGTAAAGGATTTGATACTTAATTTGTTGCCAGTATCATTATCCAGCGGATAAAATTCAAATCTTTCACCACAGGCAACCTTATAACTGTCATCAATTGCTTTAATTATATCATTTTTAAATACATCAGAAAAATACAAAACCGTGCCTGTAATAACACCTGCTGCACCGAAAGTTATATATTTCCGTCCAGGCCAACTTTTTTCCTTTTGAATTAATTTTGCTTTTGAGGACGTCAATTCAATATTCTGCCAGACTTCAGCATAAGTTTTTGGTATTTGAGTGAAAGACTCAAAAGCAAATGTCAAAATGACAGCTAAAAAAGTAGCTTTCTTCATCATTTGCAAAACTCATTTTTTCTTTTTCAAACTATCATCTTCATCCTTAAAGCTCAAAACAATGGTTGCTTTGCACATCTTTTTGTCGCATTCTTCAGATTTACAGTAACTTGCCAATTTAAACGAGATTTTAATATCATCACTTTTAACAGTAGATTTAAATTTGTATTCGTGAGCCCCGGAAGTTTTTATTTTGCTACTACCTTCATAACTTACTCCTTCGTATGATGCTATTGATATTGAATATTTTTCATCTTTTCCGAATTCATCATCTTCGGCTGCCAGCATATCGCATTTTCCTTTTTCACAATCACAATCCAGTTTCAGGTCAGATATTGTAACAGAAAACTCTTTTGGTTTGGTTTTATCCTTAGGTGCTTCAAAATCGACCCTTGGATAAATGATTTCTTGTTTGGGATTGACTTTCGACATATCTGGAGAGAAATCTACCGTTTCCTTAAGTCCCTGATCGGTGAACAATTTGCCTTTAAAAGACTTACATTCACACTGCGATTTCCTATCTTTATCAGTCGAAGACTTCGGGGGAGTTTTTTCTCCTTCATTCTCCATTTTCTCATTATGTTGTATCATGTGAGAAGGTTCTTCCACAGATGGCGTAATTGGATTTGTATTTTGTATTACCGGATTTTGTCCGCTTGTCATAGCTTCTGCTTCCATCTTTTTTGCCGAAGTATCCTTTTCCGTATGTGGCTTAACCGCAGATACATCTGATCCAGGGACTGAAGGCATATCTTTATTCATCTCTGCAGCGCTATTTGATAATACTTTTGCCTCCGCGCCGACAAGGTTAAATGTATTCCAAAAATCATCCACTCCCTGATCAAATTTTTCCTTACTTTCCTTTGGAATCATAGAAACAGACTTACCAGTCTGATTTTCAAACTGCCCTATCATTTTCGCTTCAAACTGTTCTTTGTTATATTCCTCACCGCTGATACTGGATGTAAAGATCCAGAATGTCTGTTGAATCACAGCCTCACGTTCTTTTTCGGGATTGCTACTGAACGGAGTCAGAATATTATTTGAATTCTTTAAACTGTCATATGCAGTGCTGATCAAGTCTATAGATTTTAGTAAAACAGGTGCGGTAGCACCCGGATATATATATTGATCAATGGTGTATGTCAGCGGCTGGTCAGTACCAGGAATCAGCGTCACAATGTTATCCAAATTTTCACCTTTCCCTTCTGATGGCGGAACTGTAATTATTTTTGGAATCCAACCATCATTTTCATCCGGCTCCCATTGGTCTGTAATTACACCAGGAATGATCCAGCTTGTGACAGGAGGTAAATCCTCACCTGAACCAACCGGGGGTTTGTGTATATCTGTGCAGTATCCTTTCATAGGTATATTAATTGTAGCATCGGGAGGAACAGTCACATTGATCTGAGCCGGAACTATGTATGGTTGATATTGCCCTGAGGAAGGAATATAAAATGGGCCCAGAGAAGTCTGATATTCCTCCTCAGTACCATTAGTAAGTTTCAAATCAGCTATATGACCTGTAGTTCGTCCTGTTCCGGTCACTTTGGCTTTTATACCTGTTGGAACCTCAAATGTAATTTGACAATTTGCAACCGTAATGTTGAATAAAACAAATGCTATAATAATAAAAGCACAATATTTGATTCTATTGAAATTAAAAAATGTATTCATGGCTCTATCTTTTAGTTTACCAAAATTTTTGATCCTATCATTCATTGATGATTTTCCTTAGTTCTATTCTGAATTCATCTGAATTTGATCAATCATTTTCATGTATAAAAAACTCCATATTTTCTTATATGCATACTAATTCTGAACAACCATTTTCTAAAAAAATTACTGTTTTCAAATCTGCCATTTGTGTCCCAGATTTATGACCATCGATTTTAGGGCAGTATTGTGCCAAATGGTTCATCAAGAGTACCTCATGCTAAATACATATCCACAACAAGACCTTTCTCCGCACCTATTTCTTCGACGATGAATTTCAAATCATGAAAAGGAAAGACCACCTCAGTCATTTTTTACATAGCCTTCTGAATCGCCGACAAATGATTTGAGTTAATTCTGTCTTTTTAATACTTGTGGCTTAACGATATTTGTTTATAAGTAAATAGTTAGAAATAATATGCTAAATTTATGTCAAAAGTGAATATTTATCTTGATTGATCATTTGTACAAGATATTTTGGTACTTATGGCATTCCTATATAAATATCATCTCATTAACTATGATTCTTAAAAATAGAAACTGAACCCTTTTTAAAGATTAAGAAATTTTTTATTGTATATAATTGACCAATTAAATTTATAATTTCTGTGACTCTCAACCATAGTCGGATAGAATCGATAAAATTATTATAATAACTATTACCAGAATAATACCCCACCTAATTAATCTTTCCCTAAAATTTGGCTTTATTTGTGTTGAATAAACTTCCCAATCCCCACATTTATTCAACCAATAAATAGAATAAAGATCCGGAATCAAATAGCACAATACCGCCAAAACAAATAATGAACCATAATCAGTTAACTCTGATAAAAAGTAAATTAAAATAATCAAAAACAGATTAGCTGCATAAAATCGTAATTTTAATATGGGTTTTCTTCTTGTTAAGAATGATATTCTAATTAATAAGCAGGTATGTTGTAATATCTTCTTTGTAATTCATAATTTAACTAAAATCTATTCTTTCTATATTTCAATTTATACGTATATTAAATATGTCATAAAATAATTAATATTCTTTCCATAAGAATTATCATGACCTAAATATTATAGAGCTCTATTAACTAACTCTTGATTTGGTTACAGAAGAATAACTTTGCTTTGTCTTTGAAACGAACATAAATTATGAATTAAATTATTTAGTCAATCACGTTGAGAATAGCCTGTAAATCCATCATAAAAACCAAGTGAGCAATCTAAAAGTATAGCAATTGCCATTATAATTGAACCTATTTTCATTACACGGTTACCAACTGTTTTACTTTTATTGAATAACCCAATTATAATGAGGACAAATCCAATTAATCCTATTGTAGAAGTTAGTTTTTGCAATTTAATTATATTGATTTAATAAATTTTTGCCTATAAAAATTTAATTATATAGAATTATTTTCCTATACAATTGTTTTCCACTGATATTACTTAGTTTGATGATGTAAGTTCCATTTTGAATATAAGCTGGAAGTGTGATGGTATGCTCTTCAATAATCTCCTTGAGTCTTTGTGTCCACAATATTTTACCCTCTAAATTAATTATTTCAATTTTATTATATTTCGAATCTCCTGGTACTTTTATTACAAAATTGCCTTGATTTGGATTTGGAATTATTAATACTTCACTATCAGAATTTATTTTTTCAACGGATGAAGTAATTCCTAATTTACAAATAAAAGAATAACCTCCGATTGCATTATCAAGTGTAAAATTCCCGAAAGTACATTCACCTGTGTACTCTCCATATAGGTATAAATTATCATTTTTATCTATTGTATTTTTAGGATCAAAAAATCCTGTTGCCTTTGAAGATGTTGCCCAATTTACATTTCCATTGTTATCTAACTCCACTGTAAAAATATCACCAACGAGAGTAGCATCATGTTCAAGTTCAAAGTTGTCAAAAAGAATACTAGGTAGCCCAAAAGTACCTGTTATAAAAATACCGCCATTATTCTTTATTGAACAGGAATAAATATTATCATAATCTAAGCTTCCAAAACTCCTTGCCCATAACAATTTGTGTTCATATGATATTTTAAGAAGAAAAATATCATTAGTCTTAAAATTACTTTTATTTATTAATTTTACTTTATTGGTTGAACCACTTGCAGAAACCTCTAAACTATGACTATCGAATCTTCCCCAAACATAAATACTACCAATGGGATCTATTGCTGCACCTACTATATACACCTCTCCGTCATTAGAAGTGGACATGTTTAATAAATTATAATTGGGAATACCTCCACATCCTAATTCATGTAAAAAAACAACCTTTTTATTGTTATCGCTTCCTAATAGATAAAATTTACAACTTGTTCCACTTGAAATACACTTTAAACCAGAAGTCTTATAAATATCATTGCATTCTTGAATGGTGAAAGCACTCACGATGTCCGCATCAGGTTCAAGTTCAGCATAAAACTGTGTACCGCAATTTTGGTTGTTTGTAAGTACACTCCCAAAATGCATTAATTCTCCATAAAATTCACCAGAAAGAATAATATTGCCATTTGGTAAAATTGCACAACTCAGTCCATATTCATGACCATCTCCACCAAAATTTCTTGACCATAAAACATTCCCAGTCTGGTTAAGTTTAATAACGAGTAAATCCCAGCCTATAAAAGGAGAAAGGATTGTGCTACCTGTTTCAAGAGTTTCACTATTAAAATATCCGATTAAATATAAGTTTCCCTCATAATCAATAACGCAATCTTTAACTACATCAATTTTACTCCCTCCAAAACTTTTAGCCCAAAGAATATCACCATTTTGATTATACTTAACAATAAAGATATCAGACGCAATACTTTTCGATGTTAAGGTGAAGTCTCCATAATTGACTGTACCTATGAATGTTCCCACTGTATAAATATTTCCATAATTATCAGTTACTGACTTAACTGATTCGAAAATATCTCCGGTTGAGTTTATAGCCCACATATAATTTGGCAATTGAGTAAATGCTTTAATATTATTAATTGCCCAAGCAAAAATTATTACTACAAAAAATTTAATTATGAATTTTGATTTCATGTATTTTAGATATTTTTATTAAATCAATAATAATTCTATTATAGTTTTAACATTAATTATTTCATTTCCATTAATCTTAACTAATATCCGAATTTGAACAAATGACATTCATTATTGAGATATATTATATTTTTTATAATTTATAAATTATTTCCAATACTATAATGTTTTATTTATTTTTGAATAGATTCGGTAGGCAATCGTTTAATCCATGTTTATTCCAGCCCGTTACGAAAAATAACCTGTCTATTTGTTAACGATTGAAAAGATAATTCAAATCATTATTTTGAGTTATTTGTGATCACAAATGAAAAGAAACAACTTTAGAATTCTTGGGTTTAATTTTAAAGAAGGTTGTGAATTTTTGGCACTTATGCCTAAACAAAGCCAATTATCCCCACTTTTGGTAATGCCATATGGTTATTATGATTTTCTATTTTTTCCCCGGATTAATTACTCCAAGTTGTATCATAAGACCATAGGTGTCTCGGACTACCCAGTCTTCAATAATTTTACTGTTTTCAATTCTGTGTGTGATGTAACCTGTCATACTAACGCTTTTGTTAGTAGCAGGAAGTGGTCCAAACTGTCCTTTATGGGTTCCGGAAGCAATGAATCGAACCACAACTTTATCACCTTCAGCAACCATTTCATCTATTGAAAATTTTAAATCAGGAAATGCCTGAACTAAGTCTTTCATTCTTTTTATATTGCCTTCGGGTCCTCCTCCGATGTCATTGGGGTTAGAATGATCATGATGAATCCATTTTTCAGAATGCGTTTTATGTACTATCTCAAAATTCCGGTTATTCCATCCTTCTTCATAAAATTGTCGAACTACTTGTTTGTTTTTTTCTATTGTACTCATTGTTGATCCTATTTTCTGATTGTTAATTTTTCCATTATTCATTTGGGGAGAACAACCCATTATTAGCGTAATAATCAGTCCAAATAGCCAGTATTTTGTGTTCATATTCCTAAATATTTAATTTACCTGTCAACTAATAACTGTGCAAATTGCTTTTCAAAAATAAAATTATAAAACTAAACATACAATTTATTATTTGTAATAATATCAATTTGTCTTTTATAAGACATAATATTTGATATTTAAATATTAATAGTCTTATATTTTGATCTTAAAATTAATATTATATTTTAGTTTTGATAATTAAATTATTTGACAATATATATTGGTATTAAATAAGTTTAATTTATATTTTAATATTATTTATTATAATAATTATATTACTTTATTAATTGAATATACCACATATTTATCATTTCAAGTTGACATACAATATCGCATTGAATTTTTTCAAATTATTAAAAATGTCAGCTTGAATTTCGAATGACTACACTCTTTCATTACACGAATGATCTAATTCATCCAAATGGAATAGATGCATAGGGTTTTTCGTTTTTAAAATGCATTTGCTTTATTAATCAACCAACTTCTTTAAATAATAAAATTGAAAAACGACCAAAAAAACTCTAAAAATCCTTTCTCCCTGAAATCTTCACTATAGCCCAGGCAGGCAAAATAACCCATAAAGTCAAAGAAAGATAGGAAAGAAATAACCCAAGTTGTGTTCCGAAATATTTTTCAAAAACAGCCCCGGTATAACCCATAAGCGCGGATATATCCAGCTTCAGCAAGATCAAGATCCTTGAAAGGTCAATCGGATTGAACACTGTGGCCACTAACGAGAACTTATCAAGAGGATATTCATCAAAAACTAATAAAGTAATAAGAAAAAGACCATCATAAATTATGGCAAGCAGGAGCCACATCACTATGGCAAAGCCAAATCCTTTTATTTTGTTCTCGTTCTTAAGTGCTATGATAAAGGATATACCAACAAAAATAAAAGAAAGAAACATTCCGGTAAGTAACAACGAGAGAAAATTAAAAATTGCGGTAGTCTGAATAGCTCCATAAAGGACAAAGGGAATGCCAAGTCCAAGAACGAGACTTATGGAAAGTGAAAGTGACAGACCCAGGTATTGTCCAATGAAAATGGTGGCTCTTCTGATAGGCTGAGCCAGTAACAGTTCGGTAAATTCCCTTGAATTGTAATAATACATCACTCCGAAAATAGTGCCGATCAGAGGTGTTAATACGACAATGATATTCATCAGAGTGATGACCGCTTTAGAAACATCATTGTTTAAAAATAATAATACAAATCCCAGAGCAAGATAAAAAACGAAATACACATAGCTCCACCGGCTACGCATCAGGTCATAAAAACTATATTTAATGATTTTAAACATACTCCTTCATTAAAATTGCTGCAATTGCATGCTCCAGATCATGCTCTTTCGTTTGGTTCTTGAGTTCATTAACGGTTCCCTGGAAATAAATCTTCCCATCAAGCAGAAAAACGATCTCATCAGAAATTTCTTCCACGAAATCCATGATATGCGAAGTGATCAATACCGTCTTTTCTCTTGCTTTTTCTTCCAGAATGAGTTTTTTCAAACGGATTAAAGAAACAGGATCCAAACCGGAAGTTGGTTCGTCAAGAATGACCAGTGAACTATCAAACATGAAAGCCAGAACCAGATTGACTTTTTGCCTTGTACCTCCCGAAAGATTCCCGAGTTTCTTATTGAGAAAATCCTCTAATCCAAAAAGTCCGATCAACATATCTTCTCTCGTAGGTTTATTCCTCAGATCTTTCACCATTTTGATCAATTCTCTGACTGTTAGGTTATTGGGGAAATTTGCGATCTGTGGTAAATAATCGATTTCTTTTCTGTATTCATGTTTTTTTATCACACTACTACCGTCTACCTTTATTTCCCCCTGATTTGGAATGACCATTCCTAAAATGCTTTTGATCAGTGTGGTTTTTCCTGATCCGTTCGGACCAAGAATGGCAAAAATTCCTCCGGATTTGATGACCAAATCCATACCCTTTATTACTTCGAGTTTGCCGTAATTTTTAATTAAATTCTTTATTGTGATCATTTTACAGGCTTCATTAAAGGTTTTTCATCAGACAGATCATCCGGAGTAAATACGGGGCTCACCCTTTCAGAAAAGTTGATCATATCGACAAACAGGCTGCGCAGTAAAATAATAGTTTCAGGTGTTTTATTTACAACATAAGAAAACAGTTTGACCGGTCTGAAAGGCACATCCCCGATGCCATCCCAGTTGAGATCATATCCGGGATAGGAACTCCAGTAATTCCCTTCAAATGAGTTGTCATTGATTTTACTGTTATAGGACACATCAAATGAATTGTGCAAAAAATTGTTTTTTGTGAATATGTTGTTATAGGATGAACCCACAACTTTAACAGCCCAACCGTTTTTTATAAAATTATTCCGTTCATAGTTAATCCTGGTGCTGCCCTCAAGATATATTCCGGTAGTGTTTTCCCGGAACGTATTTTGTTCGATCCTGGCATCATAAATCTCTTTCAACAGCACACCGTAAGAAGATGGTCCCCAATTGTTATAAAATACATTTTTTGTCATGTTGATCCTCTTGGAAAACATAACTGCAACCCCTGCTCCATTGTTATTGAATGTGTTGTAGTGATATTCATCATCGTTGGAAAACATGAAGTGCAATCCGTACCGGATATTATTTTCGCTAATGTTGTCCAGAATTTTACTTTTTTCTACAAACTCGAGATAGATCCCATCCCGCATCCCGGAAATTTTATTTTTTTCAACCACAATGTTTTCACAATGCCAGAGATGGATTCCGTTACCCGATCCGGCCTCATCCCGGGCAATACCCCGAATAATATTCCCTTTTATAAATCCGTTTTTTGATTTTTCTGCCAAAACTCCGAAAAAAATCTTTTCAAAACTGTTGTTGAGCACTTTAAAATGATCGCTTTTAAAAAGAAGGACCGCCGCATATTCCTTTGTGTAACTGTGCGCCACATTTTTTAAATGAAAGCCCTCTATGGTTACCTGGTCGCTAAATACCTGAAAAACGTGACCTTTACCCAGCGCATCGATGATGACGTGTCCTTCACCCCTGATGACCAAAGGCTTTCTGACTTCAATATTATACTCCTTATAATAACCCTTTTTGACAAGTACAATATCATGATGCACTGCCAAACGGATCCCTTCTTTGATGGTTTTCACCCTGCAAGTGCTGCAAACCTCAATCACCCTGGCCTGTAATCCGCTCACAACCATAAATAAAGAAAAAATGAACGCGGCTCTGATCATTTCAATCCTTTAATTCCTCCAAAAGTTGATCCCAGTTGTATCTGTCCCCTCCGTAATTTTGGATCAGTGAATCAACTTTTTGCTCATTGACGACAGCAGACAAATTGGCACCCATCGGACTTTTAATGCCGGTAGAAATGATGTATACGGCTTTTTCTGCCGGCAACATATTCCCGGGACTTTGGTAATCTGCAACCAACATAATACTGTTTGAGGCCAATTCAGGAACTTCATTGATATTCCATACCAGGCATTCAATAGCGTCAAATTTATATTGCTTGCCTTTCTTCGTTACAAGCTGGGCTGCATGCGCCTTATCAACAATGGTCATTTTACAGTAACTGCATTCATCATGGCCATATTGGATTGGCTCCGGTTTTATATCGCACGAAATTATTATTATACATGACAATATAAGCATTGCCAGAAATCCGGAATTATTTTTAAAATCCATAGTCATGAATAGCTAACTCTTGTTGATAATTCTATGTTCGTAACTCTTTTTTTACTTGCAAATGTCCCATAAAAAAAGCTGTCAAAGACAAAAGCATCCCCAAAGCCAAAAAGTAAGCGCCGGTTCTTGGATAGGAATGTGCGGTGAAATTTAAGATAGTTTTTGTTCCAATCAACGGTGGTTGATAGGCCATTGGACTTCCATCCTCATTTGTAAATTTTATGGCTGCATGTGGGTTAAGGTTATGACCATAATCATATTCCCATAAATAAAAATCATACATTCCCAATGTCCCAAGAATCACCATTGCTATAAACCAGGCAAGAAACCACTTGTAGTTTGCCTTTAATCCTAACAAAACACCGATAATTACCATAAATATCACAACATATGGAAAAAACTCAAACTCTTTCATGTGATCAGGAATATCCTTCATGCCAACATAATGATTCATGAGATTGATATTCTGCAAATCATTTGGATTATCGTCAGTAAGCTTGTTGATATGAATGTCCATGCCTAGCGGAATAGGATACTGAGGTGCTTCAAGTGTAATATTCCAAAGGGGAAAAACAAATAATGTCAACAATAGTAAAGCACCGCTGATCATTATTATCCTTGATTTTTTCATTGCTGAATTTTAATCACCAAAAATTGGTGTTTCAAAACAAATACAATTTTAATTATACTCATTTCAAAACACCTTACTCAAAACCTATTTTATCATCAAAAATCAATTGAGTGCTTCACCATCCAGAGTCCAGGTCAGCGCAATATTGGAATTCCGGGGTGATACCCTGACATAACCCTGCATCTCCTGATGCAATGCGCTACAAAAGTCGGTACAATAGAAAGGCCATACACCAACCTGCTTCGGTTCCCAGACAAATGTCTCGGTTTGACCAGGCATGATCAAAAGTTCAGATGTATTTGCCCCAATCATTGCAATTCCATGTGGCACATCGTAATCTTGTTCAAGATTGGTTACATGAAAATATACTTTGTCTCCTACTTTTATACCTTCAATATTATCAGGAGCAAAATGACTCCTGATCATGGTCATATAAATATGTACTTCATTCCCTTTTCTTACAACTTTGGCATCCTTTTCCGCTTTAGTTGCATAGGCGTGTTTGTTTTCTTCCAGTTTATAGAATTTCTTAGATCTTGCTTCGAGTAAAGAAGCAGGGCATCCTGCTGCGTAATGAGGCTCACCCACTGTAGGAAAGTCCAGCAATAATTCCATTTTTTCTCCGGAAATATCATAAAGTTGTGCGGACTGGGTAACTTCTGGTCCTGTTGGTAAATATCTGTCTTTGGTTATTTTATTCATTGCCACAAGATATTTACCAAATGGTTTCTGTGAATTTCCTCCCGGGATCATAAGGTGTCCTACAGAATAGTATGTAGGCTTTCTGTCTATTACTTCCCAGGTACCAAGTTTCCATTTCACAACTTCAGAAGAAATAAAGAAAGTGGTATAAGCATTTCCTTTCCCATCAAATTCAGTATGCAATGGGCCTAACCCAGGTTGTTTAACTTCTCCGGCAATGGTCTTTTCATATTTTAAGATTGGAATTCCATAAGCATCTCCGTCAAACGCCTTATCATCAATTGCCTTTTTCATATTTGTAAATGAATGTACTGTGAGAGAAGCTGCCAGTTTACCGCTTCCAACGATGTATTCTCCGGAAGGGTCAACATCACAACCGTGTGGAGATTTAGGTGTCGGCATAAAGTAAACCAGCCCAGGACAATCTGCCGGATCCAAAACCCTGACTTCTTTTTTCATTTTGGATGTTGCAGTATGTGTAGCTTCATCATAGACATTGTGAGCGTAATTGGCCGGCATTGTTTTAAATTTTCCGGCTTTTATGTATTCTTCAGCTTTTTGCCAGTTTATTGCTGCGATAAAGTCTTTGTCATTTTGTGAAGCATTGACTTCAAGCAATGAATTGGCTTCTTCCGTATTGTAAGTAGTGAAGAACACCCATCCATGTGATTTACCCCTTCCCGGATGTGCAAGATCGTAATTAAACCCAGGCATCAATATCTGAAATTCAATGTTCATATTGCCTTTTTTCTGATCAACCTTTATGAATGATATAGCTCCCTTAAAATTGCTTTTATAGTCTTTGATCGGCATATCTTTCTGAGGTATTGGAACAGAAAATCTTGTACCGGCAACAACGTATTCTGTATTTTCAGTCACAAATGAGGAACTATGATTACCGGCACTATTGGGTATCTCAATGATCTCTTCAGTTTCATAAGTTTCCAGACTTATTCTTGCTATTCTGGGCGTGTTATTTCCATTGATAAAACACCATCTGCCATCAATTTCCCCTTTTGTCTGAGAGAGATCAGGATGATGAGAATCGTCCCAAGGTACAAACCCATGCGAAGTTTGAAGCATTGGTTTGGTTTCTTCATTAAAACCATAAGCTTTTTCAGCATCAACTGAAAATACAGGTATCACTTTGAATAATCTGCCGGAAGGCAGTCCGTAAACAGCCAATTGTCCACTAAAACCTCCGGAAACAAAAGCATAAAATTCATCATGTTCACCTGGTTTAATGTATACTTTTTCTGCAGCGTCCCCGGAGATTGCTCCGGAATTTCCGGAATTGCTCTTTTTCGCACAACCTAAAAAGATTGTGGCGATTGAAAAAATTGCAAATAATATTTTAAGATTATGTTTCATATTAATAATTTTTGAAAATAAATTAATCTGGGTCATTTAACTTGTCTTTTTCACATTGGATAATATTCATTCAAAAGTGAATTAAATATGCTGACCTGAACCTGTACTGTTTGTTGTTTAGAGTGTTCTGAAATATTCCAGCACCGCCCTTGCTTCTTCTTCTGAAAGGTTCTGATTGGCCATCACCGCTCCATTGTTTTCAGCGACCATTTGTTTGGTAAGATCATTTTCAGCTATCATTTTCTCAGGATTTAGAATGATGTTCATCACAAATTCTGGTGATCTTCTTTCCAGGATTCCCTTTGGAGCAGGACCTATATATTTTTGGTCAGGTTTGTGACAGGCTGTGCACTTTGCCTGGAAAATTTCATGGCCTTTAACAGCCATTGCCTCATCTATTTTGCTGTCCAGCTCAAGACTGGTGATCGGTCCCACACCTTTATCCGTTTTGGGATCGACAGCCGCTTTTTCAGTTTCCGGGGATTTTACAGCACCTGATTCCGAATTGCCGTCTTTTGTTCCACAGGAAACAAGGAAAATAAACGAGACTAATAATAAAACAATATTTAACTTTCTCATCTTGTATAAATTATAATGCTTAAAAAATATCAACTTATTCAGCTGGAACCAAGACATCTCCAATTACATGAATCCAACCGTTACTCACCCTGACCGTCTTGAGTATTTTTGTTCCCCCAACTTTCAATTCGCCATTTACATTACTCACTTCAAGGTATTTTCCTGAAGCCATGTATAATTTCCTGCCTTTCTCAGCTTCCTTTTTGAGCTGATTATCAGGATAATTTGCAGGAGCTACGTGATTTGTAAGAATATAAGCCAGCTTTGACTTGTTTTCAGGCTTCACTAAATCTTCCAGGGTTCCAGCCGGTAATTTATCAAAAGCTTCATTGGTGGGTGCAAATACAGTCAATGGCCCGGCATTGACCACGGCATCCTGAACGCCAGCGGCTTCAATTGCGGCAACTAGGGTAGAAAAATCAGGCAGGGATTTTGCCACGCCCAATGCGTTGGCATCTGACTCATTATCTTGAACTGATGCCTGACCTTCATTCAACGTTACGTCTGCAGACGCTTGACCGGAATCTGATTGCCTGGAATTACTGCATGAATTAACAGTGATGAGCATCAATAAATAAATAAAAAATATCCACTTTTTCATCGACAATTTTTTTTGTTATAAATAATAGCCAAATGTATTAAATACTTAAAAGTATTTTATTTATAAACAAAAATAAATGCGCCTATTGTAATCAAAACCAACATTTGTTTAGAATAATTCTAATTAATTTCAGGAGCCCATTGTCAATACTCCGGAACGGATCATCGTCAATACCATTTTAAACCTTTCCACGGCATGCAGGGCATGCGGAATATTTGCCGGCATGATGATCGTCTCTCCTGCTCCAAGAATATGGGATGCTCCGTTGATGATGACCTCCGCTTTACCGTCCACTACCTCAACAACCGCATCAAACGGTGCGGTATGTTCACTTAGCCCTTCTCCCTTGTCGAATGCGAAAAGGCTGATGTTGCCGGTATCTTTTTTCAATACATGCCTGGAAACCACTGATGAAGGGGCATAATCTATACTGTCTGTATAATTGAATTTTACGCCTTTTTGAAATTCATTTGTCGCCATAATGATTTTATTTAATACACAAAGGTGGTATTTAAACCATCAAATCCTGAAGTTGTTTAAAAAAAAGTTCAAAAAAATAAAACCTTCCGTTTATTTTGCTTTATATTCAAACAATGCCGGCTTGAAGATCATGGAAAGATAAGCCCATTGGGCAAACCTGCTTTCTCCCGGTTCAATCCTGCTGTATCGCTCATAATCGGCTGTTGGAAGGAAAAAAGAATACCCCAGGGTGAATTGCACTTCTTTTGACAGCTTGTATCCGATGTTCATGTCCAGTTCATTTCCGGCAAACCTTGCCAGTATTTGTTCCGGGTCAACAGGATTGGCCTGAGTATGCGTAAAATAAAACCAATGAAAGTCGGCTTTGGCTGATAAGTACTTACTGGCGAACCAATTGACCTTGAAAAAATGATCCTGAATGCCTGCAACAGGTATCGTGACAAAATGGTCCATTTCACCCAGATGGCCGTGCGCCCCGTAATTGAGCGGATTAAAAGTGCTGACCTTATCCGTCAGATCATCCACAGCTTGGCCGGAATACAGATCTGAACCCAGGTCCAGCCTGATCTTTTTGCCCGCATAATATACTTTCGCCGCCAGTAAATATGCTTCGGCCGTTTTACCTTGGATCGTTTTTCCATGCTGATAATATGCGCTTCCTTCAAAGGAAAATGAGCCTGTTTTCAATATGGGATTGATCCCCATGGTATTCAGCCAATGTATGGTATGCTTTGTTCCTGCTTCCTGGTTGCCCGTAAGTACATCCATGAAATTTAACTGGATATTTTCAGAAAACTTTTTACTCAGCCATAAAAAGCTGAAGTACTTGTGATTGTTGACCTTATATTCTTCAGCAAAGACCTGGCTATAAGCATTTGCGCCGGATCCAAATGCCAGATGTCCCTCAAAAAAATCTGTTTTACCCTGATTTTGGGTAAACTGTAACATCATTACATCATAAGAAGCTCCGTTTACATTCCAGTTGCGGTCATTGATCAGTCTTTTATCCCCGTAATTGAGCATCTGCCGGCCTGTTTTGAAGGAAAATGCCGGAGTAAAATCGTATTTGATCCAGGCTTCAAAAATCTGAGTGGCTGCGTTGTCCGTATTGTTGATCAATTTGGTCTGACCAAACACCCGGGCATCCTGAACAACGACCTTTGAAGACAGCTTACCTGAATGATGCATAAAAATAAGTCTCGTTCGGTTCGGGACGAACAACAGTCCTTTTGAATCCGGCGGAGGTAATTTGGTATAACCGTCTCTGAACTCAGGCCTGGTCCAGAATTCGCCGCTTAAAATAAATGAAGCTTTATTTATGGCTGCATCCGGACTTGTCTGAGGTGACGTGATTTTTGCTGTACTGAAATTGAATTCGAGCGTTTTTTCACGGTCACCTATCCGGGCGATCAATTTATTTTTTCCTGGTGACTGGTAGCTGATATACTTTGGAAAATCATGTCCGGGGTTTTCAAAAGTATATATGCTGTCTGTGGTTACCGCTCTGAAAATGATGGTTTCTCCCTGGTTTTGTCCGGGAATTGTTGCCGTATAAAACAAATGATCACCATTTTTTTGGATTTCCAGATATTCCGTTACCTGCATTTTACCATCGGTCAACTTATAAGAAATCCCTTTCATTTGCCGGTCATTGAGCCTGGTCCACTGTTCATAATGGTCACTATCTTCCATCTTCCAGGTGCCAGCCATGAAATCAGGTAAACTCTGTGCACCAATTTTTATTCTGGAAAAAGTAATAAGAAAAAGAATGGTCAATCCGTAAACCTTTGCTCTCATGAGTGAAGTGTTTAGTGTTAAATGTCTATAAATTATTGATTGATAAATTGTTATCGCTTCAACTTTTTACTGTCTTTGAAAATTTGAATGATCGCTGGGTCATTTCTTTTATCTGGTATGTTGAATTCCGGAAGAAATCCCGGGTATCCCAATCTGACTTTCATGCTCTCACTGCTATGCAACACAAGGGGATCTATGACCACCCAATCACAGATCGAGGACGAAAAGGACGCCCAAAAATATGCTGTATAGACTATTGAATCATTGGCTGTTACTGCAAAAGCCAGGCGATGGCCTGAATTTTCCAGATCTATAATTTTTTGCCTTGCTGATTCCATCAGTTTAAAGCTGAAATCCTCCTGGTCATACCAGATGATCTCATCATAACTGACCAGCGGTTCATATACAATTCGATGGGTTTTTCCTCCATGATCCTCTCTGAATCAGGAGCTTTGTGCCATGAGCTCAACAGATAAATATCCACTTTCCCATTGTTTGACGGATTAAAATCGATGAGCTGACAGCCACTCAACAGGAACAGTGATATGAATAGTAAGATTACAGCGGCTTTAGGAATAATGTGTTTCATGACCAATTTTTTGGCCGGTGCGATGAATTGTAAATTCTTCAATGATGCGCACGGTTGCCCGGCATCCAACCGTAAATATCTTTTGCAAATTTACTGCTATTGTAACAAATTAGGTAATTGTTCTGGTCGATAGTCCAGGAGTCTTTTTGCTGATGATCATTAATACCCGGGGTCAGAACTTTGATTTCTAAGGCAAATTAACGGTTCTTGTATAATGCAGGCGTTCAAGTCCAACAGCCGGACAAGCTGTTCAGTTAACAGCCCGGATTATTTGCCATTAAATGAAGTTGGCTAATAATTATGATGGCTTCAATGTGACAGTTGCGTGCAATATTTCCCCTGAGGAAGATCTGGCTTATTCCCTTCTGAAAAACCTCAGCGATCCGGCAAGACTGAACTTAAGCAAAATATAGGCTTCCTGTACATTCACCTGATCGATGGTAAGCTTATGGGTGACCCCGACAATATCACCGATTGGCGTTTTTATGAACAGTTTGTCATCCAGATCAGAAGCAGCCTCGCGGACTTCTTTTCCGAAGGATATACAGGCATTGCCTTCAGCTTCCTTTTTTAGCGTATTTTTAAGGATACCTTTGATGAGAAAAATCCTGAAATCACTTGTTTTGACTTTGATATCGGTGACTTTTGTACAAATGGTGGTGTCTGCGGTATTGGCTGCCAATGTGGTGTTCAAACTGACAAATCCGATCTTTTTACCGCTTTTTTTTCTGATCAGGTCCACGGTAAGGTTCATTTTATCATTCCCGAGGAAGCTTGCCCTCGGATTGGCTGCCAGATAATGCCGGATGATCATTTCTTTTTCATTTTCCTTGTTGATCGTGTCGATATACGGCATCAATTGCTGTGAAATGTAATTATAGGACATAAATCCGCGCATGGAAATATCGATCCCTTCACCGGTCTTGATTTCGGTTCCGAAATGGATCAGCTCATTTTTGGGAGGAAAAACAACCGGGCTGGCCTCAAAAGTGACAAAAGGTTGCATCGTCACACCAAATCCCAACGTCAGCAGGTTGGTTTTGCCTTCAGTACTTCCCGTAGGCGGACTGACAAACAGTCCCGTTACATTGGGATAAAAATAGGCGTTTTGGTTGAGTTGGATGGGTTTATCCAGGTCTTTGAGCATATTTTGGGCGAGATCTTTAAGGTTGACCTTGCTGATCTCCTTTTCAATGATCTCCCGGATTTTGTTACTGACTTTTTCATTGATCTCATTTCCTGTTAAGTCCATGAAATACTGAGTTACGGATGTGCTTTCCGCTCCTGACTTTATTGAGTTCACCACAAAATCCGAACCGAATACTTCAAGAAATTCAAGTTTTGAAGCGGGTTCACTGATCTTTACCGAACCGTCCGGAAAAAGATGAAGCAGTCCGGTTTCCGAAATACGGATCTTGAATCCCGAATTGAAACTTCCCCGCGGTTTGATCGATTCCGGTAGCAAGGCCACAGAAATATTCGTCTTGATGTCAATGTCAAAAAACCCATTCAGTGTAAACCTGTTTTTGTCAAATTGCAGTTCAAGATGATCCAGCTTTACGGTATATTCAAATTTGCCCCGGATCGGTATAAGGGTCTGGTTCAATTCGATCACAGGCACCAATACATCCTGGTAAACAGCTTCTGCTGCCGGTACCCTTACCCTGACCTCATCGTAAACGATCTGTTTGATCTCCTTGAAAATATCCTCTTTACAGGATTTTCCTGAAAAGATCCTGCCAATGCATTCGATGGTTTTCTCCCCGATCTTGATCGTCTGTGTAACTGTCCTGGGTATCCTTTTGATCTCATCATACGCGGCTTTGGCAGGCGTGACCAATACCCTGGTAAGTCGTTCCCCGGTAATGGTCTCGTTGGAATGCATCAGGATGCCCACTTCCCTGGTTGAACCTTTTACAACCGGGTTTTTTAACTGTGATTGGATCATTTGGGCAACATCCTGACTGCGCATCCGGGCAACCATCCCAAAACTGGATACTTTATCTCCTGCCAATGAAGGATCAAATATCTTTTCATCCAATTCCTGGCCAATCCCCAAAACTGAATTCAATAAAAATATCGCTGCAATAAAAACATTCCTTAAAATCATCACTCAAATTATAAAAGCACAAAGTTCGTAATAATCACTTAAAAAGCCAGGATAGATTGTATCCATCTAAAGGCATTAACGTTTATTAAGCCGGTTTTTCAGTAATTGCAATCAAGGTTTGGTAATATTCAATATGCGAATGCCAACCATTTTGGTTTAAAACCAGTCTTAATTTGAAATTGGCTTTTATGAACAAGTTGGTTTTTGCATTTGCTGTATGTTCAATAATGTTGATTGCTGCCTGCACTAAACAGGATTGCGAAATGGTTGATGTGAACTACGGAGAATATTTCACCGTTAAAATATGTGGAAAATACAGTTTCCCGGATGACAACTATTTTGAGGTAAAAAATTTGGTCAACGGGTTTTGTCCTTGTTTTTCAAATTGCTTTTGGGCAGGTGAAATGTATTTGATTTTTCATGCCAATATGGATGGGGTCACAATAGATACAATCATTGGGAGCAGCGAATTGACTCACAAGGTGTTTGTGAAAGAACCCTATACCATGCATTTTAAGGATATTCAATTTGAAGAAGCTTGCAGTAACTCAAATCCCAGTCCAAAAATTGTCAGTGCTTCGGTGATGGTGTCGAAATAGTTTCCATCATTACACCCATCTGCTCCAGCTACCCCTGAAAGTGGGTTCCAGGTTATTTTTCCTTAATATTTCCAGGTATTTTGATCTTTCCATGGTTTTGCATCCCATACTTGCAAGGTGGTCATTGGGCACCTGGCAATCGATCAGCCTGAATGCTCTTTCCTCCAATATCTGGCTCAGGCGAATGAACGCAAATTTTGATGCATTCGGAACATGGCTGAACATCGATTCTCCGAAAAAACATTTTCCCAGGGAAACGCCGTATAAACCCCCTGACAGTTTGCCTTCACGCCAGACCTCAAATGAATGCGCGAACCCGGAATGATGAAGCTGAATATATGCCCGGACCATATCCTCCGTGATCCAGGTACCGTCCTGCCCCTTTCGGGGAACTGCACTGCAAGCCTTGATCACCTGTTCAAAAACGGTGTCCACGGTCAGCCGGAATTTTTTCATCTCCTGTCTCATGCTGGCTGAAATGGTCACTTTTCCCGGTAATACCACTGCCCGTGGGTCAGGCGACCACCACAAAACCGGATCGCCTTCGTTATACCACGGAAAAATCCCGAATCTGTATGCAGTCAGCAGTCTCTCTTCTGACAGATCTCCTCCGATGGCCACCAAGCCATCTTCTCCAGCCATTTCCGGATGTGGAAAGATCAATTCTTGGGGATGCAGAAAATAAACAGCCATCGGGTCATTCTTCTTCCATAATGCTGTCTTCAACACCAACCTGGTTTTCTGTCTCCCTGAAATCCTTAAGGCTGGGAAGGTCATTCATGGATCTCAGGCCAAAATAATCCATAAATTTTGCAGAAGTTGCATATATCAGGGGTTTACCCGGGCCATCATCCCTTCCCTGTATTTCAATCAGGTTTTTCTCCAGCAATTTCTGTATGGAGTAATCTGAATTCACACCGCGTATCTGCTCGATCACCGGTTTGGTAACGGGTTGTTTATAGGCAATAATGGACAAGGTCTCCAGCGCTGCGCCTGAAAGTCTCTTTTTGGAAAGTTGCTTCAGGTACTCTCCGACAACATGGTGATATGCGCCCTTGGTCATGAACTGGTATCCATTGGATATTTCCACCAGTTCAAACGCAAAATCCTCTGATGCGTATTTTTCCCTGAGTTTTTCCAGGGCTGTCTGGAATGCTTCAGGCTGAACCGCATGATCGAATACCCTGAACAGCGTTTCCCTGATCTCTTGTTCGGTTATGGCCTGATCTGCGGCAAAGATCAGGGATTCAATATAGCGTTCAAGATGGTCCATTCACCCGAAAGTGGCTATTTTTTCTTTTTCTTTTTGGCCTTGGGAACTTCCTGGTACAGATAGCTCGATTTTTTCTTTTTGAGGGCATTGTTGTTGTACAAAACATCGATAGAAATATCGTCAGGCAGCCTCAACCGGCCTTCGGAAAGTGTTTCCAGATCAAGCCTGATCATATTTTCGTTCATATAATGCTCAGGACTCCATGTTTTGTAAGCCATTTTCATGAAAGAAGCGATGATGATGGTAAATTCCATCCTCATGGGTCCGGGTTCCATTTCCAGTGCCTTATCGATCATCTTATGGATGAGGTGCCCGTAATGTCTGAATTTGGTCTCTGATTCGGGATAATCCACTTTGGGCGGCTTAAAATTGGAGACTTTGGGCTGCGGGATCTCTCCGTTAGGCATAACTACACCTTCCAGATCATAATTAGCTATTTTAAATAAGTGTCTCCACACTTTTTCCTTATATTCGGTGGTTTTCTTTCCTTCTGTGTTCATCCGGGTAATAATTTCAACGATCTCGTTGAAATAGGCTTGTTTTTCTTCCGGATTTTCAATTTTCTGGGCATGCTCTACCAGTTCCTGAATGGTTCTGCCATATTCAGAAATAACCATTGGCGGCCTTTCGGAGTTGTACTCCATGTTCAAATGCGTGTTCATCATTTATGAATTCTTTATTCTACTGTTACAGATTTAGCCAGGTTTCTGGGTTGATCCACATTGCAACCGCGCATCACCGCAATGTAATATGCAAGCAATTGCAGTGGAATAACCGATAAAATAGGTGATAATGGTTCAACGATCTGTGGAATTTCTATCGTATAATCAGATAACTCTTTAATCACTTCATCTCCCTCGTTGACTATCGATATCACTCGTCCTTTGCGCGCTTTGATCTCCTGAATATTGCTGATGATCTTTCCGTGAGCGCTGTGGTTGGTTGCGATCACGATGACCGGCATATTTTCATCGATCAGTGCGATGGGTCCGTGTTTCATTTCCGCTGCGGGATAACCTTCCGCATGAATGTAGGAAATTTCCTTCAATTTAAGCGCTCCTTCAAGCGCAATGGGAAAATTATATCCTCTGCCAAGATACAAGGCGTTAGTGGAATCTTTGATCTCGGATGCAACATATTTGATTTTCTCAGCATTTGCAAGGACTTTCTCAATTTTTTGAGGAATATTTTCGAGTTCCGTCAATATTTGCATGGTAAAACTCCTGGACAATGTACCTCTTTCCTGAGCCAGGCTCAGGGCGATCAAGGTCAGCATGGCAACCTGAGAGGTAAATGCCTTGGTTGATGCTACTCCGATTTCCGGTCCGGCATGGGTATAGGATCCGGTTTTTGTTGCCCTGGAAATGGAGGAACCCACGACATTCACGATTCCATAGGTTGTTGCATTCCTCGAGTTGGCCAGTTCAAGCGCTGCAAGGGTGTCAGCCGTTTCCCCGCTCTGGGAAATTGCGATCACCACATCCTTTTTGGATATGATGGGATTTCTGTACCTGAACTCGGAAGAGTATTCCACTTCAACCGGTATCCTTGCAAGTTCTTCAATCAAATATTCACCTACCAAAGCCGCATGCCAGGAAGTACCGCTGCTGATCATGATCAGTCTTTTGGCTTTGAGGATTTTTTTAAATTCCTTTTTCAAACCCCCAACGGAAACCCAGCCGTCATAAGCGCTGAATCGGCCTCTGAGTGTTTCAAATACGGTATCTTTTTGCTGGAAGATCTCTTTAAGCATAAAATGCTCATAGCCCTCTTTTTCTATGGCTTCCAGAGAAAGGTCCAGTTCCTGTATATGAGGATTGAGTATTTCGTTTTTCAGGTTGGATATATGATATTCCCCGCCTTTTTTGATCACAGCAATTTCCCCGTCTTCCAGGTAAATGACTTTATTCGTATATTTGATGACCGGAGCAGCATCAGATGCCAGGAAAAGTTCATCTTTTCCGATACCGAGCAAAAGCGGACTGGATTTTCTCGCGCCCACCAGGCGATCAGGGAATTTTTTGTCAAAAACAACGATCGCATATGCGCCAACGACCTTCTGTAAAGCCAGGTTGACTGCAATTTCAATGGCACAATGCTCCCTTTTCTGGTATTCTTCAATCAGGTGAACCAAAACTTCTGTGTCGGTATCGCTTTCAAACTCATGTCCAAGATCGGTCAGGAGCTTTTTCAAAACATCATAATTCTCGATAATACCATTGTGTACCAATGATATATCGTGATTGCCGGATCTGTGCGGGTGGGCATTGATGTCATTGGGTGCACCGTGTGTTGCCCACCTGGTGTGACCCAATCCGATACTTCCGGAAATCTCATGTTCACTCATGAGCATTTCCAGGTCGAGCACTTTACCTTTTTGCTTATAGCTGTGCATTCGTTCACCCATCACCGCAATGCCCGCACTGTCATATCCGCGGTATTCGAGACGTTTAAGTCCTTCGATGATGATGGGAGCGGCTTGTTTTAAGCCATTATATGCCACGATTCCACACATGATCAATTATTTGTGAAGGTTACTTTAAGTCTGGCCGGGTACCTGGAATGCTTTGGTCCGAAAATTACACTACGGTATGCCCTTGCTTCAGAAAGATAAGGGGTTAAAATAATGGGAGAAAGGTCATTTTCCCTGATCCTTCTTTTCAGTTCGGTGGTCAGATTCAGCCTGTACTTATATAGCGTTTTCCCTTCAGTATCCGTAACCTGCTGAAGATAGCCGTTGAAAAAAGCAGGAACGCCTGATACAAGACTGTAGCTGAGGTCCTGAGTATATTTTGAGCTCCCGTTGGTCTTATAATATGAATAGATCCGGTCGATTTTGGCATAAGGCAGCAACCCGGGGACATCGATGGGTTCTGCTGCATAAAAATCAAGATAAGCGTAATTGATCAGTTTACCCTTGAAGCTTTCATGATCGGGCAGGTCAACTTGAATATTCAGCCCCTGGCCTCCGGAAAGAAAAGCGATGGAATCGCTGTCGAAATGACCGTCAAGAAATTTTTTAGCTTCTGATCCTGCAAAATTGTTTGCATAATGAACACCTCTTTTTCCCCCGAGGGTAAGCGGGTGTTTGTATGAATTTCCTGAAGCATCCTTATAATAAAAGATCAGCTTGTTGGAATGTTCATCCAGGTAAACCGTATTTTCTAAGCCAAATACAGCATTCTCACTGGTTTTTGCCCTGAGCCAGATCCCGTTTGTTTGCTGGGCGATCAGCGTATCGTTGTGCAGGATCAGTGAATCATTGAAAAGTTTTTCTCCAAATGATTTGTCAAGCTTTACCCTGAAGGTGTTATAGTAGGTGGCTGTATCTTTCCCGGTGGTCACCCTGATGGTGTCTCCTGAAAACGGATTGAAGGAAGAAGAGCCTAAAAATGCGCCTTTTTGTATCTGCTGATCTGAATAGAGCGTGTCATATCCCTCCAGGCTTTCTCCCAATTCATAAACTTCCACATCAAATAAAGCGTTTTCATTGCCCCAAAAATCGGTTTTCGAAAAACTCATGGACAAAACCACTGAATCCAGTGTCATTTCTGTATGCTTGGGGATGATAAAGATCTGTTTTAATTCAAAATAGGCGTATGAATCAAAAGAACCGAAAACCGGATCATCTGCCTGTCCGAGTAAAAAAAGTGAATTGGCGATCGGATAAACCCTGGTGGAGTCCGCCGCTATGGTTTTAAAATGTATGGTTGTGGAATCATGGTAATCCACATCTACAAAATCACCTTCCAGTATCTCTGTTCCCAGAATGGTGCTTTCAGTACATGAAAATATGGTGATGAGGCTTGCCAGGAAGCTGATACCAATTAAAATTTTGTTCATTTGTTGATCTTGTTTAAAACTGATCTTTGATTAAAGATTTATAAAACTTAATGATTTCCGGAACATGATTTTCTTCGTTATATGCCAAAAATGGTTTATCCTGCTCCGAAATCAGTTTAAGAACGTTTTCGTCTGCAAAATGGCTTCCTTGAATGATGGCATCTGAATTTATTATGGCCCCTTTGTTCAAAAATACTTCACCGTTTTCAAAATATTCATCCAGGTCTTCCGGATTGAGATCATTGATCATGGCTTTCTCGATAAAATTTGGCGCCAGTTTGATGTTGCAGGGGTTGTCATATACCGACAGCACTACTTTGGCATCCTGATAGATGGGATCTTCCTTGTACACTTTTTTCAGATACAGAGGAACCATGCTGCTCATCCAGCCATGAACATGCACGATATCCGGAGCCCACCCAAATTTCTTGACTGTTTCCAGCACACCTTTACAGAAAAACACCATCCTGCTGTCATTGTCTTCAAAAAGATTGCCCTCTTCGTCCCTGAACATATATTTTCTTTTGAAAAACTCCTCATTATCAAGAAAATATACCTGTATCCTGGAATCTGGCAATGAAGCCACTTTTATGATCAGGGGAAAATCATCGTCGTCAATAATGATGTTCATCCCTGACAACCTGACCACTTCATGTAACCTGTGTCTTCTTTCGTTTATTAAACCAAATTTAGGCATCAGGATCCTTATTTCAAAAGAACTTTTATGCGTTTGCATGGTGAGTTCTTTCATAAGGGAGGAAATTGCCGTGATTGTTGTGTATGGTTCTATTTCCTGGGTTACAAACAGGATCCTCTTTTTATCCATAAATGTTTTTTTACCATAAAGCCAAACGGTTTTGCAAAATTAATAAAAAATACATTCATTATCAAAAGTATTTAATACCTGCATCTCCTGGCTGGTCAAAATAAACATCCACAGAATGGATTTTGTTGCCTTGAAATCAAATAAACCGCTTGTAATGGTCAACTGACCCATTGCATCAGCCAGGCGGCAATGATTCCTCCGTAAGTACCCAGGGCGTATCCCAGGACGGCCAGCAGTACGCCTACCGGGGCTAACGCCGGATTGAATGCTGTTGCAACAATCGGCGCTGAAGCTGCCCCGCCAACATTGGCCGTGCTGCCAACAGCCATAAAAAAGAAAGGTGATCGGGTCAATTTACTCACAATGAGCATCAGTAAGGCGTGTATCAATATCCAGATCACCGCAATCAGCAACAGTCCTATGTTTTGCCAGATTTCGGAAATATTCATTTTCATGCCGATGGTCGCAACCAGCATATAGATGAAAACCGTTGCCCAGCGGGATGCACCGATGCCTTCAAGCTTTTTCATCCTTGTAAAAGACAAGCCCAGGCCATAGGTGGTCGCGATCACAACCAGCCAGAAAAAATGTTCCATCAGGGTGTTCAGGCCTATACTGATCAGCAGATCCTCAAATGAGGCCATATAGACGGACAGCAGGTCGGCGCCGAAATGGGAAATCGCAACACCACCGAATACAATGCCTGTCATGAGCATCAGGTCTTTGGTTTCAGGAATTTTTTCTATTGATGAGCGGTAATTTTTAACCCTCTCCAACAATTGGTCGATCGACGAATTGTCCGATTTCAACCATCGGTCTATCTTTTTGGTGATCCCTGCTCCGTACAGAAGAAAGCCCATCCAGATATTGGCGACAAGTACATCTACCACCACCACTGTCGCAAACAAATTGTCCGCTACCTGGAATATTTCCTTCATGGCGGTTTGATTGGCGCCGCCTCCGATCCAGCTGCCTGCCATTGTACTTAAACCCTTCCAGAGTTCATCGGGAGGAATGGATACCAGTCCGGGAGCTATGGCATGAACGATCAGAATAGCCAAAGGTCCTCCGATGATCACCCCGGCTGAACCGGTAAGAAAAATCAATATGGGTTTGAATCCCAGGCTTTTGAGCGCTTTCAGGTCCACGCTGAGGGTCAGAAGGATCAAACTTGCAGGAAGCAGGTACCGTGAAGCAACGAAGTATAGGTTTGACTTTTGTTCAAAGGCCTGCAGTTCTTCCGCCGTGATACCCTGTTGATCAATGAAGGCTTGAATGGTCTTCCAATCAGCATCAAGTGGAAATGTTGAAATATAATGATCCCTGAAGTACGTTGCCAGCGCTTCCAGATCATACCACTGAGGTGCGATTATTCCAAGAGGCCAGTGCATCATTGACGGCACAAAATAACACAACAGCAAAGCCGGAAAAAAAATATAAAACCTTTGCCAGTTTTTGTTCCTGCTCGCTGCAGTGGTAACGATCGCTGCCAGAATTAGCATCAGTAATCCAAAAATTACCGCATCATTGGTGATCAGTGGCTGTAGCCTCATTCTGAAAATTTTTTCCAATGATAAGCATTAGAAAAATTTTTTCCAATTTTCTAAGGATTTATGTGCTTGTACTATAGCTTGACCAAAATTTTGGTGTATTTATGATAATTCTTCAGGTTGATAGTCTTTTAGCTGTTAGTCTTTTAGCCCGTGATGTACCGTACAAGGTCAAAACCTCCCTTTGAATGTCAACTTCAGAGAATATTGCAAGTGTACGCTCTGAAATCCTGCAAACTAAAATATTATTCTGCTCATCGGCTTAATAATTACCAATTTTTCCGATAGAACTGCCGGAATGTTTACTTAATCTTTTTTGCAGGCAAAACCAATCATTTGCGCTTTATTAAATTCCAATAAGCACCAAAGAATTGCTGCCGGCAATTCTTTTTCAACACACTTTTTTACCTGATTTCAATGAAGACTTGCGGATGATCAGTTCTGAATTGACAATGATCGTGGAAAGCTGCCCAACTGCCGATTTGCCTGAAAGATGACCGATCAGCTGAGTGGCTGCAACTTCACCGATCAGGAAACCATCGTAATTTACCGTGGTCAATTCCGGTTCAACCAACAGGCTGATGTTGTCATTGTTGAATCCTGCCACGGCCATATCTTCCGGAATAGAGATCCCATGGTCCTTGATCGTTTTCATAAAAGAAGCTGCTGTCAGGTCATTGGTCACAAAAACACCGTCAGGCACCGGTTCAAGGCGCAATATCTGTAATGCTGCATCCACCCCGGACTGATAGTCCAGTTCGTTGATGATCACATAGTCCTCTCTGAATGGGATGGATGAATCCTGAAGGGCATCCCTGTAGCCCAGAAACCTTTTTCTGTAAACATTCCTCATTTGAGGCCCTGTCACTATGGCTACATTGCGGCATCCCTGATCCACCAAATGCCTGGTAACCTCATAACCACCGCGGTAATTGTCAATGATCACTTTTGTTCCGGGAACATTTTCTTCCACCCTGTCAAAAAATACCAAAGGGATCCCTTTTTCAAAAAAAGGGTTAAAATGATCCAGTCTGTCTGTATTGAAGGAAAGGGATGCGATCACACCATCCACTCTTTTATGAAACAGGTTATTGGCATTTTTGATCTCTTTTTCCATTTTCTCTGAAGAGTGGGCAATGATCAGGTCGTATCCGGCTTCCGTAGTGACTTTTTCGATACCGCCCAAAACGGAAGTCGTAAAACTGGATACCAGCTCATGTATGATGACACCAATGGTATGTGATTTTTGTTTTCTCAGGTTTTTAGCAAAACTATTATGGCGGTATCCCAGTTCCCTGGCTGCTTCATGTACCTTTTTCCTGGTCCGTTCACTGATGGACAAGCTGTTGTTCAAAGCCCGGCTCACCGTGGCTGTTGAAACATTCAGCTTTTTAGCTATATCATAGATGGTCACTTCTTTTTTCAAGTCCATGTGCAATGCATTACATTTCCTTAGAGATCCTACAAAATCAAGATATATTCAAATACAAACTTAATACAAGTTAATCTAAAATGGAAATGAATTAAAATCATTGCGGCAATGAATTCAAATTAATGATTAAAAATTTGTTTAACAATACATTACAAAATGAACCTTGAGGTGCGTTTCAGCAATAACGGATGAAGCTCATTTAAGCAATATTAAAAATTTCTTAAAAATATTTATGCAACAGATTGCATAAATTAAAAGATTGTTTACATTTGTTTGCGTCAAAAACTTCTTGTATCAGGAAACTTTTGAATCATAGGTAAAATGTACGCAATAGGATACGACGTCGGCAGTTCTTCGGTAAAGGCTTCCATTGTCAGTGCAGACAACGGAAAAATCCTTGCTCAGGGTAAATGTCCTGAAGCCGAAATGACGATTTTGTCCCCAAAAACCGGATGGGCGGAACAAGATCCTGAAATGTGGTGGAAAAATCTTTGCTTGCTCACCCGGATGCTTCTTCAAAAAAATCACATTAACGCCGCAGATATTCAAAGCATTGGTATTTCCTACCAGATGCACGGACTGGTATTGGTGGACAAGGACCAAAACGTGCTCAGGAATTCCATTATCTGGTGCGACAGCCGAGCAACCCAAAACGGTTCGAAGGCAAATGTTGCGCTGGGTAAAGACTATACCCTTGGCCATCTGCTCAATGCACCAGGAAATTTCACTGCTTCCAAGCTCAGCTGGGTAAAGGAAAATGAACCGGAAATTTTCAACAAAACTTACAAATGGATGTTGCCTGGGGATTTCATTGCCATGAAACTGACCGGCGAGGTCTGCAGTACGGTCTCAGGCTATTCCGAAGGTATCCTCTGGGACTTCAAAAACAATCAGCCTGCCCGAAAATTAATGGAATACTATGGTATCCCTGAAGCGATGATGCCTCCATTGATCCCAACCTTCTCCATCCAGGGTAAAGTGTCTGAACAAGCTGCTTTTGAAAGTGGCCTCGCTAAAGGCACTCCAGTCACCTACAGGGCCGGAGATCAGCCTAATAATGCTTTGTCCCTGAAAGTACTGCACCCGGGTGATATCGCAGCTACAGGCGGCACTTCAGGCGTCATATACGGCGTTACGGACCAGGCGATCTTTGATCCCCGATCCAGAGTGAATGGATTTGCCCATGTCAATCACGCACCGGAACAACCGCGGATCGGCCAGCTTATGTGCATCAACGGATGCGGTATTCAGTACGCCTGGATACGTCGGGAGACCGGCATGCCTGAAACGGACTACAACTCTATGGAAAAGGAAGCTGCAGAAATCCCCGTTGGTTCGGACGGATTGCAGGTTTTTCCCTTTGGCAATGGAAGTGAACGCATGCTGAACGACCTGATGACGGGGGCAAGGATTGATAACCTGCAATTCAACAGGCACTCGCGCGCTCATTTATTCAGAGCCTCGCTGGAGGGTATTGCATTTGCTTTTGCCTATGGGATGGACATTCTGCGGACTGTCGGGATAAAACCTGAAAAAATCCGGGTGGGTAATGACAATCTGTTCCTATCAGAGATTTTTACCGGCACTTTAGCCAACCTTATTCATTGCAAAATTGAAATGTACGACACCACCGGTTCTACCGGGGCAGCTCAGGCGGGTTTGGTGGCAACCGGTAGGTACTCGTCACCGGATGAAGCCATTGCTGAATTGAAACCTGTCCGGACAACAACCTGGCAGAAAGATCTATCCAAAATTGCAGATGCCTATGGCGCCTGGCGCCACAAGTTGCAGAAAATGCTTGATTCATAACATAATACAAGAATAATGAATACCTATTTTAAAGAGATTCCCCAAATAATATTTGAAGGTAAATATTCAAAAAACCCTTTGGCTTTCAGGTGGTATGATGAGGACCGCATCGTTGGCGGAAAATCGATGAGAGAACATTTTCGTTTTGCCGTGGCTTACTGGCACAGCTTCTGCGGTGACGGAAGGGATCCGTTCGGAGACCCGACAAGGCCTATGCCCTGGCTCAATGCAGGCGATCCTTATCAAAAAGCCCGGGATAAAATGGATGCTGCTTTTGAATTCATCTCCAAATTGGGTGTTCCCTTCTATTGTTTCCATGACACAGACCTCATTGAAGAAGGCGATTCTGTTGCTGAATATGAGAAAAGGTTGAAATACATTACTGATTACGCACTGCAAAAGCAGCAAGAAAGCGGTATCCGGCTGCTTTGGGGAACGGCCAATTTATTCTCTCACCCAAGATATATGAACGGTGCAGCCACCAACCCGGATTTCAGGGTTGTGGCCAGGGCTGCGGTTCAAATTAAAAATGCCCTGGATGCAACCATCAAGCTGGGTGGACAAAATTATGTTTTCTGGGGAGGCCGGGAAGGATATTTATCCCTGCTCAACACGGACATGAAAAAGGAATTGGACCACATGGCCAGATTCCTCCACATGGCAAAAGATTATGGCAGAAAAAACGGTTTTAAAGGCACTTTCCTGATTGAACCCAAACCTATGGAACCGTCCAAGCATCAGTATGATTATGATGCAGCCACGGTCCTGGGTTTCCTCCGGGAATATGACCTGTTGGACGATTTTGCACTCAATCTCGAAGTAAATCATGCCACTCTTGCCGGTCATACCATGGAACATGAAATGGCCCTCGCGGCCAGGGCAGGAAAACTGGGCAGCATGGACGCCAACCGGGGCGATGATCAGAATGGCTGGGATACAGATCAGTTTCCTGTTGATCTGTATGAATTGACACAACTTATGCTGGTCTTTCTGGAAAGTGGCGGATTCAAAACCGGCGGCATCAATTTCGACGCAAAAATCCGTAGAAATTCAACGGACCCGGAAGATCTTTTTATCGCGCATATCAGCGGAATGGATGCATTTGCCCGGGCATTGATCATTGCAGATCAGATCATGAAAGAATCCCCCTATCTGCAGAAGAAAAATGCCCGGTACAGCAGTTTTGATTCGGGCGATGGCGCATTGTTTTCCAATGGTGAGCTCACACTGGAAAAATTGGCAGGAATAGGATCTGCCAACGGTGAACCGGAGATGACCAGCGGAAAACAGGAATGGTTCGAACAGTTGGTGAACATGTATATTTAATGAAAATTATTTAGGTGGTATGCTGATCATTCTGATAGTCTGTATCTTTTGAAGCCCGCACATTGATAAAAATCGGCTAATAATTGCGTCAGAACTTCAAATATTGACCACGGGCAAAAACCACAGGCCAAAAGAATCAGTGCCATAAGACTTTCAAAATAACAATTACAAAAATTAATAATTAATGCAACTATTGGATACTTTTGATTGGATTGTGATCGTGCTTTATTTTACGATCCTTTTCGGATTGGCTATCTGGGTCATCAGGCAAAAAACTGAAAATACCACTGACTATTTTTTAGCAGGAAGGAATATCGGGTGGTTTGTGATCGGTGCATCGATCTTTGCTTCCAATATCGGCTCAGAGCATGTAGTCGGGCTTGCCGGGACAGGAGCAGCAGGAAAATTTCCCCTGATCATCTACGAACTCCACGCTTGGATCGTGTTGCTGATGGGCTGGGTATTCCTGCCCTTTTATGCCCGGAGCGGTGTGTTCACCATGCCTGAGTTCCTGGAAAAAAGGTTTGATGAACGTTCAAGGAGATTTTTGTCGATCATTTCACTGGTAGCTTATATCCTGACAAAGGTATCCGTTACGATTTACGCCGGAGGTATTGTGGTTTCTGCTCTTCTGGGTATCGAGTTCTGGACAGGGGCGCTGGCAACGGTGATTCTGACCGGATTATATACGGTTTTAGGCGGTATGAGGGCAGTTGTGTATACCGAAGCCCTGCAGACAGTGGTATTGATCGTGGGTGCAGCAACGTTGACCATCATGGGACTGGATGCTATTGGCGGTTGGGGTGCCATGAGGGATGAGCTGGGACCTCAGTTTTTCAATATGTGGAGATCCGCTTCAGATCCTGAGTTTCCCTGGCCTTCACTGTTCATTACCAGCACGGTGGTAGGGATCTGGTATTGGTGCACAGATCAATACATTGTACAGAGAGCGCTGGCTGCCAAAAACCTGAAAGAAGGCCGGAGAGGAACCATTTTCGGTGCATTGCTCAAACTGATGCCGGTATTTTTATTTCTGATACCGGGTGTCATCGCTCTGGTGTTAAAACAAAGAGGCAAACTGGATTGGGAAAGATCAGACGAGGCATTTGCAACGCTCTTGACGGTCATTTTACCGAGTGGAATGCGAGGCCTGGTTGCCGCGGGACTTCTTGCAGCGCTTATGAGCTCACTGGCTTCAGTTTTCAACTCCAGCTCAACATTGTTCACGATAGATGTCTATAAGAAAAAATATCCGGAAACCTCTGAAAAAAAGCTGGTTATGGTTGGAAGGATCGCCACATTGGCTGTTGTAGTGGCAGGTATCATCTGGATACCCATCATGTCCAATATTTCAGGTGTGCTTTACGAGTATCTACAATCTGTCCAGGCGTATATTGCCCCGCCCATCACTGCAGTATTCCTGCTCGGAATATTTTTGCCCCGGATCAATGCGAACGGCGCATATGCAACGCTGGTCGGTGGTTTTCTTTTGGCTGGTTTAAGGATCACTCTCGAAGTATTTTCCAATAGCGGGACAATCCCGGAAGGAAGTTTCTTTTACAATCTGGGCACAATGAATTTTCTGCATTTCGGTGTGATCTCACTGGTCATATCGCTTTCAATTGCCATTATCGTGAGTATGTTTTCACCAGCTCCTTCACTTCAAAAGGTGCGTGGGCTGACCTATAGTACCATGACCAGGGAACAGATCGCAGAAAATAAAAACAGCTTCAATTGGGTGGATATTGCGGCAACCATTTTCATACTGTCCATTGTTGCTTTTGTGATGATCTATTTCAACGGGAAATGATCCTGATCTTTAAATTAATAAAAGCTTAACAGAATCCCCGGGAAGTTTCAGTGTGTGTTTTGGGTGGTGTTAAGCGAAAATCGTTTAATTAACTCAATTTGCCGATATGAAACAACTGAGTATTCTGGTATTTTTACTGTTTGCCTTTTTTCCGGGATCCGGTCAAACTGACCAATCTATTCCCTTTCACGATCACCGTCTTCCTTTCGGAAAAAGAGCTGAAGATATTGTGTCCAGGCTCACTTTGGATGAAAAGGTACAACAATTGATGAATCATGCGCCTGCAATTGAGCGCTTCGGAATTCCGGCTTACGATTGGTGGAATGAAGTGCTTCATGGTGTGGCCAGAACGCCATATCACACAACTTCCTTCCCTCAGGCAATTGGAATGGCAGCTACATGGGACACCACATCCTTAAAATTAATGGCACATTATTCGGCTCTGGAGGGAAGGGCAATACATAACAGGGCAATTGCCGCAGGCAAGAACGGCGAAAGGTACCTGGGTCTGACTTACTGGACACCAAATATCAATATCTTTCGTGATCCCCGTTGGGGAAGGGGACAGGAAACCTACGGAGAAGACCCTTATCTGACTGCAAAACTGGGCGCAGCGTTCGTACGCGGACTCCAGGGAGATGATCCGAAATACCTGAAGGCAGCTGCCTGTGCCAAACATTTTGCCGTTCACAGCGGTCCGGAGCCTTCAAGACACTCCGACAATATCCACCCCAGTCCCTATGACCTGCGGGATACCTACTTGCCGGCTTTTAAGGAGTTGGTTACCCGGGCTGATGTGGAAGGCGTAATGTGTGCCTATAACGCATTCCGTGATCAGCCCTGTTGTGCCAGCGATGAACTCATGCAGAAAATACTCAGGGAACAATGGGGTTTTAAAGGATATGTCACCAGTGATTGCTGGGCGCTGAATGATTTCTTTACATACCATAAAACCCATCCGGATAAGATCAGCGCTGCTGTGGATGCCTTGATCAGTACGACTGATGTGGAATGCGGAAAAGATGTTTTCCTGTCGCTTTCCGATGCTGTCCGATCCGGGTTGGTCCCCGAATCCCAGGTAGATGCTGCACTCCAAAGGCTGTTCATGACCCGTTTGAAACTGGGCATGTTTGATCCGTCGGATTCCGTAGAATACGCCCAGACACCCGATTCTGTACTCGAATGCAATGCACACCGCCAACACGCGCTTAAAATGGCGCGCCAATCCATTGTCATGCTTAAAAATGAAAACAATACCTTACCCCTTGATAAAAACCTGGATAAAATTGTTGTGCTCGGACCCAATGCGGACAACAGGATCTCAATTTTGGGAAATTACAACGGAACACCTTCTGATCCGGTCTCTGTATTGGATGGATTAAGGAGAAAACTGCCGCATACAGAGGTGTTATTCGAACAAGCGGTCAATTTCACCGACGATACCCTGATGGTGTTTGATGATCTTGCCCAATGGCTGGAAATAGATGGTTTCAAGGGTTTTAAGGTGGATTTTTATAATGATGTGTCTCTGACCGGAGATATTGTTCACAGCTTCTATAGCCCTGAGATCAATTTTTTCTGGACAGAAGGTCAATCTCCAGCCAAAAATGTCCATAATTTCTATTTTTCCGCAAGGATGACTACTTTTCTTCATACCAGGGCAGAGCAAACTTTCCAATTCGAAATTGCCGCTGATGATGGTTACCGGATATGGATCAATGATTCGCTCTACCTGGATGCCTGGGATCGCAACCGTGGAGTATCCAGGCAGTTCGCTTATCATGCCGGGGCAAATTCACTGCAAAAAATTGTCATTGAGTATTTTCAGACCGAGGGTCCGGGAATGTTGCGTTTCCGGGCAGGCCATTACCAAAAAACAGATTTTGACGCACTTATTCATAAACACGGGGATGCTGATGCATTTATTTTTGCCGGGGGAATTTCCCCTCAACTGGAAGGAGAAGAGATGCCGGTAAATTATCCTGGATTTTCCGGGGGTGACCGGACAACCATTGCTTTACCCGCTATCCAGAGCCGGATGCTTTCCGAATTGGTCTCAAGCGGAAAACCCGTTGTGTTCATTATGATGACCGGCAGCGCCCTGGCTATTCCCGAAGAGGACAGGGCCGTTCCTGCGATAATCAATGCCTGGTATGGTGGTCAGGCTGCCGGACAAGCAATTGCGGATGTCTTGTTCGGCGACTATAATCCCGCAGGCAGATTGCCTGTGACATTTTATGGTTCGGATGAAGACCTGCCTGATTTCAGGGATTATGATATGTCCAACCGGACTTATCGTTATTTTAAGGGAAAACCGCTTTACCCCTTCGGATACGGGCTCAGTTATACTTCTTTTGAATACAGCGATCTGAAAGTTAAAAACATCTCCGGCAAATCCGGGGAGTTGATCGTTACCGCAACTGTCAAAAATGCCGGGAAAACGGATGGTGAAGAAGTCGCACAATGCTATGTATCTTACAGCTCCGGTTTGTTCAAAAGACCGGTCCGTGCCCTGAAAGGATTCCGGCGTATTTTACTGAAAGCGGGTGAAAGCACGCGGATCACATTCCCGCTGACCCCAGAGGACCTTTCCATAGTTTCGGAAAAAGGCGAATTGTTCCTGCCGGACGAACCCGTTACCATCAGTGTCGGGGGTGGTCAGCCCTTTACTGAAAGAAAAACTTCCGGCAATGTCCTGGTCAAAACGATCAGTTGGTGATCACCTGATGTTCCAATGAAGGCTGATTGACCATATTTACCTGTTCTATCAGTATCTGCCAGGGATTGGCTGCTTTGTCAAACACATCCAGCTGGTATCTTTTGATCAGTCTGATGAGGATTTCCGCATATTTGGGGTCGGTAGCATATCCGCAATCTTTCAATCCTTTTGCCCATGCTGAATAATCATTGATATCCAATTCAAACAATACGTTATATCTGGCAGATGAGCGTAAAAAATTCGAACGGTCGACATAAGATTCTACAACAGTATCATAGGCCCTGAAACAGGATTGTATCAGTTCGCCTTTCTTGTTGTAGTCGTCATCATAATGCATATAGGTCTGTCCTTTCCAGTAGGATTTGCACTTGATCCCGAAATGATTGTTGGCATTTTTGGCCAGCGGGCTTGCCCCGGCATTGGATTCATGCAAAGCCTGCGCAAGTGTGATACTGGCCGGAATTCCCGATCGGTACATCTCTGCAATAGCAAGATCCTTATACTGGTTCACATAATCCAGCTTTCTCACATCTTCTGCATTATATGTGTTCAGGGTCAAAGAAGAAATAAGTAGAATTAATATCAAATTCATCGAGTTTTAGTATTAAATATGGTTTGTAAACTATATTTTTGAATACACGATACATTGTTTTACACATCAGCGCATGCTTCACTGTGTATTTAAACTTTATACAACTTTCCCGCCTTAAAATCTCAAAAATATACAATATTGCAATTGTCTACAATGTGATTTATCAGCGATAATATTGCTGAAACAAAATCCGTGCCATTAGATTGGGGTAAATGAAAAAATGATATTGTTTGGTTGATTTTTTACAAAAAATAGTTGTTATTATATTGTTATACAGTTATTTATGTGTAGATAAAAATTTGCATGTATTTATAATCTGACTGCGCTGAAAGCACTTTAAAACTCTTTGAAACAAGCATAATTCAAATTTTCCGGTTTACTGCTGATACCGGATATATTTTCCCATTTAGCTTAAAAAAACAGTTCAAAACCTGCATCAATCCCCATTTTTGTCATTAATTTGTATCCTAATTTTTTGAGCTTTACCAAAAAGACATGAGCGACCCAATTAAACACGAATGCGGTCTGGCATTCATCAGGCTCCGCAAACCGTTTGAGTATTATTACAGAAAATATAAAACACCCTTCTACGGACTTCAAAAATTGCAGCTCCTGATGCAGAAACAGCGCAACAGGGGTCAGGACGGTGCGGGGATCGTTTCCGTAAAAATCGATCCTGCTCCCGGAAACACCTACATCGACCGGGAAAGGACCAACCAATCCAATTACATTCAGGTGCTTTTTGACGGCGTTTACCAGCATTATCTAGATCTGATCCACAAAAAGCATTACGATACAGAATTTTTGAAAAACAACCTTCCCTTCACAGGCGAGGTACTGATGGGTCACCTCCGTTATGGTACACATGGCAGCAACTCGATCAAAAACGTGCATCCCGTTTTAAGGAAAAACAACTGGAAACCCAGAAATCTCGCCCTTGCCGGAAATTTTAACCTGACCAATGTCAATGAATTGTTCGATGAGCTCATCTCTTATGGACAGCATCCGCACATGCGCTCCGATACCATCACCATTCTGGAAAAAATCGGGCATTTTCTGGATCTGGAAGTGGAGAACCAATTCAATCTGTTCAAAGATGAAAACCTGGACAGTGCCTCCCTTTCCAAAAAAATAAGCGATCACCTCGACATCAGGGAGATCCTTTCCAGAGCCAGCAAAAGTTTCGATGGCGGCTATGTGATCGGTGGTATCATAGGCAACGGAGATGCCTTCATCTTTAAAGACCCTTCAGGTATCAGGCCGGCATTTTACTACAGCGATGATGAATTTGTGGTTGCCGCATCAGAAAGACCTGCCATTCAAACCACCTTTGATGTTAAAGTGGAGGACATCCACCCACTTGGCCGCGGTAATGCCCTGATCGTCAAAAGCAACGGGGATTTTGAAGAAGTGCAGGTCAACAAACCTTTGCCCAACAGCGCCTGTTCCTTTGAGCGGATCTATTTTTCGCGCGGAACGGACAGGGACATTTACCTGGAACGAAAGGAACTGGGCAGAAAGCTGACCAAAAAAGTACTCATTGCCATTGACAACGATTTTGAAAACACCGTTTTCTGCCACATTCCCAATACGGCTGAGGTGGCTTTCCGGGGATTGGTGGAAGGAATGAACAGCGCATTGAATCAGATCAAAAGCGATCAGATCATCGCTTTGGGCCAAACTCCTGAACAGGAGGCGATTCTTGCCATACTTGGCAGTAAACTTCGGATCGAGAACCTGGTGGTCAAGGATGCCAAGATGAGGACTTTTATCTCAGACACCAATACAAGGGGTGAATTGGTGTCACATGTCTATGATGTCACTTATGGCATTGTGCGTGATCATGAGGATACACTGGTTTTGATCGATGATTCCATTGTTAGGGGAACTACGTTGAAAGACTCCATCATCAGCATTATTTCCCGCCTGGCGCCCAAAAAAATCATTATTTTGTCTTCTGCGCCTCAGATCCGGTACCCTGACTGCTACGGGATCGATATGTCCAGAATGAATGAATTTGTGGCATTCAATGCACTGCTCAATTTGCTAAGAAAAGATGATAAGGAGCATCTTCTGGCAGATTGTTACGAAAAATGCAAAGCCCAGGAGGAAGTTCCTTTTGACATACCCGTTGAAAACCATGTGAAAGAACTGTATGCACAGTACACTGAAGAGGAGATCTCTGCGGAAATTGCCCGGATCGTCACCCCGGAAAGCGTGTCCATTCCGGTTGAGGTGATCTTTCAGACTGTGGAAGACCTGAAAAGTTGCATGCCCGAACATCCGGGGGTCTGGTATTTTTCCGGGGATTTTCCAACGAAAGGGGGCACGCGTGTGGTCAACCGCGCTTTTGTCAATTTCATGGAAAACAAAAACGAGCGGGCCTATTGAATGTTGTGATCTTTCAGTCATTCCATTCCGGATGAGGGAAATAATTATCCTTTGGTTTTTGAACTTGGAAAAACCGGTTCTTTAACAAAAAATCAGAACCCGAGGGTTCAAATATCGGTAGCCCCGGGTTTCGACCCTCAGAACCCGTAGGGTTCAAATATGGGTTGCCCCGGGTTTCAACCCGGTGGATCTGATTGAAAATGTTTGTTTTTTATTGTAAATCAATACATTAAATTTTGGATCTGAGCACCACAATTTATCACAAATGAATGTCTTTATTGTAAAGCATCATCCTTGCTTCCAAAATAATCCCCCAGTTTTTTCCAAGCTGCTTCTTTTGATCTGTCCAGCTCCGGCGTCAGGCTTTGTTGCCCGGGAAATTGTTCGATATAAACCGTCGTTGAAGGAAATGCAAACCGGATCTCCAGCGCTTCAGCCAGTTTCATCGCAGAGAGGATCAATTCTTCCTTCAAGGCCAGCTCATGATCAAAATCCTTTGTATCAATGTGTACCCTGAATAAAATCTCTATGGAAGATGCGCCCAGTTTTGAAAGATAAATGAAACAGTTGTCATTGGACACCTCCGGATGTTCCCGGGCGATCCGCTTCAGTCCTTCAAGATATGCTTCAATGAGCGCAGGAGGCGTATCATAAGTAATGGAAAATGTTGTTTCATGTAACCGGAATTCCCTGATACCCATGTTGACCAGGTTGGTATTGATCAGGATGCCATTCGGGATCGAGATGATGGATGTATCCTTGGTCATGATCCGGGTTGACCTGAAGCCAACTTCCCTGACTACGCCTTCCACCTGGTCTATTCGTACAAAATCACCGATATGGAACGGTTTGTCCAGGAAGATCATCAGTGAGCCGATCAGGTTGCCCACCGCTTCCTTGGCGGCCAGCGCAATGGCCAGACCACCGATGGAAACACCGGCGATGAGTGCAGTAACGTTCACATTGAACAAGCTCAGGATCTGGAAAAATGCGCCCACCAGGATGATCAGCCTGACCATCTGACTGACAATGGGAACGAGCTGGTCATCCAGTTTGCTGTCCGTTTTTTCTGCAAAATCCCTGAAATAGCGTATTAAAAAATCAACGATACGCATCAGGAAGATCGTAACAAAAACTATGATCACCAACTCGATGAAGCGCTGTAAGATCATGTTGGTTTTGACGGAGAACTGGAAGACCGGAACAAAGAACCTGGCAAAAACCATCAGGATCAGTAAACTGAAAACATGGCTGGTCTTTCGGATAAGCTTTTTGTCGCTGATGTCCACTTTTATGCTGATCTTATTGATCTTCCTGATGAGAAAACCACTGATCCATCTCAGTAAAAAGTATAGAATGAACGAGGCACCAATGAAGATCAGGATGCCCAGGTATTGCCATACAAATAAACCCAGGAATTGTTTTCCGCCTTGCCGGTGCACCAGGTTGATCAGCACATCTGTTCCGAACGGATAAGTGCTTTTATGCAGCCGGGGAATGGCCTCGATGGTTTCTTCGGAATACTGCCATTTTCTGCCCTGTTTTTCCAGGTAAACCATCGGGAGTTCTTTCGGAAACGGAAAAAACACATTCTTTTTGCTGATGGTATCTAAAAAATCAGGGTCTTCAGGTATCTTGCTCATGGAAACATACAATCCTTTTCCATCGTATATTTGTTTGAGCTGGATTGCCCGATCAATATTTTGTTTGTCCCTCAACCTGTAATCCAGGGATCTGGCTGACTTTTTTGGATTATAGGTGTCCTTTTGCAGATAGTACAGATGGTTGTACATGGCTCCGTTCGGGCTGGAAAGATCATTTCCTTTATTGGCAGCAAAGGATATTGTCAAAGCGGACAATACCAATATCAAAACAAACTGAACTTTTCTCAAACTTACTTGCATAAACTGAATTATTACCGGATTACAAAGATAGGGAATAAATTGGTGATTTGCTGTCTTGAGGGAAATGGGAATATCGAATTGGAGAAAAGAACCTTATCCTTTTTGGGGGAACAACCGCCTTGTTATAAATGAACGGGAGGAGGCCATTTTCCATCAAAACGACTTTCATTAGCTTTGATGTAATATCATATCGACAGAAGCCCTGCTGATGTATTGGTTTCGACAGGCAACATGGTGAAAATTCAACAAACTCTTTTCAAGCTGATTTCCCCTCGCCTCCCCCAAACCCCACCTGACGCTATTGGTCAGGTCAGGCTTCAGGGGGAACTCCAACCCATCACACTTCACGTCCATCTCCCATACCCACATCTTGCAGATTGCCTCTCCGCCCCCTAAC
>CAZQKR010000006.1:0-132663 GCA_964594045.1 uncultured Saprospiraceae bacterium | reverse complement strand
CCGTAGAGCCGTAGAGCCGTAGAGCCGTAGAGCCGTAGATTATGATGTGAACTTTGTATCATACAATGGTTTAAGCCATAAATATACAAATTTCGGTGCAGATTTCAAAATTTTTTTGGTGAAGTTTTTGAACTTATTGTAGTGACAGAATAATATTTGTTATTGGCATTATTGATATGCTGTGGAACAATATTTTATTTGTATGTTTTTCCTGCTGTATTTGACGTTTTCACCAACAACCATATTTACATTGCCATTTCTCATAATGAATTACACACTGCACCTTACAAAACCCAGTCATTAAAACTTCCTCTCACCAGTACTTTTCACAATTAATTAATATTTGTCCACCAGTTTTTCACAGAAAAATGCCGTACCTTGGGCATTTATTTTGCCAATCAAAAATTGTACATTTTGAATACTTCAAGAATTCTCCGGTATCTGCTCATCCTGCTTCATTTACTGCTTTCCATTGGCGCCCTTTTTGGCGGAATTTCCCTGATACTCAAACCTGACGGATCTTTATTGGGTATGCCAACCGAAATACTCGGACCTTCAGTTTTCGATGATTTTCTTATTCCGGGTTTCATTTTATTGCTGACATTCGGACTATTACCCATTTACCTGATCTTTGCTTTGCTCAAAAAACCGGAAAATAGTTTTCTTGAACACATCAATCTAATGTATGACCATCATTTTTCCTGGACATTTACGGTGTATACCGGCGTAGCGCTGATGATCTGGATCAATGTTCAGACGGCCATTTTTAAAACAGTTGATCCTTTGCATACTATATATTTTTTCTATGGCCTGGTGATGGTTTGCCTGGCATTATTGCCCAAAACCAGGGAATTGTACAAAAAGTAAATGAAAATCGATAAGCATAATGGTGAATATTTCCCGGACTATGTTGATTTATTTGTTCATTTTTTGGATGTCCAATAATGGTCATTGATTCAGTGATTCCTGACAAATTTCGTAGAACAGTGATTTTTTGGAAAATTCCACGAAAAACACGAAGCAGACGCGAAAGTCACGAAGTTTTTATTTTCAAACCTCAAAAAAATTATTTGATCAGAAACATAATGTATTCACTTTGTGGTCTTTGTGCCTACTTCGTGCAACTTTGTGGAATAGCTGTATTTTATATTTTCCACAAAATCCAGAGAGGTTTTACCCAATTGGTTCCCACACAAAACCACATAGAGCTATATTTCCGAAACACAAAATAATCATCAAACATGAATACCATCGTATATTTTTATTCTCACAAAGGAAGCAACCGGTATTTAGCAAATAAGATCGCCAATGATCTTCAATGCGATATCGAGGAAATTTTTCCAAGGCTGAATGCACATTTACTCATGCTGATGGGCATCAATTTTGGCAATAGAAGACTTAAAAAAAAGGTCGAAAACTATGACCGGATCATCCTTTGTGGTCCGATATGGATGGGGCAGCTCATCGTACCGCTCAGGAATTTTATAAAAAAATATCGATCTGCCATCCGTCAACTCGTTTTTGTAAGTTGCTGCGGCAGTAAATTTGAGCAAAAGGATGAGAAGTTCGGGCACAACCTGGTTTTCAATATGGTCAGGGAATTGCTAAAGGAAAAATGTGCGCATTGCGAAGCATTTCCGAAAACTCTGGTTCTTCCTCCGGAATTGAAAGACGATCCCGGCGCTTTTATGAAGACCACATTGAGTGAAGAAAATTTTACCGGAGAGATACAAAGCATATATGACCGGTTTATTACTTCATTAAAAAGTGAATAAACAATAAGTGCTGATTTTCAATCATTAAGATATTTAAAGCAGCCAATAAACACTGACAATCATGAGCAAAAAAGTCATCATCATCGGCGCTGGTGTGGCCGGATTGTCCGCAGGGATTTATGCGGCAATGAATGGATTCGAAACAGAAATCATTGAGATGCACACCATTGCCGGCGGGCAATGCACCGCATGGGAAAGAAAAAAGTACAGGTTTGATTATTGCCTCCATTGGCTGGTGGGAACGTCCAAAGGCGCTTTTCATGATATATGGAAAGAGACCAATGTGTTGAATGACGAAACGGTGATCATAGACCATGAAATCCATTCCAGGATCTTTGACCAGGACAGAAATGAGTTTATCATTTATTCCAACATTGACCGATGGGAAAAGTATCTGATCGAAATGGCGCCGGAAGACGAGGAACGAATTCAAAAGATGTGTCGCGACATGCGAAAAAGCGCCTTATTGCAACCCTTTGCATTGCCTCCGAAATTGCGAAACGCATTCGATTATGTCAGATTGATCCCAGTAATGTGGCCTATTTTTTTGTTGGTCAAGAAATTCGGACGTAAGACTTGTAAAGAGTATTTTGATACCTTACAATTTAAAAATCAGAAGCTGACCGGATTTTTGAACGCATTATACGGTGAAAGGAATTTTTCCGCACTGGCTTTCATTTTCATGCTAGGTTTTTTCAATCAGAAAAATGCAGGATACATAAAGGGCGGTTCCTTCCCTTTGGCTCAAAGGATGTTGGAAAAATATGAAAAACTGGGAGGAAAAATTACTTTCAAAAAGAAAGTCGAAAAAATCATTGTAGAACAAAACACTGCAAAAGGTATAAAACTAACCGACGGTAGCTTGATTCAGACAGATTATGTGATCAGTGCAGCGGATGGTTTCCATACCATTTATAAAATGCTTGGAGGAAAATATGTTTCTAAAAAAGTGGATCACGCGTATAAAAACTGGGAATTGTTCACCCCGATCGTCCAGGTTTCATTTGGCATAGACAAAATAATCCCTGCTGATTCACCGATCATCGTCAACATTGCCAAAGGGATGCGTATCGGAATGACTGAACTGGACAACGGATATTCGGTCATGAACTATGCCTATGATGAGACCATGGCGCCTCCCGGAAAAACCTCCATTGTCATGCGTTTTGACAGTCCCTGGAAAATGTGGGAAAATCTGGAAGGTGATGCTTACGAAAATGAAAAAATCCGGATAGAAAAAGATGCAAGAGCCTGCCTTGAAGCGGAATTTCCAGGCATCGGCCAGTTCATCGAGGTGGTGGATGTCGCGACACCCAAAACGGGCGTAAAATATACCGGGGTTAAAGACGGTGCTTATGAAGGTTTCATGCCGACCAAAGAAAACATGATGGATGCGCTTGATATGCAATTACCGGGTTTAAAGAATTTCTATATGGCTGGCCAATGGCTGTTTCCCGGTGGCGGATTGCCTCCGTCAGCCCAAACCGGCAAATGGGCCGTGCAATTGATCTGCAAAAAAGAAAAACAAAATTTTGTTTTTGACCGATAATAAGTCTGATTATTGATTTATTACACTTCTGTTGCTATTGAAGAAAATAATATTCCGTTTTAAAAGGTAGAGGTGAGTTTATTGAGGATTTCCGTCCAAAGGCGAATGAATGGTAATTTTTACTTCTCATACCTCAGATATCCGGTAACCATTCAAAAAACTGCGGATATCCATGCGCTTTTTCCCTTCCATCTGCACTTCTTCGCAGGCTATGAAACCGTCTGTGGTGGCAAAATGGAGAAAACTGCGGTTGTCTGTCAGGATCTCGCCAGGTTTGACTGTGGGTGACAACTCTATTTTTTTAGCCTTGAAAATCTTGAAAACTGCGCCATTTACTGTGGTCCAGGCCGTGGGTAGCGGGCTTAATCCACGTATCAGGTTATATACCTGTTGGGTGGGGACATTCCACATGATCCGGCAGTCTTCCTTGAAAATCTTAGGTGCGAGGCTGACTGCATTTCCATCTTGTTTAAATAACTTTACATTGTCTTTTTCAATTTGTTGTACAGTTTTAAGGATCACATCAGCAGCAAGGTATTTGATACGTTGATAGAGTTCTCCGGCTGTTTCATCCTCACCTATTTCGAGGCTTTCCTGAAGAAAAACATCTCCGGTATCGATCTCATGCTTCAACTTGAAACTGGTTACCCCGGTGGTCTTTTCCCCGTTGATGATGGCCCAATTGATCGGTGCAGCACCCCGGTATTTGGGCAACAGCGAACTGTGCAGGTTATATGTTCCCAAAGGTGGCATGTTCCACACGACTTCCGGCAGCATGCGAAAAGCGATCACGATCTGCAGATCGGCTTTCAAGGCACGAAGTTCAGATAAAAAGCCGGGATCTTTGAGATTGGCTGGCTGTAAAACCCGCAAACCCTTTTCAACTGCATATTTTTTGATATCGGATTGAAGCAATTGTTTCATATTCCGGCCGCCCATCTTGTCGGTAGCGGTGACGACTCCAACGATATCATAACCTTTCTTCAGGAGCAATTCAAGCGCCGGAATACCGATTTCAGGTGTGGACATGTAAATGATTCGCATCGGAATAAATTTTTGCAAAGATACAGGGTTGGTGATTGTAGGCAAATAATCCTCGGTTTTATCACCAGCCAATTCTTTTGGTTTAAAAAAATCAGCAAATTTTTGCACATCTTAGTATTCATTGAATATGTTTTCAATTTGAAATTCAAGCAATTTTTTATTTCCGCAATTTTTTTTTAACTTTGTGGATTGAAACCTTTAGCCCCTTTGAATTGTTAAAATTGTCAAAAAAATACAACATGTTGGGAAAGAAAGACTTTTTACTGTTCCTTGTTTTTATTGCAGTGATCGCACTCAGCAGATTCATGCCTCATCCATGGAATTTTACACCGGTTGGTGCACTTGCCATTTTTGGAGGTGCGATCTATAAAAACAGAAGGTCTGCTATATTTTTCACATTTTTAGCCCTGTTTCTGACAGATTTTATACTCAATAATTTCGTTCACAGGAGCAGTTTTACTGATCAGACAGGAATCATCTGGTTCAGCAATTACATGATCTGGGTTTACGGTGGTTTTGTCGCCATGTTTTTGATCGCAGGAAAAATGCTCAAACGCTTCAGTTATTCAAAACTGATCTTTGGCAGCCTTGCCGGCTCAATTGCATTTTTTCTGATCACAAATTTTGGCAGCTGGTTATTCTTTGACATGTATTCCAAAGATTTTTCCGGACTGATCAGCAGCTATATCAACGGTATACCGTTTTTCAAATATACCATTCTCGGAGATCTGATCTACAGCGTCGCTATATTTTTTGCCTACAATCAGGTAACCGAGAAATCAAATATCAAAAATCTGGCTATTGCCTGATGGATGTGGTATATTTTACGAACCGGTGCTGATGATTCGCTGCCGCAAAAACTTTTTGATCATCAGTTGAGCCGAACATTCTGATCAAAATTTTTCATGGCAGGCAAATCTATTATCTGAGAATCAATGACATCAACAACACAATAAATGGACATACCCCTGTTTCACATAGGTACATTTGAAGTTCGGTTTATCGATGTGATAGATGTCCTGATCGTTTCTTATCTGGTCTATTTCCTTTACAGGTTGCTGCGTGGGAGCATCGCGATCAAGATTTTGGTAGGCGTGATCATTTTTTATGGATTATGGTGGGTAGTAGGCCTGTTGGACATGAAACTTCTATCCTTCATTCTCGGAAAATTCATCGCATTTGGTGTAATCATCCTGATCATCATTTTTCAACCTGAGGTCCGGAGGTTTCTGGTTGCCCTTGCCAATACAACACTCCAAGGAAGATTCGAGTTCTTTGAAAGGATCTTCAAGCTCCAAACCGTTTCTGACATGGAAAAAAACAGGGGTGTCCGTCAAATGAAAAAGGCCATTTTAAATTTTTCAGCTGCTAAAACAGGGGCTTTGATCGTTTTGATGAATGGCAGGGACCCTGAAATGTTCCACAACAACGGCACCTTCCTGAATGCCCGGATCAGTCAGGTATTGCTCGAAGCCATATTTCAAAAACATAGCCCGATGCATGACGGAGCTGCCATCATCTCAAGGGACAGGATTTACAGTGCCGGAACTGTTTTACCATTGACTTCCAATCCGGATATTCCGCAAAAATACGGGCTAAGACACCGTGCAGCCCTGGGTATCACGGAAAGCACCCTGGTTGCTGTCATTATTGTTTCAGAAGAAAGGGGTACGATTTCTTATGTTTTTAAAGGAATCATCACGGAAGACATCAGCGAAAAAGTACTTGAAGAAAAATTATCAAAGCATTTAGTCAAATAACCAAAACCGGGAAAACAGATTATAACAATAAATTTCCAGGGTTATCAAAATCATTCATTATGGACAAATTACAATCTTATTTCAACACACACAGAGAAAGGTTTTTAGCCGAATTGTTCGAATTGATCAGGATACCGTCAGTAAGTTCTGATCCGAATCACAAGGAAGATATGTATAAAGCTGCAGAAAAACTCAGGTCTTTCCTGGAAAAAGCAGGTGCAACTAAAACTGAAGTTTATTCCACTGCAGGACACCCGGTGGTTTATGGTGAAAAAATGATCGACCCTTCACTGCCCACAGTGATGGTTTATGGTCACTATGATGTTCAGCCAGCCGACCCGTTGGAATTATGGGAAACTCCGCCGTTTGAACCGCAGATCAGAAAAACGGAATTACATCCTGAAGGCGCCATTTTTGCACGTGGAGCAGATGACGATAAAGGACAGATGTTTATGCACGTTAAGGCTTTTGAAGCAATGGTCGCTGAAAGTGTTCTGCCGTGCAATGTGAAGTTCATGATCGAAGGTGAAGAGGAGATCGGATCTCCGAGCCTCGGCGCTTTTTGCGAAGCGAATAAAGAGATGTTGAAAGCCGATGTCATACTGGTTTCAGATACGGGACTGATCAACAAGGAAACTCCGACGATTACCACCGGATTAAGAGGCCTGAGTTATGTGCAGGTTGAGGTTACCGGCCCTAACCGTGATCTGCATTCCGGGTTATATGGCGGAGGAGTTGCCAACCCTTTGAATGTATTGTGCGATATGGTGGCCAGATTGCATGATGAAAACAAGCGGATAACCATTCCCGGATTCTATGATGATGTTTTGGAAGTTACTGCGGAAGAAAGGGCAAAAATGAACATGGCTCCTTTCAATCTGGAGGAATACAAAAAATCCATCGGCATTGGGGAGGAATCCGGTGAAGCTGGTTTTACGACCATTGAGAGGACATCTATCCGGCCAACACTTGACCTGAATGGCATCTGGGGCGGATTTACCGGAGAAGGCGCAAAAACTGTGTTGCCATCCAAAGCCTTCGCTAAGATCTCGATGCGTCTGGTACCAAATCAGGACCCGGCAAAGATCTCTGAGCTGTTTGGACAGTATTTCAAATCGCTCGCCCCAAAATCTGTTCAGGTGAAAGTGGATTATCATCATGGAGGCTATGCAACTGTTACGCCTGTGGATACGCCTGAATACAAAGCAGCAGAAATGGCCATGCAAAAAACCTTTGGAAAAGAAGTCATTCCGGTCAGATCAGGTGGAAGTATTCCGATCATTGCGCTTTTTGAAAAAGTCCTGGGAATCAAATCCGTTCTGATGGGTTTTGGTCTGGACTCCAATGCGATACATTCACCGAATGAACATTACAGCTTATTTACTTTTTATAAGGGGATTGAAACTATTCCGTATTATTATCAGTATTATGCTGAATTGAAAAGCTCCAATCCTGCCTGATCCGTCGGAGTGCTTCCAAGTGTATTGATGCTTTTCAATGAATGAGTTTGCATCGCTGATAATATTTTGGAATAAATGCAGTTATGTGTATGAAGTTTTTTATCGGGCTTTCCGGTTAAAATCATATTTGAATAGATAAATCGAAAAAGAAATTCAAATCATTAAAAATATTTTATGCAAACAAAAATCACAGGTTTGTTCATCGCTTTATTGCTGGCTATCAGTTCGCTGGCAGTTGCACAGACCATCTCTGACCAACTGAGCCGTTCAAGTTATGCAGCGGGCATGATACTCGCAACGGAATTGAACAATATGGGGCTGAGCGATATCGATCAGGAAGCTTTCGTCAAAGGCTTTCAGGATAAAATGTCCGAAATGCCCACACAGGTAAATGAAGAAGAAGCTTTCAGCTTATTCCAGCAAATGATCATGGAAGCCCGGATGAAGCAGGATGCCCAGAATAAGGCAGCCGGCGAGGATTTCTTAGCTCAAAATTCCAGGAAGGAAGGAGTGATCACTTTATCCAGCGGTCTTCAGTATCAGGTTTTGCAAAAAGGTGAAGGGGCCTCTCCTACCCTGGCAGATGAAGTAAAAACGCATTATCATGGTACCTTGATCGATGGTACCGTATTTGACAGTTCAGTTGAAAGGGGTGAGCCAATCTCATTTCCTTTAAATGGTGTCATACAGGGTTGGCAGGAAGCACTGCAATTGATGAAAGTGGGTGACAAATTCAGGATTTTCGTGCCTGAGCACCTCGCATACGGCGAACAGGAAGCAGGTCCGCACATCAAGCCTTATTCAGCACTCATTTTTGAAATAGAATTGCTTGGTATTAACGTAAAAGAGTAGCAGAACCTACCAAATAATATTTGGCCCATCTGCATTAACCTATTAAGCAGACTGTAGATCATATGCGCATAGACATCATTTCGGCAGTCCCATCGCTGATGGAAAGTTTTTTCGGACATTCCATCATCAAGCGATCTATCGATAAGAAGTTACTGGAAATCAACGTAATCGACCTCCGAAAATATGGCCTGAACAATTACAACCAAATAGATGATTATCAATATGGCGGTGGTGCAGGTATGGTATTGATGGTCGAACCGCTGTTCAATTGCATATCAGATCTGCAAAAAAAAGTCAGTTATGATGAGATCATTTTCCTGACCCCAGACGGTGTGCCTTATGTGCAGAAAATTGCAAATAAGCTTTCCCTGAAAGACAATTTACTTCTGATAGCAGGACATTATAAAGGAATAGACCAACGCATCAGGGATCATATCGTCACTATGGAAATATCCATTGGCGATTATGTATTGTCCGGTGGCGAACTCGCTGCCGGGGTTCTGGTGGATTCCATCGGTAGGCTGATACCCGGCGTGCTGAATGATGAAACCTCAGCGCTGGAAGACAGTTTTCAGGATGGATTGCTTGCGCCTCCCGTGTATACCAGGCCGGCCTCATTCAACGGATGGAAAGTGCCGGATGTTTTGCTGAGCGGTCATGAAGAAAATATCAGCGAATGGAGGCTGAACCAATCTCTTGAAAAAACTAGGAACAGAAGGCCTGATCTTTTGATTGAATTCCCGGAGCAATAATGCCTGTTTTCATTATTTTTTATGGTGAACTTCCCTTTTTAAGTTTAGTTTTTTAACTTGCGGAAAAAAGCATTGCAGCTGAACAAAATTCATATTACCCATTTTTGCAATCTGAAAAACCTGGAATTGCAATTTCATCCAAGTGTAAACGCATTTGTGGGTAACAACGGAATGGGCAAAACCAATATTCTGGATGCGATTTATTACCTGTGTCTTACCCGGAGTAATTTTGGACGAACGGATAAATTCAACGTCATGCACGGAGCCGATTTTTTCAGGATCGAAGGAGATTTTACCCGAAACTCAAAAAGGGATCACCTGGTGATCAAGTTGCCTGTTCCGGGACAGAAATCACTCGAAGTGAATGGAAAAAGTATTGACCGCATGCTGGATCATATCGGAAAATTTCCAGTTGTTATGATCGCGCCGAAAGATAATGTACAAATCCTGGAGAGTTCATCTGAGCGGCGCAAACTGATTGACAAAGTACTTTCACAGATCAGTGTTGAATATCTGAAAGACCTCATGGCATACAATAAACTGCTGGAGCAGAGAAATGCACTGTTAAAGTCGGGGCAAAGCATATCTTCGATCAGAGGCTTGCTGGAAGTTTATGATGAGAAAATGGAACCTTTGTCCAACCGGATTTTTATATACAGGAATACATTCATAGATGAACTCAAGCCTATTTTTATAAGGCTTTACGAACAGATCGCTCAGACAGGTGAAATGGCCGGGATGGAATTCATCAGTCAGCTCTCAATAGGAAATTTTTTAGATAGGTGTAAAAAAAACCTGGAAAAAGACCTGGTATTGAAGCGCAGTTCGACGGGCGTACACAAGGATGATGTACACTTTATGATCAATGGTAATCCCATTGCCGGTTTTGCTTCCCAGGGCCAATTGAAATCCCTTGTTTTAGCATTTAAACTGGCTCAGTTCGTTTACCTGAAAACGAAAACCGAAACAACACCCGTCATTTTGCTGGATGACGTATTTGACAAGCTGGATCGTGAACGGGTTGGTCACCTGGTCAAACTTTTATTTGAAGAAAAACTCGGACAGGTGTTCATTACGGATACCGATAAGCAACGGATACAGGAGACTTTTGAAAAGATCGGTCACGAATTTTATTGGTTCAATATTAAGGACGGGAACGTAACGGAATCGAATTGTGTACAACCTGAAAATATACAAGATGGGCAGGAATGAAGAAAAATTAAATACAACGCTTGACGCATTCATCAATCAGCAAAAAATAAAAAAGTCATATTATGAGATCTCCATACGCAAAGCATGGCGTGAACTGATGGGCGAATTGGTGGATGAGTATACCACTTCAATTAAAATTTCAAAGGAAAAATTGATTTTGGAATTCAGTTCTGCACCATTAAAAAATGAAGTATCTTTCCAGAAAGATCAGGTGATCAGGTTGTTGAACGAAAAGTTGGGTAAAGAGATCATCAAGGAAGTTGTGATCAGGTAAAATTATTTGAGTAAATTATTTATCATCGCCGGATCCAGTCTATGGAAAAAATAATTGCAGGTCAGTTCATCAGGTGTCCGGATCCCGCGGTTCATGACAGAAATGGGTGAAAGGAGAAGTGAAATTGCCGGGAAAATGGTCAGGGAATTTTAACTGTCGGCGAATTTTACGAACATTGCGCCGGAGAAGGCACACAGATCATCTACATTTAAGGCAGCCGGAACTGTCGGAGGTACTCGAAGGCTGAAACTGCCACTGAAACGGAAACATTGAGCGAATCGGCTGTGCCCAACATGGGTAAGGTGAAAACCACATCCGAATGATGAAGCCAGAATTCAGAAAGGCCTTTGTGTTCGTTCCCAAAAACAAAGGCTGCAGGCTTGTCCAACTGAAGCGCATATAAGTCAGAGTATGCTGGCAATGCGGCTGCAAAACTGGTTATTTTCTGATCCTTAAGCCATGCCAGCACCAAATTTTCTTCTGCATAAACAACAGGAACTGAAAAAACAGTACCTATGCTCGCCCTGATCACATTCGGATTGAATTGATCCGTGCCGGTTTTTCCGGTGAGTATCACACCTGATGCATTGACAGCATCTGCGGTTCTGAGCACAGCGCCGAGATTTCCCGGTTTTTCTACATCTTCCAGAATGAGGAACAAGGGTGTTTTTCCGCTTTTCACTCCAAAATCATCCAGGTTGAGCTGAGGTTTTCTGAACACAGCCATAACACCCTGCGTATCATCTCTGTAGGCCAGTTTGGCATATACCTTTTTGTCCAGTACATAAATTGGAACAGTTTGACCGGCAACTGTAATTAATCGTTCAACCAGATGATCTTCAATGATATCAGGGCAAAACATCCATTCAATCAGTTCAAACCCGCTGTCTATTCCCCGTGAACATTCCAAAAAACCTTCAACCAAGAAACGATCCTGGCGACCGCGTTGGTTGCCTTTATACAACTGCATCCAGGATTTGACACGAGGATTGCTGAGACTGCTGATGTTGAGTGGTTGCAAAATATCCTATTGGCCGATCAGTTTTTTCTTCAGGGAGGCAAATTCCTCTTCGGAGATCAGGCCTGCTTCTTTCAATTCGCCCAAAGCCTTCAGTTCAGTGATGATGTCCGAGCTGCTTTTCGGTTTTTCCTCCTTTTTTTCTTCCTTCGCTGCTTCTTTTCTGACTTTTTCCTGCTCTTCCTTTAAATCAGCCGCAACTTTTTTACCTTTTTCAAACAAATCGCGGTAGGATTTTTTCAATTTATTCAGGTCAAAATCCAGGAAGGTTCCACCCTGTTCAAAATGTATCCTGAAAGCATGGCCAACTGCATAGGTTGAAGCTCCGGACAATGCGCTGACCGCCACGCCGCCAAGAGCAGAACCCACCACCGGGATCAGTTTGACCAGTCGTCCAGCGCCTGCTTTCACCAGACCGGCAGAAGTGATGGAAGCAAGGATTGCTTTCAGCTCGTTTTCTTTATAGTCAATGTTATATATCTTGCACAACTGCTTGATCATATCCATCTGAATATAGGTAACTGCAACCATATCGGCAAGAGGTATCGGGATAAATCCGGCACCCATGCTCCAAAGTACATGATTGTTGATGATCATATTGACACTGTCATCGCGAAGCCGTTTGTTTTCGTCCATTTTTATTTATTTATTGAAATGTTTGAGTTGTTTGAATTGTTTGAGCTGTTTGATTGGTCGATTGTTCTTTTGTCCTGAAATTTTAGAATTTTCAAATCTTGAGTCTGCTCCGAAAAGTCCAATTTGTTGATTTTCAATCGTTTTTTGCCCCAAACCCTAAAGGGAAACGATTGAAAATCAACAAATTAAAAGTCCCCTTTTAGGGGGATTTAGGGGGCAAAGACTTTTCGGAGAAGACTCAATCTTCGAATCTTCAAATCCTCGAATCATATCATCTTTTTTTTTCCTATTGAATCCTAATTCTGAATTCAAATCATCCGCCAGCCAGTTTTGTCCTGGTATATCCTTTTGAAATAAGAAAATCCAATACTTTTTTCCGTTGATCTCCCTGTATGATGATTTCATTATCCTTGACACTTCCACCTGTTCCACAATGCTTCTTAAGCAGTGTACTCAAATCCCTCAGATTTTCTTCGTCTCCGGTATAACCTTTGATCAATGTTGCCTGCTTGCCTCCGCGACCTTTTTTCTCCAACCAAATTCTCAACAACTGATCGGAGGCCGATAGCGCCTCTTCTTCGATCTGCTCTTCATCAGGCAAAATGGCCCCATCCGTGCTAAAAACGAGTCTACTGAGTTCAGATTGCCAATCAGATTGTTTGTTTTTCATCTTTTTCCAAAAATAGCCGGTAGGCTTAATATCCTGAACATCAAAATAAATAGGAGTATGAAAGGATCTCAAAGATCGGATAACCGGTTTTGGGGTCCTCATTTTTCAGGATCACATCCAGTTCTACGGTCTCGCTTTTTTCCTTTTTGCTGCTCAAAAACACTACATCTATTTTCCCGGATTCGCCGGGTTTTATTTTCTTTGAAGGCCATGTTGCCTCAGTGCAGTCACATCCTGATACTATGTCGATCTGGACATCTTCTTTGCTGATATTTTTAAAAGTATAGCTAAAGGATACTTTATTGCCTTTTTTAACTTTTCCAAGGTTGATATGACGCTCTTTAAAACTGATCAAAGGTTTTAAAGTATTACCCGATGCCTGGGCAAAAGTAAAAGTGGTGGCAGAGGAAAATATTAAAAAACCCAAAAGCAGGAAGTACTTAACCATAGACATTTTTTTATTCAATAAAATTCAAATTCCGTTCCAAATCCTTACTCAATTGATTTTTTCAGAGAGCACTATGTGAAATTTAATACACGCTCTTACAACGTAAAATTGAAATATTTTGTTTCTAAAATTAAAAAAAATGGATTATAACGTCAAAATTCCTGATTAAATAACTATTTTTGTCGGCTGGAAAATAAAAGGGCATTTATCAGATTTGCCAGAATTATTTCCGATCGTATTTATTGCCGCAGTGGTGGAATTGGTAGACACGTACGTTTCAGGGGCGTATGGTTGCAAGACCGTGGGGGTTCGAGTCCCCCCTGCGGCACCCCACAAATTTCCTTTAAAATTATTGTTGGTACCCAAAATTTTTAAGCACCGAATCATTATCGCGCCAGTTCTCCATTATTTTAACATACAATTCCAGGTGGACCCCTTTCTGGAAGAATGCTTCAATGGCCTTTCTCGATTCGATGCCCAATTGTTTGATCTTACTTCCCTTTTGACCGATCAAAATCGCTTTCTGAGACTTTCTGCTCACATAGATATTTGCAAAAATATGAATGAATTCTCTTCCTTTGAGTAGGGATTCCTTGAACTCAGTCACTTCCACCTCAACCGAATAAGGAATTTCTTCCTGGTACAGTAAAAATATTTGTTCCCTGATGATCTCACTGACAAAAAACCGTTCACTCTTATCTGAGAACTGATCCTTTGGAAAATAGGGCGGGCTCTCCGGCAATTCCCTTAGAATAGCCGGAAGAATGCCATCTGTATTCGTCTCATTCAGGGCAGAAATCCGAAAAATTTGTTTGAAACGAATTTCTTTTGTCCATTTCTCTTCCATCTCTTCCAGATCATGTTCATTTTGTGCCGTATCGGTTTTGTTGATCACTAAAAAAACAGGAATTTCCAGTTTATTGACAGCCTTTACCAAATTGTCAGAAATCAGGGAATCCTTGCGCAAATCCGTCATAATGATCAGAATATCAGCATCTTCAAGACTTGAATATGCGAATTTATTCATGGACTTATGCAGTTCATAATTTGGATCCGTGATGATACCGGGAGAGTCTGAAAAAACGATCTGATAATCGTCTTCGTTCAGAATACCCAGAATTCGGTGACGCGTAGTCTGCGGTTTGTGCGTAACGATGGACATTTTATCACCTATAAGTAAATTGCAAAGGGTTGATTTTCCAACATTTGGGCGACCGATGATATTGACAAATCCTGCTTTATGTGTATTCAAGATCCGAGACTTTTTTGAACATGAACAATATAATGATCTATAAAGGCAAATACCTGTTCAGGCTTCATTCTCCGCCATTCGAGATCGTTGATCTCCTCAGTAAAAATGATATACCGCTGTAAATAAGCATCTTCAAAATCAGCAAACACATGTTCCAAAAGATTGATGCAGCAGATCCAGCCACCTTCTTCCCGTACTTCCTGGCTCCATTCCTCCAGATAGAGATTGTCGCCGGCATGAAAATTCAGCACATTGTCGCAAATGAGTACAAATTTGTTTATCCCTTCATCCTGAAGAAATTCGGCAATATTCCTTTTGAGGTACATGATATCATTGTGCAATGTATCATTCCATTCACCGATCAGTTCAATGATACTCCAACCTTCATCGTAATCCGTGAAAAGGATTTTAAGATACAAAGTTGATGAACCAAAATTGTCCCATTGCGGGTGGATATAATAGTTGTAAATTGCATTGGTGAAGCCGAATTCATCATAGACTTTGCGGTAAAAAGGTGAGCGTTTATCAAGCTCTGCCTGATAAAGGTCTCTCCACCTGAAAAACGGTTCAATATCGTGCATATCAAGCTTTTAAATTTGCCAGCTCATGCCTGATGCTGTCGAGGTATTTGACGATGTACTTACCCATGATATCAAACTCAATATTGACCATCGTTCCAGGTTGAATGAACTGAAAGGTAGTGTGCTCAAAAGTATAGGGAATGATGGCGACGCTGAACTGTTTTGATCCGGTTTTGACCAGAGTGAGGCTTGTGCCGTTGATCGCAATGGAGCCTTTATCGACCATCAGCAGTCCGTCCTTTTCATTATCCAGTTCAAAATGGAAATACCAGGATCCTTCGAGAGTTTCCACCTGGGTGCAGCGGGCAACTGTATCCACATGACCCTGAACGTAATGACCATCCATCCTGGTATCCGGTGTAACTGACCGTTCCAGGTTGACAAAATCCCCGGCAATGAGTGCACCCAGGTTGGTTTTGTCCAAAGTTTCCTGTATGGCAGTTACTTTATAGTATCCGTCTTGAATGTCCACTATGGTGAGGCAAACGCCATTATGTGCAATGCTTTGATCTACATGCAACTGATCCAGGAAATTACAGTTGACTAAAAAGTGAATGTTGCTGCCTTCTCTTTCTATTCCTGTTATTTTTCCCATTCCTTCAACGATTCCGGAAAACATATTTCTGAGTTTTAATTTGATTGCAAAGATAATCTTTTGCATCGAGCAAAATGATTTTGAAAATAAATTTAGCATAAAACTGATTTAAATCGGAATTATCAGTTATAAAAAAAAACTATGACATCTCCGGATTAATACCAGATTTTTTAAAGTAGTTATATATATAGATAATTTTAATTTAAAATAGGTACTAAGGCTGACTTTATGAAAGTATTAGCTTTAATGGCCACATTTATTCAGCCCGCATATTCAGACCCGTAAAAGACCGAATGGATAATTTTTCCACTTAGGTGAATTATTTTATCTTTACCTTTTGATTACCAATGTAAATCAATTTAAGTGGATATGGACAATAATGAATTATATGCCATTTCGCCGATAGATGGGCGATACATGGATAAAACAGGAGAATTGAGGAAGTATTTTTCGGAATATGCCCTGATGAAGTACCGTGTCAAAGTCGAAGTTCTGTATTTATTGTCCTTACAGAAAGCCGGGATTCCGGAATTGAAAAAACTGACTGAATCCGACAGGAAAAGTTTGTCATATATCGCATCCACATTCAATGAGCAGGCTGGTCTGAAAGTAAAGGAAATCGAAAAAACCACTAATCATGATGTGAAGGCCATTGAATATTATGTTAAGGAAAAGGTGATCAACATCGGTTTATCCGAAGTGTCTGAATTCGTTCATTTCGGGTTGACATCCCAGGACATCAACAACACCGCCTTCCCGTGGATGCTACAGGAAGCACAGGAAAAAGAATTGATTCCCGGTCTGGAGCAAGTGATCAGTAAACTGCGGGTCCTGGCAGTGAAGTGGAGAGAGATCCCTATGCTGGCGCGGACACATGGCCAACCGGCTTCGCCCACAACTTTAGGCAAGGAGGTCTTTGTTTTTGTGGAAAGGCTGGAAACTCAGCTGGCCCAACTGAAAGCAATAGAGATCAAAGCAAAATTTGGCGGAGCTACAGGTAATTTCAATGCGCATAAACTTTGTTATCCGGAGATCAACTGGCCGGATTTCGCGGACAAATTTGTTAAGGAAGACCTCGGATTGATCCGGTCAAAACACACAACACAGATAGAGCATTATGACAATCTGGCTGCCATATTCGATGCCTGGTCCAGGATCAGCAATATTTTAATCGACATGTGCAGGGATATGTGGATGTATATTTCCATGGACTATTTCAAACAAAAAGTGAATTCCAATGAAGTGGGTTCATCTGCCATGCCTCATAAAGTCAATCCAATTGATTTTGAAAATGCAGAAGGAAATCTGGGTTTGGCGATGGCGGTATGGCATCATTTATCCACAAAATTACCTGTTTCGAGACTGCAAAGGGATTTAACCGACAGCACGGTGCTGAGAAATATCGGAGTGCCTTTCGGACATTTTCTCATTGCGTTGAAAAGCATCCAAAAGGGGCTGGAGAAGCTGGTACTCAACGAGAAAAAGTTGAAGGAAGATCTGGATCAGAACTGGGCTGTGGTAGCGGAAGGCATTCAGTCGGTTTTGCGCAAACGCGGATATCCACAACCGTATGAAGCATTAAAAACTCTTACGAGAGGCCAATCAGGCATCGGTAAGCTTGAAATACATGCCTTTATCAAATCTCTGGATATTGATGAAGCGACCATGAATTTATTATTATCCATTACTCCGGAAAATTATACAGGATTTCCATTTGAGATCTAATCTCTGTTTACAGGATTACAAAATGAAATAAATCTTCCACAAGCTACCCGATCATGATACTCATAATCTGCTGATCGGTAATCCAATTTTAAAAAAAAGAAAAAATGAAATACAACTTCGACAAAGTCATCGACCGCAGGGGTACCGGATCAATCAAATGGGATGGTGCTGAACTGGTGAAAAAATTCGGCATTTCTGAAAGGTTCGACGAAGACAGTATTCCATTATTTGTTGCCGATATGGATTTCCCCTGTCCTGAACCGATTGTGGATGCACTGCACAGGTGTGTTGACAGACAGATCTATGGTTACAGCACGCATTTGGCTCATCCTGAGTATTTTGAGGCCATTCAGGGCTGGTTTAGGAGGCATTATGACTGGGAAATTGACAAAGAGCATATTGTTTACAGTCCCGGAACCGTGGAAGCGCTTTATATTGCTGTCAAGGCGTTTACAAAACCCGGAGAAGGAGTGATCTTACAAGCACCGGTTTACAGGCCATTTTACGGCAGCATATTGGATAACGGGCGCAGGGTGGTCAATAATCCATTGATCCATGAGGATGGTTTTTATAGGATTGATTTTGAAGACCTGGAGAAAAAGGCATCTGATCCGGGAACAAAGTTGTTTTTGCTTTGCAGTCCGCACAACCCGGTTGGCCGTATATGGAACCAGGACGAATTAGGCAGGATGGCTGATATCTGTCAAAAACATGATGTAGTGATGGTGACTGATGAGATCCACGGTGATCTGATCAGGCAGAATGCCAAATTTATTCCCTTGAGAAAGGTTGCGGGATACAAGAAAATTTTGACTCTGACAGCGATCAATAAAACGTTTAATGTTGCAGGTTTGCATTGCACGAATGCCATCATTGAAGATGACGCACTCAGGCAAGCATTTTCAAAGGAAGCCGGCATGAAATTGCCTTCTCCATTTGCCATGGAAGCATTGATCGCTGCATATAATGAAGGACAGGATTGGCTGGACCAGGTAAAAGCATATATTGACGGAAATTTTGAATTTCTAAAAAATTTCCTGGCATCCAGAATGCCGGAAGTCCGGTTCAGCATTCCTGAAGGAACTTATATGGGATGGATGGATTTCCGGGGTTACGGATTGGATCCAAAGGAAGTTCACCGAAGAATTTATGTGGAAGCCAATGTTATCCTGGAAGACGGAGACATGTTCGGGACAGAAGGAACAGGATTTCAGCGGATCTGCCTTCCGACTCCAAGGAGTATCCTGGAAGAAGCTTTGGAAAGAATTGCGAAGCAGTTTTGATACGTAGCTATTCAGGTGGTTAGCTAAATAGTCTGTTAGCCTGTTGGATATAAAGATAACTTTGATCAAAAGACGCTGGAAAATACCACATTGATTGAAATTTTACTCTTATGCAATCATCAGAAGCTAAATGCCTAAAAGACTAAAAGGCTATCAAGCTAAAAATATTATAATACATATAATTTTGACATTCAATTATTTTTGAATTGAGCCAACATTGCTCTGATACAATTCAAATCGCTGACCGAATGTTGATCGTTAAAGACCCGATTGTAAATAATATCGTTGTTTTGGAAGATCGCTTTGCAGGTTCCATGCATTTCCAAGATATTACAATAATCGCTGATCTGCCGGATATTAGCTGTTGTGACACCGCTTCCAGGCATAATGATGATCCTGTCTGAATATTGAAGATTGAGTTGCCTGATGATTTCTTTTCCCTCCTCAACCGTATTTTTACCACCGCTGGTCAGTATCCTTTCAAAACCTATGGAAATGATGGTTTCGGCAGCTTCAAAAAGATCCGCACTTCTGTCAAATGCCCTGTGAAAAGTAGCAGGTCGGTACTTCCAGGTTTCCAGAATTTTATTAGCGAGATCCTGATTGACTGTTCCATCCGGGTTTAAAGCGCCAAAAACTATCCCGTCAACATTCAATTCAAGGCACATCTTAACGTCTGCCAGCATGATCTGTGCTTCTTCATTGCTGTACACGAAATCGCCGCCTCTCGCCCGGATCATCACATAGACCGGTATTCCGATATGCTCCTTCACATATTTGATGGTTCCGTATGAGGGTGTACATCCGCCTTCCGGCAGGTTTTCAAACAGTTCAATGCGGTCTGCCCCACCCTTCCAGGCATTGAGGCAGGACTGGATGTTGGAGCAGGCGATTTCGAGTTTTTTCATGGATAATTTTATTTCAATACTAAGATAGCGTTTAGTAAATGTAATGCTTATAAATATCTCATTACGAATTAATTGCTATATATTTAAAGGAAAATTTTCCTGATCAGATTCATAAAAAATCCCTAAAATTCTGCCTGTTGATCACAGCCACTTTAGTCTGGTAAGTGGATTCAAATTCCAGATGTTTTCTCTGTCTGCGCTTTTCGTTCCACTTGAATTCAAAAGCTTTCACCTCTTCTCCTGTCACTTCGATATAGTCAATCTCCTTTCCTGTTGTAGTCCTCCAAAAATACATCCTGGCAAAACTCTGTGCATAGGAAAGGGATTTATACCGCTCACTCATCAGAAAATTTTCCCACAATTGTCCGGAATCGTTGCGGGAAGCCAATGGATTAAGATTACCAATAACTGCATTTCTGATACCATTGTCAAAAAAGTATATCTTCTGATTGAATTTGATCTCATTTCTTAAATTCCGGCTAAAACTCGGTAATCTGAACAAAACATACGATTTGACCAATAGATCTATATAATTGGATATAGTGTTTTTGTCCACACCAGTCAATTGACTTAGTTCATTATAACTCACTTCATTGCCCGTCTGCCAGGCAAGTGCCTGCAATAACTTATCCAGGACTTCAGGTTTCCTTATTCCGGACAACGAAAGAATATCTTTATACAAATAACTTGAAATCAGTTCCCTCAGAATGCCAGACTCATTCCCGTATTGATTGATCACTTCAGGATACATGCCATAGATCAGTCTCCATTCCAACTGACCTTCCGATTCCACAAAACCAAAATGTGCTTCATATTCTTTCCAACTTACAGGAAGCAGATCATATTCCCATTTCCTGCCGGTCAGTGTTTCATTGATCTTGTCATTGAGTTCAAATGCAGAAGATCCGCTGACCAGAACCTGAACACCTGGAAAACGGTCAACCATTATTTTCAGGGATAGCCCAATATTCCGGATTCGCTGAGCTTCATCAATAAACACAATTTTTTGATTTCCAATGATATTCCTGAGATTTTGATAAGCATGTTGCGCCAGTAGATTCTGAATATTGATATCGTCTCCGTCCAAAAATAAATATGGACGTTCCTTTAAAATTGAACGGATCAAAGTGGTCTTGCCGACTTGTCTGGGGCCAATTACAACAATGGCTTTACCTCCCCCTAAATGCTTTTTAATTGAACCAGAAATTAAACGACCAATCATTTTTTTTGACAAAATTAATCATATTTGATATATTTTCACCATATTAGACATATTTTGGTGATTATAATCACCAATTTAAAAATATTTCAGTGTTTTTATTCACAAAAAAAGGATATGCATGCCAAAAACTACACAAAATGTGATTTGTACATTTTATATCCGGACCAGTTCAATATGCACCTTAACGAAAATTGCCAATTCAGCCGTGATCAACCTAAGGAATTTCTATTGCATACTGTCAACTTGAGTCGTCGTGTTGATTATCATAAAATAGCAAAATGTTTTCTCAAAATCAACGGGGGCTGAACAATGAAGTTCAGCCCCCGTTTAAACAATTGCTTTCCAGAACTAAAAATGCTTTTTAGTTAACCAAAATCATTTTTTTGTTTGAAACGAATTTATCAAAGCTCAGTTGATAATACATTAATCCCGGAATTAAACCCGGATTTTCTATGATCTCCTGATTCATTCCCTTTTGTCCCTGATCCGTAATGCTTTTCAGCTCTTTACCTGTTGCATCAAATACCTTCAAAGTGTATTCTCCGGCATAAGGTAATGTGAATCTGATCACTGAACTCCTCGTAAACGGATTCGGCTCATTCTGATACAGTTCAAATACCTCAGCTGTCTGTCCCCTGAATTCGAGCGCCATATTCGTTGATTCCAATGCATCATTTCTATAGGATTCAGCAGGTGTTATCTCAGATGTCATGCTCACCAGCTTACCCAAATCGGAATTAACCGCAGATTCAAACACCAGGGTAAACAATACCGCTTCATCCTGGGCAAACACACCATCAGCTTCATTCCAGCTCATCGTGGTCACACCATCCCTGATCACTCCGATATTCTCCTGACTCAGATCAAGCAGTCCGGACTGATATCCCTTATACTTCAATCCCGGAGTATTCAGTGTAAACTGGAATCCCCTGACATCCGCAAAGTCTTTGGCATAAAAGTCGATTTCAACTGTTTTTCCTACAATGACTTCTGATTCATCAATCAACAGTTTTTGTGTATTCCTGTGTCTTGGTGTCAACAATTCACCGTTGAAATTGCTTGTTGCATTCCGGTTGGTATCACCCACTTTAATACCACCAAACGTAAGTGTGGTCGGTAATGTTACAAAGAGTGAATACTTTTTCGGTACAAATACCCAACTGTCATTATTCGGGAATTTCGTCGTCACGCCAAGGATCAGATCCCTGATCTGTTTGATATCCGCTGCCGTGATCGTATTGTTGGCATTCGCATCTGCTGCGATCAGCTGATCTCCTTCCATTGCTTCTATTCCCAGAATATGTCTCTGGATAAGTATCAGGTCGAGTGTATTTACTCCATTTTGATAATCATCCTTTTTCCTCGGAATGAAATCAACCGGTCCAAGGATATTAAGATGTACAAATTCTCCACTTTCATCTGTTATCACAAATTTGGATTCGCCATCCTGCATCGCGGCAACTTCTACATTAATTATACCTTCTCCATTGGCAGTATTGTTTGTAAACCCATTGACGATGTTGAATTCATCTGCACAACCATCACCATCTTCACTGTTCAGATTCAGTAAAACAGTAGCAAAATCAAAGTTGCCATCATCACATGCTTCATTCAGACTGAATTTATCCCAAACAAATACATCAACAAATATTTCTTTGCTTGGCCCAAAGAATACTTTTCCTGATGTATTCCTGACGGGATCCCATGAATGGGCATTGCCTGCCAGATATGCATTCCTGTTCGACCTCGCTCCTGTCGTTGGATTGTAGTAATACAAACCAAATCCATCAAGGGTCCATGTCGCATCTATTTTTGGCAATACAGGCGTGTAGGTAAAGTACAGTACATCTGAACAATTGTCATAGGATGCCAGACAGTTATTATCACATGCGCCTTTATCAAAGAATATTGCCGGAATTTCCACCATACAGTCTTCCGTCATCGTGGCCGTCGCAATATCCACCAGGAATGGTGTCGGCGCTTTTTTATCCACTACATCAAAATACTGGTATTCAGTGGTTACATTTCCACATCCGTCGCTCAGCGTCCAGGTAACCTTGTATCGTCCCTGTTCCAGTGATGGCAGGATCAGCAGTGATGCTTTGTCTCCATCCAGCTTATCTTCGGATGCTCTTCCGCTTACACCGCCCTGGTAATTGGCACCTTTATAGGCGTTGTTGTTGGCTGAGAATTGGATGACATCATCACAGCATTCACTGTGGATGACATAAGTCCATTCATATTCTCCTCCGCAATCAGTTTCTGTTTCGTACGAATCAGCTTCCAGTCTGTATGTATTTTGTGCAGTCACACAGGTAGCCACTCCGAGACAAGTATCTGTCACAACAATATTGGCCGGCGTATCATCATATACCATGATCACCTCAGTAAATCTGTAATATCCATCACGATCTGCTTCAGTGAATTTTGCAGGATCCAGGATCGCACGTTTATCGCCTGATATATATCTGTATTCATCCAGGTTAAGCTCTGCTCCTGTATTGGCTTTATATGTACACCAATCAATCACTGCCCATTCCCTAAGGATCTTGTAGCATGCATCTTCAACAAATCTGAACGTATCAATGCCTATGATACTCGCTTCAACCACATTGCACGGATTCGTTGTCCAGGAGGGTTGTTCTCCTGACGGTTCAGGTTTCAGGCATTGTGCTTCACTGATATATGGGAACACGATCGTCAAAGGATCAAACGGCAATGTTTCTATCACATTGATACGCTGATTGCATTGTCCTTTCAACTCGCCTCCTACAAACACTTTCCATGTCCTTGTGATATAGCCTATACCACAATGATCCAGCCTGCTCAGATCGTCTGTGTATTGCAGATCATAATTTCCGCAGGTGCTGATCACATCAGGATAACCCGTAAATTCAGGATCTGTATTATCCTCACAGTTGATCGTTAGTTCCTGACATGCCATCAATGGAACGGATTTGTCCTGAACCAGGGTTGTGGCCATACAATCATTGAAATGTCCGTACAGATCTCCTCCCGGAAGCATTCTCGAAGGATTGACTGGTCCGGGACCCGGATCAACTTCAAATACCCTCAAGGTAACCATGATCTCCTTACTAACATCTTCGCAGCAGAAGAATACGCTGTCATCGAACCACTGTTGTGTGCAGGCGGTGTTGTCGCAATTGAGGTCCATACATCCTCCGTCATCTCTCCACACCTTGAACCAGACAGGTTTACAGTTGTCAAATGAACCGGAGTTGAAGCTTTCCGCTGCAACTTCCGCAACGCCTCCAAAGGTCACGCCGACTTGTTTGTATTGCTCGCAAACTGCGACCGGCGGGAAGTTGTCTTCAACTACAATGTTGAAATTGCAACTGGATTTGTTGCCGCAGGCGTCTTCAACGATCCATTTTGCAGGATACGTGCCCAGTTTCATGTTGTATACAAAGACCTTCAAAGTGCCATTTGAATATTTACCTGTTGTACTGACAGCTGCTCCGGCAACATATACTTTTACGCTTTTAATCTGACTGCAATCATCTGTGATACAAGGCAATGGAAGTTGGATACTACCTTCGCAACTGAATGCATCTGCATTCACTACGTAATCTTCACAACTGCAGATTTCGGGAGGTGTAGTATCAAAGACCCTGATAACCTGGACGTGAGTCCGCGGATTCAGGGCATTGACAGGTCCGCACATGTCACGAACTTTCCATGTCCTCAATATTTCAAAACTGTTTCCGCAGTACTGATAAACCTCATCAGTCCACAGATATGAAAACATACATAATCCATCATTGACATTCACCCCTATTCCGTTGACTGTCGGATATCCGGTTTGATCCGGATGCAGAGATTCAGGATGTTCATTTGCATAATGGCATGAAGCATTTAACACATCAACAGGGAAGATCACTTCATCCAATGTAGATTTTTCAATGGTAATGATCTGTGTACAGTTGACGATATTCCCCTGGTGATCATTTACGATCCAGTTTCTGTTAATGATCGCTCTCGGGTTTCCGCAAACACCATTATCAATAAAATCATCGATATAATCAATTGTAGCAAAAGGTTCACAATTCAAGATCATGACAAATCCAAGTGAAGCCGGACTGATGTCGGCATTACAACTGACCGTTGTATCTGCGGGACATTCAATTTCAGGTACCCATTTCTCCATAATGGTCACTGTAGACATGCAATTATTTCCACTTCCGAGGCAATCGGTAACCGTGACCATAAATGTTTGTCCTGCATCAGAATAGTCGAAGGAATTTGGATGTATATTTCCGAATTGATCTGTAATTGTAATACAGTAATTTTCAAAACATCTGTAATTATCTCCTTCCAAAATCATGTCAGCCGTAAGTTCTGCGTGACAATTTGCATCCAAAGAAATATTTACATGATCATTACATGCGATCGTATTATTTGTCGGAATAAATTCTATGACCCTGAAATTGAATACACAAGTATCTGAATTTCCATAAATATCTGTTGCCACTGCCCAAATTTCGTTATCTCCGATTGGAATTTGTGTAATATTTACTTCAGATCCATCCGGGTAATAATAAACCAGAGATTCCAGGCCACAATTATCAGTCACATCAGGAAATACCGTCAGGTTACCATAACAGAGACCGGGATCCAATGTAACGACAAAATCCGCACAATTATTCGGGAAAACCGGAGCTTCAGTATCCAAAACGGTAACTGTAAATCCGCAATAGCTGATATGTCCGTACTGATCTGTCAAAGTATAGGTAATTGTTGTTACCCCAACTTCAAAAAATCTTGTTACGGGCATGCCATTGAGATCAATTGCACCACCTGAACTCAAAACAATTTCAGTAATTTCATAAGATTCGCCGGTAACTTCATTATTGAAGTTATAGGTTACCGTCATTGAACCTTCGATACAATTATCCAGGAAATACGGGTGTATCCATGTGATATCTGCACCACAGACTCCGGGATCATTTTCAGCAACTATATCTTGCTGATCGAAAGCTGAATACAACAGGAACTCAATTGTCCAATTCGTTAATGTGCCGGAATTTGGACTATCTGTATACAATTCCAATGTCCAGTCCCCTTCTGAATCTTCTCCAAAGAATGTAAACAATGAGTTCAAAGGCGCAAATGTGCTGCCATTTCCCAATGGATCACAACCGGCATATTGGACGTTTGTTGGAGCAATATCATCAAGATTCACATTGATATCGCTTGTTCCTGCACAAGTATTTTCCAGTAAAACAATCTTCGTTCCATCAGGACCTGTCAGCGAAACAGTTACCTTTCCTGCATCCTGTACATCTGCGATCAGATCAAGAATATTGATTTTAGCAATCTTTCCTGCAGGTAAAGTAAAGACTGAGGACACACAAAGATCATCGCCTATAGTCATCCCGCCTGCGGTGTATGAAAGGGTATCAATCTCACCACATACAGGTGACTCTACATCCAGAACTGTAACCGTAAATGAACAAGAAGTCTGGTTAGGATGTACACTCTGCATTTTGGTCGTAATGCCATTGTCAGCATAGTGTGGCAATTGTGGATTCCATAAACCAAAGCTGCCTTCAGTACAAGCATTGACCACTTCAAAGTCATCATTGGTATCTGTATCTATTGCACTGATCCTGAAGATATCCGCACCGTCCAGGCCGTCATTGATCGTGACCATATCCACGATCCTGTCTTTAAATTCAATACTGTAAGTTGCAACTTCACCGGCTGGAATTGAGGTAAATTGAACTACATGTACTTCACCTGCTCCAACCACTGTTCCGTGGTGCTGACTAAATTCTTCGTCAACAGAGCTGTTTGTCCTTTTAACCACTGCACATCCAAGATCAATCGCAGCAGGGCCAAAATTACCTATCTCCACCCCGGTAACCATTCCATCCTGGACCACTTCAGTGATCAGGAATTGTGGCTGGTCGTATGCAGTGTAAGTAACGGTATTCACCCCGACCGGGAATTCAGTTCCACTGACATCTTCCACGCCAGTGCCTATTATTTCCCCATCTTGATTTTCTATCGTGTAAGAAACGAAAACATGAGCAGGGCAATTATCCGTAACAGTAGGTGTCAGATCATCAACTATTGCTCCGCAGAAACCAGGATCGTTGACCGTTTCCACACTGGCCGGGCATTCCAAAACCGGAGGTGTGTGGTTGTCATTTACGATGATCCTCAGATAGCACACTGTTTGATTTCCGCAATCATCTGTTGCGGTAAACTCAAGTATCGTACAGCCAACAGGGAATAAGTCTCCTGATGTCAAGCCTGTTGTATCAGTTTGTTCAACCACTGCTGTTCCGCAATTGTCAATTGCATAAGGCATGGAGAAATTAACGTAGCTTTCGCACAGATTGGTTGGTACATCCACTACGATATCCGGTCTCGGGCAATTTACGAATTCAGGAGGTGTTACATCACCAATGCTGAACCTATGTGTGATAGAATCCACATTGCCGCAAATATCCGTTGCATAGAATGTTACATCGACATATTTCGTATTGCCGCACTGGAACACCCAGTTATCGATGTGGAAGTTATTGGACCATTCAAATGATCCGCAAACATCTACTGCAGTTGCACCTGCATTGGTGGTCAGCCAGAAATCAAATTCCGGATAATTCCCGGCTGGCGGGTCTTCACATTCTTCCATCACCATATCTGCTCCACCGGAAATAGCCGGAGGAATAGTGTCAACTATTGTGAATGTTGCATCGGCAAAATTCATATTCCCGCATGCATCCCATATCCTAAATCTGTAAAGTCCGCTTCCGGTAATACCGCACAGATCAGTTTCCTGAATAAGGTCGTAACGGATTTCCACAACTTCGTTGCAAACATCGGATGCGACGAGTCCCGCGTATGAAGCCAACCAACCATTGAGTTCTGCAGTATTTCCATCTCCATCACATTGGACTAAGAGATCCTGAGGCAGTACATCAAACTGAGGTGCAGTTGTATCTTCAATGATAAACAATGCTTCCGTATTCACACTTACGTTTCCACAGGCATCTGTTGCCCTGAATGCATATCTGCTTGTGAATGTTCCTCCACAAGTTTCTGTTGTACTGATCAATGTATAACTCCATGTAAGAGGTTCACTGCACACATCTTCGGCGACTGCTCCTCCATGATTAGCCAGCCAGGAAGCCAGATCAGCTGCATTACCCAAACCGTCACATTCAACGATGGTATCTCGCGCCATGGTCGTAATGATCGGTGCCTGGGTATCGATCACAGTCAGTGTGACTTCAACGGAAGTACTATTTCCATAACGGTCAGTCGCAGTAAATGTGATCTGTGAAGTATGAGTGTTTTGACTACATCCCACAGTGTATCCAGTGTAATCATTGGAATAAGTCACCGGACCACAATTATCATAAGCAATACCACCTCCATTGGTATTCAACCAGAATTGGATCTGGTTATAAGGATCAGTTGTTCCATCACATTCCAAGGTAAGATCCTGTGGCAACGGATTCCAATATGGATCTTCATCATCCGTAACTGTCACAGTGAATGAACAGGAGTTTGTATTTCCATGAATATCTTCAACATAGTAAGTTACAATAGTTGTGCCGACAGCAAAATTCCTCACCGGATCTACTACTGATGAACTGGATGCTGAACCCACATATACAATATATGGTCCATCAATCGTGTTATCCGGATTTTGATAAACTATCGTATACTGTTCTATACCACAATTATCTGTTGGTATCGGATGTGCCCAGGAATAACGGTAAACACAATCTCCCAAAATATTATCAGAGGAGGTTGTCGTCACCAAATCCAGTCCCGTGCAATCTATAACAGGATCTTCATCGTCTGTTACTGTAACATCAAAACTACATGTTGCAGTATTTCCAAATTCATCAATTGCTATAAAAGTATTTGTTGTGGTTCCAACCGGGAAAACACTACCGCTTGGCAATCCTTGAACCTGGATCAAATTACCGGCAACATTATATTGTATGATAAGTTGTCCATTTCCAGATTGAACATTTGGTGTATGGATAGTCCCACTTGTCAAAACCGGGTCAGTATAGCTGGATCCACCACCGCCACCTGCCCAGGTGCCTGCTCCACCTCCATAATAGCCACTTCCTCCACCTCCATTCACTCCATCATTGTCGGCAGCATGACCTCCCTGGCCAAGCATTCCGTTTCCGCTAGGAGGAGGATAACCACTAAGTGAACCACCAATACCTCCACCAAGTTGTGTTCCACCTGTTGCTTCAACAGTAGATGGATTATTTCCCTCGGCTGCAGTACCAGCTATCAAATCTCCTCCATATCCGCCATTGGTTGGGCCACCATCAGAACCGGCACCTCCACCGCCGCCGGCAATAACTACTCTATTTGCCAGAGCATTGCCACTAATCCTGATGTCTGTTGATCCACCTCCACCTCCACCGGTGCAGCATATTGGTCTGGCTCCATTACCACCACCATTGTAGCCTCCGGCTGCAATGCCACCTTGGAACAAACCGGGAGTTCCGGCACCGCCAACATATATATTCAACACTTCTCCCGGAGTTACCGCGAGAGTCGTATTCACTCTTCCTCCATAACCGGGAATACCGCCATTATAGGATATTCCTCCCCCTGCTCCGTAGGCATCGACCATAATAGAAGTAACTCCGGCTGGTACTGTCCAGGTCTGAACTACCCCGGTATAATCAAAGGTAATGATATCAGCGGCAACTGAACTGATCGTAGTACAATTGTCTGTTGCAATAGGATCTTCAAACTCAACAACTGCTCCACATATTTCCGGATCATTGGACACTGAAATATCAACAGGACAAATAATAACCGGAGAAATTGTATCCAAAACATTTACATTAAAGGTACATGTAGTTGAATTTCCAGCATCATCTGTGGCAGTTACTGAAACCACCACAACATCTCCTGCTGTAAAAACACTTCCTGCAACTGGGGTCTGTGACCAAATATAATCACAATTATCTGTTGCCTGCATGGTAGCCGTGTAATCTGGTAGCAATACTTCGCAGACATCATCCACAAAAATCTCCTGATCATTGTACGGACAATTGATGATCACCGGATTTTCCGTATCGATCACATTGATCGTGAAGGAACAGGTATCTGTCAATCCTGCTCCGTCCGTGGCTACATATTCTATATAATATGAACCAGGGCCTACTGAAGAACCATAAGCCGGACCTTCGGTTTGTACAACCGTCACACTGCAGTTATCCGTAGCAGCAGGTATTACCCAGTATATATCTGTAACACAATCATTTGTAAATACATCCACATCGTATCCTGCCGGCGGGCACACTACGAATTCGGGTGCCTCATCGTCTGTCACTGTTACGGTGAATGAGCATGAGCTTGTATTACCGTGAATATCTTCTACATAATATGTTATAGTTGTTGTTCCTAACTCAAAATTGCGATTACCCATTGGAAGCCCGTTTGACGGGTTTTCAGGAGTATATGCAACGGCATCATAAGGTCCGTCAATAGTACCATCCGGATTAGTGTAAGATACGGTATAGTTAATAACCCCGCAATTATCAGTTGGGACTGGAATTTGCCATTCATATTGCCCCACACAATCTCCGGTATTACCCAAATTGCTCGTTGTTATTGAAGCATTTAAAGGACATGTGATCAATGGATCTTCCGTATCCGTGACGATGACATCAAAACTACATTCGGCAGTGTTGCCTGCAACATCGGTCACAATAAATGTATTCGTTGTCAACCCAACGGGGAATACCGATCCACTGGGAAGTCCTGAAGTCTGAACTAAACTGGTGTTGGCATAAGTTATGGTTACCATTCCATTACCCAGATTAATTGCCGGAAGATTATTCTGTGAAGTTCCGCTATTGTAGCTTCCACCGCCACCTCCACCATATCTGGTATTGTTATAAACTCCCGGGGCAATACAGGAGCTTCCTCCTACATCTACAAATGAGTGCCATCCACCTGCACCTCCCGAGTAACCACCGCCACCGCCGCCACCGACAGTGCAAGAGGCTGCTGCTCCACCTCCACCATATCCACCATTGGCCCCATTCGTGTTTTGGGTACCTCCAATACCACCATTCAGATAGGATTGTCCTCCTCCTGTAAAATTACCACCATTCGTGGTGTTTGTTCCGTTGCCGGAAAATCCACCGCCTCCGCCACCACTGGCCCAATTGTTTGTTGCACAGGTAACTCCACCTGTTCCTCCAATGCCGCCAGTGCCATATCCTCCATTATCACTTGTACCAGCATTTGTGATAACTGCACCTACACCAGAGTGATTTACAGTGGCACCACCACCACCACCGGCAATAATTAATGGTACTCCTCCTGTTTCAACGAATGTTCCGCCTCCTCCTGAACCAGTACTACCACAGCCGTTCGTTAATCCTGAACCACCAACCAAAATATTTAAAACCTGGCCGGGTGTAACACTGAAAACTCCACTCATGCTGGCACCTGGCCCTCCGGTATGATTACTTGCATTTCCGCCTCTTGCGCCCAAAGCAGTAATATTTACCTCAGTTACGCCCGCAGGCACAGTCCAGGTTTGGATAGCTCCAGTATACATGAATATTTCACTACCAGAGGTTACATTGATACCACAATTATCATCAACTATCGGATCTTCAAAAGTTACAACTGCTCCACATATTCCCTGATCATTTTCCACTGATATATCTGCAGGACAATCAATGGTCGGTGATATGGTATCCAATACATTTACATTGAAGGTACATGCCGTGGAATTCCCTGCACCATCCGTTGCAGTTACCGTAACCACCACAACATCTCCTGCAGTAAATACAGTTCCTGCAAGTGGTGTTTGTGACCAGGTGTAATTACAATTATCCGTTGCCTGCAATGTAGCCGCGTAATTTGGCAAAACTGCTTCACAATCGGCATCCACAAAAATCTCCTGATCATTGTACGGACAATTGATGATAACCGGATTTTCGGTGTCAATCACATTGATCGTGAAGGAACAGGTATCTGTCAATCCTGCTCCGTCCGTGGCCACATATTCTATATAGTATGAACCCGGTCCTACGGAAGAACCATATGCCGGTCCCTGTGTCTGAACAACGGACACACTGCAGTTGTCTTCCGCTACAGGAATTACCCAAAATATATCCGTAACACAATCATTTGTAAATACATCCACATCGTATCCTGCCGGCGGGCACACTACGAATTCGGGTGCCTCATCGTCTGTAACCGTCACGGTCCAGCTGCATTCATATGAATTTCCATTAACATCGTCAACCGTATAAGTTACAATGGTGGTTCCAATCTCAAAATGCCTGTTGGCTTCAGGTCCCACACTCGCTTTTGTTATTTGGAACAGATCAAAGGGTCCATCTATTGTTCCATCTGGATTTTGATAAATGACCGTATATGCCAAAATTCCACAATTATCTGTTGCTTCAGGATGTGTCCAGGCATATTGATAGGAACAGTCTCCTGTTACACCATCTGCTGAAGTTGTAGTCACTAACTCTAAACCATCGCAATCCACAAAAGGATCTTCGGTATCAACAACGGTTATCTCGAAGCTGCACTCTGCTGTATTACCAAATCCATCGGTTACTACAAAAGTATTTACAGTAGTTCCTACAGGGAAGGTACTACCGGAAGTAAAACCAGATGTCTGGACCAAGTTCAAATCAGTTGTACCTGTTGTATTATATGCAAAGTTTTTAAGTGCTTCAAAATACCCTGATCCAGGATTATTCCATTTCCCATCATCATAATAATATCCTGTTAACCAAGCTATATTTCCACCTCCCGGAAGTGATCTTAATGTCCATCTACCAGCGCCCATAAACTCGGTGGTATTTGGATCGTAAGGACCATTTAAAGCATCCCAATCACTTACACCATAAGCATTTGTTCCAACAATGTTATATAGACCTGTAGTCACAATATTTCCTGGTCCCAGGATTGTTAAATTATTATTTCCACCAAAATCTGATCCTGAGGTTCCACCGAGGAAGTTAATAATACCCGGAGCAAAGATCACATCATATCCGGTCACCAAAATATTTCCTCCGTTCTGCACCCAGGTTTCTAAATTCGTAAATACTTCATTTGGAGCATCCCAGGCCCATCTGGCATCCCAAACAATCAAGTCATAGGTGGACAAATCTCCTAACAATGCAGGAAAACCATTAGCAACTTCATTTAATACTGTGGTAACATTGTGCCCATCTGATGCCAATACATTTGCCGGTTCAATATTATCATAATTGGCAACATATAAAACATTTAGAATTCCTCCTATATTCGTTAATGTACAATTATCTGCAAATAAAACTTCATATTCCACTACTGCTCCACAAACTCCCGGATCATTATTTACCGATAAATTTTCAGGACAGGTGATCACCGGATCTATATCATCTAACACATTTACATTGAATGTACAATCAGTTGAATTGCCGGCATCGTCTGTCGCAGTTACCGTGACCACCACAACATCTCCAGCTGTAAAGATAGTTCCCGGAAGCGGTGTCTGCGACCAAGTGTATCCGCAGTTATCCGTAGCCTGTAAAGTCGCTGCATAATCTGGCAAAACTGCTTCACAATCTGCATCCACAAAGATCTCCTGATCGTTGTAGGGACAATTGATGATTACCGGATTTTCGGTGTCAATCACATTGATCGTGAAGGAACAGGTATCTGTCAATCCTGCTCCGTCCGTAGCCACATATTCTATATAATATGAGCCAGGTCCTACAGTTGATCCATAAGCCGGACCTTCGGTTTGTACAACCGTCACACTACAGTTATCCGTAGCAGTTGGTATTACCCAATATATATTCGTAACACAATCATTTGTAAACACATCCACATCATATCCATCAGGAGGGCAAGTTACAAACTCGGGTGCTTCAATGTCCTCTACTTCGATTTCAATGCTGCATGCAGTACTATTTCCTGCTTCATCCAACGCAGTCCAAACTACCGTGGTAACTCCAACAGGGAAGAAAGCTCCATTCAGGCTATTCGGATTCCCCCATGCACCGAAGTTATGCGTTAAGCTCACTACGGCACAATTGTCGTTCGCAGTGGCATCAAATTCAGCACCCGCTGTGTACCCACAGAGTCCTGCCGTATTATCCACTACAAAAGGTGAGCCCGGAGGACATGTTATTGTTGGTGCTGTGTTGTCATTTACAGTTACTGAGAAGGAACAGGTGTTCGAATTCCCTGCTGCATCAACCACCACAAAAGTATTGACAGTAGTACCTACCGGGAAAAGTGCTCCGTTTGGAAAGCCCTCTGTTTGTACCAGGGTAGCGCCTGGACAGTTATCCAATACTTCGAAAACTCCATAATCTACTACTGCTCCACACTCGTCGACGTCATTATTTACGGTAATGTCGTCCCTGCACTCAGTTCCGCTTCCATCACCAACAATAACGACTCCAATTGCAAGTGCAGGGTCATTGTTTGCGACCGGGTTGCCAAATTGATTGCATGAGAACCACCAAGTGGCTGTTTGTGTAATATAATATACTCCCGGAAGTACAGGAGCTGTAAAGCTTCCTGAAAAAGCGCCAGAAGAGTTGCCCGTTGAGCTGAACAGACAATTTGTACCACCTCCCGCAACACCAATATAGTGTTGAGTAATACAACCACAGCATCCTCCGCAATCTGGGTCACGCGTTGTCGTTCTGTTAAAACTTAGGGTAAATGTTGAACCCGGAGCGACATAAGCAATGTTGTCACCTGTTCCATTCACATTTACATTGGAGTAAACAGATGTACGTCCGAGCTGGCTGATCCCAACAGGAGATGGAGGAGCAACCAAGATAACAGGGATTTGATTGTCTTCCACCGTTACCGTAAAACTGCAAATTACTTCATTATTCGAAGCATCTGTAAGTGTATATGAGATAGTATTCAAACCAATAGGAAATACTGTGCCTCCTGGTACATTTCCCAAACCACTGGTATTTGTTCCATCTGCAAAAGCGATTGCGTATTCAAGTACATCACCAGGACAATTATCCCGCACCAGCAATGGGTTCAATTCATTTATTGCAGATACCCAGTTGCATACTCCGGTTTCCGTATCAAATGTCCTGTCCGTCTGACAAACCAGGTATGGATCATTATCATCAACTACTTCAATAGTAAAATTGCATGTCGCAGTATTCGGAGGCAATGCTCCGTCACTGGCTGTATATTGTATATTGTATGTACCCGGACTCAATTCATCACCAAAATAAGAACCTCCCGCTGATGTCTCTTGCACACTGATCACTCCGCAATTATCCGATGCTACCGGAATACTCCATATCACGCCTGTTTCACAATTCGCATCAGCACCTATTGTGAACGTCTGACCTGCAGGACAATTTACAAACCCGGGTGCTTCGTTATCTGTAACAGTAACCGTAAAGTAACATGAACTTGTATTTCCTGCAGCGTCTTCTGCGTAATATGTTACAGTCGTAACTCCTAAATCAAAATTCCTTGTAGCTACAGATGTTCCATTAGATGGATTCCCAGGTGAATAGATGTATGCTTCATAAGGACCATCAATGGATCCATCTGGATTTGTATAAGTTACTTTATAATTGTTGACACCACAATTATCACTTGGAGTAGGTATAGTCCAGGTGTATTGACCTTCGCAATCACCAGTTCCACCAGCACTTGTTGTAATAGTAGTTGATAAACCAGAACAGTCAACTACCGGTATTTCTGTATCTGTGACTGTGACATCAAAACTACAAATATCTGAATTTCCAAAATTATCTGTTAATACAAAAGTATTTGTGGTCGTTCCCACGGGGAAAATAGAACCATTACTCAGTCCTGCAACCTGTACAATACTAGCACCTAAACTATACGTAATGGTTACCAATCCATCACCCATATTAATACCACTTGAATTTGTCTGGCTTAAACCTCCATTAAAGGAGCCTCCACCACCACCATGCTCTGGATCATCTCCTCCTCCACCGCCGGAATAACCTCCACCGCCGCCGCCGCCGCCGAAGTCATTTCCACCGCCGCCGCCGCCGCCAAATCCGCCACGACCGCCAGTTCCACCACCACCACCAGCACTCTGCCCTTGCCCACCTGACCATGTCGGGTATCCACTTCCTGCAAAAGGAGCAGTTGTTCCTGAGGTAAGCCACCCCGTTCCGCCGCCACTTGAAGGTCTTCCTAGTACGATACCACTAGTACCACCATTGCCTCCAACACCAGGTGTTCCAGGTGTAAAACCTCCTGTTATACTAGGATTTCCACCATTAAGTCCAGATTGTCCATCTGCTTCTGGATGCAGTGTATTGTTATAATTACACTTTCCACCCCCACCACCGGCAGCTACCAGTAATGTTGGTCCAGATTGATTATAAACGAAAGATCCTCCGCCACCACCTGAACTATTGAGATTAGATCCACCCACTTGTAATTGACCCATTTCTCCTACAATCACTTCCAGTATATCTCCAGGAGTGACATTAAATGTACCAACGATCTGAGCTCCAAGTCCTCCGCCACCATTTAATCCTCCTCCTTGTGCACCAAGCGCATTTATCGTAATTTCTGTAACTCCTGGTGGCACTGTGAATGTTTGGACTCCATTAGTAAATCCAAATGTCTCAATAATCGGCGCTCCGCCTCCACTTAAAGGACAATTATCTGAAATGACCGGATCTGCAAATGTCACCACAGCGCCACATAAGCCCGGATCATTATTTTGTGTAATATCAGCCGGACAAGTGATCACCGGATCAATATCATCCAATACAACCACATCGAAAGCACAGGTGCTCGAATTACCATTTCCGTCCGTGACCGTAATGGTTACCGGAACAACATCCCCGGCTGCATAAGGTCCGGCTCCGGGCAAAGGAAACTGAGTAGTAGTATATGTACCACAATTATCAAATGCATTGATGGTCGTGGTATAGTCAGGTAATAATGCTTCGCAATCGGCATCAACAAAGATCTCCTGATTGTTATATGGACAATTCTGGATGATAGGATTTTCAGTATCCGAAATTTCAATGGTAAAGCTGCATGTTGCAGTATTAACCGGAATAGCATTGTCAGATGCTGTATAAACAATAGTATATGTGCCGGGTGCCTGCTGACTACCGTAAGGAACTCCACCTGTTTGTGTAACTGTTACGTTGCAATTATCTGTCGCCGTAGGGATATTCCACATAATATCCGTAATACAATCATTGGTAAATACATCGACTGTATATCCGGCCGGTGGACAATTTTCAAACACCGGTACTTCATTATCGGTAACAGTGACAGTGAATGAACATGTGTTGGTATTGCCATGAATATCTTCCACAAAATATGTAACTGTTGTAAGTCCGATCGCAAAATTATGATTGGCAGCTGCCTGCATTGTTCCGTTGGCTATCTGAATAGCATCAAAAGGACCATCAATGGTTCCATCCGGATTGGTATAAGTGAAGTGATATTGTGCGATTCCGCAATTATCAGTTGGAACAGGATGTGACCAGGCATACTCGCCATAGCATTCTCCCGTTCCCCCGGCTGATGTAGTCCTTGTAGCACTCAACCCGGCACAACTGATCACCGGCAATTCAGAATCTGTTATTATTACATCAAAGCTGCATTCAGCTGTGTTTCCTCCCAAATCCGTATAGGTAAAGGTATTGGTGGTTGTTCCAACCGGGAATGTCAAACCGGAAGGCAATCCCGCTGTTTGGGTAGGAACCGCTGCAGCACAATCAAATTCAATAATGAAAGGATGTGACTGATTTGGAAGATCATTCCAATTACCTGGAGCACTCCAGTTTGTAATGGCATAATCTTCATTACCTGAATTATTAGGTTCTCCCGGAGCCCAGGCAGTATAAACCAAAGGTTCTCCTGTCACCCATTGCCAGACTCCTTCAGTTACCTGATCAGTAAGTCCTATCCAGGCGCGGGCTCCATTGCCTACTACCAGTGTATTCTCGGCAGCACTGGTAATGGTAGCCAAATGTGCACCCTGAGATACTGCATATGCCTGTGCATTGGTCCATGTATCGGTATAATTGGACCTGAAATAAGTATGACCCAACAATACTCCGACAAATGTGAAATTAGGCAATGATGTAGGTGCCGTGCAGGTTATGCAGTTATCCGTAATCACAGGTAAATTATAAGTGACCACAGCTCCACATACCCCGGGATCGTTTGTATCCGCTATATCTCCAGGACATGCAAGGACCGGATCAATTTCATCAATCACGTTCACATTAAAACTACAGGTACTTAAGTTGCCCGCTGCATCTGTTGCAGTTACTGTGACAGCAACTACAGCACCGGCATTGTATAATGTACCGGCAGCAGGAGTTTGAGACCATGTGTATCCGCAGTTATCAGATGCCTGCATGGTGGCAGCATAATTGGGCAATGCTGCCTGGCAATTTGCATCGACCGAAATCTCCTGATCGTTGTAGGGGCAATTGATGATCACCGGATTTTCCGTATCGATCACATTGATATTGAACGAACAGGGGGCCGAAGTATTCGGTGGTGTAGCACCGTCTGATGCCACATAAGTTACCGGATATACACCGGGAGCCTGGATGCTTCCCTGCGCAATACCGCTGGTTTGGGTAATTGTGACAAATCCGCAGTTATCCGTGGCTGTTGGAACAGCCCAGAATACACTGGTCACACAGTCGTTGGTAAACACATCGACGGTATAACCCGTCGGACAATTTATCACCGGTGGGGTTACATCCTGTACAGTGACATTAAACGTGCAAACATCCAGATTACCATACGTATCTGTAGCAGTTGCAGTGACCGTGGTCATACCAACAGGGAAAGTACTACCCGATGGCAAGCTATATGCTATCCCTGACAGACAGTTGTCAGTGGCCGTTGCACTAAAAGTAACAAGCAGCACTGCACTGACCTGCCGGACTGTTCACGTTAATATTTGAGGGACAACTGATAACTGGTTCAAAGGTCGCTAACGCAATTGTAGAGTTTGCAGAAGTAGTAACACTGGAAGCATTGACTACACTGACTGTGATATTTCTGGTTGCATCAGATGTACCGCATGTATTGGCATAGGTTATATGCTGGCCAAGAATTTGAATGATGGAAGGATTGACCAGGCTATTGGCAACAATAAAATTATCGATATATAAAGATGCGCCAAGTACTGTTCCACAAGATGCGTCATAAGTTCCTGAAACAAAAACAAATCGATAAGTACCGTTACTTGGAACAGTAACGCTTCCGGTAGTCCAGGGAGTAGTAAAACCGCCTGTTTGATCAAGAGTTATGGTTGTTGCTCCAGTAGTGGTATTCAACAGGTAACCAAAAACATCATAAGCATCTCCACCACCGATAGCCCTCCAGTCGAAATAAAGTATATCCCCACCATTGGCCTGAAAAGGGTTGCTCATGGCATAACCTCCGTGAACCACATCGCATGGCCCAGAAACACCATCATTCCAAATTTGAAGAGAGTAACTGCCTTGTGAAGCCTGTGCAGTGGTAACCCCGCTGCCGTAGGTCATAGAACCCGGAACGTCATCGTTTCCTGCATTGACCGGATAGGTACCTGTTTCGGGTGTAATAAACCCCCCAATATTGGTAACTCCGAGGTTAACATTTTGATTCACAACAGTCCAACCAGCCAGACCGCTTTCGAAGCCTGCATTCTGAAAATTGGATGTGAAATTGATCCTGAGATCCTGTCCGTTTTGACCATTCAGCACAGGATCGATCGAACCAATGATATCGGTTCCCGTGCCATTGCCTAAATATACCCCGGAACCGACCACCGAAATGGCATTCAGTGCATTAGGATTGGGATCGTTAAAAATGGAAAGCTGGTCCTGTGCATCTCCATTGGCAATGTCAAACAACATATACCCGCCGCCATAATTACTTCCACCGGTAAATGTAAATCCCGGATATAGTACTACAGGAGCCGAACCCTCATTGTAAAAGGCAGGATTGACACCTGACATGGTTTGCGCATTCAGATCTTGTTGAGCCAAACCAAAAATAAGGCCGAAAATCAATAAAAGGGTGCTAACAAAGCTTTGGAAACTCGCTTTAACGGAGAGGTTTTTCATCAGGTCAGTTTTTAATTGAATAATAAATTCAGAACAAAAAATTATTTGTCCATAAAAGAAAATACATGACCTGCTTCAAAAAAAATTTAAATAAATTTTGGGATTATTCTTTTCCTTAAATTGCCTCAAATATCTGCACGATTTCTACATGCATAAATTAAAAAATTATTGGGGTCTATAAAATAAAAAAATAATTCTATACAATACTATCATAATTAATACTGTACAAATTAAATAAAAAACTAATGTAAAAATAATCTCGTCAAATTCAACATTGAGTCTTCTCCGAAAAGTCTTTACCCCCTAAATCCCCTTTAAAGGGGACTTTTAATTTGTTGATTTTCAATCGTTTCCCTTTAGGGGTTGGGGCAAAAAACGATTGAAAACCAACAAATTGGACTTTTCGGAGCAGACTCAAGATTTGAAAATTTGAAAATAGACTAGGGTGTGATGAGAATTTCCCGCAGATTTTGGGTGATTTTCGCTTAACTTTTTAATAATTATATCACTAATTCTGATTTGAATCTGCAAGCACAAAGCGATACGATTTGATACGTTTAGATTCGATGGCGATACGAAAAAGTCAGTTTACTACACACAAGCTGCATCAGCTAAAGTTTCCGGTATATCCAATTATCCGCTCTGTGCAATCGGGCACGATGCCAATAAAAACAAGATCTGGTCGCTGGCAGAGATGGATGCAGATCATGTCACTACCTGGAGCAAAGGCGGCACTTCCGAGCCGCATAACTGCCAGATGTTGTGCAGGACGCATAACCGGGCTAAGGGGAATAAATAATTGACATTAGTCATCTTTATTTTAAAAGGACTATGGCAATTGAAATCATGATGAACAGAAGTTTGTCGAAGTGTAGGAAGTAATAATTATATTTCTCCATTGAGAGAGTATAAAATATTTTGTGTAAACACAGAATATTTTATACTCTCTACCGCTTTGGCAGGACGGGTTTTTATTTCATTGTCACCTGTTCAATTATCCAAAACAATAAAAAATCTATCCAGGGCGGCCTGCTCCTGAACACGTTATTTTATTGTCGCTGCTGATGAAACGATCAAATTAAAAAATCAGACTTGATTAAACCTCACTTGCTTTCCAGCGCTTCGATCCGTTGCAACAGCAGATCGACCTGTTGCTGAAGATCAATGATCTGTGATTTTTGATCATCGATCATAACCTGTTGTTCCTGTACAGCTTTGACCAATGGCACAACAAATTCAGCATATCGCAGACCGTACATATCATTTTCATTTTTTGGTTTATCGATACCGCTGAAACTAAAATTAATTTCATTTGCAGCCTGTTCAACTTCCTGTGCGATAAAACCGGTTGTGATCTCGCTGAAGGGATATCCTGAAAGTTGTTCTTCACCTTTGGCTGCCAGTTCATTTTTTCTTTCAGTAAGACCTGTAAAGTCATTGATCGCGTTCCTGTTTATACGGAATGTAACCGGACGAAGTCTTGAAATAAAGTTGAGTCCAGGAACATTTTCCTGAATTTCGCCCTTAAATCTGCCATCGCTCAGGGTTGTCCATCCCACCTGTCCTCCGATTGAGTTGACATAAACATTTCCCACCCTTACCATATTCTCTGCTGTAGCCGTTGCATTAATACCCAGACAGGTTGTATTGTGCCATCCTGTCACATTCGGGCCTGTGAGGTAACCCAGGGCAGTATTGTAGCTGCTCGAAGTATTATTTACCAAAGAATTTGCTCCAACAGCAGTATTTTGCTTTCCAGTAGAATTGAAATATAATGAAGAGTCTCCGACGGCAGTATTATTATTTCCTGAACTGTTGTTAAATAAACTATAATATCCAAATGCAGAATTACTATATCCCGACGAATTTAAATACAGCGCAGATCTTCCTGTAGCTGTATTGTTGGATCCCGACGTATTGGTATACAGTGTATTTATACCTATTGCTGTGTTATCATCTCCATCTTCATTGTTATAAAGGGCATTAACGCCATTGGCGGAGTTCCCTGAACCTGAAGTGTTGGAAAAAAGTGACTGATGGCCATAGGCAGTATTAAAATCGCCTGTACTATTTGAATAGCAAGCTCTGTATCCGGCAGCGGTGTTGTAATTTCCTGAGGAATTGGAATACATGGCCTGATCACCTAGCGCGGTATTGTATTTTCCGGTATTGGAAGATGCCGGGCTACTGCCTTTCAGTGCTTCGGCACCAACTGCAGTATTATAGGTAGAATCTCCGTTAGTGGTATTGTGGGCGTAATACATAGCCTGATAACCGATCGCTGTACTTCTGCTATTGGCCTTATTACTATATAGGGATGCTCGTCCCATAGCAGTGTTATAATTCCCTGTAGTGTTGGAATACAATGCATTAATTCCTGCAGCGGTGTTATGATCTCCATCTGTGTTGTAATAAAGAGAATTGTATCCGATGGCCGTATTGGACACGCCGGTTGAATTGGAATAGAGCGACTGATAACCTTCAGCAGTGTTAAAATCTCCGGATGTATTTGATAACATTGACTGATCACCGATTGCAGTATTGTATTTTCCGGTATTGGAGGAAGGGGTGATGCTACCCCTGAGCGCTTCGGCGCCGACAGCAGTATTATTGGTGGAAGTGCCTGGGCTGGCGCTATTGGCATAATACATTGCATGGTAACCCACCGCAGTGCTGCGGCTGTTGCCCTGGTTGGTGGCCAATGCGGCATAACCCACAGCCGTGTTATCATTCCCTGTAGTGTTTGAATTTAGTCCATGCACCCCGGTATTATTGCTTCCTGTTGTATTTGAGAACATTCCTCCAACTGCAACATTATAACTTCCTCCGATGTTTTCCCTTAATGCCTGATTACCAACAGCTAAATTATCATGACCGTCAGTGTTTTTACTGAGGGCTAATGCACCTACTGCCACGTTATTTTCTCCCGAAGTGTTGGCATTCAAAGAATTGTCCCCTACTGCAACATTACTACTCCCTGTTGTATTTTTTTCCAATGAAAGACTACCAATGCCAATATTATAACTCCCTGTTGTGTTTGTATACATTGCCTTATAACCTGCTGATACATTGTTAGTGCCGGTCGAATTGCCGTTCAACGTCATTGCTCCTATGGCTGTGTTGTAGTAACCGGTATTGTTTACCATTGGAAATGCGCCTCTTAATGCATACGCACCAACTGCTGTATTATATGTGCTTACTTCGAAAGAAGTGCTATCCGCATAAATCAATGCCTGAAAACCTACAGCTGTGTTGTAATTTTTAGCTTTGTTATTGTACATTGCTGAAGAACCCAAGGCTGTGTTGCCACCACCTGTTTTATTCAAACCAAGCGCATTGACTCCGCTGGCTGTATTAAAACCTCCTGAAGTATTTGATGCCATGGCGCCATCTCCCAAAGCAGTGTTATACTGTCCTGTGTTATTTGCAGGATTATCGCTGCCCTTCATTGCTTCATATCCAAGGGCTGTATTGTAGGTTGACCGGCCGCTGACCCTGTTGTCAGCGTTCATCATTGCCTGATAACCCACAGCAGTACTTCTGCTGTTTCCGCGGTTGTTATAAAGGGCCTGATAACCGGTTGCAGTGTTATTACTTCCTGTTGTATTTAGATTCAAGGCGTTAAAACCACCTGCAAAGTTGAAATTCCCTGTTGTGTTGGAATACAGGGAGGAAGTACCATTTGCCGTATTGAAGCTTCCTGTACTATTGGTGTACAGGGCTTGTGCACCGGATGCAGTATTGGAATTTCCATTTGAATTTGAGAACATTGCTGTTGCGCCAATTGCCGTATTTAACGTTCCGGTATTATTTGAAGGCGAAATGCTTCCCCTGAGCGCTTCTGCGCCAATAGCGGTATTATAGGTATCTGTGCCCGTGTCTGTATCGTTTGCATAGTACAAAGCCTTATACCCTATGGCTGTACTTCTGTTGTTTGCTTTGTTGAAATATAGTGCTTGTTTACCGGCAACCGTGTTCTCATTCCCCGAGGTGTTGCTGTAAAGAGCTTCTTTACCAAGGGCTGCATTGCCACTACCGTTTATATTATTATAAAGTGCCCTGTAGCCATCGGCAGTGTTGTCATTTCCAGTGGTATTATAATACAGGCTGCCTCGGCCGATGGATGAATTATAATTGCCTGTAGTGTTGGAATAAAGTGCTGCAGCTCCCAAAGCATTGTTATAGGCGCCTGAAGTATTTGAATACATTGATTGGTCACCCACTGTTGTATTGTATTGTCCGGTATTGTTCCCGGGAGTACCACTTCCTTTCAGTGATTCATAACCTATGGCAGTGTTGTATGTTGACCTTCCTGAAGTCCTGTCATCAGCATACAGCATTGAATATACCCCGATCGCAGTGCTTCTGGAATTAGCCTTATTGTAAAAAAGCGAAGATCTGCCAATGGCCGTATTGTCATAACCGGTGGTATTGTCATTCATAGCCCAAATTCCTATTGCTACATTTGCATCCCCGGTAGTATTTGAATATAAAGAATTCACGCCCAAGGAAGTATTTCCTGCTCCGGTTCCGCTAACCAGAAACACCGGATTATAAAGCTGACCAATTTTCGTGTTATAACTGGTTTGTTTAAGTTCTGTTCTTCCCAGAGTAAGGACGAGGTTTTCATTTCCTCCGAGATCCATCCTTATGATATCTTCATCGGAAGACTTTTCTACCTGAATTTTTGTATCATTATCTGCATCTGCCAATTTTGTTTGTACAGCAGGAACCTGCCAGGTGGCAGTAGAAGCACCGGTTGCTGTGAGCACCCTGTCGGTTGCTGCGCCGGTAAAACTCAGGTCTGAAACGGTGATACTGTTATTGATGATCTCATTACTACCAATGGCATTGTCGAGCATTTCTGCATTCCCGATGGCATTATCCCCCATTTTTGCGTTGGTGATTGAGTTATCTATTATTTCAGAGGTTCCGATGGCATCATCAGCTATATCTGCATTGATAATCGTATTATTTGTGATGTCATCGGTGGTAACCGTTCCGTCGGAGATCTCTGAAGAGCTCACTGCATTTGATGCGATCTGCAGATTCGAAAAAGTCCCGCTCAGGTCTCCGCCGGCTGAGGTGCCTGTAGTGATGTCGTCCGTCGGATTGATATCCCCGGTATTGGAGATCACTGCCCCGGCAATGGAAATACCGGGTCCGGCTGTCATCGTTTCATCAGGTTTGAGTTCAATCCAGTTGGAAGTGTTTGCATCGTAAAACCAGAATGACCTGGTATCGCTGTCGAATACCAGTAATCCATGGGCAGGGGAAGATATCAGGTTTTTCTGTATGGATGTCATCCTGGGAATCAGCAGGCCTTTGGTTGTGCTCTTCACATCCAGCATTGCACTTCCGTCAGGTGAGGATCCATCCGTGTTGATGCCTACCTGGGCATGGATATCTGGAAACATTAAAAAGAGGGCAAAAAGGAGAAAAAATAAATGGCATAAGTTTTTCATGACAGAATATCATTTTATTTCTGAATAATTAAAAATATGTTGGTTCATCCTTAAAGATGATGAATATTCAGATTTTACCCACCTGCCTGCCTCGCTTCCTATGCCATGAAAAAATGGTATTTACACTTTTATCTGTTAAATATGATCTTTGAAATATTGAGCTCAAAATTACGACTATTCAAAATATAAGTCAACAGTCAACGTTATTCCCTGCGGTTTTCTTAATACTCCCGGTCCACCAATCTCCCATGCGACACAATCTTCAGTTTTTGTAGAAGTTAAATAACTGGTTTCACTTTTGTCCTGGTGACATTCAGCAAAAATACATATCATCCGGGAACTCTTCCTGAACATGTTTTAAGCCCTGAAGGTGATTTTAATCGGGCAGCCAGAACTCACACGGGTCAATCCCGCACACACCTCACGGAATAGCCCGTCCTGAGGTCTTCCTGAATGCTCAGCACTTCCGATGAATTGAACCCAATGGAATAATACGTGTCCATATCCGTTACAATTTGGTATTGAGGACTCCACCAGTAACCAAACCTGCCCATTTCCCCAAAATTTCCATATTTATCTCTTTGACCGCCAGGCAATGCCTTAAATCCGTACAGATCGGTTGCACCAAAATTCGGAATGTCCCAGTGATCAAAACCGGTCTCTTTCAGATTGCCTCCGGCAACAAGGTACCCGCCTGCATACTGTACCAACAAATTCCAGTCATCAGCCGTTGCCACATGCCAGCCATCAGGACATAATCTGCCACGGTCAACCGCATACCAGTTGTATAAAGCACCATACGTTGCCGGATTGTTGATGAAATCATTATTGTACCAGCAATAGGCTTCATAATCCAGGTTACTCCAGGCATTTGCATCCGTTACCAGCGGAATATCCATTCCATTGATGTATTTTGTTGTCCTTAAATTTTCTGCTGTCCAGAACATGTCTCCGATCCGGATCACATTGTACTCATTTCCGTCCCCGTCAAAAACCTTATAGAGCCCGGCACTCAATAAGATTTTTTCAATATCGGACAGTCGCTTGTCCATGTGGATGACCTTGTTTTCCAGCGTTCCGGTGTAATAGGCCAACTCATAAAAGATCATCCTCAGACTGTCCACGTAATTTTTGGTTGCAGCATCCTGCAGGTCAACCGGGTCAGCGAGGTTTCTGATCACCATTTGATCACCATCATTCCCGATTTTCAATACGTCTGCCAGTGATTGTGATTCCATTTTGATATATCCTTCCTGCTGATGGTCACCCCAGTTGAATGCCTTATTCCAGTTGTCCAGGTCCTGCATGCCGATATTGGATGCCGGACTTCCCGAAAACAGCGGATCTGATTCACTCTGAGGATTGGTCAGGGCGTCAGCTGTTTTGGCGTGCAGTGCAAAGGGGACACTGAGCAACTGTGTTATTCCTGTGATGGAAAAATTATTTCCACCGGTCGGGTCTGTTTCGGTTTTGAGGAAAAACCTGCCGTTAGTCCAGTCGACCTGCTCCAGATTGCCTGAAAGCACAATGCCGGATCCGATAACGAGACTCACCAATCCGTTGACATTTGTTGCAGCGTAATGCATCTCTTCATAAACAACAGACTCCTGGTCTGTCACCTGTAGTATGGTCACTTTGATGGTGACCTGGCGGTTTTGCATGAGTTCATTACCGGCATTTCTCAATACAGCCTGGTAGCTGAATCCAAAGGGTGACTGGGCAAACAAGCAATTGCCGGCAAGCAAAAAAATTGCGGAGACAATTGCGCGACGCAGCAATTTGTTTAATGGGTATTTCATAATTCAGTTTTTCTGTTTTACTTCATCCAGGTCATCTTATTTTGACGATTTTAGCTCTGGTACAGATCATGCCATCCTTCAGTATGACCAGGTAATAGACTCCGGGTAAAATTCTTTCGGTTGTTAAACAGGTGTGTTCATCCACAAGGGTTCCTGTATTGACCAGCTTCATTTCAGGACTGAACAGCATGTAGGTGTACAGCATGTTGGGAGCGGAACTCTTACAGATCGTGAGCAGGCCGTCAAATGGGTTCGGATAAATAGTGAATGAATGGCTTGCGCCTGGTTCAACTTCAAAGACATTCACAATGGAATCTTTAAATACCTGCTGAACACCTTCATTTACTGATCCTGCCTGACTGGTAAATTGATGGTAGGCAATTTGCCCGACAGTGTAGCTTATCTTACCGGCTTGACTTTCAACATCAGTGCCAACCGGCACAATTGCATTTTGCGCATCCAAATACTCTGTGAGTACCAACAGCGCCAAAAAAAGAAAAACAGGAATTTTTGCCATGATACTTTTTATTTGGTTAATAAATAAGGACCTATCTACAAAATTATACTAAAAAATTTCAATAAAATGAAATGTTCTGCAGGTTTTTCGAAAAAAAAATTCATGTTAAGCAACTGGTAAAAAACAAGTTACGTATTTCTGGTCGTTCCGATCATGCCAGCCGCTGACCAATCCGAAAGCTTTGTTGGCTGAAGCTTGCAATCGCTGATCCCGGCAAAATTTAATTCTTTTAATGTCTCAAATAATTGCTTAATGCTTGGTGAGGTATGGCTCTTTATATTTTGATAAGGTCATCGTTTATTTAATGGTTTTTTATCCCAATTTGCGGGGTTGTTTCTGATATATGCCGAAATTTTGAAATACGCCCGTTCATTCCGGATGATGTGCTCGTAATAATTGCGTTGCCATAATTTTTCCTTAAATCCCAATAATCCGATTTGCCTTGTTACCGCCGATTTATAACCGCGAACGATTGCCCCTATGGTCTGTTGGGGCGAATGGAATTTGCCCCTATTATTATCGGGCGACCGTTGGGGCGAATGCAATTCGCCCATTTTATTTTGGGATGTATCGTATACGCCCCTATTATTATCGGGCGAATTGCATTCGCCCGATAATAAGGGCGAATGCAATTCGCCCCTGCCCAATAACCGGATGATGCCATGAATGTGGTTCGGCATGATGATAAATTCACCCAATTCAACATTGTTACGTATTTCGGTTGTTTTCATCCATTCGTTGGTTGCAATTTGTCCATATTGGTTTAAGATCATTTGGCCATTTTTAATTTATCCGAACAAAAATGTGCGGTTTTGTGTGCAAATGGTAATAAAATATAAACCTGCCCGGGAATAATCGTATCCCTTGAGGCGGATACTGCGGCGGTGGTGTTTTGTTGGATCGTAGGTCATATTCTGGTTTTTTTTGTTTTATCGTATATAATATATCGTCGGGGTGTACTGTCTAATGTCGGGGCGCATCACATATGCCCTTAACAGTGACAAATATACAGTTTTCTATGGCTATGTCGGCAGGAAAACTGTTGTTTTGTGAACATTGGATGTATTATAGTGATCAGGATGCTTTGGTGAAATACAATTTATTTGGCTTTTTTTGTTGGTCGCTGGATATGCTGTGATTGGGCTAACGGTCGCGTTATGATGCGAGCTGACGGTAGAGGCATGTTTTCAAAGCGTATGTCACACAACAGGGAGGTTTTTTGATTTTGGTACAATGGAAAGCCGTATTCCTGTCACGACAAAAGAAAAATCTTTCTAGCAATTTTCATCCAAAAACCTACATTTGCACCAAAATGGATCTCATGTTTCAAAGCCATACAGGAGAAATCGTGGCATTGGCCACAGCCATGTGCTGGACTGTCAGCGCCTTATCCTTCCAGCGGGCAACGGGCAGAGCCGGATCCTTGCAGGTCAATATCCTTCGGATGTTCATCGCCCTGATCATTTATGCTGTGGTTTCACTGATCATCAACGGTTATTTCCTGCCTCTTGACGCACCTCGCAAAGTGTGGATCTGGATGAGCCTGTCCGGTTTGGTAGGTTTTATTTTCGGGGATTTTTTCCTGTTCAAATCCTACGAATATGTCAGCGCACGGATTTCCATGCTGATCATGTCACTCAGCCCTCCTATCGCGGCGTTTTTCAGCTGGATGGCACTCGGAGAGACCATGTCAGGACAGGCCCTGCTTGCCATGACAGTTACGCTTACAGGCATCATCATGGTTGTCGTGGACAAAAGAGATAACGATCCTGCGGCTGCAAAAAACCGCAGAATGAAAATCAAGTACTCTCCCAGGGGTATTTTTTACGCATTTCTCGGGGCCATCGGACAGGGAGGCGGACTGGTCATCAGCAAATACGGCATGTCGGGTTACCCGGTATTCGGCGCAACCCAGATCAGGATCATCGCTGCCAGCATAGCATTTGGTATATTTATTTTGTTCGCTGGCAAACTCATCATGTTCAAAAAAGCATTTTCAAGCAGGAAAACCCTGATTTTTATCCTGATGGGCTCCACTTTCGGGCCTTTCATCGGAGTCTATCTTTCACTGCTGTCGGTCAAATACACGACCGTTGGCATAGCTTCCACCATCATGGCCATTGTCCCGGTGCTGATCATTCCTCCGGCCATCATTTTGCTGAAAGAAAAAGTCAGCTGGATGGAAGTTGCGGGTTCCATAGTGGCAGTTATGGGTGTGGGGATCTTTTTTATGTAAAACAGGAAGGCTGTTTGAATTGTTTCTTGGTTCGAGTTGTTCAAATATGCTCACAGTTCACAGAAATTGTTCTTTTGTTTCTTTTTTCTGAAGACCGGTTGACTGAACATATCTGCTCAACCATACTTTTTGTTTTTTAAAGCAATGATTGATTCTTTTTCCTCAAAATCATTGTCTATCTTCTTTGTGTAACCTGGTGTCCCTTGTGGTTAAAAAATGAGCATTCCTGATCACGAGGAAAGATCTGCAAATTGACCTCAAATATAAGCAACAAGCCCTATTCAAACAATCCAGCGATCTTCTTTGCCAGATCCGTATTGTCGTAGAAACCATTGAATCCCGCACTTCCTGCACCTTTGGCATAAACCGGCACAGGCACACCAGAATGGGAATGTGTCGTCCACCCTATTCCGGCTTTTTCCGACAGGATCACATTCATCGTGTGAATGATGGCAGGCAACCTGTCTTTAACCGCAAATTTTGCAGCGTTTTTATTGGAATTGAACAGCTTCATGGTTTCCCTGCGATCCGGATATTTCTCAGGAAAATTGATGTATTCACAGGCTCTCTGAAGACGCAAGCTGTCATAACCATTGAATGCGATGCCGTCATCCATGCCAACATGATAGTATTTCTCCAACAGAGACATGGCATTTTCCATATTCACTTTCCTGCCTTCAAATTCACCGGCAACCACTTTTTCAAAAGAGACATTGGACATAGGTTGTTGGTGTAATAATTTTAGGTTGGCAGCATAACCGGTCAGCGTTGAACCCAGAGCCATTCCACCAGTCTCATGGTCAGCGGAAACGATGATGAGTGTTTCCTCAGGATGCTTTTGATAAAAATCAAGTGCTTCCCTAACGGCTTTTTCAAATTCGATGGTCTCATAAACCGTTGACGCCGGATCATTGGCATGAGAAGTCCAGTCGATCTTTCCGCCTTCCACCATCATAAAAAATCCTTTTGGATTGTAAAGTGCTTCAATGCCCGTTTTGGTCAGTTGAGCCAATGTAAATCGTCCTGCTTCCCGGTCAATTCCATAAAACAGCTCCTTTTGCGGATCCAAAACACAGACTTTTGGCCCCATTCCGGGTACATATTTAAGGCTGTCAGGACTGGTGATCAATCTGTATCCATAGTTTTTTAGCGCCTGAAATGCATTGCCGCTTTCTCCGGCAGGTTCCAGAAATGTTCCGCCTGCAAAATAATCAAAACCCGTTTTCGGCAATTGCATGGCGATGTTATTGTATGAACTCCTGCCGCTTGCTTTGGCATAAAACGAGGCCGGAGTGGCGTGATCGATGGATACGCTGGTCACAATACCGATCCTGAATCCTTTCCTTTTCGCTTTATAGGTATAGCTCTCCAGGGAGTCGATCCCATTCGGTCCGATGCAGATCGAACCGTTGTTGGTTTTAAAACCTGTTGCCAATGCAGTCCCGGCGGCTGCTGAATCCGTGACTTTGGAACTGGCAGAATGCGTGGTTTGAAATCCGTTGTCATAAAACCGCAGAAAAGACAAACTGTCTCCATACTGTTCCCTGAAATATTCGTCTGTTATTTTTGCCTGTACCAGGCCCATTCCGTCTCCGATGAAGAAGAAAATGTATTTAGGTTTCTGGGCGGAGAGCTGGAAGAATAATATGAAAGCTAATCCTGCAAAAATGAATTTTTTCATTTCGAAATTAATTACCTTTTATGTTTAAAATATTTATTCAAAAGAATTGCTTTTAAGCTATATAACAACTAAGCATCCTATTTGGCTGTAAAAAAACACTTAGAATTTGATAAAAGCAAAAAAAGCATGGCAAAACCTGAAACTTAACAATTTATTCAAAATAAATAAGTCCTCTGAAGCATCAAATCAATTCAAAATCAAAAGGGATCTCCAATTACCTGACACGAAATCTCTCAAAATACTCCATCATTTCACACCAAAACGAAAAGCAGTTTTTGTCCTGTACACCTCTCCCGGCTCCAGAACCGCAGATGCAAATTCAGGCCTGTTGGGCGCATCGGGAAAAAGCTGTGGTTCAAGACAGAATGCTGTTCTCGGACCATATGTAATATTACTTCCTTTAGCCCTCCATGAATGATCCAGCCAATTTGCCGTATAAAATTGCAGACCTGGCTTGTCTGTGAACAATTCCATACTCCTGCCACTCAGGGGATCGTGTATTTCTGCTGCAAGGCTGTAGTCACCCCCTGTCCGGTCCAGAGCGTAGCAATGATCATAGCCATTTCCCTGTTTCAAAGCCGGATCGTCATTTCCAATATCCCTGCCAATGCTTTTTGGATTCAGAAAATCAAAAGGTGTTTGGTGAACTTTGCGCAATTTGCCTGTAGGGATCAACCCTTCATCCGTCTCCAGTATGTTGGAAGCAAGAATTGTCAATTGATGGTCCAGTATATTCTGATCTGCCTGTCCGGAAAGGTTGAAATACGGATGAAAAGTGATATTGACCACCGTTTTTTTATCGGTTGTGGCTTCGGTCTCCATCACCAGTTCATTGTTATCTGTTAAGGTATAGCGGGTTTTCACCTGAAGGTTGCCGGGATAGCCTTCTTCCATATCCTTGCTGAGATAGTGCATTTCAACAGCCGGATCCAGACTGTCTTCCGGAATGACAGCTTTCCAGACAGCCCTTCCGAAACCCTTGTCACCACCGTGCAGGTGATTGGGCGGTAAATTCAGAGTTAACTGATATTCCTTACCATCCAGGATCAACCTGCCTCTCCCGATCCTGTTGGCAAATCTCCCTACTATGGCTCCAAAAAATGCATCATGCTCCAGATAGGTTTCGAGGTCATCAAAACCAAGCACCACATCACCCAATACACCCTGTCTGTCCGGAACCCTGATCCCGGTGATGGAGCCACCGTAGGTGATCAAATTAACTTCCATTCCGTTATTGTTTCGTAAGGTGAACTTATCAATGGGCTTTCCGTCGGGCATTTGTCCGAAGACTTTCTGAGTGATCTTTTCAATTTGTGCCATATTGCTTTTTGTTGTTTTTTTTAACTTCATTCATCCAGCTTCCACTCAAACCAATCAGGATTTTATTAAAAAGCCGGTCAAATTTATTATACAGTAAAAGTAATTATCTTAAATATTTATTCTGAAATCTAACTTTGAAAATATTATTCATAAAATTATATTTCGTAAGTCCTCAATAATCAGGCTACTTCAAATTTCGTTCTAACATCTTAATTATAATCATTCTAATTGGCGTTTGAAAACAAAATCAAAGCTTTCATATTTGGTTAATAATCCATATTTTTACGCACTAAAATTAACAAAAATTTTCATTAATGAAATCAACATAAAAAATACTGACATACGATTACATAGTCAATATTTTTAATCAAAGATTCCATATAGCCAAAGAAAACAAATAAAAAACAATCATATGACATTAATAATTACAGGTGCAGGGCTCAGGATTGAAGACGTGCACGAAGTGGCCAGAAACGGCAGGAAAGTTCAACTTGATGCGGCAGCAGAAAAGCGGATCCTGGCATGCAGGGCAATGCTGGAAAAAAAGATCGTTGCCAGAGAGATCATGTATGGGGTCAACACCGGGATCGGTGAGTTTTCAGAAGTGGTGCTGACCGATGATCAGGTCAAGGATTTTCAAAAATATCTGATCTATAACCATGCTGCCGGCATAGGTGATCCTGCGCCCATTGAATATGTACGTGGCGCCATGTTGGGCAGGATCAATGTACATGCTCACGGCAACAGCGGTTGCAGACTGGAGATCACACAGACACTTGTGGACATGCTGAATAAAGGGGTCACGCCGTTTGTATGCCAGAAAGGTTCAGTCGGTGCCAGCGGCGACCTTGCCCCGATGTCCCAGATCGCCTTGCTGATGCTGGGAGAAGGAAAGGCTTTTTACAGGGGCGAACTCCTGGATGGCAAGGAAGCGATGGACAAGGCAGGAATTCCCATCCCGGGTCTGAAAGCCAGAGATGGCCTGGCAACGATCAACGGTTCCAACATGCTGACTGCCATGAGCGCACTTTTCCTGTATGATGCCGAAAGGTTCCTGAAACAGGCCGAGATCGCAGCAGCCATGTCACTGGAAGCCTTAAAAGCCAATATGAAGCCTTATATTGCCAAGTTGCATGAAGTTCGCGGTTTCAAAGGCGCGGTCAGAAGCGCACAGGCGATCAACAAACTGGTTGCAGGTGGTGATCTGAAAGAACAAAAAGTAAAATGCAAGGTTCAGGATGCCTATTCCATGCGTTCCACGCCACAGGTGATCGGCGCGGCACACGATGCATTGGAATATGCGCGGTCCCAGGTTGAAATTGAATTGAACGGTGTCGGAGACAACCCGATCTTTTTCCCGGATGAAAACCTGCAGTTGTCAGGTGCCAATTTCCAGGGAACACCCGTTGCCTTACCGATGGACATGGCAGGCGCTGCCATCACCATGGTTTGTGTAATGTCTGAAAGGCGGATGAACCGGTTGAATAACCCGGCATTGAGTGTAGGATTACCTGCTTTTCTGACCAAGGGAGCCGGCATGTTCTCCGGGCTGATGCTCAGCCAGTACACAGCAGATATGCTGATCGTGGAACAACGAATTCTGAGTGCGCCTGCTTCGATCCAATCCATTCCTGCCGCCGCAGACCAGGAAGATTTTGTCAGTATGGGAATGAACACAGCCATCAAGAATTTCCAGATCCTGGACAATGCCTATGGAATTTTGGGTATTGAATTCATGGCTGCTGCCCAGGCTTTGGATTTCAGGGAATACCAATTCGGTGCCGGTGTCAGCAAAGCAAAGGAAGTGATCCGCAGGTATGTGGAATTCCTTGACATAGACAGACCTTTGTATGACGACCATACCAAGATGAAAGCTTTGGTCAAATCCAGGGAGATTTTGGAAGAAGTGGAAAAAGTTGTCGGAGATCTGGCAGAGTTTTAATGTTCAAATTTTCAAATGATCCAATGTTCAAATGATCTAATGTTCAAATGATCTAATGTTCAAATGATCTAATGTTCAAATGATCTAATGCTATAATTTTCAAATGCTATAATGTTCAAATGTTCAAATGCTATAATGTTCAAATGATCTAATGCTATAATATTCTAATATTTAGAGCATTAGATAATTAGATCATTAGATAATTAGATCATTAGATAATCAGATCATTAGATAATCAGATCATTAGATCATCAGATCATTAGATCATTAGATCATCAGATCATCAGATAATTAGATCATTAGATAATTAGATCATTAGATCATCAGATCATTAGATAATCAGATCATTAGATAATTGGATCATTATTATCTTTGCGGGATAAATGCTATTTGATCAATAAACATGAAATTATGCAAAAGCCATTCCTTTTAATGACTTTCTTCCTATTCACCCATGTTTTACTTTTTTCCCAGAAAATGTCTGTTGACCGGATCGAACCTCCATTCTGGTGGACCGAAATGCATGACCATGAACTCCAGCTCATGCTGTATGGCAAAGATCTCGGGAACGCTTCGGTCACGTGCAACAATGAACTGATCCGGATCAAAAGCGTTGAAACGGTGGAAAACATCAACTACCTGTTTGTCAATATCGTGCTGGAACCGGGCATTCAACCGGGAAAGTATATTTTTAAGGTAAGCAAAAATAAAAAAGAGATACCTTTTGAATACGAACTCAAAAAAAGAGAAGAAAATTCAGCCCAAAGGAAGAGTTTTGACGCTTCAGATGTGATTTACCTGCTGATGCCTGACCGTTTTGCCAACGGAGATGAAAGCAATGACTCAACCCCTGACACCAAGGAAAAGCGCAACCGGGACTATAAAGGAGGAAGGCATGGCGGTGACATTCAGGGCATGATCGATCGCTTACCTTATCTGGCAGAACTGGGCGTAACTGCGATTTGGCCTACACCCCTTTTGCTGGATGATGAAGCAAAATACAGTTACCACGGTTATGCCGCATCAGATTATTATAAAATAGATCCGCGTTATGGCAGCAATGAATTGTACAAAAAACTGGCAGATGAATGCGATCGATACGGGATCAAACTGATCAAGGATTATGTGACCAATCACTGCGGTATTTCGCATTGGTGGATGAACGACCTGCCGATGAAGGACTGGGTACATCAGTTTCCGTCCTTTACCCGGACCAATTACCGGATGAGTACACTGAATGATCCTTACACATCAAATTACGATCTCGATCTGAACAACAGGGGTTGGTTTGACACAACCATGCCGGATTTGAACCAGAGCAATCCGTATTTATTGAAGTACCTCAGCCAGAATGCGATCTGGTGGATAGAATATGCCGGGTTGGACGGCCTGCGCATTGATACCTATCCCTATAATGACAAATGGCACATCGCGCAATGGACCAGATCCATCCGGGAAGAATACCCCAACATCAACATCGTCGGTGAATGCTGGCAGCACCGACCATCAGAGATCGCTTACTGGCAAAGTGGTACACCAAACTACGACGGTTATGATTCCTATTTGCCCAGTGTAATGGATTTTTGCCTTACAGATCAGCTTTTTGAAGCCTTTAACGAAACTGAACAAGGATGGGATAAGGGTGTAGCCAGGCTTTATTATTCAATGGTCACAGATTATCTGTATGCAGACCCATACAATCTGATGGTCATGTTTGACAATCATGACATCACCAGGTACAGCGAGTCTGTCAAAAACGATGTGGCCAACTATAAACTTGCCCTGTCATTCTTGCTGACCACCAGGGGAATACCACAGATCTATTACGGAACAGAGATCATGATGGAAGGTTCCAAATCACAGGGTGACGGTGATATCCGGAGGGATTTCCCGGGCGGATGGAAAGAGGACAAGAGGGATGCCTTCACTCCGTCAGGTCGGACAATCAGGGAAAATGAGGTATTCAACCACATCTCCACATTACTCAATTTCCGCAAAAACAATCCTGTGCTGCATTTTGGCAAAATGATGCATTTTGTTCCCCAGGACAATATTTATGTTTATTTCAGATACGATGACCATAAAAAAGTGATGGTGGTCCTCAACAACAACAAGGACGGCATGAGGATCAAAACCGATCGTTTCAGGGAAATGACGGATGGCCATCAGAAAGGAAAAGATGTACTGACAGGTGAAGTGATCGATATCGGTACTGAGTTGTACATCACTGGAAAAACAGCATTGATCCTTGAGTTGTGACCATAAGATCAACTGTTTTCCTGCTTTTTTTATTAATTCAATCTCAAAACATCAGATTGACCTATGGGAAAACGCTATGCTGATCTGGTATTGGCTGCTCTGGGATCATTTTTACTGACATTTCTGAGCAGTCTGATCTCTGTTATTGTCCACTTATTTTCAAACGGCAAGATCGATTGGCCAAACCTGTTCATTTTGGCAGGTATTTCCTGGTTGATCTTTACTGTGGTCATACTGACTTTTTTCAGATATTATTTCAAAACGATGGTCAATATTTTCATCCGGTCGATGAACGTACACAGAGAGGGTGCATCTCCAATCAAACCAGTGAATTTTGGCAACAGCATGTATGAAAATGTCAACAGGGAAGTGAAAGTCTGGATAGATGAGCATAAAAAAGAGATTGATAAATACAAAATACTATCTGACTACCGCAAGCAATTCGTTGGAGATATCGCCCATGAATTGAAAACACCCTTGTTCAGCATGCAGGGATATCTGCATACACTAAGAGATGGCGCACTGTTTGATCAGGAAAAAAACATGGCTTTTATTGACAAAGCCATCAAAAATTCCGACCGGCTGGAGTCCATCATCAATGACCTGGATATGATATCCAGGCTGGAAGCCGGTGAAATACAGTTTTACCCCGAAAATTTCAATCTGAGAAAACTTTTCAAAGACATTTTTGAAGAGCTGGAACAGGTAGCTTCCAAAAAAAATATCCGGATCAACCTGTACGTATCATCTAAAAAAGCAACGACTGTATTCGGGGACAAAAAAAAGATCTACCAGGTGTGTATGAACCTGGTTTCCAACGCCATTCATTACGGACGTGAAGGCGGTTATGTCAATGTCAGTCTGAGTTCTGAAGGAAATGAAGTTTTGGTCAGGGTTGAGGACAACGGAATCGGCATTCCAGAAAAACACCTGGTCCATCTGTTTGACCGGTTTTACAGGGTTGATTCAAGCCGCTCGAGAAATAAAGGAGGTTCCGGATTAGGCCTGTCCATCGTAAAACACATTGTATCCGGAATGGGCAAGGAAATCGAGGTGAAAAGCGAACATGGCAAGGGTTCAACTTTCAGTTTCAGACTGGACACCGCAGTAGAAAAAGCACCAAAGGAAAACGGTAATTGATTGATCACGGGTCAGTTCCCGTTTTTAGAATGGATCAGGTTAAAAGAGTAACCAATCCCCTTATGTGTGCGGATATTTTCAGAACCGATCTTTTTTCTCAGGTTACGGATATGCACATCCATTGTCCGGTCACCCACCAGGATGGCAGTCCCCCAGATGTACATATAAATTTCATCCCTGGAGAAGATCTTGTCCGGGCTGTTGACGAACAACAACAAAAGGTTATATTCGATTTTGGTCAGATCCAGACTGACTTCGCCTTTTTTCACTTTTTTCTTATCCAGATTGATCTTCAGGTCATTGATCTTGATTTTACCCGTACCGGACAAAGAAAGGTGTTTTCTCCTGAGCAGGGATTTCATCTTGGCAATGAAAACGGCGGGCTTTATGGGTTTGACTATGAAATCATCCGCACCGTATTCAAATCCTGAGATTTTGGTGATGTCATCATTTTTTGCCGACAAAAAACAGATGATGGAATCATTGAGGTCATGATTCTGACGCATAAGGCTGCAGGTTTCAATACCGTCCATGTCCGGCATCATGACATCCAGCACAATGATGTCCGGCAGGATCACTTTAGCCAGGTCGATGGCCTCACGACCAGACATGGCCCTGTAAACAACAAAACCAGACTTTTCAAGATTGTACGACAAAAAATCCAGAATTTCTTCCTCATCGTCAACCAATAATATCTTGATGTTTTCCATTTGCATTATGATATTGTTCTGTTGGTTAGCGCATAGTTCCGACAAACCCTACAATCACCCCTACAAACATACTGCAAAGAAAATGATAATCCGTTGAATGCAATGATAATCAATATTAATTAAATGTGAAAAATCAAGATGATTCTTAAAATTTTCTTCAATACCATTTCTGCCTGTCCCAGACTGTTCAAACTTAAATTTGCTTTACAAAAGATGAAACCGACATGATCCAAATAGTCATTTAATTCTGATACCCAGGATTATTAAGATCATCAAAGGTTCCATCCGGCAATAAAAAAACAAATTCAAAAAACAGATGAAAACAAAAATTCATTTCATTTACATCAAGCTGATCAGGCCCCTGATCATGACCGTGATGGCCATTATTTCAATCGGAATTTTGCTGAACATATTCATAGATTCGAGCACAGCTGAATAATATGGCAAAGCAGGAAAATTTTCATCCCGGTCAATTCCATGCTGAAAACCGTTTTTATCGGCAGGCAGACCTGTTAAAAAACAGTTCCCTTGATTTTTTCAGAAAAGCTTTTGATCACACTCCAGGTGGTTGAATCTTCCATGAAAACACCATAAAGCCCTTGTTCTTCCTGAGGCGGGTCTGCTGAATACGGCATTCCGGGTTTCCAGAAAAAATCGGGCGTAGTTTTATTTTCCAGGGTAAATGCTCCCCAGAAATTATATCCTGCAATTCCATTGTTCATTCCGGTTTCAAACACCGTGGAATAGTATTTATCCCGGTTAAGGACAGTTGCATCCGGTATAAAAAAATTGCCATCGCGATGCAAACCGAACTCTTCCACAACGAGTGGTTTGTTGATTTTGCGCATCACCTTTGCATGGGCTTCAATGTAATCGATCGTTTTTTTCAGGGTTTCATCCGTTACGGAGTTTTCACTTTTGCCGTCATACCATTGCCAGGTTTTTGGCCAGATATGTATGGTGGCGTAGTCGATCTCTTCCATTTTATGAATACTTTCAAATAAGCCCATATCCTGTTCGGTTCCGAAATATCCTTCGACACCGGTTGTGACCAGGTGATTTTTTGAAAGACTTTTGATCAGTCCGGCAGTGTTTTTGATCCATTTTCTGTAATGCTCTACAGCTTCCGGCATCATCGGACGGGGTTCGTTGGCCAGTTCCCATGCCATGATAGCAGGGTCTTCATAATAATACATTTGGGTGAAGGTGTTTTTTCTGTTCAAAATGGTTTTTATCCATTTTTCATTGGCTTCCATGCAGGGTGTGCAACTGTAAAACTGCGCGATGTAGGCTCTGTACGCATCCCAATCCCAGGCATCTGTTTTTGGCCAGGGCGCGGTTCCTTTTCCTGCCCATTCCAGGTATTTGCCGAATCCACCGCTCCATTCCCAGTTGTTGTTGAGCACCATAATGAGTTTCATATTTCTTTTACCGGCTTCCTGCATCAAATGATCAAAACTCTTCATGATCTGCTCATCGAAAACACCTGGTTCAGGCTGCACCGCCGGATAGATCCTGAAGGGGTAGCTCCCATCACCTTCACCGCTGATCATCACCCTGAGATTGCTCACGCCATGTGATACCAGGAAATCCAGTTCTTTTTGCAAGCGTTCCTTTCCATTGTTCAGGCTGTCCTGCCACAGGTATCCACCATACCAGTAGTTGGTGCCCATGAATATATAGGGTTTGCCATTCTGGGTAAATTGAGTACCTTCAGTTGTAACAAATGATCCTTTCTGACAGGAAGTCAAAAACAAAAAAACAAATACCAGAGGTGAAAGCAAAGTAATGTTCCGAAGCATGGTTTAAAATTTTCTTTATTGAAAAATTTGAAGTTAAATTCCCGAAATTAATGGAAAAATGGGATGTATGGCATATAAATAAAATGAAAATTTTTGTTTCTTTTCCTTCACGGATCAAAGTGAAGTTAACACGAGAATTTTATTTAGCAGGCTAAATTTTATCGATATCCCCGTCAATAAGGTTTCACATACAACTTTTTTGAATACCTGTAAATCCAGCCTTATGCATTTCAGAAATATTTTTATCGCCGTATTTGGCTGCCTGCTGCTGAGTTCCTGTTCCGAAAGCATCGTTGTATCAAAATCATAAATGTGCCTCCCCACAACAATGGTTACTGGTTTTATATGGGATTTACCTATGTTGTTTCCTATATTGCACTTTTCGTATTGCTTTTTCACTAATTAGAATCAGGGGTAAAATCATTTGATTGATTATCGTTTATTAAATATAGGGATTAGGTGATTCAGAGAGCATTCGGAGTGTAATAACTGATTGGGTATATAAGATGATATGGGACGAATAGCTTATAAATATTAGGAAAGACCTGAAGGGTGGTATTTTTTTGTGGTGACTATAAACAAGTTGGCAGCAAGGCTAACTGGACAGCGGGCATAGACAGTATTTAGCCGACAGTTACCGAAAGACTTGTTGCCGTAAATTGGGCAACAATGGCGGAAACGGTTCATATTAAAAATTTACCGGAAGCAAAGAAAAATAAGAAAGACGAATTTTATATTCAACTTTCAGACATTGAAAAAGAGGTTAGACATTACAAATAATATGAACCCTATATTTGTTCATCAACTTCTTCACCTATATTTTTCAAGTAGGCATTTAAGTTAATTGCAGGTATCGTTCCTATTGCTTGTTGCAAGTATCGTGTTAATTGCATAAAAAATGTTACAAAAGAATGGTCGGCATTGCTGAATTTAATTTTGTTGAATTTCCTGTTGGAGTAAAATTCTAAATAAGCATTTTGTCCGGCGATTGTAATTTCTGCATTAGGATTATAGTCAATATAAAAACTTCCATAATCGGCAATACAACCCAAATCAATACTTTGGAGATTATCTAATGCTTTCAGATGTCCTGTTATAGTGTCATTGTTTTTATGTGTAAAAGTATTTGTACTACATAGAATACCGCCAACGATTTTAGTTAAAGGGCGAGGATTAGATTTGATGCCACCATTTATGAAACTTGCGGCTTCTCTTTTCAATGCTCGTACACTTTCAATCTTTTCCCCTGCATATTCAATATAGTTTTTGTCCCCTACATTACCCTGTATGTCAGGTTTTACTTCAAAGACAGCATACACACCTTCGGCAGGTATGTAGTAAAAACCGTTTTGATTAAAAATAAATGGAGTAAACCAATTATCGTAAATCACAATATCCATTTGTTGGCTTGTATTGCCTTCGTGGTCTATCACAATGGCTTTATCAACACAATACCTATTCGGTAAGTATTTTCGTAACCATTCTATCCACGCATTTTCTAAGGCATCACCTTTTGAACCCGAGTGGTCAATAAATTTCCTGTCCGTATTGAGTTGTGCAGACATTTGTTTCTGCAAACCATTGAACAACTGTTTTAAATCCACTTTACTCATATTTGTACAATTCATTTTCAAACCAAACATAAAATCCAAAATCAACTTTTGTTTTGGAATAGCCTATAATCAGCAATACAGGATTGACAAGACAAGCATTTTGATTATTTATGATTGCATTTATTGCCGAAATATCTGTTGAACTTGGAATAGGGCTATTATCGGGGTGCGTATGCCATTCCCCAACATAAAATTTTTGAGGTGTTTCTTTATAGTAAGTACCGAGTTTTTTCTCAATTCCTATGGTACTTCTTTCAAAGTTGTATTTTGAAGCCTTGAAACTTTTAGGCAATATGGTATCGGTAATGTATAATTGCTTGTTGTCATCGGCATAATATCCAACCAAGAAACCGCCAAACTCATTTGGGTAATGGCTTTTCCCTTTTTCAACGAGGCTGTTTAATAATTCATCGTCAGCTTCAATGCTCAATCCTATTTTATCTATTCTTAAAATCAAAATTCTTTCAGTTTAATGGTAAGGCAATCTATATCATCAGTTTCAATTACAAAGTTTCTCAAAGCCTTGTCTTGTTCAAATCTTAAATTGATGTGCTTAATGGCAAACTGCACAAGCATATTTATATCATTGTAAGAAGCCTTAAATGTCGGATTCCAACAGCCTGTTGGGTTGTGTAAATCATCAACATCAAACTTCAATACATTTCCGTTGAATTGTGTGCTAATAAACTCATACCTATTTTGTTCGATAGCACATACTAATTGCTTAGCATGGTTTGATATTGAAAGGTTTAAAAGTGTAGTATCTATTTTTAATTGACTTAGTATATAAAGCAAATCGTTATCGGCTGAACAATCAAAAATCACATCGTATTCGTTAAGCCGTTTTTCTATTTCTTTTTTTATGGCCGTGTCTGTTAAATGTGATTTTAGGAAGAAATCAAATGCTTCTGAATAATCGTAGCCGCAATTAGTTGGTTCAAAGAAGGGCGAGATTAAGCACATCTCATTTATCAAATCATTGGTTTTATTGGTTATTCCCGTAAAGAATGAGTATTCCGATCTGCAAACATTTTCAGGTTCTTTTATATCGTAATCAATGAAATCAACTTTTGTGCAGCCGCTTCTTACCAAAGTTATGGCAACAATACTTCCAATAGCACCGATGCCGATGATTAAAGTGTTTCCGTCAGTCAATTTTTCGTTTAACCGTCCTCGGCCAAAAAAATACTTGTAAGAACAATTTCTTGTCATAGCCCAATCAATGCTTCTGTTACCGTCTATCATTGTAAGCCATTGCTGATTTACTTTTTCGCCATAAATTGGAAAGTTGCCAATTTCCAACATAATGACCTGCCAATGAATTTCCTTATCGGTTATGTTATAGCCAACAAACAACGGCAGTTGTTTCCCTTTCTCTTTTGTGGCGTTTTTCTCTATTGAGTGAAGAAACTTTAAGAAATCCTGCGGCAACAACGTTTCGAATTCAACCCAATTATCAAAAATCCAACGTTGATTATTTGAGGGAGCATCTTTCAGAAAAATGAACAATCCACCGCCTATGGGTAAGGATTTTAATTGAAAATTCCATTTAACATCAGCGAGTATTTTTCTGTTTCTGTCATAAAACTTTTGAACAATATTGCTGTTGATTTTATCCTTATAGAATACACCATTACTAAGTGTTGAGTAATCTACAAATCCGTATTGGTTCTTGCTGAAAGTATATTCAACTTCGTTAAAGAAAAAAGCAAAATGATTGCCTTTAAACGCTTTTTCAGAAACAATTAAATGTTCGTAATGCGTGTCGGTATCTTTGTTTATGTAATACTTCTTTATCCAAGCCTTTACCGATGCAATGTCATAACCCAATTTCTCTGATAGCAAAGGGCTGTGTGCAGTATGAATACAGATAGAGCCGTTACCCATAATGTGCTTATATTTCAATAGGTCGTCATTAGAAAATTTAATGGTTTCCGTATCGTGGCTTTTAAATGGATATTGCGGACTAATTGAAACATCAAAATTCAAGGCCTGTTCCAATCCGGCAACAAAAACAGAAATACACCCTTCGATGTCAAACTTGCTTTGCTCAAAAGGCTTAACAAGTTTGACATCGGGAATGCTTTCTATTACAGTATTGATTTCAGTAACTCTATCGTTCATTTTTTTTATCCAAAGTTTAATTTCGGAGGAGGTACTGGCATACCGCTATTAGTGCTATACTTGTTTTTGTTTTTATCTTCTTCTTTAAACTTTGGATTTTCAGGAAAGTAAATTTTGATGTTTTCATCGTTTTCTTCAATCCTGTCAAGCATATTTTTCATATCATTAGCCAACTGTTGTTTCTCGCTGTAAGTTAAGGTGTCGGCTAAATCATTTGAACTATTGCCCGGGTCTTTGAGTGTAAAACCGTCATAGGTTACGTTATCCTTAATGTATTCCATTACGGCTTTCAGTTTGTCCCAAAGATTACCTGTGACGTCGCTGTTATCAAACGCCTTTATTGTAACAAGTTCAAGAAAAAAAGATTTGGTTGGGTTGTTACCTTTGGTATTCTTCCAAACCTTTAAAAGGCGGATTATCTTTCTGATAGAGTCCTTTTCCTTATTAGCCCTATCTCTAATATTGCTGATTTGTGATTGAACATTAGTTTTAATTCGTTCGCTATCCGCTGCTATATTGCCGTACTTATAGTAAACATACAAGTTCAGGTTTTCATCGTCCTTGTACTGGTCTTGATTTAATTCTCTACCTGGCACAACGTCAATTTTGATTTTATCGCCATCGCTGTCGGCATAAAATTCCAACCCGATTGATACTTTTTGCTTCCTTACTTCCGCATCACCTTTGTACTTGTTGTAAAGAAAATCGTAAACGGCTTCATACATTACTTTCAATGTACCGTTAGTCCCGAAAGCATTACGCTTAAATGGCGAAACCAAGTCAAAATCAAATTTGGTGTTGATAGCGGTGTTCTTTGCGTAAGAACCCGAATTAAACGGAGCATAAACATTGCTTCCGTATTCATTTTCTAAGGCTTCTTTAACATCATTCTTCTTTTGAATGTGTTTATTCAAAAGGTCTTTTTCTTTGGTAATCTGATGTGTCTTGATTACCGTCTCTAAGTGTAAACTTTTATCCATAATAAAATTGTTTTTAAATTTGAATGCACCCATTTGCACTCAAATACAAAGTTACAAAAATTATACCAAATAAGAAATCTGTCAATCAATTATTGTAAACTGTCAAAATTAGGTAATATTCTGTAAAAATGGCATAATTAGAATGTTTTGTCAGTATGAAAAAATGTCATAGTTACAAATTTGAGCAAAAAAATGGCATTGTTGTTGCTTATTTGTAAACTAAATCATTACCTTTGTACCATAATTCAATCAAAGAATGGAAATGAAAGCGGTATTTGCAGAAAGATTTAAGTCAGCCCGTTTGATGAAAGGATTTTCATTGCAAGATTTGGCTGACGCCTTAGATAATCAGTTATCTCGTCAGGCATTGCATCGTTACGAGAAAGGGGAAGTAATTCCCGATGCTGAAAAAATCAACTTATTAAGCAAAGCATTAAATGTAAGCCCTGATTACTTTTTTAGAACTACCAAAGTGGAATTAAGCGAAGTAGAATTTCGGAAGCTAAGTAAGATGCCACAGAAAGAGGCTTCAATAATCAAAGAAATTACTAAGGAAAAACTTTCACGATATTTAGAATTGGAAGAAATTTTAGGCTTACCCAATGAGTTTGAAAATCACTTAAAGGACTTTGAAATTATTACCTCTTATCAGCAAGTAAATAAGGCAGCAGAACTTTTAAGAGAAAAATGGAGCTTAGGAAATGGGGCTATATTCAATATTGTAGAGATTTTAGAAGATAAAAATATCAAAGTTGTCAAATTAGATGTGGACGAAGATTTTGACGGATTACAAACTTTTGTGAACGATACTATTCCTGTGGTGGCGTATAATTTGAAAAAAGCAAACAAGCCCGATAGAATACGTTTTACCCTTTTACACGAATTGGCTCACTTACTTTTGAAGTTTGGTAACATAACCGATAGACAAAAAGAAACTTTGTGTCATCAATTTGCAGGTGCAATGTTATTGCCCGAAGAAACCATAAAAACAGAATTGGGCGAACACAGAAACAAAATTTCTTCATTGGAGTTGGCTAACATCAAGAAACAGTATGGTATCTCTATGCAGGCTATCATAATGAGAGCAAAAGATTGTGGTATTATCAATGAGAACTATACTAAACAACTTTTCTTTTTCTTCAAACAAATGAATTGGAAAGTAGATGAACCTTACGATTATGAAGGAGTTGAACAATCTAATCGCTTTGAGCAACTTTTATTCAGAGCATTGATTGAAGACCAAATTTCAATGTCAAAAGCAGCTTCATTGAACAATCAAACTTTGGCAGATTTTCGGAAAGAACACCAAATGGCGTTTTAATTTCATAATTCCCTATGTTAAGATATGAAAGTAAGAATTGCCGTTACCGATGCCAATATCTTTATTGATTTGTACGATTTAGTATTGACAAATCTTTTTTTAATCTTGAATTAGAAATACACACGACTTCTGCGGTTTTATTTGAATTGTATTCTGAACATCAGGAAATTCTTCAAGCCTATCAGTCTGTTGGTAGGCTTGAAGTCCATAATCTACAAGAGCAAGATTTCATTGAAATATACAATGAAATTATCCAAAATCTTTATCCGAAGCCGATAAATCTGTTTTACACGTTGCCAACAAAATCAATGCTTATGTGTTGAGTAGTGATAAAACACTTCGGAATTGTGCCAAAAACAAAGAAATTGAGTATCAAGGTATGATTTGGATTTTTGACAAATTCGTTGAAACATCTACTTCAACGCCAAAAGAAGCAAGGAGTAAATTAAAACAACTTATAGTAGCTAATTTCCATTTTCGGAACAATCAAAAATTAGTTGAAGAAATTGAAAAACGATTAAAACTTTGGAAGCAGCCATCATAATTGGAACACTATATGGACTACAGAGAAGCCCAGCTGCCAACAGCGTTTTGGCGTAATGGGGGCGGACGTTCTTCGGATGAATATTTGTACTAAATTTGAACTGTGTGCTTCGCATCAAGTGTTGTGCTAAAAAGCCCCCACTACACCAAGCGCCAAACCGTTGTGATCTACCAAATTTGAAAAATGGATATTCCTGCCAAACTGAACCACTTAAGGTAAAAGAATTGAGTCTGAATTGAGTAAGAAAAATAACTGGTTTATTGGAGTAAAAGGTATTTATAAATAAAATTAAAAAAAGCCCATTCCCCTAAAGGAACAGGCCCGTAAGTCCCATTTTTACATACTAAATTAAAATTTCAGTCCCCTGATCGCATTATACGCCTGGGAATTAGGACCATATTGTGCCTTGACATAAGATTTGATCCTTTGCTCCCTTTCTCCAAGTTCTTCAAATATGGATTTGCGTTGTGCAACGGCCACATCCATATCCTGAGTCGTCGAGATCACCGCATTATTCAGATTGTGCAGATTGTTGAATCTTTCTTTCAGCCCCGGTATTTTGATGTGCTCATTGGAAGGATCAAAATTTGGAAAGCTTTCAATGGCGGTCACCAGGTCATTAAAAAACTGGGTCACCGATCCGAATGACCTTTGAGAATTGCTTCTCGCTGGTTCAGATGACGGATCCGTCGGGTCAGCCGGTGGTTTGGTGAGTTTCGTTGACCTGATCTTGCGGATGATCCCGATGACCACCGTTACCTGGGTGGAAGATTTTCCATATTGAGCCTCAACAGCCCCTTTGATCTGGACTAAAAACTTCTCCATAGAATCGTCACTTTTTCTGAAAGCCTCTGCCCTTTGATCAACTGCCACCTTATAGGCAACTCTTAAATTGGAAGTGGACACATTGGCTGATTCCAGTCGCTTGACAAACGCTGAAAAGCCCTCAATTTGCTCTTCCTGCCTCGGTGGTTGATACCCTTCCAGTTTTTCGATCACGGATAAAAGGTCATAAGCTCTTCTTAGTTTTGCCCCGAAGGACATTTCTGTTTTTCCTGCCATAATAATGGGTTTAGGATGATTAAAAAATAATTTTCACTCCATGGAACTCAATGCATTTCATCATTCCAAAATGCAGAATTGAATTTGCTACATTGCGCGCCACATTTTATGCTGCATAGATAGCCAAAATTTTTATTCCTGTATCCACGGATTAACCAACGGTAGGTTTGGCTGAGGGAACGGTAGGTTCTGGCTATTTAACGGTATTTGGAACATCTTTACAGACGTATCATTATATAGGTCGATTTTCACTCGTGCTCTCGGGATTCTTGCCCGTGCTCGCGAGTTTCTTGGTCATGCTTGCGTGATTTATATTCTTGCTCGCTCAATTCTTGGTCGTGCTCGCGAGATTTATATTCTTGCTCGCTCATTTCTTGGTCATGCTCGCGTATTTCTTATTCGTGCTCGCTCGATTCTTGGTCGTGCTCGCTCGATTCTTGGTCGTGCTCGCGAGATTCTTTGTCATGCTCGCGAGATTCTTGGTCATGCTCGCGTTTTTCTTGCTGATGCTCGCTCAATTCTTGCCCGTGCTCGCCGTATTCCTGTTTATGCTCGCTATGTTTTGTCACGATATGTGGGAGTATACCTATATTCAAGTCTCAATAATCCTTAGTAAGGTAGTTTCCGGCTGAACAAACTCAAAAGAGTCATGGATCATCTCCGGACTTCATTCGGAAATCAGATCATTTCAAGCCTGATAACATCCGATATGCAGATTTTATGCAATCAATTCCTTTAAACTCCGGTAAAGGATCTTTGTAGTTTTGTACTGAATGGTGTGATACCTGCTTTATTCAGGAAAAATGAAATCGCGCTGATCAAATTTTGATCTTAGGTTTTTCATTTACAATAAATTACCCTAACTTTCAGCCTGAAATGATGTTTTTCGTCCCTGTTGAAATGCTTAATATTTTTGAAACCGGAATTGTGCTACTTTTAGTCTTTTTGATCAAATCTTTTGACTTATCATCTTAAATGAATATTTTTGGATAGCTACCATCAGGGATCTTTCAGGGTTTTATAACTAAATGGGCGTATTAGCTGATGTGGGATGAAAGCTTATGAAATGAAGAGAAAAACCTGGAGGGTGATGTAGTTTTGTTGTGTTTAAAAACAAGTGAGCTTTAATTTTATGAAGAAGCAATTTTTATTTTTTTTACTCTTGATCGGATATCTTGACAGTAATTGTCAAATGGTATCTACCATATTTATAGAAATACCTGATTATGTTGAATTCAGAGGTTCAATCGACTCTAAACATAATATAACATTACTTTTATATCCAAGTTCCAAATTTACATTTGGAAAGTACTATTACGACAAGATAAAAAAAGAAATATCTCTAAAAGGCTCTATCAATTATATTCATGGTTTCATAAATGATAAATATTACGAGAAAGAAAAGGTTAAGTTGATTGAATATGATGATAAAGATAATGAGAGAGCTATTTTTGAAGGCGAAATAATAGATAATTCTATTTTTACAGGTAATTGGACAGACATAAAAAACAATAAAACACTCCCATTTGAACTTAAAATTTCTAACTATAAATCTTTGATTAAAAAAGATAGATACATTTTGGAAACAAGGATCGATTCCTCTGTATATCTTTTTGATTTTTCCAAGAACTTCAATTATAAACCAAGTATAGATACATTGATATATTATAAACAAAATGAGAAATATTACTGCTTGCTTTTTACTTCACATTTTTCAATCGGAGGTTGTTACGATCGAGGTGCTTGCGGCTGTGGATTAGAACAGTATATAATTTACTTGACTTTTAATGAAAATTTTGAATCTCAAAGTCAGCAAATTTTATTTAGTGAATCTTGTCTATACAACATATCTTGTCACTACACAAAAAAAGATAAGTGGTTCAGCGAAATCTCGGGTTTTGATCTCAGAAAATTCGATTCTTATGAAATAAAAATATTCGACTATCAAAACAAGCGAGAAACTATTTATCAACTAAATTCAAATTGTCTTGATTGTGGTTTTAAAATAATATCGGAAAAAGAAATAGATACTAAAAACTAACAGTAATAAACCCTGTATTTCAGTTTAGTTGATATGCTGATATCAATGTTTTGTTAACTTGTGTTGTTTTTTATTGGGGGATAAGGAAACGGTTTCTTGCTCCCAATCGAAACTTAGCTTTACAGTGTTATATACACCTACAGTAAGACCCTCCAACAATGAAAAATTGTGATTTAAAGACAAAAAACGATCAAATGGACAGCCGACCCGCAAAACTGCATATTCATAATCCCTGACACATCCCGATGTTTTATCGTGACAAAAGAGCAGTTTTCTTGCCGAAGCACCCACAGAAATTGGTACATTTGTGTTTATTGATCATGATTTTAAGACAGGATTAACTAATGTTTGAACAAACTTTTAAGAATATAGACGATATACTGCACAAGGATGCCGGTTGCGGAAGCGAATTGGATTATGTAGAGCAGACCTCCTGGGTGTTGTTCCTGAAATATCTGGACGATTTGGAACGTGACCGTGCTACAGCAGCCGAACTTACCGGGAAAACCTACACCCCGATTATTGACGCAGCATATCAATGGAATCATTGGGCTGCTCCAAAAATTACAAATGGAAACGGAACATTAAAAATTGACCATAACGCACTTACAGGCGATGACCTCACCGACTTTGTAAACAACAAGCTGTTTCCTTACCTCAAAAAATTCAAGACCAGTGCTGAAAGTGCCGACACCATTGAATACAAGATTGGAGAGATCTTCAGCGAATTGAAAAACCGCATTCAAAGCGGCTACAATTTGCGTGAAGTGATTAACCGCATTGACGAGTTGCGTTTCCGCACCCACGCAGAGAAGCACGAAATGAGCCACCTGTATGAAGACAAAATCAAAAATATGGGCAATGCCGGGCGAAACGGTGGCGAATACTACACACCCCGACCGCTCATCAGGACCATCATAAAAGTGGTTGCCCCAAAAATTGGCGACAAAATCTATGACGGTGCAGTAGGCAGTGCGGGCTTTCTTTGCGAAGCGTTCGACTATCTGAAAAACAGCAAATCACTTTCTACCAAAGAAACCGAGATACTGCAAAAACGCACCTTTTACGGCAAAGAGAAAAAATCATTGGCATATATCATCGGCATTATGAATATGATTTTGCACGGTGTGGAAGCTCCCAACATCATACACACCAACACCCTTGCCGAAAATCTTGCCGACATTCAGGAAAAAGACCGTTACGATGTAGTGCTTGCCAATCCGCCTTTTGGTGGAAAGGAACGTGCCGAAGTGCAACAAAACTTCCCAATCAAAACAGGAGAAACTGCTTCCCTCTTTTTGCAACACTTCATTAAAATTTTAAAAGCAGGTGGCAAGGCAGGTGTGGTCATTAAAAACACCTTTTTGAGCAATACCGACAATGCCACGGTTGCCATACGTAAGTCTTTATTGGAAAGTTGCAGTCTGCATACCGTGTTGGATTTGCCCGGTGGCACCTTTACCGGTGCAGGTGTAAAAACCGTTGTGTTGTTTTTTGAAAAAGGCAAAGCCACACAAAAGGTTTGGTTTTACCAGTTGAACCTTGTCCGTAATCTGGGCAAGACCAACCCACTCAATGAAAGCGACCTGGCAGAGTTTGTAGAACTGCAGAAAACCTTTGCCGACAGCGAAAACTCCTGGACGGTAAATGTGAAAGACATAGACCCAAGCACCTTTGATTTGAGCGTAAAGAACCCGAACAAAAAAGGAGAAGTTACGCTACGATCACCTCAAGTCATTTTGGAAGAAATGCGTGAACTGGATAGGGAAGCAGATAAAGTGTTGGAAAGTATTGCAAATCTCATTGTCTGAATCACAGATTAAACGGATTAAAGGATTCCACAGATTATGAATGGAGAATTAAAATATAAAGAGATAACAGAAAAGATTATCGGAGCTTCATTTGAAGTACATAAGTTTCTGGGGAATGGTTTTCAGGAAGTGATTTACCAACGAGCTTTGGCTTATGAAATGCAAAAAGTGGAATTGGAATTTGCAAGAGAGATTGAACAAGACATTTTCTATAAAGATCTTGAAGAACCCATTGGTACACGTAGGGCCGATTTTGTAGTGGAGGGAAAAGTATTGGTTGAGTTAAAAGCTATTATTCAGTTAGATGATGTTCATTTGGCACAAGCATTGAATTACTTGAAAGCCTACAAACTGGAAGTAGGTTTGCTTATCAACTTTGGCAGCAAAAGTTTAACTTTTAAAAGATTGGTGTTATGAAAGAAATAAATTGTCTGAATCACGGATTATACAGATTAAAGGATTTCACAGATTTTGATCCAGTGAAATCAAAAAATCCGTGTCATCAGAGTAATCCGGGAAAATGTCTGAATCACAGATTTTACAGATTAAAAGATTTCACTGATTTTAAAAAGGTGAAATTGGAGAATCTGTGTCATCTGCGTAATCAAAACAAATCCGTGATTCAGACAAAAAGTGTAGAAATCCTAAACTCAATTTTGGAATTGATATGAAGCAGAAAGAAAGTCTGAATCACGGATTATACGGATTAAAGGATTTCACAGATTTTGATCCAGTGAAATCAAAAAATCCGTGTCATCAGAGTAATCCGGGAAAATGTCTGAATCACAGATTATACAGATTAAAGGATTTCACAGATTTTGATCCAGTGAAATCAAAAAATCCGTGTCATCAGAGTAATCCGGGAAAATGTCTGAATCACGGATTATACAGATTAAAGGATTTCACAGATTTTAAAAAGGTGAAAGTGGAGAATCTGTGTCATCCGCGTAATCAAAACAAATCCGTGATTCAGACAAAAAGTGCTGAAATCATAAACTCAATTTTAGAACTGATATGAAAAATTGGGAGAGAAAGAAATTAGGTGATATATGTGGTTTTGTGCGTGGACCATTTGGCGGTAGTTTGAAAAAAAATATTTTCAAGCCCGAAGGTTACGCAGTTTTTGAACAGCAACACGCTATTTACGACCAATTTGATGATATAAGATATTTCATTGATGAAAAAAAATTCAATGAAATGAAACGCTTTGAATTAAACTCGGGTGATTTAATTATGAGCTGTTCTGGGACAATGGGTAAAATTGCTATTGTACCTGAAAATATCAAAAAAGGAATTATCAATCAAGCATTATTAAAACTTTCTCCATCTAAAAAAATATCAACTGTATTTTTAAAGTTATGGATGCAAAGTGAAAGCTTTCAAGAGAGTTTGAAAGAATATTCAGGGGGTGCAGCAATTCAGAATGTTGCTTCTGTTGCTATTTTAAAGCAAATTGAAATCCCCCTTCCCCCTCTCCCCGAACAACAACGCATAGTTTCCATCTTAGATGAAGCCTTTGCCGCCATAGCCAAGGCAAAAGCCAATGCTGAACAAAACCTCAAAAATGCCAAAGAACTTTTTGAAAGCTATTTGCAGGGCGTGTTTGAGAATAAGGGAGATGGTTGGGAGATTAAAACTTTAGGTGAAGTATCTAAAATCAATTATGGCTACACTGAAAAAGCTTCATTTGATGAAGTTGGACCAAAATTCTTGCGGATAACAGATATTCAGGAAAATGGTGTTGATTGGGATACCGTTCCTTATTGTAAGTGCAGCGACAAGGATTTACCGAAATTCAAACTTGAAACAGGTGATATTGTCTTTGCAAGAACAGGTGCAACAACAGGTAAAAGTTATTTGATTGACAATCCGCCAAAATCAGTTTTCGCATCTTACTTGATTAGACTAAGAATGAATTCAATCAATGAATTTATTCCTGAGTTTATCTCTTATTTCTTTCAGACAAAAACTTATTGGGATAAGATAAACGCAGGTATTTCAGGTTCTGCACAAGGTGGATTTAATGCAACTAAACTTGGTGAATTGGAATTCCATTTCCCAAAATCTAAAACCGAACAGCAAACCATCGTCCATCAATTAGATGCCCTGCGAGCCGAAACACAAAAGTTGGAAGCGGTGTATCAAAAGAAAATAGATGCTCTAGAAGAACTGAAAAAATCGATCTTGCAAAAGGCGTTTGCGGGTGAATTAAAATAATTATGGCAAAAAAAGATTTTCATAATTCAAAATTTGATAAAGGAACACATTCAAAGCTTGAAGTATTCAAGGAATATTTCAAGGAGAGTTTTCCGGTTTTCCTTCATAGTACATACTTTAAGGAGATTTATATTTATGATTTCTTTGCAGGTCAAGGGCAAAATACCAAAGGCGAGTACGGCACGGCATTTAATATACTCAACGAAATTAAGCCATATTGCAACGAAATTCGGAAAAGTAAGAAAAAGGTCTTTATCATTCTTAACGATATAGAAGAATCTGAAATATTAAAATCTAACGTTTTGGATTTTTTCAATACCTGTAAATCAAAATGCGAAGGAGAATGTGTTTTTTCGGAGGATGAAAATCTGATTATTAAAGCTGAAGATTTTGAAACCTATTTTCCAAGGATTTACCCTTCAATGCTCAAAAGGAAAAAAGCTGCCAAAATTTTGTATTTAGACCCTTTCAGATTTATTATTGACAGCGATTTACTTAACAAATTAATAAATGTTCCATCGGCTGACTTTATTTGTTTTGTGCCGTCATTTTACCTGAAACGATTTCCAGATACACCAGCTTTCAATAAATATATAGATACACAGCAGATTGATATTAAGAATGCAAAAGCAATTCATTGCCATCGTTTAATTGCGTCTTATTATAAATCGCTTATTCCAAAAGATAAAGAGTATTATATTGGTTGTTTTTCTGTAAGAAAAGATTCTGGATATTTTGGTTTAATATTCGGAAGTAATCACACTTTTGGGGCAGAGAAATTTCAAAAAGTTTGTTGGAAACTTGATGAAGTTACCGGCGAAGCCGATTATAATATTGACAGGGAATTGACATACAACAAACAAGGTGTACTTTTTGAAGAAGCTAAGGTTCCATTGAAAATCAAACAATTCAACCTTGATTTGGAAAATGAAATAAAATCAGGAAAGATTAAAACCGACATTGAAGCATACAAGTATGCACTTAACAGTCGTTGCTTAGTTAAACATGCTGCTCAAAAACTGAAAGAGTTGATGAGCGAAGGCAAAATTGAAGTCTTTAAGACGATTAATAACGATATTCATAAAATTAAAACAGCTACAATAATAAAAACTAAATAAATATGGCACACAAAATTGAATGGACAGAACAAACATGGAATCCATCGGCAGGCTGCACAAAGATTAGTACAGGATGCCAAAACTGTTATGCCGAAACCTTGGCCATTCGATTGCAAGCTATGGGAGTAGAAGGATATGAAAACGGTTTTAGGTTTAATATTGTACCCAGTCGTTTAAATGAACCTATAAAAAAGAAAAAGCCAACAGTTTATTTTGTGAATTCGATGAGCGATATCTTTCACAAAGATATGCCATTAGATTATCTGAATAAAATTATTGACGTCATTGAACAAACCCCACAACATACCTATCAGGTTCTTACCAAACGAGCCAACAGAATGCAAGAATATTTTTCTCATCGTCAGGTGCCAAAAAATATTTGGCTCGGAGTTACTGTGGATAATAAAAAAGAAGGTTTGCCTAGAATTGATTTCCTAAGAAATATTAATGCGACTGTTCTATTTCTATCCGTTGAACCTCTTTTAGAGGATTTGGGTGAAATAAATCTTTCAAATATTGACTGGGTAATTGTTGGTGGAGAAAGTGGTAACAAAGCCAGACCAATGGAAAAAGAATGGGTTATAAATATCAAGCAACAATGCGAACAAAAAGATGTTGCTTTTTTCTTCAAACAATGGGGGACATGGGGTGCAGACAAGGTAAAACGAAATAAAAAACTGAATGGAAAAGAGCTTGATGGTAAGATTTGGCAACAATTTCCTGAAGTTATTGAAAAGCAATTTGCTATAGTATAAAATATAAAATTTTCTATGAACGAAGCCGAAACAAGAGCAGAATTGATCGACCCCAAGCTGAAGGCTTGTGGATGGGGCGTTGTGGAAGGCTCTAAAGTCCTTCGTGAATACCACATCACCCGGGGCAAAATACAAACAGGCGGTGGACGTGGCAAAAAAGACATTGCCGATTATGTGTTGGTACATAAAGGTATCAAACTCGCCATAGTAGAAGCTAAGAGCGATGAACTGGAAGTGGGCGAAGGTGTAATGCAAGCCAAGAAATATGCGGAGAAACTAAAATTGGAAACCACCTACAGCACCAACGGAAAATCCATTTACCAAATCTGTATGAAATCCGGCAAAGAAGGTTTGGTAACAGACTTTCTAGGCCCCGAACAACTTTGGAATAAAACCTTTGCCGAACAGAACAACTGGAGAGAAAAATTTGCCAATGTGCCGTTTGAAGATAAAAGCGGAAGTTGGCAGTTAAGATACTATCAGGAAATAGCTGTACAACGAGCCGTTGAAGCCATTGCACAAGGCAGGGACAGAATTTTGCTGACCCTTGCCACAGGAACAGGCAAAACGGCAATTGCTTTTCAGATAGCGTGGAAACTGTTTCAAACCCGCTGGACCTTAAAACGGGACGGCAACCGCCGACCAAGAGTTTTATTTTTAGCCGATAGAAATATATTAGCCGACCAGGCCTACAATTCATTTTCCGCATTTCCCGAAGATGCCTTGGTGCGGATAAAACCAACCGAGATTAAAAAAAATGGTAAAGTGCCGACCAATGGCAGCATTTTCTTTACCATTTTTCAAACCTTCATGACTGCCAGCCCTGAAGGGGCGAAATCAATCAGCGAGGCGGTATCACCCCGCGCTAATAACAACGAGGCGGAAACGCCCCTCACAGAAAACAACAAATTCAATTTCGGTCAGTATCCACCCGATTATTTCGATTTCATCATCATTGATGAATGCCACCGGGGTGGTGCGAATGACGAGAGCAATTGGCGGGGCATTCTGGAGTATTTCAGTCCGGCAGTACAATTGGGTTTAACCGCCACACCCAGGCGAAAAGACAACGTGGACACTTATAAATATTTTGGAGAACCTGTTTACATCTATTCGCTGAAAGAAGGTATCAATGACGGTTTCCTGACGCCATTCAAGGTAAAACGCATCAAAACCACTTTGGACGATTACCGCTACACTCCGGACGACACTATTCTGGAAGGCGAAATTGAAGAAGGTAAACTATACGAAGAAGAGGACTTTAACCGCACCATTGAAATTGTAGAACGGGAAACCAAGCGCGTAAATATATTTTTAGATGAAGCTAACCAAAACGAAAAGGCTATCATTTTTTGTGCAAATCAAGCTCACGCTGCATTGATCCGGGATTTAGTAAATCAAAACGCCAGAAGCAAAGACCCATTTTATTGTGTTCGGGTTACAGCCAATGACGGTGAAGAAGGAGAAAGGCTTTTGCGGGAATTTCAGGATAACGAAAAAACCATCCCAACGATTCTGACCACTTCTCATAAACTTTCAACAGGAGTTGATGCAAGGAACATTCGTAACATCGTTTTGCTTCGCCCGGTTAACACAATGATTGAGTTTAAACAAATTGTTGGTCGCGGGACCCGTTTGTTTGACGGCAAAGAATTTTTCACCATTTACGACTTTGTAGATGCTTATAAACACTTTTCAGACCCGGAATGGGACGGTGAACCGATTGGAGAAGAACCAAAAGGAGTGGAAGACCCTAAAGGAAAGTATAAACCAAAAGAACCACAAGAACCAAAAGAACCGACAGAAACAGCACGCAAACAGAAAATAAAAATCAAACTGCGAAACGGAAAAGAAAGAGAAATCCAACATATGGTTTCCACTTCGTTTTGGAGTGCAGATGGCAAACCCATTTCAGCAGAAGAATTTTTGAATAATTTGTTTGGTGAATTGCCTAAACTGTTCAAGGACGAAGAAGAATTGCGTAAGCTTTGGAGTAGTCCGATAACCCGAAGGATTTTATTGGAAAATTTAAACGCAGCAGGTTTTCCAAAAGACGACTTACTGACTTTGCAAAAGTTGGCAGACATGGAAAAAAGCGACCTTTACGATGTTTTGGAATATGTTTTAAATGGCGACTATATCGCAATGACCAGGGAAGCCAGAGCCAAAGCAGCCGAAGCAACCATATTTGCCTTACTCAATGACAAACAGAAAGAATTTATTTCATTCGTATTGAGCAAATACATTGAAACAGGCGTTGACGAACTCGACCAGGAGAAACTCCCAATCCTGCTGAAAAACAAGTACCAATCATTGGAAGATGCAAAGGAAATTTTAGGAGACGTGGCAAATATAAGCAGGCTATTTATAGAATTTCAGGAACATCTTTACAAACAAAAAATTGCTTAATATCTGGAATTATGAATCAGAAAGTCAATGCTTCACAACAAAAAACATTGCCGGCCATGCGAGACAACGCCACAACCGGAGGTTACAAAAGAGTATTTCTGCAACAACCTGTTAAATGACAGGAAAGTGCTCCGAATTTCCAGTCGTTTCTTAGCTGTAAACCGGTACTCAACTTAATAAAAATCCCGCAACAACCTGATGCAAATAAAAAAAATAATTCACATTCAACTCAAACCGATCGTCCATATATTACTTTTTCCCCTTTTGGGGGATCATCGCCATTCAGGACATAATGGCTTTCCCATCACTTACAGCCAAAATTTTGTATTTTGGGGCTCATTTCCAAAATACATAATTAACTGATGCATCAACAGGTAAGGTGATTCACAAAACATCGGCTTACACATTTTACCTTAAAACCGATATTTTGATCTGAACCGAACCTACAATTGTTCCAAAAAGTCACATCTGATTAAAGCTCCTATTTCTTTATAAACATTTTTTTTGTAACAATACTATTACCCATTTTCAGCTGATATACATATATACCCGAATTTAATTCTCCGCTTTCAAAATGTACCTGGTGTTTGCCTTTTTCTTTAAACTCATTGACTAAAGTTTTAACCTGCCGGCCAAACACATCTGTAATCTCCAGTTTCGTGAATCCACTCTCCATTGATTGCCAGGATATTGTCGTAGAAGAATTAAATGGATTAGGATAATTTTTGACATTCTGCAAAGTTTCGGATTGCAATGAATCATCAGAAAAATCGGAAGGTTCAGCATGCAGTTCATTATTAGTAGTTTTTATTTGCCGGGACGCAGAAGGCAATGGTCCCTGGTAAACAAATTTTAAGGCGTCTGCATTCACCCAATTGGAACCTGAAAGTTCAGTTAAAGTTACAAAACCATTTGTCCCTGCATTAAACTCAAATTGACCCAGAGAGACAGAAAAATTGTTGGCGGTTGCTTGTTGATTTACTGTCACAACTGTATTACCATTTCTATGAGTGATCGTAAAAGGTGCTGCAATTTCTCTATTGCTGGCATATGCATGGCTTTCAAAAATTTCATATACCCCAGGTACAAGAATATTTGGGGTAAATATAGCTTTGGCATTTGTATTCGTAGCACTTGCCGGGACTCTGGAAGTGGCTCCGTAACGACCGCTGCTCACACTGGAAGTATTCCATGTACCGACCAATACAAACAAAGGTGCAGCAAAAGCATCGTCAATAATAATATCACTTACGAAATCTGACACTGCAATATTCTTAATTACTTCCAATGAGGTACTGCTATTTGAAACCGTTAGTTTTACCGGATAAATGCCCGCGAAAGTAAATGTGTTCACGATATCCTTTGTAGTGTATTCAATGGTCCCGTCATTTCCAATATCCCAGGCATAAGAGATGATATTTTCCATTACGGATATATTGGTAAAACTAACTTGCTGCCCTATAACCGGAGCGATTGGAGCATAAGTAAAATCAGCATTAGGCGTGGAAATTTGTATTGTTTTTTGCCTTGTTAAACCTCCTTCAATTTCCAGCGTGATGGTTTTTGTACCATCCGTTGTATATGAATGTGTTGGATTTTGAAGTGTCGAGGTATTTCCATCTCCAAAATTCCAATTCCAGGATGAAGGTACAGGTGAAGACACGTCAGTAAAAGTGATTAATTCTCCGATTAGTGCCTGGGCTTTGTCCATTACAAAGTCAACTGTTGATCCCTGTGAACATCTGTTTTCAAAATATGGTTTTAATTCAACAGCAAGGATTTTGTCAGGATCCGGAAAATATCCATAATTATCATTATATAATCCAAATTGACCCGGGCCTTCGTGATAAGTATAATATTGTCTGCTTGCTTTAATTCCATTGGGATTATATTCGGTCAGGTCCTGGCCGTCCAATAATGAAATTGATAATCCATCATATATTTCATTTGTTTTTTGAACCCAATTCATGATAACAGCAGGATTGGTCCATCTATCCATATCTATTCCATATTCTCCACTATTGATGGGTATATCGGGGATCCCGTCGTTATCAAAATCGACTTCCTCAAAATAAATACTTAAATAGTCCAAATAATTTTCAGAGGGAGTTCCTATCGCCCAGGTTGGTTGCCCCCGCAATTCGTTATCTAAATCATAATTGTGAGCGTCGTAAACAACATTGCCATAATTCTCGATATAAGTCTGAAGCTGAGTACCCAGATAATGTGTTTTAAATGGATGATTACCTTGATCACTTGCAAACGTTTCTTCAGCCACTATAAAGTGATTGGTGTTTACTGCTCTGATAGCATTTGCAACAGCCCCGACATAATCGTAAAATGCTTTTGTTTTACAAGGCCTGGGTTCATTGATGATATCAAAGCCCAGGATGGTCGGCTCATGCTTATACCTGTCTGCTATATCCACCCAAAGTCTTTTAAGTGACTCAGATTTGGTAGTTTGGGGATCTGAACCCGAACCACTTATCCAAAAATTTGTGCAATTGAAACTTGATCCCTGATATCCTCCAACAGGTGTGTGCATATCCAAGAGCACTTTTATATCAAGTTGTTTAGCTTCATATACAATCTGATCGAGCCATGCCCAGGCTTCTTCTTTAGCAGTGGTATAATTGGTTCCCTCCATAAAGAATCTATAATCCATATTTAAGCGAACTGTATTCATACACATACTATTGACTTCTGCATAGGCATCTTCGCTAAAGGCTTTCGAAAACCAATTGACCAGATCGTTTGAACTTTCACTTCCGTCTGAGTATGAAACAAAATTTATTCCGTTCATAGAGAAAGGAGATCCGTTATAAAAGAGTTGATTCCCATTCACATGTACAAAATCGTTCGGATTGGAGGTTGAAGGCGGAGTATAAGGCGATGGTCTAAGTGATATATCGGTTGGCAACATTCTGGGTGTAACCCTTAAGTCATCAATTAGAAACTGTACATTATTTGTATTTGTAATAGTGAATTCCAAGACTTTTGTGGCAGAAACAGCTTGAATCCTATGAACAAAAATAATCTGCATCCAGCCATCATTGTCTTCTACTCCTGCAAGAGTATTTGTTTTAGTGCCACTTGTTGTACCAACTTTGTAGCTCAAGGTAAAATTTTTATTTGTGCCCTCTCCTGCTGGCAATTTTATCCATGCGGAGATTTCAACGAGAGGTTTCCCGTTGGCAGTTGAAGTGTAGGGATTAGTATAAGAGGATTGTAAATTTTTAAGGATAGTGTTGTCTGCAGCGCTTAAAACATATTTAAAGTTACCACTTGTGACATGATAGCTTTTGCTACTTCTGTGACCTTCAGCCGAAACTACACTCCCTGACGCAGTGATAGTACCACTGATTGTAGTGTTCTCAAAACCCTCCTTTACTACTCCACTTTCTGCTACCGGAGGCAAAGTGGCAGAAATTAAAAATGGAAAAATTAATGCATAGCAGAAAATTAAAATAGTTGCAAGTTTAGTTTTTCTTGAATTCATGACAAAAATTGATTTTAATTATGAGGTTATGTTTTGAAAAATAGAATAAAGCCCTTCTCTATAACCAATCACCCAGATTCATTTTTGAGCTTTTCAGTGACAACAAAAAGGCTTAATTATTTATAGTGCAAAAAAAAGAATTATTCTTTGTTCAGCAAATTTAATACAGATTTTTAATCGGATCGATGGCAATTAACTGGACGTTTTCTAAAATATAAATTACAATTATTCAATCCTTAATATATCAAATTAATCAAGCATATATAAATATATTGAATGAATTAAAAAAATAAGAATATTGAAATCATGCTGATTATATATTAAAATAATTTAATATAAATAAAAACATATTTAATGTCTTAATGGTAATTACCATAAAAACAAATCACACTGATTACTTCAAATTTATCATTGTTGGTTTGTTGCCTTTGTATTCGTGATTTAATTTGACTTTTACGATTTTAGTAAGCTAATAAACGGTGCTGGAAATAATTGTTGAGTTTTCTTACCAGCAACAGCATGTAACCGACTTTATACCTATCCTGGTAATTAATTCTCCCTCGAAGCAATGGATCCGGATACAACATGCTTGCCAGGGCTGTTCACATTGCAACGAGTTCGAACCCTCTCACAAATATATCCAGACAAGGTCCACGAAAATAAATCGTGAATCAAACTGCAATAGAGCTATTTGGATTACTTTTGTAAACATTCAGCAGTATTCATAAGATCTCTGTGCCTGAAATATTGAATTCAAGATAAAATGTTACACATGCAATTCAGACTTATATTCGCTTTAACAGCATTATGTATTTTATTGAATCAAAACCTGTCCGGTCAGGCCGGCTTTTACATCTCTTACCAGCAAAGCGATTTCAAAACCTGGAATGAAATGGTCACCGATGAACTTGAACAGGGAGGAGCCGTTTTAAAACACGGATTTCAAGCTGGTGTGGACTATGGATTCGGATTAAAGACTGTCAGGATCGACCTGTATCCCGGCATTTTTTACAGGTATGCAGGCAGTGAACAATCATCTTCCGATGTAACAAATATTATTAATTATTTTGAAAATTCGATCAGCCAGTTGGGCTTGGGCTTGCAGGCCAACATCTATCCTCTGGATCTGCTCAGCAGGCAATCCATGGAATGTCCAAGCTTTTACAGGGGAGCAGAAAAATTCACCAAAGGCTGGTTCATCGCTGCAAAACCGTCCCTGATTTATTCATCAAAATCAGGGTACTTGTCAAATCATTTAATTGAAATTATTCCACGAACCGTATCAAAAATCATCATTGACTTTACCATCGGAACCGGACTGGATATCGGCATCACCAAAAAATTTTCTTTGACACCCTACGTCATGTATGGTTTTTCCGTGGGAGAAAGATGGAACGGTTTGTCAGAAAGTTTCGAACAACCTTCCTATAATGACACTACCCAGGCCAATCATTTTTTTGCCGGGATAAGACTGGGTTATTGGTGGTAAAACCAGGCTTATTCCTCCATTTTAAACCCTTTTTTTCTGGCATATTCCATGAAAAATGCGATCGATTGGGGATTTCGCATGGAGTCTATGTTGAGCGATTTGTCCAAAGGCAAGCCCAGCAATACTTTTTTGACCGGTGTTTCCATTTTTTTGCCTGAAAACGTATAGGGCAGGTCATCCACCCAGATGATCTCATCCGGAACATGACGCGGTGAATATTCGCGGCGGAGGCTGGCAACAATGTTGTTTTTGATGTCGTCAGATGGCTCCACACCTGGTTTTAGCTGAACGAACAAAGGCATATAGTGCTGACCGGATCCCAACTCAAGATTGATGACCAGGGCATCCTGAACTTCAGCCACTTTATCCACAGCACGGTATATCTCACTGGTGCCGATCCTTACACCATGCCGGTTGAGCGTTGCATCTGAGCGACCATAGATCACCAAACCATAAGTATCCGGGTTGATCCGGATAAAATCCCCGTGTCGCCATTTACCCGGAAAATGTTCAAAATAACTGGCAATATATTTTTTGTTGCCGGGATCATTCCAGAAAAATACCGGCATGGAAGGCATAGGTTTGTCAATCACCATCTCGCCCAGTTGATCCCATATCACTTTCCCTTCATCATCGTAAGCAAAAAGTGAGCAGCCCAGCGCACGACATTGAATTTCACCCGAATGCACCGGCCAGTAAGGATTTCCGCCGATAAAAGCAGTACAAACGTCCGTTCCACCGGCCATGGAAGCCAGCCAGAGGTCCTTTTTCACATGTTCGTAGACCCAGTCAAATGCTTCAGCAGGTAAAGGCGAGCCGGTCGAGCGGATCGCACGGAGTTTTGAAAGGTCAAAATCGTTTCCGGGGCTGAGTTCCTTTTTCATGCAGGCAACCAGGTAAGGCGCGCTGGTGCCAAACTGGCTGATCCCTACCCTTTCAGTCAGAGACCACAAAGCATTCATGTCAGGCCAGGCCGGACTGCCGTCATAGATCACCATGGTTGCCCCGAATAGCAAAGGACCATGAATAAAATTCCACATCATCCAGCCTGTTGTGGTGAACCAGAAATATTTTTCACCCGGTTTTACATCATTCTGAAGGGAAAGATACTTCAGCATTTCCATCAGAATACCACCATGGGAATGCACGATCGCTTTGGGCAAACCGGTTGTACCAGAAGAATACAGGATCCATATCGGATGCTCAAACGGCACATGTTCAAAATGCAATTCAGCGTCTGCATTGGTTACACAATCCCTAAAATCGGTATATCCTGACGGGATGTTTTCGCCCTTCTGATCCAGATAAGGCAACAGGATCACTTCTTCCAGTTCCGGCAATCGGGCAGCGATCTCGGATACAACTTCCTTCTTGTCAAACGCTTTTCCATTGTATGTATATCCATCCACCGCGATCAGTATCTTCGGGTGTATCTGCCCGAACCGGTCCACCACGCTGTCCACACCAAAATCAGGTGAAGCCGAAGACCAGATCGCACCGATAGAATTGACTGCCAGCAGGGCGATGGTCGCTTCAGGGATAGCGGGCAAAAAACCGACAACACGGTCGCCTTTTGTAATACCTTTACTGACCAGGTAAGCACGGAGTGATGCAACTTTCTCCCTGAGTTCCTTCCAGTTGACTTCGCGGTGTTCACCTCTTTCATTCTCAAAAATGATCGCGATATCTCCATCCCTTTTATGTCTGAAGATGTGCTCCGCAAAATTAATGCTGGCTCCATCAAACCATTTCGCCCCGGGCATTTGAAGTGAAGAAAGCACTGTATGATACGGCGTCGTCGAAATCACCTCGAAATACTTCCACAAGCTTTCCCAAAACTCAGCTGGTTCATTGACCGACCAGGACCAGAGATCATGGTAATCCGTGAAAGTCAATCCGTAATGCCTGTTCAGCCAATCCTCATAATGCCTCAGATTTGAATTTTTAATGGAGTGTTCATCCGGTTGCCATAACTGCTTAACTTCCACTTTCCAATAATTTTAGGTTATAAGCCAAAGATAAAATGCATGTAAGAATTATTGGCGCAATAATAATTTTTTATTCAGAGATTCTTCAATAAAAACAGAGATGTTTTTAAAACAGAAAAGTTTTTAAATAACCCAAATCAGGCAAATTGGGAATAGATCGGCTTCCCTTATAAATTCATAACCCAGGTATTTTGGATCTTTTTCAGGTGATCTTTATAAAATTCTATTCCAGGTTAAAGCTGGCTGGAGGCAGGTAATGGTTTCGAAAAATAACTAAAACCACTATCATAAAAACAATTTTCCTTATATTTGGTTTGTATAACCGTTGTTCAGCACTATACTAAAAGCGTTTTAAACATGGAAATGATAACTTTTGGGTCATACAGGGATCAAAAAAAATTTAAGGTACTCGACGAACGCAAGATGAGGGCCAGTGCCGGAATTATGTTTCTGGTCGGGCTGTTCGGTTTTATTAACGGGTTTCTTTTGGACAATTACATCGTTCTTCCATACGTCTCCGGATTCCTGGTGGTCAATTTCCTGATCGGGGTATTTATCAATCCATCCTTTTCTCCGACGATCCTGTTGGGTTCGCTTTTGATAAAGGGTCAATCCCCGATTTACATCGGAGCCGTACAGAAAAGATTTGCCTGGTCGATGGGTCTGATGCTGGCATCTGCCATATTTGTTTTAAGCCTGTTCTTATTGAAAGATGTACAGTATTTTGAACCTTTATGCATGTTGTGCATCATTTGCCTTTCGCTGATCTACCTGGAACTGGCTTTTGGAATTTGTGTCGGATGCTGGATCTACAAGGGTTTGCTGCGGGCGAAGATCTTGCCGGAACCAAAAGAAAGGCCAAATTGTACCGGAGATGTTTGCTGAACCGTAATGGTTCAGATCAATTCCCCGAGTATTTCATTGATCAAATCCGGTTCAAAGCCTCTTTGCATGGCAAAACCGGTCAGTTTCAGTTTCTTTTCAAAAAACTGGTCATTTTTCAATTCATTTGCTTTTTTCTCCAACAGATCCCGGAGTACATTCCGGTATTCTTCTTCATCAATCTCAGTGAGTGATTCCCTGATCAGGGCATTGTGAATTTTCTTGAACTTCAATGCAGGAATGATCTTATTCCTTCCCCATTTGTTGATCCTGAATTTTCCTCTCACAAAAGAGCGGGCATACCTTTCTTCATTCAGATATCCATCGGTGATCAGTGAAGCCAGGATCTCTTCAAGTTCATCTCCATACACCTTCATTTCGATGAGTTTAGACCTGACTTCTGCATGACATCTGTCCCTGTAGGCACAGAATTTCCGAATTTTAAGGATATTATGCTCCTTTTGAGTGGTGTACTTTTTTTCTTTATCTTCCATGACAAAAGCACTTTGTGATCGCCCTTTAAATGTAGGTGATCTCTTTGAATCCCAGTTTCTCCGGAAAATCGGTATTATAATGAAGACCGATGCTTTCCCTGCGCATCTGGGCACTTTTGGTGATCAGAAATCCAACGGTGATCAGATTTCTCAGCTCAAACAACTGTGGCGAAACGATCGTAGATCTGTACAACTCCTCAGTTTCCAGATTCAGTAATTTTATCCTGTCCAGAGCGCGCCTGATCCGGACATTTGTCCTGACGATGCCGACATAATTGGTCATGATCTCCTTTAATTCTTTGGTACTCTGGGTGATCAAAATCATTTCATCAGGCTCTGTCGTTCCTTTTGCATTCCAAAGCGGAATGGCAGTTTCCTGTTTTACATGGTCAACAATACCCAAAACGCGCTCACTTGCATTGTCAGCAAAGACCAATGCTTCAAGTAAAGAGTTGGATGCCAACCGGTTAGCCCCGTGCAAACCACTGTAAGTCACCTCACCGGCAGCGAACAGATTCCGGATGGATGTGGCTCCGGTGTGGTCGGTCACCACACCACCACAGATGTAATGGGCAGCGGGCACAACAGGGATCATCTGAACTGCAGGGTCAACACCTGCATCCTTGCAGGCTTCATTGATCGTTGGAAAACTGGACGCGAAATCTCCGTCTGCAAAATGCCTGACATCCAGAAACATCGATTCTTCACCACGGACCTTCATTTCATGGTCAATGGCCCTCGCAACGATGTCCCTTGGGGCCAGGGATTTTCTCTTGTCATATTTGTCCATAAACTCAACGCCTTCCCTGGTTTTTAGAATACCACCATGACCTCTGACCGCTTCTGAAACCAAAAAATCAGGGGAATTCCGCCTCCTTGCATCATACAGGGCTGTAGGGTGGAATTGCACAAATTCCATATTGGCTATCCGGCCTTTGGCCCGGTAAACCATGGCAATGCCGTCACCGGTTGCGATCACCGGATTCGTTGTACTTTTATATACCTGTCCAGCTCCACCGGTTGCCAGAAAAGTGACTTTAGCCAGGTAGGTTTCGATCTCCTTGCTTTTTTTGTTCAGGGCGTATGCACCATAGCAGGTGATATCGGGCGTGACTCGGGTGACGATCCTGCCCATGTGATGCTGCGTGATGAGATCCAATACAAAATAATGTTCATGGATCTCAATGTTCGGAAAGTCATTGCATTTTTCAGCCAGGGCTCGCTGGATCTCCCAACCGGTCAGATCCTTGAAGTGCAGAACCCGGTTGGACGAATGCCCGCCTTCCCTGCCCAGAAGGTATTCGTTTTTCTTATCCTTATCGAACCTGGCACCCCATTCAATGATCTCCTTCACACGCTGCGGACCTTCCCTGACCACCATTCTAACGATTTCAGCATCATTCAGTCCTGCACCTGCATCGATGGTGTCTTCCTCGTGTTTGGCAAAAGTATCATTGTCCTCATCCCAGACAGCGGCAATGCCTCCCTGGGCATATTTGGTATTGCTTTCTGTTTCAGCAGCCTTGGTGAGCACAGTGATTTTCAGATCCGGTCTTGCTGCTGCGGTTTTTATTGCAAAGGTCAATCCTCCGATCCCGGAGCCTATGACCAATATGTCGGTGGTGTGTTTCATGAATAAACTATTAGTTTGGACAGGTTAGCCAGTTTCAAAAAACTGGAAACATTTTCTCGGCAACCAAACCTGTTTTCTTTTTATGATACAAATTTAGAAACTCTGCAATTATCAATGTGTATTTAGAACTATAAAATGTTATGAACCATGAACTATCTTTATTTACGTTGAACAAATCAAACAGCTTTATCAAAACAGCAGTATATTATCATTAGCCAAAAGCAACATTGGCTCCAGGATTAAGGGTGTGGATCTGAGCACGGCCCTGAATAGCATTCCTTGAAAGCTAAAATAAAGCTAATTTTCAAAATATGGAGGTTTTGGAATATGAATTCAAGAATTCGCGCTCCAGACTTTTAGCACTCAATTATTCATGGCATGTAAAGAGCAGTTGTTTGGTGCTTGCTGGCCCTTACAGAGGAATTTTGCGAATTCTTCCTGGTCATAATGGAACAAAAAGAATGCAATTTATCCATGAACAATCATACAAACATGATTTTCGAATAAATGCTTTTGATGATCATTTATAAACCTAATTTTAACCGATCAATCCAAAAACACATATTTTCCATTGTAAGTGAATCTGACATGGAATGTTTTATTTCATATAGATCTGTACTTTATTCACAGTACCTGCACATTGTACAGGAATATGATTTCCATTTATTAAAATGTCATTTAATAAAATGCGGTCAATTCCCTTTAAAGCTGTACCCGGAATCACCTCAATTTGATAATTGGCTTCTCTGAATTTCCTTTTCACGGTAAAGCCCATCCGAGGAGTCTCAAGACAGGGATCAATTAAAAGCCCATGATAATCCGGCTTAATACCCAAAAGATATTGACTGACAGCATAGAAATTCCATGCAGCTGTACCCGTAAGCCAAGAATTTTTTGCTTCACCCGGTTTAAAAGCATCCTTTCCCGCGATCATCTGAGCATATACATAAGGCTCGGTCTTGTGCAGTTCACTGATCTCTTCTAAATAAGCAGGACAAATTTTCTTATAATATTCCCAGGCGCGGTCACCCCTTCCGATCACGGTTTCACCGATCATTATCCATGGATTGTTGTGACAAAAGATCCCTGCATTTTCCTTGTATCCTGCCGGGTAAGTGGAGATCTCACCGTATTCTAAATAATATTTTGTAAAAGCAGGATGATTCAGTACAATCCCGTAAGGTGTATCCAGGTATTTTTTAACGGAATCCAGCGCTTTTTGGATCATACCTTCTTCCCTGCCTATTTCTGCCATTGAACACCAACCGTTGGATTCAATGAATATTTTGCCTTCTTCGTTTTCCCTGGATCCGATTTTCCTGCCATAAAAATCATATGCTCTGAGGAACCATTCTCCATCCCAACCATGTAGTTTAACAGACGACCCCATATCATTCACATATCTCCATACCCTCTGAGCTTCTTCAAATCTGCCTGATGTTTCACACAATCGGGCATATTCCTTCCCGGCAAAAATAAACAATCCGGCGATCATTACGGATTCAGCCTTTGATCCGCAAGAATTGTTTTCAGTGGTCTGAAATGATTCATTCGGATCCTTGCTGAAACAATTGAGGTTAAGACAATCATTCCAGTCTGCCCGTCCAATCAGGGGCAATCCATTCGGCCCGAGATGTTGGACCACATGGTCAAAAGAAATAGTAAGGTGATCAAACAACGTCTTTGCCAGCGACGGATCATTGTCAAATGGAACCATTTCCTCCAGAATACTCCAGTCTCCTGTCTCTTTCAGATAGCTTGTCACTCCTAAAATCAGCCATAGCGGATCATCATTGAACCCGCCTCCGATAGCATTATTTCCTCTCTTTGTCAGTGGTTGATATTGATGGTAGCAACTACCGTCAGGCATTTGAGTGGCTGCTATATCCAAAATCCTCTCTCTTGCCCTTACGGGTATCATGTGCACAAACCCGATCAGATCCTGATTGGAGTCCCTGAATCCCATTCCACGGCCAATGCCAACTTCAAAATAAGATGCTGACCGCGACATATTGAATGTGACCATACACTGATATTGATTCCAGATATTCACCATCCTGTTCAAACGATCATCACAGCTTTGTATCTGGAATGCACTCAATAAGTTGTTCCAGTATTTTTTGAGCTTATCCAACTCAGCGTTTACTGCAGCAATAGTATTGAGTTCATCTATGAGAGCTCTGGCTGGCTTTTTATTGATCACCGATTTTTGTTCCCATTTTTCGGATTCATCCACTTCAACATAACCCAGAATAAAAATAAAATCCCTGCTTTCTTCCGGCTCCAATTGTATTTCAAGAAAATGTGAGGCTATAGGTGACCATCCATGAGCGACGGAATCGCAGGATTTCCCTTCCAGAACAGCTTTAGGTCCGGAATATTCATTGTACAACCCCACAAATTTCTCACGATCCGTATCAAATCCCTCTATTTCGCTATTGACGTGGTAAAAAGCATAATGATTTCTCCTTTCCTTAAATTCTGTTTTATGATAAATTGTGGATCTGTCAATTTCGACCTCTCCAATGGAAAGATTTCTTTGCAGGTTGTTTTGATCATCTTCTGCGTTCCAGAGATTCCATTCTGTATAAGAAAACAATTTGAATGACTTTTCCAATTTTGAATGATTGGTAAGTTTAATTCTGTGAACCTCGGCCCATTTGTTAAGTGGCACAAAAAATAACATTTCTGCTTCCAGATCATTCTTTTGCCCGGTGATGACAGTATACCCCAAACCATGCCTGCATTCGTATTTGTCCAGCGTCGTCCGGCAAGGTTTCCATCCGGGATTCCAGATAGTCTGATCTTCCCGGATATAAAAATAGCGTCCATTATTATCCATGGGCACATTGTTATACCTGTAGCGGGTCAGTCTCCTGAACTTGGCATCCTTATAAAAAGAATAACCACCGGCAGTATTGGAAATCAGACCAAAAAAATCTTCATTCCCCAGATAATTGATCCATGGAAATGGCGTTTGTGGGTCGGTGATCACATACTCTTTGTTACTATCGTCAAAAAAACCGTATTTCATTCAGATATCTTTAATGATTCAGCTTTCCGGGATGTCTTGTCAATGGACAGTTTGTCCCTGAACTTCCTTTTGTCTTCTACTATTCAGTTCGGCGGATATTTCATCCAGTTTTTTCTGTGAAAGCGGATACAGGGTCAATAAAACAGCTGCCAAAATCGCTATGATGGAAGGGATCCAGCTCATCAGCATAACGATGCCCGGAATGGCACCCTGTATGGACTGCGCATCCTGGCCGACATAATGATATGCTCCCAGCACAAAGCCGATGATCGCCCCGGCAATACCACCTCCGAACTTTGTTGCAAAAGAACCGGCAGAATAAACCAATCCAGTTGCCCTCCTGCCGTTTTTGTATTCAGAATAATCAGCTGCATCTCCCAACATCGCAAAAAACAGCGTTGGAAATATTGCAGATGCAAATTCAGAAAGTGATCCTATAATAAAAATCGGAACTACATCATCGGTACCACAGAAAACAAACAGGGAATTCACAATGGCAGAAAAAATCAAAGCGAAAATAAAAAGATTTCTTTTACCGTACTTCCGTCCCAGCCAGGCTGTTGCCATGGCTCCTCCAATGGAAGCCACCATCAACGCGACCAAATAGCTGCCTGCCATCAGCTGATCATTGAGGTAATGGGTAAAATAGATCACCACGATTCCCTGCTTGATCGAATTATAAACATTGAACAACAGACCGATGAACAGCAGCACAAGCCATGGTCTGTTCCTGATCAGGTCTTTCAAATCTTTTTTCAGACTACTAACCTGCTCTTTTGGTGGCTGCACCCGCTCCCTGGTGGATGCAAATGTGATGAACATCAGGATGGACAGGAAAACTGACATCAGATAAATGGCATGGCTATAGCCCTTTTTCTGGTCTATAACAGATATTTTTTCTGCAGTTAAATCTGCTTCGCCCTCTGCAATGAAAGTGTATTCATCACCGGATTTCATGGAAAAACTCAGGGCATTTGCAGCCTCAGTTGCAGTTGTAGGATCATTTTGTGTAAACATGGTCAGCTTTCCAACACCGGATTCGGTCTTAATATTGACATTTTCAACATCTTTTTGGGTTGAAACGGTCACCTCAAATTTTTCTTTCTCCAATTCCCTGATCCGGATATCAGGATCGATATTTCCATAAAACGCAACCAGAAACAACAGTGCACCCTGAACGATCATCCCTCCTGCAAATGCACCTACCATCCGGTAGGAACCCAAAACTGTCCTTTCCCTGTTGTCAGCAGTCATCACAGCCATAAGGGCACCATAAGGAATATTATTTGCTGTGTATACCAATGTGAATAAAATATACATGGTATAGGCATAGATCACTTTCCCTGTCATGGACAGATCCGGTGTGGTAAAAAGCAAAGATAATACAATCCCGAGCGGAAGCGCTGACCATAAGATCCAGGGTCTGAACTTTCCGTATTTAGTCTGTGTACGGTCTCCGATAATTCCCATCAGGACATCACTGATCCCGTCTCCAAACCTTGCGACGAGAAAAAGCACACCCACTATAGCCGGAGAAAGTCCAAATACATCGGTATAAAAAATAAATAAAAAAGTGGCTACTCCACGCCATGCAATATTGGCCGCGCCATCACCCAACGCAAATCCGATTTTCTCCCAAAAGCCAATTTTCATTTTATTCAAATCCATAACCGGGTTTTATTAATGATACACTCCGTATTTACCGGGGATATCTGAAATGTATTTATTCAGTTCTATCCACTTCACCGCCGTCGATATTGATTAGAAGCAGTCCTACCAGAGCGGAGAATTATCTTGTCTTAGATCTCTTCATTTTCACTTTTTCAGATGTTTATGGACTACATCCAGGCCCAGGAATAAAGCTGCTCCGGCGCTATTCCAGTTGATGGCCGTCTCATTCGTACTGTAGCTGCATTCCTTATCCAGGTATGAAAGTCCGGGAAATCCGGAATTATAATTGTTTTCTCCGCAATCTCCTCTGGCATCTTTAGTTGGTCCACCAATGACCAGACCAGGAATAGGTTCGGCTATTCCGTCTGCAGAACACCTTCTGTCATGAGGAAATCTGACGGCATTCGTACCAAAACCAGTTACAAAACATTTGTCTAAAGGATTGGCTCCCAAAACATAGTTGGCACAGGCATCCGCAGCATCCAGATATTTTTGATTTCCTGAATAAATATAAGCATAAAGCAAAACCAATCCATCGTTGAGTACTTCGCTGTTGCTACCCCATGGAAATTTTTCGATAGGTATACTGAAAGCAGCATTTTCAAATACTCCGAATTTTTGATCTGCGATCTCCATAAGTTTCTTTTCTATTTTCTCACCTCCCAGAAGATGAAGATAAGTTTTATTTTGCATGGCAGAGTAAATACCCATGAGGTTGGTTCGCCTCCATTCCGGAACCGCAAATTCCTGTTCATCGGTATTGATCCGTTGCAAATAAATCTTGTCACCTGTACACAAAAACAATTCCATTGAAGCCCAGTACCATTCATCGCTGAGATCCTGATCATCATAGGCGCCCGTTTTGACATCAGGAGGATTGGTGAAATAATGATCCGGATTCAAAATTGCCCATCCATATGCCTGGATAGCAGACTTCAGATATATCTCCGACAATTCAATATATTCATCTCCCATGGATTTAAAGATCCTGGAGGCTTTTGCCATAGTTGCGGCGTAATCAAGACTGGCAGCCGTACTTTTGCTAACCACATAGCGTGGAAGTTTATCATGTTCAGGCATGATCATGCCGCAAAATGTCAGGGATGTCAACTTGTGATAGACTCCGCCATCGTCCGGGTCCTGCATGGTCTTCATCCATTCAAGGTTGATAAAAGTTTCATCCAGCAGGTCAGACTGCTTGTTTTCCGATTCCGGAATATTGATATTCAGTGTACCCAGATGTTCTCCAAACAATTCATACGTGTGCAATAAAGTATATACTGAGATTGCAGAATTCACGATATACTTGTTGTAATCCCCTGCATCGTACCAACCTCCCGGAGATGAGATCACATGCCCTTCCGGCCTTTTGACCGTAGCTGCGGAAGCATGAACAAACACCTTATCATCCGGATGCCCTGCTTCCCTGGCATATATTCCAGCATGTTTTTCCAGCACAGGTTCTGATACCCGGGCCATGTAGAAGGATTTCAAGATTTTTTCCCCAACTTCCTTGTAGGCATCCTCGCTGATCCTGAACGAAAACTTCAGATCATTGAGTTTTAAAGTATAGGTTCCTGGTTGGATCAATGGACTGACATCGGCAATACAGACACTGGTACCGGAAGGTTTCCATGTCTTGACGATTGTGGTTTTCCCGGTAAAAACCACTTTATCCTGGCTATCCAGCACCTTGAAAGTTTTATTTTCGAATTTACTTTCCAGGAAAATATTTTTTAAACCGGAAGAAAAATAAGCGTGTTGATTGGTATACTGACCATTGGCCAAAACAAGGGAAAAAAGCAATAAAACAATCCATCCGCTGAACCTGTATACCATTGAACGCATAACTATAAAATTTCCGTGAAATTAATAAAGTTGATGCAAATAAACCATTTAAAGACAATTATTGAATGATTAAAATAATTCTTTATCCAATCAATCATTGGCAAAGTTGGTCTTCTTAATTCAAATATTCTCACAATCTGTAATGATGATGCGACCTAAAATATTCATCCATTTACTGCAAAATATAATAAAAAAATCTTACATTGCTGATTCAATCATGAATATCATCCATACCGTTGAAACCAATAAATTCAAATATTCATAAATTGCCACTTACCAACTGCAAAACTGCAGGTATCATTAAACAGATTCCACACAACTATCTAAATTATAAGATCATGAATATTTACTTTATTAAAATATGTAATGTTCTGTTTATAACAATGTTATACTTATCCGGGATCAATGCACAGCAGGCATTCACTGCATCAGGCGGAGATGCTGCCGGACCCGGAGGAAGCGTCAGCTATTCTTTGGGACAATTGGTTTATAAAACCTACTTTACTGAATCTTTTTCCGTAGCGGAAGGCGTGCAACAGCCTTACGAAATTTCCGTTCTGACCGGCATCCCGGAAATTACATCCGGACAATTGAATTGCCAGGTATTCCCCAATCCTACTAACGGCAAGATCACGCTTAAAACAGAAGCATTCAATGATAAAGATCTGACCTATAAACTATTGACCAACAATGGAATTCAGATCAACCATCAAAAGATCTCTGATATGGATACAAGTATCGATTTGAGGGATTTGCCTCCGGGAACGTATATTTTGGGTGTGTATGAAAAGGATGTGATGGTTGCCCATTTTAAAATAATACTGAGCTATTGAAAATGACAGAAGTATTACGAAATAACACAACTTATTAGTAATTGTAATATAAGTATTTATACATTAATAATTTTTGCGATATTAACTGCTTTTTTCAAAACAAAAAATGAACTTATGAAAACTCAATTCTTCTTCAGATCATGGATGACTTTTTTCATCACACCATCGTTGCTTTTCATTTCAATGGCACTATTAGCCCAGGCACCTTCCAAACTGAGCTATCAGGCAGTGATCAGAAATGCTGAGGACAAACTGGTAAACGATAAAATGATCACCATCAAACTGAGTATTTTACAAGGCTCAACCAACGGCACGATCGTGTATACAGAAACACAAAAACCTGTAACCAATGCCAATGGTCTGCTCAGCATAGAATACGGTGGAAGTACCGGTTTCAATACCATCTCCTGGTCAGATGGCCCATACTTTTTAAAAACCGAAGTGGATCCGGATGGCGGTTCAAATTTCACTATCTCAGGAATCACTCCAATACTTTCAGTGCCCTATGCTTTATTTGCAAATAAAGCTGATGCACTGACAGAACCATTTACTGAAACTGATCCCTTATTTTCATCATGGGACAAAGATTATGAAGATCTGTCCAACAAGCCTGATATTCCGGAAGAAGCTGACGGCAGCGAGACCAAAATTACCGCCGGGGACAATGTCACTGTCCAGGGCACCGGAACTCAAAACAACCCTTATGTGATCAATGCAACCGGCAATTCAGGCTCCAACGGCGATGACGTCATAAAAGTTGGAGATATGTACGGTGGCGGAGTGGTCGCATGGGTCAACAAAGCCGGCACACATGGATTGATCCTGAGCGCAGTTGACCTGAGTACCGGACAGGTATGGAGCAATAAGGATAATGTTGAAATCGGAGAAGCGGCTCATTCATATTATGATGGCAAAGCGAATTCGGAGGCGATTGTCGGTGATCCAGGCCATGTAAATAGTGCTGCAAAACTTTGCCTGGATTACACCAATGCAGACTATGGTACCGGGGTATTTTCTGACTGGTATTTGCCTTCCATCAACGAAATGACTTCATTTACCCCTAATTTAATGGAAATAGTATTTGCATTGATCAATGATAATAATCCGGCGACAATAGCGCCTTCACTGAGCAAACCATATTGGTCTTCAACCGAGATCAGCTTCACCAACGCTAGGTACTACGATTTAGCTAATGGCAACATCAACGGCAAGAAGAATACCTACAGAGTTCGTGCAGTCCGAGCTTTTTAACTAACCGACACTAAAACTATTCATTATTGATTTAGTTAATGTCATAAAAGGCAATGAGTTAACTCATGGCTATAAACCGGGATAAAATTGACTGAAAGTACATCAAAAATACTATCTTTGGGAAAAACAAGGATGAATGAGATTTAAAATACTAAGCTCTGAACTGCTTGACCAATACAGAAAAGCGTTGACCGAATCACCGCTGGAAAAATTGGCTAAGATGAAGAAGTTTGATATGCCCGTTGACTATTTCCAATTTTATAAATCTGTATCATCCGTTTACTCATCACGAATCGAAGGGGAAGACATTGAGTTTGACAGTTTTTTCAAACATAAATTCATGGGTGTTCAATTTAAGCCTGACTACACCCGGAAAGCGGATGATCTGTATGCAGCTTATGACTTCATTGACGAAAATGAAATAAGCCTGAAGAACGTCAGGAAAGCACATGCTATTATAACTTCAAATATTCTACCAGTCAGTCAGCAAGGATTCATCCGGACAAACCCAATGTTTGTTATCAATAGGGATGATAAGATTGAATATGTTGCGGCGGAACCAAATATAGTAAAGACAGAAATTGAAAAGCTTTTTGACGATATTGACCTACTCTTGAGCAAAGAATCAGACGCTTATGAGATTTTTTATTTTGCTGCCTTAATTCATCTTGTGTTCGTTAAAATTCACCCTATTCAGGACGGCAACGGACGTACCGCAAGATTGTTTGAAAAGTGGTTTTTAATGCAGAAAATTGGTCGGAAAGCAGTTGCAGTACAGCTGGAAAAGAATTATTATAAAAACATCATAGATTATTATAAGAATATCAGGAAACTTGGACTTGAATATCATGAGCTGGATTATGGAAAAAGTCTGGATTTTCTTCTGATGACAGTAAAGGGAATCGAAACGGAAGAATAGTTTATTTCACAACCACACCCTTGTCCCTTCCGTACAATTCCGACAGATATCGATGTTTTTGCGGTGTTTTGAAAGGGCCAGGCGGAAATCTTCATAGGGTTTTCCCTTCCAGATCAGGTCGAATTTTTCTTCCTTCAGATCACCCATCGGATATTTCGCATCTTTGTCAAAACAACAGGGAATGACCTGTCCGTCCCAGGTGATGACATTGGAATGCCACATCTTCCAGCAGTAGTTGTCGAGTTTGTTTTTGATGACGTATGTTCCATCTTTCTGAGGAACGTACCTGGAGTATTTCTGATTGAGCGGCATCAGTGGATTGCCTTTTTGATATTCATACAACTGGGCTGATTTGAAAAGTACCCCGTTGACACCGATTTCCTTTGCCAGTTTTTTTACTTCTCCGATCTGGTGTTCGTTGGGTCGGACCACCAGAAACTGGAACAGCACATAGGGTTTTTTACTTTTCAGCTTCTTTTTCCATGCTACGATCCTTTTTGCACCTTCCAGGACTTTTTCGATATTTCCGTTCCTTCTGTAAGACTCATACACTTCCTGCGTGGTACCGTCCAAAGAGATGATCAGCCTGTCCAGACCGGATTCGATCGTCTTTTTTGCCTGTTCATCTGTTAGAAAATGGGCATTGGTGGAAGTGATGGAATATATTTTCTTTTTTGAAGCGTATCGGATCATTTCATTAAAATCAGGATGCAGGTAGGGTTCTCCCTGGAAATAAAAAATACCGTACATCAGGGTATCAGACACCTGGTCCAGTGTTTCTTTAAAAAACTGAAGGTCCATTTTACCGGTAGGCCTGGTAAATATCTTCAATCCGCTGGGACATTCAGGGCAAGCCAGATTACAGGCAGTGGTGGGTTCAAAGGATATCGAAAACGGCTTCCCTTGCTGCCATTGCATTCTAAAAATCCGGGATAACCGGTAGGAGCTCAGCAATAGAGCCAGGTTCCAAAGTCTTTTGAAAGTCAATTTGGATAAAAAATTCAGCGCATCATGCCATCTGGAAATCAACTGTTTCATCAGATTTCTTTGCGCAAACGGGCAACCGGGATATTTAATTGTTCCCTGTATTTGGCAACAGTTCTCCGTGCAATATTATATCCCGCATCGCCAAGCATATCCTTGAGTTTCTCGTCAGAATGGGGTTTCCTTTTGTTTTCAGATTCTATGATCTCCTTCAGTATATTTTTGACTTCCAAAGTGGAAACTTCTTCTCCGTCTTCCTTTTGTATGGATTCGGAAAAGAAATCCTTCAGCCTTTTTGTTCCGAATTCAGTCTGTACGAACTTTGTACTGGCTACCCTGGAAACAGTTGAAATGTCCAGTCCGGTCATATCTGATATGTCCTTGAGGATCATCGGCTTGATCCTGCGTTCATCACCGGTCAGAAAAAACTGATACTGGTATTGCATGATGGCATACATCGTCTTGTAAAGGGTTTGCTGCCGCTGAAGTATGGCATCGATAAACCATTTTGCGGAATCGATCTTTTGTTTGACAAACAATACAGCCTTTTTCTCTTCCCTGGATGCGTTCTTATGTTCCTTAAAACGCTTCAGTATATTGAGGTAATTGTCATTGATATGAAGATCAGGGGCATTTTTATTGTTCAGAATCAGCTCAAGCTCTCCATCCCGGTTGGCAATAAAATAATCCGGAACAATATATTTGACAATGTTTTGTTTTGCGGTGTTGAAAGCGCTGGAAGGTTTTGGGTTGAGTTTGACGATCTCTTCCATGGCATCCCGAAGTTCTGAAGATGAAATGAACAGGTTTTTTTCCAGCTTGGTAAAGTGTTTTTTGGAAAATTCATCAAAATAATTGGACAATATTTTCAGGGCCAGCAACTTTGCCTTGCATACCGGTGGCTCTGCCTGGTCGATCCGCTTCCTCATCTGGATCACAAGACTTTCCTGCAGATCGCGGGCACAAATTCCGGGCGGATCCAGGTCCTGGATGACCCCGATCATCTTTTCAATTTGCTCATGAGTCACTTCAACGTTTTGCGTAAACAGAATGTCATCAGCCAACTCGTCAACTTCCCTGCGCAGGTATCCGTCACCGTCAAGCGTTCCAACCAACTGTTCCGCGATCATAAACTCCGTTTCATCAAGATCCAGCAAGCCAACCTGATCCATCAGGTATTCCCCGAAACTGATGCTTGAGCCCTGTGGCATAAATTCTTCCTCAGATTCCTGCCCATATTCACCATTCAGTTTATAGGAAATGGGATCTTCTTCAATGTACTCATTGATGTAATCATCCAGCTCAAAAACCTCTTCCTTCTCAAATTCGTTATCCTGTTCAGGCTCACTTTCATTCAGGTCAAAAACCTCCTTGTAATCCGTAGACTCTTCCAATGCAGGATTGGATTCCAGTTCTTCCTCTATCCGCTGTTCCAGCGAAGCAGTAGGCAACTGGATCAGCTTCATCAGCTGGATCTGCTGCGGAGATAGTTTTTGTAAAAGTTTTTGACTTAAATTCTGCTTTAACATACAATCTGATTATTCCAAAAATTCAAAATGAAGTTCACCCAACTCTCTTCGATTCACACTCAGAAAACTCATTTTCATTTCCGCTCTCAGCGTGATCAGGCATTTGAATTTGTATGCACACTATTAACAAATGCCCTTGCAATAAAGTTCTCTCTACCAATCACTTGATGGTTTTGCATACCAATATAAAAACAAATATACATATTAATTAATTTTTTAATATAAAATATGCTTATTTTATGTCATTAAAATATTAAATCAAATTATTATTCATTTACAGCAAATTGCAATTCAACTATTTATTCAAAAAATTTAAGTGCTAAAAAGTGAAGCTTTCCAAACGAAAACACAACCCGGCAGAATCACATTTCTTATTTATATCTTCCATTATAATTTCGGAGATCTTAAACAAGACTTATTCAAGTACGTGGAACCCAATGAAAAAATATATTGATACAGCCGTTTATTCCATGGATTCACCTTATCTTTATACCCTAAAAAATTGATCATGACCATAAATGAAAAATTATCCGCTCTTCGCACTTTAATGCAGCAATATCATATCGATGCAGTTATCGTTCCCTCAAGTGATGCACATTTGAGCGAATACGTTGCCAATCACTGGAAAACCAGGGAATGGATCTCAGGGTTCACCGGTTCTGCCGGTACCGCCGTGATCACAATGGCACATGCGGGTGTCTGGACGGACTCAAGATACTATCTTCAGGCGGAAAAAGAATTGGCAGAAAGCGAATTTGAATTGCATAAGGTGATCAATTATAATCCGGATTATATTCCGTTTTTGCAACAAAACCTGAAAGCGGGTGCGGTGGTTGCCGCAGATGCCTGGGTGATTTCTCATGCTGAGGCCAGGGGTTACCGTTCTGCGTTGGCAAAATACGATATTTCATTGGAGACACAATATGATCTGATCGGTATGCTGTGGAAAGACAGACCTGCCGTGCCACAAAATCCAATCATGATCCACAATGAGGCATATGCAGGTGAACCGGTTGGCGCAAAGCTTCAGAAAGTCAGGGACAAAATGAGGGAAAACAACTGCACCCAGTATCTCATCACCGCGCTGGATGAAATCGCCTGGCTTTTCAACCTGAGAGGCAATGATATTGATTGCAATCCGGTATTTATTGCCTACGCAGTTGTTCGTGAAAATGATGCGATTTTGTTTACTGATCCGGCTAAAACAAATGAAGAGCTTATCCTGAAACTAAAGCATGACTACATCTCCGTTCAGCCTTATGCATCAGTCAAAACCTACCTTGAACAATTGGATATCCATACAAAAATATACCTGGCCGGCAGTCTTTCCAATGAACAGATCTATACCAGCATTCCCTGCAAGATCGTCGATGATTCGTCATTGATCGCCATTATGAAAGCCGTTAAAAACGAGAAAGAGGTGAACAATATCAGGCAGGCGATGAAAAAAGACGGGATCGCATTGGTCAAATCGTTCATGTGGCTGGAAAATGAATTGAAGCAAAGGAAAGTATCCGAATTTGAGTTTGGCGAAAAGATCGGTCATTTCAGAAGCCTGCAAAATGGATACCACGGAGAAAGTTTTGAACCGATCGTGGGATATAAAGCCAATGGAGCCATCGTGCATTATTCAGCTCATCCGGATACCTGCGCCATGATCGAACAGGAAGGTATCTTACTGGTAGATTCCGGAGGACAATATGAAGATGGCACTACTGACATCACCAGGACCATCAGTCTTGGAAATCCGTCTGATGATGAGAAAAAGCACTTTACTCTGGTTCTCAAAGGTCATATTGCCGTTGACCGGCTGATATTTCCGGCTGGCATTTCCGGATACCAGATTGACCTGCTGGCAAGGCAGTTTTTGTGGTCAGAAGGCATGAACTATTTTCACGGAACCGGGCATGGTGTCGGTTATTTTCTGAATGTGCATGAAGGTCCTCACGGTATCAGTTTCGTATTGAGCGACAGATCCAAAACTCCGCTGCAACCGGGCATGCTGACTTCCAATGAACCCGGTGTATATCTTGAAGGTGCCTACGGGATCAGGATTGAGAACCTGATTTTGACTAAAGAAATGAGGGAGACCGCTTTCGGAAAATTCCTCGGACATGAGTCTTTGACTTTATTTCCCATAGATCTGAAACTGATTGACAAGGAGTTAATGGATCAACCTGAAATCGATTGGTTGAACAAATATCATCAGCAGGTTTATCAGATTCTGGCTGACGGCCTGAATGAACAGGAAAAGTCATGGCTGGAACAAAAATGCCGCCCCTTGTAAACTGATTGAAAGATTAAAACAGATAAACATTGATGAGCATGCTTAGATCAATCGCAATTCTTTTGTCCATACTTTGCACCATATCGTGTGAAAGCCAGAAAAAAGAATCACTGCCTGCTGAAAAAGACCGGATCGTTGAAGGAAGCCATTTTTTAAAAACAGCTAAAACTGACAGCATCAGCCTCGAGTTCCTGACAGGTAAATTTGACCCTGCAAAACATCCTGACTTTGTTAAAATCAATCCTGAACATACGGATAAAAGCAATATTTATCTTCAAAGGGAAGTCTACGATCAGTTCCTTAAAATGCGTTCCGCTGCTGCAAAAGAGGGTATCCGGTTGATCATCCGGTCTGCAACACGCAATTTCGACGCACAGCAAAAAATCTGGGAACGAAAGTGGGATGCATTAGTTGCGGAAGGTAAAACCAATGAAACGGAAATGGCCCTTGAAATTTTGCAATACAGTTCGATGCCGGGTACGTCAAGGCATCATTGGGGAACAGATATGGATCTGAACAGTCTGGACAACGAATGGTTCGGTTCACCGGAAGGTCAGAAATTATATAACTGGTTAGTCATTAATGCTTCAAAATTTGGTTTTTGCCAGCCTTACACCGCAAAAGGCCCGGAAAGATTGACAGGTTATGAAGAAGAAAAATGGCACTGGAGTTATCTTCCATTATCCAAAAAATACCTGTCTGTTGCCGGGTTAAACCTGAAAGATGAAATGATCAGTGGTTTCAAAGGTTCGGGAAGTGCTTCGGAAATAGAAGTAGTAAAGAACTATGTTTTGGGTATTCATCCCTCCTGCAAATAGTTTTTAGCAGGGAATGGTCATATGCACCCGATGAACAGCGTTTCACGTCCTGAAATGCTTTTGCCCGGACCACCGGATCAGACATCAAATAAAGTCTGATCTTTTTTGTATCCGGGGATTCTGAGGTGTTTGTACGCTTTCTCGGTTGCCTCTCTTCCGCGTGGTGTTCTTTGCAGAAAACCTTCCATGATCAGAAATGGTTCATACACTTCTTCGATGGTGCCGGCTTCTTCACCTACAGCTGTTGCAATGGTACTGATCCCGACCGGACCGCCTTTGAATTTATGAATGATGGTCCCAAGGATCTTATTATCCATTTCATCCAGCCCGTATTCATCCACATTGAGCGCTTTAAGTCCGAAAATGGCTATTTCCCTGTTGATCGTGCCATCTCCCTTGATCTGGGCAAAATCACGGATACGCCTCAGCAAAGCATTCGCGATCCTGGGAGTTCCCCTGCTTCTCCGGGCAATCTCATAAGCGCCATCATCCGTGATCTCCAGTTTAAGAATGGCTGCACTTCTAAATACAATGGATTTGAGCGTGTCCACATCGTAATAATCCAGGTGAAATGTGATCCCGAACCTGGCTCTCATCGGTGCAGTGAGCAAGCCCATCCGGGTGGTTGCCCCAACCAGTGTAAAAGGTTCGAGGCTGATCTGAACACTCCGGGCATTAGGGCCGGAGTCGATCATGATGTCGATCTTAAAATCCTCCATTGCCGAATATAGGTATTCTTCCACAACATTGTTCAGCCTGTGGATCTCATCGATAAAGAGCACATCGTTGGTTTGCAGGTTGGTGAGTAGTCCGGCGAGATCACCCGGTTTTTCCAGGACGGGTCCTGAAGTCATTTTGATGTTCGCTCCCAGTTCGTTTGCAATGATGTAGGACAAGGTCGTCTTCCCCAATCCCGGAGGGCCGTTGAACAACACATGATCCAATGCTTCACCGCGCATTTTCGCAGCCTGGATAAAAATATGCAGATTTTCTACAAGACGCTGTTGTCCCTTGAACTGGATGAGGTCTTTAGGCCTCAGCGCTTTTTCAATCTGCTGTTCTTCCTGGCTGAAGTTGCGCCCTGTACTATCCAAATTGGGATTCACGGATATCTGTTTTAATTAAAAAATTGATCAGGATCATTGCTTTGAATTGGTATATTTTTTACATACTGCAAACATTGAAAGTCAGAACTCAACTTACCACCTTTAATTTGATTTGTTAAATGCTTTGACTCAAATCCGACATACTAAAAACCTGTTTAGCATTATACCTAAATCATTACAAAAAACAAATATATATCAAAAAATGATTTTCAATTATATATCGCAAATAAAAAGGACTATTGGTTATTTATAAATGAAAAAAAGGAGAAGACTGTCAATCTTCTCCCTTTATGTTTAATAATACAATTCCTGAACTGTATCCAACTATCGTTAATTACTTATTTCAATACTGTAAAACATTCCGGTGTATAATCCAAATACCTGATGTTTACAAGCCAAAACTTTAAAATAAATCAGTTAAGTCTCGGTTTAGCTGAATAGTTGACCTTCAACTGGCCAGCTTTTCTCAATTCATCCTTGATATCTGAAACTATACCCATGGTGATATCTCCGTCAATTTTCATGGAAGTAATGATCTTATCCTTTTGATTTTCAGGAAGTTTAAGCTTGTGCTCTTCCAAAAAGAAACTGATATCGCCTAATTCGGCAAATTTTTCGCCTAACTGCATCCTTGGAGCAGTACCAAACTCAGTCTGATATCTTTCATAAGGCCGTCCAACATAAATAAAATTGACCAGGGATTTTTGTTCAAGCTTGGTCAATTCTGTAGCATGCGGAGTTTGTATGGCCACTTTCACTTCAGCAGTTCTCATAACTGTCACCGTCATGAAGAAGAACAACAACATAAAGATAATATCAGGTAATGATGCAGTTGAAATAGCCGGAGAATTTTTCCCACTTTTTCTTTCAAATTTACTCATGAATTTAGTTTTTGTTGTTATTTAGATTCTTCACCAAAACTTGTTGATTCGGCTTCAGACAAAATCAAAGGAATTTCATCAATAATGACTTTTCTCTGGTCCTGAGTGAGGTCGTCGAAGAACTTGCCAAATTTTTGCTGGGACCTGTCGTTTCTCAATTCCGAATAGGCTGCTTTCAATTCATTATATACCTCGAGGTATCTCCCATATTTTGTGCCCCGGTCATTTTTGAGTGAAATAACAGCTTTTTGAGGACTTTCAGACATATCAGCTCTATTGTTCGGATTGATGATAAATTCTTTGGCTGTTTCCTTCAGTTTATCGATATCCATTTCTTCTCCCCTGACAAGCAGCTGGTTATTGGCATTCACCAAAACCGAAAAAACGTTACGCTGGTGAATTCTGACATCCTGAGGCTTTTCATCAGACCAGGGTGGCAATAAAACCAGTACACCCTTATCTTCAGCAATGGTGGTTGTCACCAGAAAGAAAAGCAGGAGGAGGAAAGCAATATCCGCCATTGAGCCGGCATTAATCTCATTATTAAGCCTGTCTCTGCTGGATTTTCTTGCCATGATGAAATTATTTAAAGATATTAACTAATTCGGTTCCTAACATGACCAGGACAGCAACTGCAGCCAAAACTATACTGGTACTGATACCACCTGAGATAATCCTGTGGACAGTATCTGAAATGTTTAATCTGGACATGAGTTCCGGGAGTTTTCCTGTCACGTCTGAACTTGTCATAAAATAAAAAAGGACAAATACACCCACGATGGCTAATCCGCCCAACATGAATTTGATGGAGCCTTTCGGGTTTGTGACCAGATGATAAACGGAAAACAAGATCCAGATCAAAACTGCAACTATGAATAAAACAATTGTCAGATACAATCCTGCATCAAAGAATTTAACATCTTTTTTATGCATATTCAAGTCAGTGGACATATCAAACCCTGAATTGTTCAGACCGACTATAATAAAGATAAAAAAGACGGCTATCACTGCTACCGACAAAAGTACGGCAAGCAGCTGCCCGTTTTTGGTTAAAAATTTATACATGTTTTTACAATTTCGTCAATTATTTAAAAACATTATTCTTGGCCATTATATCCACCAGGCTGATAGAAGCATCTTCCATTTTGTTGACGATCCCATCTATTTTGGAAATGATATAATTGTAGAATATCTGTAAAATAATAGCTACGACCAGACCGAAAACCGTTGTCAGCAAGGCTACTTTAATACCACCGGCAACAATGGACGGAGAGATATCTCCAACAGCTTCAATTTTATCAAATGCCTGGATCATACCGATAACAGTTCCAAGGAACCCAAGCATCGGGGCAGTTGCAATGAACAATGAGATCCAGACCAATCCTTTTTCAAGTAGACCCATTTGAACAGAGCCATAAGTAACAATGGCTTTCTCAACGGCCTCAGGACCCTGTTCTGTATTTTTCAACCCTTCATACAAAACGCTGGCTGTAGGGCCGGGAGTTGATTTGCAAAGCTCTTTTGCTGATTCAACATCTCCGTTTGCAAGGTGCTGGTCAATTTTATTCATCAACTTTTCTACATTAGCAGTAGCAATGTTCAGTGTGATGATCCTTTCAATAGAAAAAGCCAATCCCAAAATGAGTGTGATCAAAACCAGACTCATAAATCTCCAGTCTCCTTCTATGAATTTTTCCTTAAGGGTTTGGTACATGGTCACTTCCCCTTCAGCTGCAAGCAATGAAAATGCATTGGAATAAGCAGTTGCAACAAATACAGTAAGTAAAACAAGTAATTTTCGCATAATTCTTTGATTAAGTATTAACTAATTGATTAAAACAAAGGCTAAAAGTAATAATTAATTTGTGTAACTCCACAAAACTTTTATAAAAATTTGCGGAGAGTGAGGGATTCGAACCCTCGATACACTTTTGGCGTATACACACTTTCCAGGCGTGCCTCTTCAACCACTCGAGCAACTCTCCAAAAACACAAAAATCTACATTTAAACGAGTAATACAAAATAAATGTGTCTAAAATCAATATTAAAAAATCAAATTTATTCCTATTGCTATTTAAAATATCATATAAATAAATGAGTTTCAATCCCCAAAAAAACTGATATGCTTGTGTTTAAAATGCAGATTTTATTAAAAAAGGTGTATCAACTGGTGTGAAAATGCTCAAATTCTGAAGAGGATCCTAGCGTTTTCAGTTGTTTTTTCTGCCACTTCCTCCAGGCTATTTCCCCTCAAAGAAGCGATGTTTTCCGCCACTTTCACAATATAACTGCTTTCATTTCTTTTTCCCCTGAAAGGTACCGGGGGAAGATACGGCGCATCCGTTTCCAGCAGGATGTGATCCAGCGACACCTTTTCCAGAATTTCATTTAAACCACTGTTTTTATAGGTAGATACACCACCGATACCCAGATAAAACCCCATACCGGTGATCCTTTCCGCTTCCTTCATTGTTCCGGTAAAACAATGAAATACTCCTTTCAGCACCCCGTTATGCATTTTTTCCACAATATCTATGGTCAATTCCATGGAATTCCTGGCGTGAATGACGATAGGCAGATCAAATTCCAGAGCCCAGCTGATCTGCTTTTCAAAAGCGATCACCTGCTGTTCTTTAAAAGTAACATCCCAATATAGATCCGTACCGATCTCTCCCACAGCAACATATCCGCCTTTTTGCAATTCCTGACGGACCGTTTCCAGTTCTGCTTCAAAATCTTCCTTCACCGAACCGGGATGGAGTCCTATCATGCTGTGAAAAAACCCGGGATATTCATCCCTGAGTCTGTTCATCGCCGGTATGTACGCTTCACTGATATTGGGCAACAGAATATGCTCGAGTCCAGCATCACGGGCACGGTCAATCACCTGTTCAAGATCATTATTGAATTCTTCCAGGTAAAGATGCGCATGTGTATCAATCAGCATGATTTAACTTTTTAGCGGGCAAAAATAATGAAATACATGGGTTTTGGATATTTTTGCAGGATGGGCAAGCCAAAAAAAAAATATTATGTGGTCTGGGTTGGGGAACGCCCCGGAATTTATGACAACTGGGATAAATGCAAACAGCAGGTTGTCTCCTACCCTGATGCCAGATACAAATCTTTTGATTCGCTTGAAGCTGCTGAAAATGCATTCCGGGAAAATTATGAAATGCATTATCAGAGCAGGAAATCAGGACCAAAACGCGTCAGGGATTTTGCCGGTCATCCTGAGATCATCAAAGACAGCATCGCTGTGGATGCCGCATGCAGCGGCAACCCGGGAACCATGGAGTACCGTGGCGTGGATCTGATGACCGGGCAGCAGTTATTTCTTCAGGGACCGTTCCAGTATGCGACCAATAATATAGGTGAATTCCTGGCAATCGTTCATGCACTTGCTTTGACTGGGAAGTCCGGACAGCCCGAAAGAGTGATTTACAGCGATTCCAGAACCGCCATCAGCTGGGTTAAAAACAAAAAAGTAAAAACTGAACTCGCCAGAAAACCTGAGAATGAGATCGTTTTCGAATTGATCGACCGTGCGATAAACTGGCTGAATACAAATACCTGGAAGAATCCGGTGATCAAGTGGGATACGGAAAACTGGGGTGAGATCCCTGCCGATTTCGGTAGAAAGTAAGCCCTTTTTTCAGTTGAAATCATCCCAGTCCATCACTGGTAAGTGAATAGGAATATCTTCTGTTTTAAAACTGTCAATTTCTCTCCTTTCCTTTTTTGTTGGCCTGCCACTGCCTTTTTCCCTTTTTTCAACACCTGTTTTTCCAACGTACCAACTGTCATACTTCCGGAGTTCATCCTCGGATGTTCTGTTGACATAGCAATTTTTTGCCAGTTCGAAACCTACCCGTTTGCCGATGAGTTCGACTACCTCAAACTGAAAGTAAAATCCGTCCTTGGCAACCTGGATGAGGTCGCCTGTCTGGATTTCATGTGATGGTTTAAGGATCTTATCGCTTTTTTTGATCCTGCCGGCCTTGCATGCAGCTGTTGCGACAGACCTGGATTTAAAGATCCGTACACTCCATAGCCATTTGTCCACCCTGACGCTCATCGTGATCTGGCCTCTGATATTGGATAGGTCTGCCCGAAGGATTCCAGGGTGTCCAGTACCTTTTTAGCCACAACATAATTGCGGTACCAGGTCTGATCCGCTGGAACGATCACCCATGGGATCTCACTTCTGTTCAACACATCCTCATAGCATTTCTGATATGCGTCCCATTTTTCTGCCTGAACCCAGTCGTCCGGATTGTGCTTCCAGTTCTTCGTTGGGTCATCAATCCGCTCCTGGAGCTTTTCTTTTTGTTTTTCCCTGGAAATATTCAAAAAGAACTTCAATACTGTCGTTTGATTATCGCGCATCAGATTTTTTTCAAAATGATTGATCGCCTCAAAACGATGGTTTACTTTCTCTTCCGTGATCCAACCCTGAACTCTCTGGATCAGTACATCTTCATAATGAGACCTGTTGAACACTTTGATCATGCCTTTTGCAGGCGTATTCCGGTGGACCCTCCAAAGGAAGTCATGATCCATTTCTTCTTCTGTGGGCTTTCTGAATGAGATGCCATGCACGATAACAGGACTGACGAATTTGAAAACTTCCCTGCTGGTTCCATCCTTACCACTAGCATCCATTCCCTGCAGGACGATGAGCAAAGCCCTGTCATGTGCTGCCTGGAAGAGTTTGGACAGTTCACCAATTTTCTGAACAATTGCCTCCGTTTCCCCCGTGATTTGTTTTTTCTCCAGGTCTTCAGGTGCTCTGGTACTTATTTTTGAAAGATTGATCATGATATTTCCTTTTAAATGGCCTGAAAAGTTAAGGTTAAAGCATCTTATTCCTTTTTGCCAGGTATCCCTGAAGCATTGGTATAAATCCCTGATTGATATCTGTCGGAATAAATTCTATTTTGTACTGAAGACACTTATCCCTGATCTCCCCAAAAATCCGTTGCTTTTGTTTTACATAATGATGTTTCAACTCATTGGACTGCAGTTTAATCTTTTCGCCGGTTTCCATATCGACAAAACGGATTGGCCTGTTCTCATATTCGAAATCCATTTCATAATGCTGGTCGAAAACATAGAACAAAAGGACTTCGTGCTTATTGTGTTTCAGATGCAGCATGGCAGAAAACAGTTTTTCCAGGCTGTCATAATTGTCCAGCATGTCTGTAAAGATCAGAACCATTGATCTTCTGTGAATGGCATCTGCGATCTCATGTATGGCCTGGCTGGCTGCCGTTTTCCGGTTCAAACCGGGATCGCGGATAAGTTTTTCAAGGAAGTTGAGCATCAGGTGATAATGTGTCATGCTGGATTTTGCCCGGGTATGTACCTGAACATCTTCGCTGAAAAGAGAAAGTCCGAATGCATCTCTCTGTCTTTTGAGCAGGTTCATCAGGCTGGCTGCAGCCAAAGCAGAAAAGCGTAACTTATTGATTTTCAAATCATCATTGTTCTCCATAGGAAAATACATTGACGACGAAACATCAATGACGATCTGACATCTCAGGTTGGTTTCTTCCTCAAATTTCTTTGAAAACAGCTTATCAGTCCGCGCATACACTTTCCAGTCGATATTCCTGGGAGATTCGCCCTGATTGTATAAACGATGCTCAGAAAACTCAACGCTGAAACCATGAAACGGGCTTTTGTGCAGCCCAATGATAAAGCCTTCCACCACCTGACTCGCAAATAGATCCAGGTCTTCTATATGCTTCAGATCAAACTGATCAAAAAAACTGTTTTTTTCCATGTATTTATTTCTCCAGGTAAACCAATATAATCCAACATAAAAAAGGAATGCCTTTAAATATGCTCAGTGCAGGATTCAAAAGCATTCCCGTAAAATATGAAATCCGTTCAATTCAATCAACCTGTACTCTCCGACAGTCTTGAATTGTTCAGTTTTAAAAGAGTAATGCATCTACCTTATCGAAAAACTGAGATTTCGGGGCAGTTCCCACATGCTTGTCAACCACTTCGCCATTCTTGAAGAATAGTACGGTAGGAATGCTCCTGATCGCATATTTCAGTGAAACCTGGCTGTTGTTGTCCACGTCAACCTTTCCAACTTTAACTTTACCGGCATATTTTTCTGCCATTTCATCGATGATCGGGCTGATCATTTTGCAGGGACCGCACCAAAGTGCCCAGAAATCCACTACTGCCACTCCCTCATATGAAGCAATTTCCTGTTCAAAATTCGCATCCGTTAATTCTAAAGCCATTTTAAATATTTTTGAAATTAAAGAAATTAAAGTCTATAACTCTTGAAGTATTCATTTAGTTGCAAAGGTAATCAATATTTTTTTCATTGGAAATTCATTGGTATGTTGATCATTATGATACACTGGTTTTATAGATGCCCCGGCTATAAGAGATTACCGGATGCTTACATCCGGGTTGATTCTTTAAAATTAAGGTTTCAGGCTCTTCCCTGCCGTCAAAAACAGAAACATTATTGCCGGAACGTTTTTCTTTCATTATGTTTGAGGTATGAAAATAATGTTTTATGGCTAAATTCAGATCTTCACACTTCCGGGATCAGAAAAACCGGAAAAGCGCTGATTTTATCAGGATTTTCCTGTTGATCTTCATAGCCGGCGGGCTGATGTACTTTTTGTACACTTATGTTAAAAAAGACCGGGTCGGATTGCTGGATCAGAAACAGCGTCAGGAAGCTTACGAAATACCTGTTTCCTCGGAAGATCCGGAAACCAGGTTTTTTTTGCCAGAAGGCAGTAAGGGCAAGATCGTTCACCATAGTTATTATTCCCTCTCCTATTATGAAAAATATGAGATCGCGGAATGGGTAGCTTACGAACTGACAAAAAAGAACCTGAGTGCAAGGAAAGTTGAAAGGACAGACTGGTTCAATGAAGATTTATCGATTCCGACCGGTTCAGCGGTTTACCATGATTATTCCGGCAGTGGTTATGACCGCGGACATCTGGTGCCTGCAGCGGACATGGCTTTTTCCCGTGAAGCTATGGAAGAGAGTTTTTTAATGAGCAACATGGTGCCAAAAGTTCCGGCGTTCAACAACGGGATCTGGAGAGAGCTGGAGGAAAACGTGAGAGATTGGGCTTACAAAAACAACAGGCTGTACATCGTTTCCGGAACAATACTGAACAAGGGAATTTCAACTAAAATAGGCAAAAAAAACAAAGTGGGCGTTCCCAGATTGCTGTTCAAGGTGGTCCTGGACCTGGATGAGCCAGATACGAAAGGTATCGCATTCATCATCGATAACAGGCTGAGTACCGAACGGCTATCTGCTTATGCGGTCAGCATTGATTCTCTCGAAACCATGACAGGTCTGGATTTTTTTGCATCCCTGATGTCCGAAGAGCGGCAAAAACTACTGGAAGCAACATTTGACCTGAATAAATGGCCATTGTCAGAAAAAAAATACCAGCTCAGGCTGAATTCCTGGAACAACCAACTAAGGTAAGCCATCCCGGATGGCCCCCACTGATCATGTGAATCAAAACACCATGGAAACAGCAAAATTGAATGAACAAATAATCCTCCACCTCTGCAGTTGGTACCCCAACCGGGTTGTCAAAAACGACGGGAATTTCATTCAAAAGCAGATCCTTGCAGTTGCAGGAAATGAAAAACATCACATACTGGCTGTTTATGAAGACCCGAAGTTAAGTCCCGGAACCTTTGAGATCTTCCTGAGTCAGGATCAGGGGATAAATGAAAAAATCATTTATTTCGGCAAAAGCAAGCTGAAATGGATGAACACCCTCAATAAGCTTTACTATTTTTATTCAAGCTATCGTGCATTTGTAAAGCAAAACTCCCGGCCGGTACTGATACATGCACACAACTATATATATGCAGGTTTAATCGCAGGTTTCATTAACATTTTCCACAAGGTGCCTTATATCCTGACGGAACACTCATCTTTCCTTTTAAACCCGGGTCTGCCATGGATTTCGAAATGGTTGTTGGGCATGGCAAGCAAAAAAGCCGGTTTTATTTTACCTGTCTCGGATCACCTGCAAAAAGCCATGATATCCAAAGGGTTTAAGGGCAATTTCAGGGTAATCGGGAATGTAGTCGATTGCAATATCTTCAAGCCATTACCTGAAACTATAACAAAAAAAAGGTTTGAATTCCTGCATATCTCGGGATTTTCTCCGGAAAAAAACCTTACTGATGTACTCAAAGCAGTTCAAATATTGAGCCGTCAAAGAGATGACTTTGTTTTCAGAATTGCAGGTGATGGTGATCCCGAACAAGTGCTCAAGCTGATCTCCGGGCTGAATATGGACCCAAAATTCATTGAGCTGAGCGGTGAAAAAACAGAAGATGAAGTTGCCCGGTTGATGCAAACATGTGATGTTTTTGTTATGTACAGCCATTTTGAAACCTTTTCCATCGTCACCGCCGAAGCCTTGGCCGTTGGCAAACCTGTCATTTTCAGCGATATAGAAGCCAGAAGAGTTTTTGAAAAAAGCGGAGGTCTCATCGTGGTCAAACCCTGCGATCCTGATTCTCTTGCCCGTAAAATGCATGAGGTGATCAATGGAGATTTCATTGTGGAACCGGAGTCTCTGCACTTTTTTATCAGGGATCGTTTCAGCCAGGAAAGTATAGCATCACAGCTTAAAGCGATTTACGAAGAAATGACCGGTAATGAAAATGATGTGGAATTTATCCAAAACAGCACCAAAAACGCAAAGAACCAATAAAAATCCTTGTTCCTTAATTTAAGCGCCATCGGCTAAATACAAGGAACAAGGAGTGTATTGAGTGGTTCTGGTGTTTTACAGTCAGGATCAATCCCTGTTGAGCATGGACAATAGCCTCAGAAATTCTATATACAACCATACCAGGGTGATGAGTAATCCCATTGCACTGAACCATTCCATATATTTTGGCAAGCCATATTCTTGACCCTTCTCAAAAGTATCAAAGTCAAGCAATAAATTCATCGCAGCGATCACAATAATGGCTACACTGATCAAAATACCCATTGTGCCTCCCTGATGCAGGAAAGGCATATTGATACCAAAAAAGCTGAGTACCCAGCTCATCAGGTAGACCAGAGCCACTGCGCCTGTTGCCATAATGATCCCGGTTCTGAATTTTTGTGTAACCCTGATCAGCTGAAGTTTATAGATGACCAGCATCAGGAACAACATACTGATGGTGAGGGTCACAGCATGGAATACGATTCCGCTGAACTGACTGGCATAATAAGCGGTGATCGTGCCGACAAAAAAACCTTCTGCCAATGCATATGCAGGCGCAAGATATGGAGATAAGGCTGGTTTAAAGCTGGCAATGATCACAATGATTAGCCCTCCGATTGCTCCTCCAAAAAGGAAAAGCTGATTGGGCATACTGTAGCCGATCACCACGGTAACCATCATGATCAGGAAAAGCAATAAACTTTTATCTATTGCACCCCGAACGGTCATTCTGGCTTGCCCCAGGGCTTCAGCATTGTAGGCTTCGCGCTGTAATAATTTTTCCTGAAAAACAGGGTTGGAGGTTTTTTTCATATTAAATAGTGCCATAATTTTCTATATATCTGTAAGTTAGAAAAAATTAAAAAATATCATTGAATCCTGAAAATACAATTTTCCTGAGTGCTCAACAAATTCAATTTTTAAAACATCAATGTTCACGATCCTGTTCGTTTAATTTCATTTTTTTTGGAAAATAATTCAATGCTGTAAAAAGTATGATGGCTATTCCGAATGTGACCGAAAACAGTAAAACACTGCCAAGGTGGTTGAATTTGAAAGCAAAAAGAATAAAAAGCACATTGATAAAGGATAAAATAAAAGTAGTCTGCATGTGCGAAAAGCCAACTCCCAGCAATAAATGATGTATATGCCTTTTATCAGGTTTGAAGGGTGATTGCCTCTTGAGCAATCTTAAAAAAAAGACCCTGAACGTATCAAAAACGGGGATGATCAGTATTGCAATGACAATGGCCGGCGCTGACGCAATATAATATGAAGAACCGACCAGCATCTTATTGTATTCCACATACTGAATGGCAAGGATGGAGGCGGTGAGTCCTGCCAGCATCGATCCCGTATCTCCCATAAATATCCTTGCAGGAGTAAAATTGAACTTAAGAAATGGAATGAGCGCGCCGATGAGAGCAAAAGCAATGACCGTCAGTTCAATCCTGTCAATCATATAAAACCAGTAACCGAATGTCGCTGAGCTGATGATGCTGATCATTGCTGCTAGGCCATTGACACCGTCGATGAGGTTGAATGCATTGATGATGAAAACGATGACCGCAACCGAGATCAGTATGCTCAGCCAGTATGGAAGGTCGCCCACACCGAAGATACTGTATAGCGTGGTGATCCTGATGTGGGCTTTAAAAACCAGAATAAAGGCCGCCAGCAGTTGCGCCGTGAATTTAATGCGTACCCGCACCGGATCAATATCATCTTTGACACCGATCATGAACAAAATGATAAATGCGCACAAAATATATTGCAGATCCCCAAAATACTTGAACGGTGTCCACATAATGATGGAGAACAAAACGCCTGCAAAAATGGCGATACCACCTAAAGCGGGTACCTGATGAACATGTGAATCTCTTTGACTGGGTTCAACAAAAAGTGCTTTCTTCTCCGCAATATGAATGATGGAAGGAATTGCCAGATAAGTCAGCAAAAAAGAGGTGATAAAGCTCAGGACAACATCTAACATAAATTCAATTCAATAATTTAAAGAAACCCAACCCGGCATTTGCAGATCCGGATATGTGGTCATTTTTTATTGGCCGATTCCCCGATCTCCTTACCGGCTTCTTCTAAAGCCTTACCCATTTTGGTAAATGCCTTTTCCAGATCCCTTGCGTTGTCCTTTTTAAGATTATCCCAGGATCTTTTCAACTCGTCCGCATTTTTCTCAATTTCGCTGTCAGTCATTTTATTAACTAAAGATGATATCCCTGACTCCAGGTCTTTAAAGAAACTTCCGGAAAATTTACTCCTGACCCGAAGCATCAGGTAGCGCATATTGTGTTCTATGACCTTATCCTTTTCTTCCCTCGTGAGGTCCTTCCAGTATTTATCCTTGCATTCAGTTGCAAAAGTTTCATACTTTTTATCCATTTCCTCCCATTCCTTTTCAGAAAACTCATCTACTTTTTTCTCAATTTTTTTCATGAAACTGTCATAATTGTTGAGATAAATCCATTTGGACCAACAGGTATCCAGAGAGCATGACACCATAAAAAGTGAAATGGCAGCGAACAATAAGACTTTGCGTGAAACAATTAATTTTCCCATGACCAGTTATTTTGTAAATTGAAAGACTAAGATAAAACAAAATGAATATTGTATTTTAAAATCAAATATTAATTAAAAAAATATCTTCATTTTGTACCTTTATGTTTTAGTTGACAGATGCAAAAAAATTTGGTCTGATAAGAATTTGAGTGAATACAATAATTAACTGCATAAATACGTCAATTTCAACAGTATTTTGGATCATCGGGAGTCATGGGATGAAAGTGGATCAAATCCGGACAGTTTTTTCCGTTTTGGAAAATTTTGAATGGTTGTTAGGGTTTTAACATCTTCGCTTTAACAACATGATTTTAAGTTATTTTTAATATTAATGTGATCTGAGGATTTTTTGGTGAATAAAAGTATTGAACAAACAAGCGAAAATGGATTGGTTTAAAGATTTGGATCTGGAAAAAATACCTGAGCATGTAGCCATCATCATGGATGGCAATGGTCGGTGGGCAAAAGCTCACGGTAAACCAAGGGTTTTTGGTCACCAAAACGGAGTAAAATCAGTCCGGGAGATCACCGAAGGATGCGCAGAATTAGGAGTCCGGTACCTTACACTTTATGCTTTTTCTACAGAAAACTGGAGTAGGCCAAAACTGGAGGTGAACGCCCTGATGTCTCTTTTGGTCCAAACCATGGATAAGGAGAACAGGACTCTGATGAAGAACAATATCCGGCTGCGTACGATCGGTGACATTTCCCACCTTCCTGAAAAAAACTATGCTTCGCTCGTTAAAGGCATGGAAAAAACAGCTGGTAATACCAGGATGGATCTGGTGCTCGCGTTGAATTACAGTGGTCAGTCAGACATCATCAATGCCACTCAAAAAATAGCAGAAAAAGTTAAATCCGGAATACTGGATCCGGCAGATATCAGTTGTGACATTTTTTCATCACATCTCAGTACTGCTGGGCTTCCGTTACCCGAACTTCTGATCAGGACGAGCGGCGAATTGAGGTTGAGCAATTTTTTACTCTGGGAACTCGCTTATACCGAATTGTATTTCTGTCCGGTACTCTGGCCTGATTTCAGCAGGGAACACCTTTACGAAGCTGTCAAAAGCTACCAGCTTAGAGAGCGAAGGTTTGGGAAAACCGGTGAACAGCTTACAAATTAGTTTTTGCCGGCAACACATTCTGCAGCTTAAACGTTGTATGCAGTAAAGTCTGAATAAAGTAAAAGTTTTCGTTTAATGTCAAAACAACATAAAAAAGATTCAGGTTGTGTTCAATAACCAGATATACTTGTTTACGGAAGGTTCTTTAATACCAGAAATAAAAATCATACAAATGCAGAACACTGATTTATTTCAAGTATTACAGGGGAATGTATGAAAACTGTTTGAGCAAATGGTGTGAAAAGAAAAAATGAAATTACATTTGCGCCGCTAAAAACAATTCTTTAAATATTGATTTATTTAAAATATATCTTAATGTTTCTTAATATATCATTGAAAGCCTGATGCTTTGGTTTTTTTGGTATTGTGCATTGGGATAAGAGATCAAAATAATAGCATTACCTTGATTTTCAGGTATTTATTAATGGTGATCAGTTTTATTTTAACAACTTTTTGAAAAAAATAACAATTAATAAAAGCATATTTGCCGGATCGGCTTTTCACAAACAGGCTTAAAACTGTTCAGAAAGAAAGGAAGGAGAGATCAATTGATCATGATCTGAGCAAGCAAAAAACAAACAATACCTATGAAATTATACAGAGCATTCCTTTTTGCATTCAGCTGTTTTATTGCAGTTGCAGGCTATGGACAGCGTGAAAATCTGGAAATGATCGATTATAAAAACTCCAGGGAATATGAGATCGGTGGCGTGAAGGTTTTTGGTGCAGTCAACAGGGACAACAACGCCATAGCCAACCTATCTGGCTTGATCGTCGGGAAAAAAATCCAGATTCCTGGTCAGGACATTTCGAATGCGATTAAAAATTTATGGAAAGTGAAACTGTTCACTGACATTGAGATCATCCTGGAAAAAACTGTCGGAGACATCGCATTTCTGGAAATCCACCTGACTGAAAGGCCTACTTTTTCCAAACATTCTTTCACCGGTGTTAAAAAAACCAAGCATGAAGAGCTCAATGAAATACTTACCCCGATCCTGGTAAAAGGCGGGATTGTGACTGAGGATGTCAAACAATTGGCAAAGGTTAAGCTGGAAAACTATTTCATCGACAAAGGATTTCTGGACGCAGAGATCAAAGTGAAGGAATTTCCTGATGAGGAAAAGGAAAATGCCATCCGGCTGGTGTTTGATATTGACCAAAACCCCAGGGTCAGGATCGCCAATATTATTTTTGTAGGAAACAAACAGGTCAAATCATCTACGTTAGCCCGCAAAATGAAGGAAACCAAATCCGAGCAGTTCCTGTTCAAAAAATCCAAATTCATTGCAAAAGATTACGAGTCAGACAAAAACAAATTGATCGAGTATTACAATAAAATCGGATTCAGAGATGCCAAAATCAGGTATGATACGATCTGGAGAAGGCCTGAAGACGGTAAGATGAACATTGCTATGATCATTGATGAAGGCGATGTTTACTACTTCAACAATATCGTATGGAAGGGCAATTCCATTTACACCGACGAAGTGTTGACCAATGTTTTGGGTATCATGAAAGGTGATATATACAACAGGGAATTGCTGGATAAAAGACTTCAGTTTTCCATGGATGGAAGAGATGTCAGCTCACTGTACATGGATCAGGGTTATTTGTTTTTCAGGGTTGAACCTGCGGAAGTCGCTATTGAAAACAACATGATCGACATTGAAATGAGGATCTATGAAGGTCCTCAGGCAACAGTTGACCGGGTCATTATCCGTGGAAATGACCGGACGCATGACAATGTGGTCAGGAGGGAAATACGGACCAAACCCGGACAAAAATTCAGCCGGACAGACATTATCCGTTCTCAGCGCGAAATCATCAATCTCGGTTATTTTGACCCGGAAAGCCTGAAAATGAATACTCCGGTTAATCCTCAAAAAGGAACTGTGGACATAGAATATGTATTGACAGAAAAACCGTCGGATCAACTCGAGCTTTCTGCTGGCTATGGTTATACCGGGCTGATCGGAACTCTGGGTATGACATTCAATAATTTCGCGATCAACAGGATCAATGACCGGTCATCCTGGAACCCTTTACCTCAGGGTGAAGGTCAGAAACTGAGTGTCCGGGCTCAATCCAACGGCAATTACTACAAATCCTATAATTTTTCATTTACTGAACCCTGGTTTGGAGGCAAGCAAAGGATCGGGCTTACACTGGGTGGTTATTATACACTCATCGATTATGCCAGTACAGGTACTTTTTCTATCGGGAGGTTATACGGCGGACTGGGTGTTCCGCTCAAATGGCCGGACGATTATTTTGTGGCCAATGCCACTGTCAACCTGGAAAGGATCAACCTCACTGATTATCAAAGAAGCGATTTCAATATCAGGAACGGGGTTTTCAACAACTTCAACCTGAACCTTTCACTGACCAGAAGTTCTATTTCGGAGCCCATCTTCCCGAAATCCGGTTCCCGGATCTCATTATCCCTGCAGATCACACCGCCATATTCTTCATTCAGGAAGGATGTAAATTACGAACTTACAGCGCAGGAAAGAATAGATGCAATACAGGAATACCAGAAAACCCTGGGTGATGGTGCGATCATCTCAGCTTCAGACAGTATCGGTTATATCAGCCAGATCATCGATGCCAGGAAATTCAAGTATCTGGAATACCATAAATGGAAATTCAGTGCCGAATGGTATTACAATATCTGGGACAATCTGGTGATGATGACTTCAGTTAAATTCGGTCTTTTGGGTTATCTGAACAGGGAAGTTGGCAAAATTCCGTTTGAGCGCTTCGAAGTTGGCGGTGATGGTATATCCAATTATCAGTCAGGGATCACAGGAAAAGATATCTACAGCCTCAGAGGTTATGATGTGAACGATATCAAAGAAAACAGTAATTACGGGGGAACTATTTTCAACAAATTCACTGTGGAACTCCGTTATCCCATCACAACCAATCCGAATTCAACCATTTACGCCATGTTGTTCCTGCAAGGTGGAAATTCATGGGGGAAATTCAGTGAATACAATCCTTTCGATCTGAAAAGGAGCGTTGGACTTGGTTTAAGAGCATTCCTGCCCATGTTTGGTTTGCTTGGATTTGATTATGGCCTTGGTTTTGACAAGGACATCAAGGATGCAAAATGGTCCGACCTGGCCAAGTTCTCCGTGATTTTGGGATTTGAACCGGAATAAAAAAATAAGCTCACAAGATATGACCCGGACCGGCTTCAGTCAGTCCGGGTTTTTTTTCTCCAAACAGATTTCGCTAAAAATATCAAATTTTATATTTAGTTGATATTCAATTTTATATAGGTAATGTTAGAATTTTTTTCACCTGAGTCTTAGATTTTTGTCTTAGGGTATCAAATCCGGCCGGTGAAGATTTCGATTTGTTTTCCCTCTTTATACCAGGCGATAGAACCAATCAGAACCCTTGAGTGAATTCTTATTTCAGAGGTAAAAAAAATTAAGTAATTATTTACAAAATGATTGCATGTTTTATTAGGTCATTTAAAAAAATTAGTTTTAATTTTATAGAACGATTTTGCTTCTGCATTTACGATCAGCTTTAACAAACTCAATTTAAATGGTTAAAACAGAGATTCTTATAGAGGCGCTGAGCAGGCATTTTGGTTTTACGGGTTTTAAGGAAAAACAGGAAGAGATCATTAAAAGCATCATGAACGGCAAGAACACATTTGTGATCATGCCTACAGGAGGCGGTAAATCCCTGACATACCAATTGCCCGCACTGCTGATGGAAGGGACAGCGATCATCATTTCACCCCTGATCGCACTGATGAAAGACCAGGTGGATTCCATCAGAGGTTACAGTAAATCAGACAAGATTGCCCACTTTCTGAATTCATCCCTGAACAGGACGCAGATCAAGGAAGTGAAAGAGGACATCATGTCCGGCACAACGAAAATGCTGTTCATCGCACCGGAAACATTGACCAAGGATGAAAATATTGAGTTCTTCAAGCAGGTGAATCTCTCTTTTGTAGCTGTTGATGAAGCGCATTGTATTTCTGAATGGGGACATGATTTCAGACCGGAATACAGAAGGATCCGGACCATGCTTGACCAGATCGATCACGAGATCCCGATCATTACGCTTACCGCTACTGCAACTGAAAAAGTCCGGAGTGACATCATAAAAAATCTGAACATGAAAGATGTGAATCATTTTATCACATCATTCAACAGGCATAATTTATTCTATGAGGTAAGGCCAAAAGTCAGTAAAAATCATGCCATTACCTCTATTGTGAAGACCATCAAACAAATGGGACATAAATCTGGGATCATTTATGTTCAAAGCAGAAAAACTACTGAGGAACTGGCTGAAATTCTGGTTGTGAACGGGATCAAGGCTGCTCCCTACCATGCCGGACTCGATTCCAAGAGCCGCAACAGGATACAGGATGAATTCCTGATGGAGGAAATCGATGTGATCTGCGCAACCATCGCATTTGGAATGGGTATTGACAAACCCGATGTCCGGTTTGTGATACATTACGATATCCCTAAAAGCATCGAAAACTATTACCAGGAAACCGGAAGAGCCGGAAGAGATGGAATCGTCTCTTTTTGCTATGCTTACTACTCACATAAGGATATCATCAAGCTGGAAAAATTCCTCAAGGATAAAACCGTTGCAGAAAGGGAACTCACTATGCAGCTGATCGATGAGATCGTTGCCTATTCTGAAACCAGTTCATGCCGGCGAAAATTCCTGCTGCATTATTTTGGTGAAGGCTTCGATGAAGATCTGTGTGGTGACATGTGTGACAACTGCAAACACCCAAAAGAAAAAATTGAAGCTTCTGAAGAGATCAGTCTGGTATTGGAGTCCGTCAGGCAATTGCACGAAAAGAATAAGATCCAGCCACTGATAGAATTCATCACAGGAAGACAGTCCAAGGAGATGAAGGATTTCAAATATACCAATCATCCGCTATTCGGACAAGGTGAAGAACACGATGAATTGTTCTGGCATTCCATCATCAGGCAGGCTTTGCTGCATAATTTATTGTATAAGGACGTTGAACTCTACGGTGTACTTAAACTCACTTCAGAAGGCCATGATTATCTGAAACATCCATGGGAGATCCATACACCCATAAATAATGACTATTCCAACACGGAGGATGAAGAAGGTGATCTTTTGGAAATGAACGGAGCAGGCGGAGGCGCGGCCATGGATGAAACTTTGCTGGCCATACTGAAGGAAATTCGCCATGAACAGGCAAAAAAACTGAAAATCAAGCCCTGGGTAATTTTTTCAGATCCATCGTTGCAGGATATGACCGTGTATTATCCGGTCACCATGGAAGATATGCTCAAAATTTCGGGTGTAAGCAAAGGTAAAGCCGAAAAATATGCCCAGCCGTTTATCGATTTCATCAGACAATATGTTGTAGAAAATGAAATTGACAGACCATCCGAATTTTTGGTAAGGCAGGTTGCGGACAAGTCCAAAACCAAGATCACCATTATTCAGAATGTGGACAGGAAAGTTCCATTGGAGGACATAGCGAGCAATCTCGGAATGACATTTTCAGAACTGCTGGACGAGATGTATGCCATTGTAAATTCAGGGACCAAACTTAAGATTGATTACTACATCAATGAAAAAGTAGATGAATACTCGAGAGAAGACATCTATGAATATTTCATGAATGCCGAATCAGATTCACTGGAAAATGCGTTCAAAGTCCTTTCAAAAGAAGATGATGAGATCACCTTTGAAGAAATTCAGCTGGTCAGGATCAAATTTATTTCTGATATTGCCAATTAAAATAAACCAGGCCATCGGATCGATGGCCTGGTTTATTTCATAATTTAATCAATTATAACCCGGATTTTGTTCCAGGTTTGGGTTATTATCGATCTGTGCCTGGGGTATAGGCCAAAGTTCAGCGGTTGACGGACTTACGTCAGGTTTTGCCCATCTGGCATCCAGGAATTTGTCAAAACGGATCAGGTCATTTCTGCGGTGGCCCTCAGCATATAGTTCCCGTGCCCTTTCATCCAGGATATCATTCAGGGTTGGGGCTGCAATTGCAGTAACTCCGGCTCTTGACCTTACCAGATTAAAATACTCTGCTGCTCCGGCAGCATTGCCTGATCTTACCATCACCTCTGCTTTCATGAGTAAAGCATCGGCATATCTGAAAATCTGCACATCATTGCTCAAATACCTGCCTGTTCCGGGTGTCGGAAAATACTTGATGATCCTGGCTCCTGCCTGTCTGAGACAGTTGGGTTCCAGCATATTGATGGCCGGAGTCAGGTTGAGGCCTGCGCCATCAGGATCGCGTGGCAGAGTTGGATTGGCAGGATTGAATTTTTCAAAACTCGGGTCTGTGATCTGCACTCCGTTTGCATCGTACTGAGGACCGAAAAGCAAACCGTTTCTCCTTTTGTCTGCTGCGTTAAACAGGTTATACAATTTCTCCTGGGCGGAAAGACCATTCCATGGCAATTGAGTCAGCTGAAACTTTTGCTGAAGACTGTAATGCAAAGAGAATAGGTGAACTTCAAGACCCTGAGCCAGGACTTCATCCATCGGCACAGCAAAAATGGATTCCTTTGATCCGTCAGCATTATCAGCAAAGTTTGCAAAATAATCCGCCTCCAGGGCAAATTCTCCTGAGTTGATGATCGCATCCAGCGCAGTTTCTGCTTTAGCCCACTGGGCAGTTCCGGTATAAACTTCAGCGTTGATGTAAAGTTTTGCGAGCAACATCTGCGCCGCATAGTAATTCATCCGGCTGTAAATGGACCTGCCGGTTTCCTTTGATAACTCAGGCAACACTGCAGTGACCTCCTGTTCGATGAAATTATATACTTCCTGTCGAGTATTATTTGCCGGAGCAAAATCAACAGGAACATCAAAACTGGTCACCAAAGGAACATTGCCGTATATATCCATCAGATACCAGTAATAAAAAGCTCTGAATGCCCTCAATTCGGCAATCGCCGGTTTGGCACTCTCCAGACCGAGTTGTTCAAAACCCAGGATCAGCCTGTTGCAGGTATTCACACCACTGTACAACAGATTCCACCAGAATTCCACATATGCTTCCTTTGGTGTCATCGTTAATCTGTGATACCGGTGCCATTCTCCTCCGTCTAGCCAGTCACCTCCTCTTTGAGGAACACAAAGTAAGTCTGTTCCACAATCCCTTCCGATTCCATATTTATGACCCATGGTCCAATACAGGTTGGTATAGGCTACGCCAAAAGCGCTGGCAATATTTTCCGGATTGCTGAAGAATTTATCACCGTCCAACTCAGAATAAACGGTTTCTTCAAGATCCGTGCAAGACTGCGGTACGAACATCAGCACCAGCAGGAACGAAAACAAGGATAAAATTTTAATTTGTTTCATTTCTTTATTATTTGTTTATAGAATTTCAGCAGGTATTCAGAAAAAATGATTATTGGCCACTTCCTGAACTTTTTGCTGAAAAATGTTACATTTCACTAAGACATCATTTACCACCGAAAAAACCGGAAAGTAATATTATCAGAATTTCAAATCAAGACCCAAAGAAAATCCTCTTACCCTTACATAGGTGTTTTCCCTGTCTATACCGGGAGAAAGCGGACTTCCACCGTCTTCATACCTGACTTCAGGATCAATACCTGAATATCTGGTAAAGGTCAGCAGATTTTGCCCCGTAACATAGATCCTGGCATTTTTGATCATTTTTTTATTCGTATTGAATGTATAACCTAATGATGCATTATCCAGTTTTACAAAAGAGGCATCCTCAACATGCACATCTGAAAAAGCAGGTCCGTCCACTGCATCAGCAAATTCAAGCACCTGCTTCATACCGCTTTGAACAGCGATGGCATTGGGCGCACCGAATTTGGCATTGTTGACATTCAGCAGACTATGGCCAAAAACACCGCGGAAAAAGAAATTGAAATCCAGGTTTCCCCATTTAAAACCATTGTTTAAACCAATCGTATATTTTGGTAAGCCACTTCCAAGTACCTGAACATCTTCACCATCTATGTATTCTCCGTCGCCATTCAGGTCCTTGAAGACCATTTTCCCATTTTCATCTATCTTGTCGAAAACCGGTCCGATGATCTGACCAACTTCCTGTCCTTCCGCAAATCTGATCACTTTTACACCTACCAGGTTAGGCGCTCCGAGGTCTGTGATGATCCTTTCGCTTTCAGCCAACACCTCTTCGCTGGTGATCTTAGCGATATATGACTTGAAGTATCTTGAGAAATTCAGGTCAACATTCCATTTGACCGGACCGAGTCCGATTTCCTGCAGGCCCCAGCCTATGTCTATTCCGGATGTGGCCAGCTCTCCAAGGTTCAGCCATTTTTCAGGGAACGGATTTGGCGGTACGCGGACGTTGAACAACAGGATCAGGTCGCTGATGCTCGTTTGATAATAATCAAAGCTCAGGTTCATTTTATAGTCAAACATGCTCAAATCCAAACCTGCATTCAGGTCAGCCTTGGTCTCCCATTTCAGGTCAGGGTTTTCGTTCCTGTTAGGGCCGTAAGCCGGAACATATTCTCCATTACTGTAAAAGGATCCCTGCTGATTGAACAATGAATAGGACAAATACGGATTAGGGGGCAGGTTACCTGTGATCCCGTATCCAGCCCTCAGCTTCAGGCGATCGATCAAGGGTATTTTCACGATCCTGGTAACATCAACACCTCCTGAAACTCCATAAAACCAACCCCATTTATTATTTGCACCAAACATGGTTGAACCTTCTCTCCTGAGGTTTGCAGTCAGGAAAAAAGTATTGTCATAATTGGTAGTCAGCCTTCCGAAAAATGCGATGAGTTTTCGCTGGTCTTTATATGAATTGACTACTGCTTTCCCTTCTGTGATGTCCTTAGCTGCATCAATGTTGTGGTAAGAAAAACCATCAGTCAGGAATCCTCCGGCACTCATGCCAAACTCCTGGTAGTTTTCATCCTGATAGGAATAACCACCCAATAATCTGGATTCAAACCTGGCAACATTCAGGTTGTACTCCAGCATGGTTTCGAAAAGCTTCTTATCATAATTATTGGTGTATTTGCCTGCATAACCTTTATCATCACCCCGGCCTCTGGGTGACCAGTATGCTTCCTTGCTGAAATATTCACTATACAGGTGATCCCTGCTGGTCTGAGCATAGGAAATGGAGTATTTCAGGCTTTTCAGCAAATTATAATCTGCCTGTACTTTCCACAAAGTGCTCAATTTTTTCGCATCCCTGATATTTTGTTCGATCACAGCCAAGGGATTGAAAAAGTTAAACGCATCCTGCTGGAAATAACCGCCCCATTTAGCCCATTCGGCATCATCTGTATACAATGGTGCTGTCGGGTTGTACACTGTGGCGAAACCAAAGGCCTCATAGACAGGATTTTCCTCATTCCTGAGTGTTGAGGAAAGGGTAAAGTCCATATTTAGTCTGTCATTGAAGGATTTATGATTAAAGTTGATCCTTCCGTTGTATTGTTCAAACCCGGATCTGAGTGCCACACCTTCTCCGTTGCGGTAATTAGCCGATACCCTGTAGGCAGAATTATTCGTTCCTCCGGAATAGGACAGACCATGTGCCTGTGTGACTGCGTCCCTCGTGATCACTTTGAACCATTCCGTGTTGTCTCCAAAATCAATCGATCTGCTGATCGATTTATATTCGTCTGCAGAAAGCACATTGGCATGCCTGTCAAGTTGATCCAGGGAAACCTGTCCTTTATACTCCACAAAACTCTCGTCTTTTTTACCACTTTTGGTTTTGATGAGGATTACACCGTTTGATGCCCTGGTTCCGTAAATAGCGGCAGCAGATGCATCCTTCAAAACGCTGAACGACTCAATATCCTGAGGATCCACAGCATCAAAATTATCCACTACGATACCATCCACGATCAACAATGGTTGTGTATTGCTGCCAAAAGTAGAAATCCCCCTCAATCTGATATTAAATCCGCTGTTGGGGTCTCCTCCGGCTTTGGCAATGCTCAGACCGGGAACTTTCCCCTGTAGCAATTGAGTCGCATTGTTGATATTCCCCTGATTAAAATCCTCTGCGCTCACACTGGTGATCGCGCTGGTCACCTCTTTGGTTTTTTGTGTACCGTAGCCAACTACCACTACCTCTTCGATCAGTTCTCCCGCGCTCAGGCTCACATTCATGACATTTCCGGTCAATTCCACTATCTGCTCAGTATACCCGACATAGGAATAAGTCAGTTGTTTGGTATCTTCCGGAACCTGCAGTTCATAATTGCCGTCAATATCAGTCACTGTTCCAATGTTTCCCTTACCGGTCACCACAATGCTTGCCCCGATCAGGCCTTCACCGGACAAAGCATCTGTCACTTTTCCCGTGATCACCTTTTGGGCGCTTGCTGAAAACCCTGAAACCGCCAGTAAACAAATACTCAGCAAAATGGGTTTAACATGAGTAAACATTTTTAGTATCATAGTTAAAAAATTAGTGAAAAAGAATATTTGATGCTCTCGAGTAAAGTTTTAGCGAATAATTTATCAAAAAATCATTTTTTTTTGAACAATTAACCAAAAAAACACTACCTTGGTGTCAAATTTACACTAATTTAAGATTATTGCAATTTTTTTATTCAATTTTCAACTAAAAAAGTCAAGAGGTATGAGAAAAAATTTACTCAGTATGCTTCTGGTTTTCGGACTGCTGATCACAGCTGTCTGGCAATTGGATGCTCAATGCAAAAAAGTAGGCATGATAGGTGAATTCACGGCCTGGTCTTCAGATTTGGAAATGACCAGAGACCTGGATGATCCAAACTTGTTTACTGTATTGGTCAACCTGGACGTAGATACGGACGGTAACGGATTTTCTGATGTGAAATTCAGAGAACTCGGTGACTGGGGTGTCAACTGGGGCGATGCAGCTTTTCCTGCAGGTGTTGCTGTTGGCAACGGACCAAATATTCAGGCGCCTATCGGCCATTATTTCGTTACATTTAATTGTGGTACAGGAGAGTATTCTTTTGAAGCTACCTGTAAGAACATCGGCCTGATCGGTGAATTTACCGCATGGTCTGCTGACCTGGAAATGACCAGGGACGCAGAAAATCCAAACCTGTTCACAGCCATTGTAAACCTGGATGTCGACAGCGACGGAAACGGATTTTCTGATGTGAAATTCCGTGAACTGGGCGACTGGGGTGTCAACTGGGGTGACGTAGCCTTCCCAACCGGAATCGGTACCGGCAACGGTCCTAATATCCAGGCACCTGTTGGCAATTACTTCGTAACATTCAACTGCAGCACAGGTGAATACACTTTCACTGCTACCTGTAAAAACGTAGGTTTGATCGGTGAATTTACCGCATGGTCTGCTGACCTGGAAATGGACAGGGATGCAGAAAATCCAAATGTCTTCACCGCAATTGCCAACCTTCCTGAAGACACCGATGGCAATGGTTTTTCTGATGTAAAATTCCGCGAACTCGGCGATTGGGGAGTCAACTGGGGTGATGCTGCTTTCCCAACCGGAGTAGGCGTGGCCAACGGAGCCAATATTCAGGCACTGGTCGGAAATTATTTTGTTACATTCAACTGTTCAACAGGAGAATATAACTTTACATCCACTTGTGGTGACGTAAGTATTATCGGCGCGTTCAACGGATGGAACGGCGATGTCGAAATGACAAGAGACAATGAAGATCCAAACCTGTGGCATGTTTACAGATCATGGAATAAAGACAGCCAGCTTAAATTCAGGCAAAACAAGGACTGGTCAGTCAACTGGGGTGATTCAAGCTGGCCTAACGGCGTAGGCACTCCTAACGGACCAAATATCCCTGCCGTTGCCGGAAAATATGATGTTACATTCAACTGCAATACAGCTGCTTATGCTTTTGAAGCAAATGATTCCTATTGTGGTGAAATCGGTCTTGTTGGAGATTTCAATGAGTGGGGAATTGAAAATGCAGACGGATTCTATACCGATGTATTGCTGAAAAGGGATCCGAACCACCCAAGTAACTTTAGCCTGACATATACTTTCCCTTCAGGAACATTATTGTTGTTCAGGGAAGATGGTGACCTGACATTCTTTGACGTTTGGGGCGGTACTTTCCCAAGCGGAACAGGTGTTCAGGATCCTTCACAGTTGCTCAACGTACCTGGTGGAACTTATGAAATCACGTTCAACTGTCTCTCAGGTGATTTCAATTTCAAAAGACTGGGAAGTTCTGTATATGCACCTAAGGTATTCGCGATCAATGTTGACGGCAAAGTAAATGAAAATGACTGGAATGTTAACGAGCCCATTTCCAAGGTACTCGCAGGAGACGGAAGTTCAACAGCAAAACCTGTCTTTGGCGTAACTTATAACGATGAATATCTTTATGTTGCAGGTATCATCAACGAAGCGAATATGCTGGCCGGTGGTGCGGTAATCGGTGTGGACGGTGACAAATCAGGTGGTGATTTTGATGCACAGGATATATTGTTTGGAATAATTGCTGCCAATGGCGGTGTAATTGTTGAACAAGGTCCTGCTGGATATACACCTGAAGTAAAAACCAGCATGATCACCGGTGGATGGTCATTCGAGGCTGCAATTGAATGGGCAAAACTGGGTGTTACGCCACAGGCTGGCAGTCAGATCGGAATGGAAATGGTGATCGTTGACGGAGCTAATCAATTGATCTGGAACGGCAGCGGAGACGGTCCTTCTTCATTCGGTGCGGTAAATCTCGGCAATCTTGCCTGTGGAAATATCAGTATTTATGCTGATGCAATTGGTGATGTCAGCATTAAACCAACTTCCAATGCAGATGGCTCCAACACAACCGACTATGTTGGTACATACGAATTTGAGACTGCAATGAATGTTGTTTTCAGAAAAGACAATGCTTCAACTGTAACTTGGGGAGGAAGTGCATTCCCAAGCGGAATTGCAACTGTTGGTGGCAGCGCAATTCCTGTTGCTGCAGGTCGCTACAGGGTTAGCTTTGGCTGCCTTGACGGTAGCTACTCATTTACATCTGAACCTGTTGGACCAACCGTAGCCAAATCACAATTTACCAATACTGCTCCGGTTATTGACGGTAACCTGGGTGAATATACTTTAAGCTATGGTATGGACGCTGGTGTAGTCGCAGGAACTGGCCCTAATAATAATACAGTAACATGGGGTTCTGCCTGGGATATGAACAATGTTTACTTCGGAGTGAAAGTTGTAGATTCAAAAGTTGAAGGTTCAGGCAACCCATGGGATAATGACGCTATTGAATTCTACTTCGACGGTAACCACGACTCAGATGGCAAATTTGACCCCGATTATGATACGCAGATCATCATGGATATTGTTAATAAAGATGTTGCATGGGTAAAAGCTGACGGCGTTCAAATCACTGATATCGAAGGTAAATGGTTCCCGACATCCAATGGTTACAATGTTGAGCTGAGAATCGGCTGGGCTGACTTTGGTTTTGTTCCTGCAAGAAACAGAACAATGGGTTTCACTGTCGGTAACAATGACTCAGATAAAGGCATTGGAAGGGATTATCAGACTGCCTGGGCAGGAACCGGTGACAACTGGAACAACACGGGCGTGCATGGTGACCTTCAACTGGCAGGCGGACCGCTTGTAAGTGATGTGTTTGAAGCTTATTTCAATGATGCAGTTACAGTGTATCCTAACCCTGCAACCGCGTCAACCGGCTTACACATAATTGCAGATACTGAAATCTTCTCAGGAAATACGGTTATCAAATTGTACAACCTGTTTGGACAGGTAGTTGCTCAAACCAATACAGACATGAGTGCCGGTAAAGCTTTGATCAATACTGCCAACCTGCCTTCCGGAAGCTATTACATACACATGCTTAGCCAAAACGGAAATCAGGCGACCAAGCAAATTATACTTGAATAATAATTTTTTGCTAAAAAATGTTGAGGGGGCTGTCTTTGTGACAGCCTCTTTTTTTTGGGAAAATATTTAATAAGGGTCTGTCAGCAAACACCTGATCGCTAAGTTTATAATCATCACAGGTATTATACCATTTTAGTTATTAAATGCCGCATTAAAACTATTTAAATAATGGTGATT
>CAZQKR010000005.1:0-139426 GCA_964594045.1 uncultured Saprospiraceae bacterium | reverse complement strand
TGGAAAATTCTTCCAAATATTGCGTTAAAATTTAATTCATAAGGATCGACTATTTCGTAAATCCGGCAGTCAGGTTTTGTCTATTGATGGTAGTTCATCCTTTGTCAAATTTATAAAATAGCAATTATGGAATCAATAAAATTAAATGACATTTTGAGGTTGGAGAAATTAGACAATGTAAAAATCAGGCTCAATTTGTCGAACAACTTATGGAATGCGATCAATCTTTATCATGAAGATCCCAACTTTTTGAGGGTCGGAAACTTTCATAACAGTATTAATAAAAAATGGTTCAAAGTAAATGAGATCGTCATTGGATTGGCGCAGATCAAACAGGATGATTGGTTGTTGTTTGACATTTCCAGAATATTAATAGATAATGATAAATTATTTGATGGAGTAACCAAAGCTGAAATAGATACATTTTATAAAACTGAGAAACTGGCAGCGTATGAAAAGTATTTTGGCAGACTCATTGTTAAATTTCACAAAAAGAATGCTTTTGTTACCTTGAAAGGCGATAAAATAGATAATTTTTTAGTGAAGGAAATTTTGCCAGGTGCTTTAGACCATGATCAGTTTCCGGGGTATGACAAAGTGAATATTTCGTGGCATGACTTAAAGCGGGTTGTTGAAAAGGATACATGGAAAGCTGTATTACAAAATCAAAAAGGTGTTTATCTCATTTCAGATATCTCAAACGGGAAAAAATATGTCGGTTCAGCCTATGGTGAAAATATGATTCTGGGACGTTGGATGGCTTATGTCAAAACCGGACATGGAGGTAACATTGGGTTAAAAGACCTCAAGTTTGATCATATCAAAGAGCATTTCAGATATTCAATACTCGATATTTTTAAAGCTACTATCAATGATAAGGTAATAATAGAGCGTGAAAGTTGGTGGAAAAAAGTTTTGCAAACCAGAGAATTTGGATACAATGAGAATTGATTTTCATTTACTTACTTTATCTAATTTTAGATCAGGGGATCTAAGATTCCATAAATCTTAGGGACAATGCTTAGTCAAAAAACTAATTCACTCAAAAACTATACTTTAACCTTAAAAACAACGCCTGTACCGGACTTTTGAACCCATCTGTCTCTTCAAAAATAATTTGTCCGAACAGTGCAAAATCGAGTTCGTTGGCCAGTGAATAAGAAATGTTGGGACTGATGAAAACCGGATTAGAATCCACAGGACTATAGATGATGGCAAGGCCTCCTGCCATCAAAGGAGTGAAACCGTATGATACCTGTGCAAATGCAGCGGTTGTATATGGGTATAAATTCTTGGCGGATAGCTTGAAATTGAAGATTCCGGCCAGGCTTTGATCGTCATTGCCATTGGCATTGTATAGAAAACCGGCAGCTGAATATAAGCCGTTCTGAAAAATATAATCCACAGCCAGCGTTGCTGAAAATCCATCCTCAATATCCTCGTCAAGGCTTTTGAACCAGCTGAACTCACCTTTGAATCCGGCATTCCACAGGTTTCCGGCCCAGCCTCCACCCAGGGTAAAATGATCCTCCATGATACCTGCCAGTATTTGATAGTCATAATTATACATATTGCCTTTGTACAATATTCCACCGATCAGGTTTTGGAGGCTGTCAGTTGCTTTCACGGCCAGTTCGATACCGGATGCAACACCCCAGTTGTATTTGATGCTCAACGCATCGCTGCCGGGCTTCTCCTCATAGTCAAAATCGATGAATGAAAATGCGTTGAAAATATCATTCGGATTCCAGAATGTGTTGATGCCCCAGTTGATCCGCTGTCGTCCAAGCCTCAGGTTCCAGTTGCCTGAACTGTAATCCAGGTACATCCTGTCGATCATCGAATGCACGGCAATACCTGCATCAGAAGACCAGCCTGCGGAAAGTCTGAAAAAGTCATTTGCCTTATCCATTTCATCGATAAAGGTTTTTTTCAGTAGCCTGTTTTGATCACCCCAGAAAATCCTGTTTCTCAGATCAGACTTAAAAGTCCATTTTTCAGAAAATTGGTAGCTGAAATTGATCCGGTTGTGTATCAGTTGATCAAAATAACTCTGTTCCGGAAACGTTGAGGATACCGGAATATGGATGATGCTTTGCATGTTTTTGACATAACCGGAAACAGCCCATGGCTTTTCTTCGTCCTGGGCCAACAGATGGTGGCCGCATGGTATCAGCAGAAGAAAGAACATCAGGACAAGGTATGACCAGAATTTGACGATGTATTTATTCAGATGATGAAATTTAACACTCTCCATTCAGATGTTTTTTGCCATTTACCAACAGGAAAAGGCTACCTGCTGATGTCTGAGATGATCATTCCGTCCTCCAGTGTAACGACCCTTTTTGCGCGGTCGATCACGCGCTGATCATGCGTGGAGAAAATAAAGGTCATGCCTTCTTCCTGATTGAGTTTGGCCATGATGTCCAGCAACTGACTCGTTGATTTGGAGTCCAGGTTGGCTGTTGGTTCATCAGCCAGCACAAAAGCAGGCTTGGAAGCCAGTGCGCGGGCAACAGCGACTCTTTGCTGCTGGCCTCCGGATAGTTTGGAAGGTCTTTTATCAGCCTGATCTTCAATGCCAACGCTTCTCAGCAATTCCAAAACACGTTTTTGTCGTTTATTTTTTGAAATGCCCTGCAACAGCATGATAAATTCCACATTTTCAGCTGCAGTCAACACCGGGATAAGGTTGTATGCCTGGAAAACGAAGCCGATCTTTTCTTTCCTGAAGTCGATCAGTTTGTTGTCGCTGAGCCGGGTGATATCCACACCGTCAACCCTGACTTCGCCGGAAGTCGCCTGGTCCAATCCGCCGATGATATTCAGCAGCGTGGTCTTGCCGGATCCTGAAGGACCTACAATTGCAGTGAATTCTCCTTTTTTGATGATAATATCCACACCTCTGAGCGCATGAACCGGCACTTTTTTTGGATTGTAAACTTTCGTGATCCCTTTTGTTTCTATAACTGTCATTTGTATATTTTTTTTGTGGTTTATTAAATAAGATCTCAATTACATCTTCCGGATCGATTCCACCGGGTTGAGTTTAATGGCTTTATATGCGGGATAAAGACTTGCCAGCAATGCCGTAATAAAAACCGACATGGCTAAAAATATATAGTCTTCCGGTGTTACACTCGGGAAAATAAAATTGGTCATTCCGAATTGTTCCATACCTTCCTTGGAGAATATGACCAGGTTGATACCTCTTGTACTGTAATAGCTCGTGATCAGATATCCGAGTCCGATGCCTATCGGTGCACCCACGACGCCTAACAGTATGGTTTCCAGGACGATCATACTAAAAATTTTCAGTTTATTCATTCCTACAGCCATCAGCATTCCCAATTCTCTGACTCTTTCCAGCACTGCCATCAACATGGTATTGATGATACCAAATATCAATGCCAGCATGAAGATCACCATGTAGATCCTGCCTGCCATACCGATTTGGGTTTCGAAAAGCCCCAATTCCGGCGAGATCTCCCTGTAATTTTGAACCAGAAGGTCGGGAAAGGCTTTTTTTAACAAAACAACGGAAGAATCCATTTTCTCCACATTTTCGACATAGATCATTGCTTCATGCCCAATATTTTCCTTACCCAATAATTCGTTCATGGAGCTTATGTCGACAAATGCTATGTTATCATCAAACATTGCGTTTTTGGTATCAAAAATGCCCTTGATCCTGAAAGCCCCTGAAATGATCTCTCCCTCCAGTGTCTGGAATGTCAGGATCAATTTTGAACGCAATTTGACTTTGAGTTTTCCTGCCAGTCTGGCACTTAGAAGGATCTGGTTTTTTTTACCTTCTTCAAGATAGCTGCCCTCCACAATAAGATCAGCCAGTCCGGTCAGTTTTTCTTCCCTGCCGGGAATGATACCGTTGATGCGTATACCCCTGGTGCCATGACTGGAGCCTATCATCACGTTGGATTGAGACCGGATAGTTGTGGCTCTGACTCCCGGAATTTGTCCGATGGTTTCAAGGATCTGATCAGCATGATCCATATAAAATTTGCTCTCCTTATCTTTCATATAATCCGGATGATGTATCTGGATATGAGATGTTTCCCGTTTGATCGCATTTTCAACATAACTGTTGATCAAACCCTGCATCACGCCCATCAAAAAGATAACTGACCACACTCCGATGATGATCGCTCCAATCACCACAAAGGAACGGGCCGGATTTCTCCAAATATTTCTCCACGCTAATTTAAATATCATAATATCTGGTATTAAGTCTTTAATTAATTCTTCATTGATTCTATCGGTTTAACCTGATATATTTTCCAAACAGCGAATAAGCCGAGTATCAGACAGATCGCAAAAACTATGATCGCCTGGCTCACAAAGGTGGAAAGGTCGAATGAAGTAGGGAAAATAGGTTCAAATCCGTATTGATCGAACATATTATCAAGGCCTTTTTCCCCCAGATCACGCATGTCAATCGGGTTGACTCTAAAATATTGAACCAGGGGAGCAGCGCCCAGGATCCCGAATAAAACACCGGCCAAACCCAGCAGGACAATTTCCACCATCACAACTGTTGCCAGTAGTCTTCTTTTCATGCCAATGCTGATCAGAATACCGAATTCGTAAGCCCGTTCTTTCAGCATCATGAGGATGGTACCAAAGATCCCGAATGAAATGATTGTATACAGGATCAGCATGAACACATAAACACCATTCAATTTGGCCTGTTTGGCATCGAGCAGATTGGGTACCAGCTTTTCCCATTCAATAATTTCGAATTTTTCAGGGTCTAATTCTTTTTTCAGATCCCGGATTATCCCGTTCAGTTTTGACTTGTCATCAACATCAAGGATCAATGTGGTGATCATGTTTTCACAGCCGAAAAATTGCTGGGCTTCAACCAGAGGCATGTAGACCATCATTTTGTTCAGGTCAGGTTGACCAAACTTTAAAAGGCCGGTAACCGGGTATTTCCCGGCTGAATTGACCCCGTGATATCCCTGGCTGATAAATACTACAGTGTCGCCTACACCTATTTTCAATTGGTTTGCAAGCCCTTCAGCGAGCATAACTCCATGGTCATCTTTATCCAGAAATTTTCCGTCTTTCAATTTTTTTGAAAGTCCTGTAAGGGCATTTTCCTTCCCGGGATCAATGCCATTGATCATAATGCCTTTGGTCTGGTTTCCGTATGATGCCAAAGCGAAAGACTCCAGTCTTGGTACAAGGTCATTCAGATGCCTGATCTTATCCGGAATAGTCCTGATCTCCTGTCTGTATTCCAGCAAAGTGTTGATGTTTGGTTCATCCCAATAACCTTTCTTGTGGATCTGACCGTACCCAAAATAACTGCTGAGAGCGTTATCGATCATTCTTCCCCAGCTTCCATTCTGGATGGACAGCATAAAGATGGAAAACAACACAGCAAAAAAGATGGAAGAAATGGTTATTGCTGTCCTTCTTTTGTTTCGCCAGATATTTCTCCATGAAAGGAGCAAAAGTAAGCGCATAATTCTGTTTTTATTTATTATTTTCTCATTGCCTCTATTGGCTTGATCCTGAAAATTTTATACACCGCATATCCTGCCAGGACAGCAGTGATCGCAAAAACCAGAATAGCCTGATTGACAAATATTTCTGTTTCAAAAGCTGTGGGTAACAATGGGTCAAATCCCCATTTTTCGTAGACATCACCCAGTTCTTTCATGTAATATGAAAGATCCAAAGGAAATATTTTGAAATAATACACCAGGGGTATACTACCGGCGATACCTGAGAGCGCTCCGATCATTCCCATGATCACTATTTCCAGCCAGGTGACCATCGCGAGCATTTTTTTACTCATGCCTATACCGGTAAGGATACCAAATTCAAACTCCCGCTCCTTGACCATCATCATGATGGTGCCAAAAATTCCAAAGCTGATGATCATGTACAGTACCAGGATGAAAATATAACTTCCGGCCGTGTCACTATTCTTTGCATCCACCAGTTCAGGAAGCATTTCATCCCATTGCAGGATACTGTATCTGGAGGTATCCAAAGCGGTCTGCAATTCATTTTTGACCGTTTTCATATCATCATTGTCGCTGAGATGGATGACCATAGAAGTCAACAGATTTTCTGCCCCGTACATTTTCCGGGCTTCCCGGAGCGAAAGATAGACCATTTTTTTATTCAGATCGGGTGATGGAAAACGGAGGATCCCTTTTATCGGATATTTGCCTACTGCATTTGAACCCCGGTAACCTTGTGCCAGCAGCACTATGGTGTCTGATATACCCAGCTCAAGGTAGGATGCAAGTCCTTCCGCTATCATGATCTCATCATCCCCAGCCTTAAGGTATTGACCTTTTATGAGTTTTTTGTGAAGTGCAGAAAACCTGCTTTCTTCACCGGGGTCAATGCCAACGACCATGGTTCCGGAAATCCTGGTGTCTGAAGTCGCAAGCGCAAATGACTCCAGTCTCGGGATAGTGCCATCAACTTCTTGTAAGCTGGCGGCTCTGGCATACAGATCCGGTCCGGCAGCAAAAGCATGATCCAGACTTTGATTTTCCCAGTATGTTTTGCTCTGGATCTGGAGGTATCCGAAATAACTTCCCAGAAAGTTGTCGATCATCCTGTCCCAGATCCCTTTTTGAAAAGAGACCATGAATGAAGAAAACAGCACTGCGAAAAATATTGAAGCCGCAGTGATCGCAGTCCGCCATTTGTTTCTTCCGATATTTCTCAAAGCAAGTTTTAGCAGCATTTCATGGATTTCGAGGTTTACACAATCCGTCTGGTTATAACATTACTATGACTGTTAATATATAATTTATTGTTATATAATTATTTTAGTTTTTTCAAATTTTGAACTGAAAAGAAATTCTTATCGAAGCTCCTGTTGAACTCAAGGGAGAGGTATTCGATTTCAGTGCTGTTGTAGGGTTCATCTTCAGGAACGATTTTCATCAGGCTCGGGATCAATCTGCCTCCCATTTCTTTGACTTTCAGCCCGTACATCGTGCTGACTTTGTAGTTGTCTTCATCATAGAACTCTCCTTTGAGCTGGAGGTAATCTTTTTTACTGATCCAGATCTTCAGTTTACCCCAAACTACCGGAGCATCCGGTTTTGGTTTCAGTTCGATGACATGGCAGGGTCTGCCTTCTATGGTCTCTTCCCCGACAAATTTATGTGTATAATCCGTGACGACCGAGGATTGTCTTACCAGGTCATCATTGGTGAAATCCGAGCCCATCCAGGACTGCATCATCATGGAAGGCGGCATTTTGATCACCCGTTCAATAGTAGGTTGCCAGTTCCACATTTCCTTTCCTTTTTTGAGAAATGCAGTACCCTGATCTCTTTTAGGTGAGGTGATCAGGATGATGGTTTCCTCTTCTCCCTTGCTCCAGGCTTTCATGACGATCTCTCTGGACCAGTCCTTTCTGTTGATCTTCATTTTCATCTGAGCATAACTGCTGCTCCCTTTCAGTTTTTCATCCGCTTTTTTAACGACTTCAAGTGCAGTTTGATTAAATGCAGTTGTCATACAAACGAACAAGAATAAAACTGAAGCCAGCCATTTGAATTGCATAAGTTAATATTTTGATTTAAAAAAAATGTTTTGTCAATTACCGATGGGTAGTTATACATCCAATTCAGCGATAAATGTACAGAATATTTGACTGAATTCACTTTTTAATGCTTTCAGAAAGCATATGAATTTCCAGTTCGATTTTTTTGAGTTCCCTGAGCATTTCATTTTGATTCATCTGCATCCAGACATACATTTTGATGCCCAGGATCATGATAAGACTCACACCCGTCAGGTACAGTGCAATGAACATGTCTCTCATTTCAGTTGCTTCGAACAACCTCACACTGAAGATGATAAACGCAATGAAGATGATAAAGGTAACCAGGAAAATGTACAGGACAAGCCAACGTGATCTGAGGTTGACCAGCCTGTTGAGCCTGGAGTAAAGATCCTTTTCTTCCTCCTGAGTGAGCAATTTGTATTCTTCATCGCTCAGCGCCTGTTTGGCAATTTTTTCAAAATGATCGTTTTTCATATGAATGATTTTTTTCCATTTTTAGTCCAGGATGACAGATACTGACGATGCGTTGGCATATCAGCATCGATGACATTCAATTCTGCCCGGAAAAAGTCTGAATGTTTTTCATGATGGTTTCAAGGTAATTGAATTTTGTTTTTTAAATGCTCCCTGGCAGTAAAAAGCCGGGATTTTACGGTACCTTCCCTGATATTCAATTTTTCAGCTATATCCTTGACAGTCAATTCCATCGAATAATGCATATATATGATCTTTCTGTCCTTCAATGACAATTGGTCAAAAGCGATCTGCATATTTCTGATCATCGCCTGCCTGTATTCAGGATACTCATCCATCAGTTCGGTGCCATTGTCAGCATTTTCCAAAAATTTTTGTTCAACACCTTTTTTACGAACCCAGTCTATGGATTTATTGCTGGCGATCTTCATCAGCCAGGCTCCGAAATCAGCAGGGTTTTGGAGTTTGTCTATCGATCGTATGACCACCACCCAGCAATCCTGCGCGATGTCTTTGGCAACTTCCAGGTTTTGGGTTTTAATAAGTATCTTTTTGATCAACAGCCGGTGCCAACGTTTCACCAGCAGGTTGAGAGCAGCCTTGTTGCCCGACTGGAAACTCAAAACCAACCATTCATTCACCAAACTGTCTATTCTGTTATCCATACAGAATGATATTTTGCAGCTGTTTCTATAACAGTCGCCTGGGATCAGATTCCTTATTTCGCAGAAGGATCAAGTGATATTCTGTTCATCAGTAAAAATCCCCGGTCTGTCAAGCTGTTGTCATTTAGAAGTCGGTTAAGCCTGAAAAAGGTTCATTTTTTTTGGAAAAATTTTGGAGATAATTGAAATATGGGTCTTTTCGGGTGTCTTCGACACTATTTGAATTCAAATGAATATGGGGTGAATTAGATATTAAAAGATTAAAATACAACAATATATATATTAAAACATTATTGACCGACGAGAATTATATAATTTACCGCTCTGCCTGAACATTTACCTGTTGCTCATGCGATTCGATCGGGGCATGTACATCTGAATGGAAGAATCTTGAATACATCATTCTACCCTTCAAAATTTTGCCGGACACAAATGATAATATTTATATCAACAAAAAACGACCTCAGCAAGGTAAGACATCAATCAATTTTACTGAGGTCGTCAATGCTGATACGATACTTAAATTAAGAGCAGCCTCCTTTCACGGCTTTCTTTTTACCCTGAATTTTAGGTTTAGGAACCGCAGATTTTCCTGCAGGTGCCGCTGATGCGCCGGGTACGATGCTGCCACCACCCAATGCCTGGCTTGCGCCTTTCCGAAAATCATATTTTGCCAATTCATCATCAGCGCTGGTTGATGGTGGCGCCTGTGGATTGAGAATGGCCTCAAACCAGTAATTCAATCCACCTGTAAGCACATAATTGTTCTCATAACCCAGTTGTCTGAGCAGCATCCAGGCTTCATTGGCACGCGTACTTCCGTTGGCATAAAGCACATTGGTCATCACATCCTGGTTGAGCAGATCCGTAAAATTTTCTGCCAGTATATTATCCAGGGGCACATTGATCGCGCCGGGCAGATGAAATTTCTCAAATTCTGACTGAGGCCTGACATCGATGAGTTGAAGTGTAGGATCTTTCTCGACGATCATTTGGGCAACCAGGTCAGCCGGTACATACTGTGTGCCGCTTTTGAGTTCCTCGAGGATCTGTTCAGCAGTCAGTTTGAAGGGGATGGTTGTATTTTTGGGCACTGCGGCAATGATCACCCCCAAAAAGATGATCCCGATAGAGAGCAGTTGCCTTGGAGAAAATGTAAAATTTTTCATGATACCTGTTTAAAACGAATTTGTATTTAAGGTAAATTATACTATTTACTGAAATATTCCTGAAAATGATGATGGGTCAGTACTCTTCTCTGGGGAATTTTTTTTCTGCCCATTCACCTATCCAGAACATCAAAATGGCAGCAATGATCACGATCAGTACCAAAAAGCCCTCAGAAATTCCGAAAAATTCTGAGATTTTGGGGCTTCCCATGTCTTTTGCCATGAAAAGAGGTTCAAGTAAGGAAAATGCTTCACCGAAAGCAAAAATACCGATGAACAAGCCTACAATGAAAATCATGGCATCGATCTTTCCGATGGCTGCACCACAGAAACTCGTTCCCGGGCAATAGCCACCCATGATAAATCCGGCTCCCATGATGACGCCTCCGACGATGGCTGACCACAGAAAAGTTTCATTGATGTATACAAGTTCCATGTCAATCCAGCCAAACAGGCTGAAAAAAAGCAGTCCCAGCATGGCGGTAATTGCACCGGTGAAAAACACTTTGAGTACGACGGTGTCATAACCGTAAAATACGCCTGCCAGTTTTCTGCTGGATGAAAAGCCGCCCTGTTCAAGCACAAAACCAAATGCGATACCGATAAAAAATGCCAGAAGCAGATTGGTGTTTTCTGTGATCAATTCATTTATTGCTAAAGGTCCCATATCTTAAAGTTTTTTATGGTTTAAATCCAAAGTTTCCTGAAAAAATAGGCCAGCATAAAAGCCGTACCAAAAATTGCTGCCATCGATATAAAACCGCCCAGTGACAGTACGGCCATTCCGCTGAGTGCTGAACCACTGGTACAGCCTCTTCCCAACTGTGAACCCAGACCGAATAATATTCCGCCAATCAGTGCGAAAATCAGCCTGGTCCTGGACCGGATTTTTGGATTGTGTTCAATTTTCCAAGTCAGTCTCCGCGAAATGACACCTGAAACGAATGCGCCAACCACTACACCCAGCATTTGAAAGACCAGCCAGTTGCTCAATGGTTTCCCATCATTTGCCTTGATGTAATTGTCATAGAATTTATTGCTTTCCGCATGAGCCGGTGCAACCGTTTCAACTCCTGAAACAATGGCACTTTTAATGGCTCCGCTCGCACCAACGCCCCTGCCGGACACAAAATTTGCAGCAAGGACCACCAATCCAAGCAGTATTCCGGCAAGGTAAGGGTTCATATAGTTTTTCCGCTTCGTATTTTCCATTTTTTATTCTATGTTTTAAATGAACAATTATTTCAATATAACCATCTGCTGGCCTGTCCGGCATATGCCATAATGAACCTGAAAATCAGTCCGCCCATAATGACCAGGACAGGTGCGATCCAATAAGGCAAGTGGTATTTTCGCAGTTCCAGTATCTCGAGGACGGCAGGAACAACCAGGCCCAAAGTGAACACGAAAAGCCAGAAAGGTGTTGTATAAGGTCCTCCTAAAAAAAGTTCTGCTGCTTCTATGTGTACCTGTGTGCTTGCCAGGAATCCCATGAACATGTGTATGATCAGAAAAATTTCAATTCCGATCAACATAATATCAATACGTGCAAAGTTTTTCCTTTCTTCGGGATCCCGGCTAAGCAAAACGATCGCTGCAGCACCTGTTGAGAGCCCCGAGGTCAAAAACAACGGACCCAGGATTGAAGTATTCCACAACGGTCTGGCATTGAAAGCAGAAAACAGGATACCCGTATACACGCCCAGTATAAGTGAGAAAATGAGCAGTATCCATGAAATCGTGATCAGATGCCTGCGGAAAAATGCCTCAAGATCCCAAAGAAATTTATATTTCCAGTCCCATTTCGGAAATATGGTTTTAATATTCAGTGCGCACCATACAAAAGATAAAGGAGTGACAACCATCAGTGTCCATGCGCCCCATGACATCGGAGATTCGATCCTGATCGTGGTATACAGCCGCCAAAAATAGGTTTTGTGTTTTAAATCCAGCAACAGTGCGAGCAAGCCTACGATCAAAAGAAAAGGTGTGAGGAATGGTGCTGTTTTGACAGCGGCAGGATATTTGTCAGCTTTTCCGATGATGGTATAATATGCTGCAAAAAACAAAATACCTGCCGAAAGTCCTCCCAGGAACAGATATAACGGAATATGCCAGTGCCAGATCTGAAGGTAAGGGTCAATAAACTGGTTCATCCTTCCACTGATGATGATTTCTTCTTTCATATCGCAATTTTCCAGGGTTAAATAAGAAAATATAAATGCGGTTTAGTCCCTGCTTCAGGTATGAGCGTTTTATATTTACGCTTTTTGAGCACTTTCGAAACCGGGCTGTTGGGATCATCCAGATCACCAAAATACATGCATTTTGTGGGACAAACACTGACGCAGGCAGGTTCCAGCCCTTTTTTAACCCTGTTGTCCAGGCAAAATGTACACTTGTCCACATATCCATCCGGGTGCGGATATCGGGCATCATAAGGACAGCTCGCAATACATGCACCGCAACCGATGCATTGATGGGGCGTTACAAGGACCACTCCTCCGTCCGAATAATGACTGGCACCGGTCGGGCAGCAACGCACACATGGAGAATTCTCGCAGTGATTGCACCTTTCAGACCGGATCTCGATTTCCAGCTGAGGGTACGTGCCATCCATCACCTCTACGATCCAATCCCTGCAATATCCGATAGGTACTTTGTTTTCAGTTTGGCAGGCGACTACACAGTCACTGCAACCAACACATTTTCTGGTATCAACAGCCATTGCGTATCTCATGACTTCAATTCATTTTCAGTTGAAAAAATATCTGTTACAAAGGTCACAAAATTGCTCCTCATTCCGGTGCCGCCCATTACAGGGTCAACCTTTACATTGGTGATCAGTTCGGTGTCATTGATCCCCCGTCCATGCGCTCTTGAAAGTTTTTTATTGTTATGCCCAAAACCATGCACCATATATACGCTGTCCCATCTAATCCGTTCTGTGACCCTGACCTTGATGGCAAAAGTAGAGATCACCCCGTCCTGGTTGCGCAGTTTTACCTCCTGGCCGGTTTTCAATCCCCAGAGATTGGCAACTTTGGGGTTGACCCATAGGGTATTCTCATCCATCAGGTCTGTCAGGTTGGGATTGTTCGCAGTTCTGCTGAACGTATGCATAGGCGCCCTTCCATAAATGAGTCTGTAAAAACCTTCGGCAGGTTCTTCGTGGGGTGTGTAAACGGGTAGGGGATCGAAACCTTCTGCTTCCATGTCTGTAGAGTATAACTCAATTTTACCTGAATTGGTGTTGAAACTCACTTCTTCCCCGGGGGCAAAATAAAGATCATCATAGGTTCGGGGGAATTTTTTTACACCGATCCTCTTCATTTCCTCAAGCGAAGAACCAATCTGCTTCAGTTGCCAATCCAGATATTCGGGCATGTCCTTCCATGGAAAATAAGCACCGAGACCAAGTTTTTCAGCCAGTTTTTTAGCGATCCAGTCAGCTGGTTTTGAGTTGTATCTGGGTTCAGTGGCTGGTACTCTTATGGCGATATTCGGTTCCCTGTGAGGGGATTTTCTCAGCATATCATATCTTTCAAAATAGGTGCATTCAGGCAGTACCACATCTGCATATCCGGTGATCTCAACGGGCATGGTGTCCACTACAACCAGTAATTCAAGAGAATTAATGGCTTCAATGGTTTGTTTCTGGTCAGGCAAAGCTGCCATCAGGTTTGTCCCGTTTACGAGCCACATTTTAAAATTACAGCTTTTGTCCGGTGTTGGAATGGTTGCATCGCAGATCCCGTTACTGACCACCTCGTTGGCCAGGTTATATTTTCCCTGATATGCCTCCATGGGCATTCTTTTTGGCGTGGGGAATTCCGGTACGGGAAAATCAGGAACATGAGCTTTTTCCGGGTTATAGAATCCCCCGCGGCGACCCCAGGATCCAAGCAGGGCATTCAGAATGGCCACTGCCCTTAATCTTTGAGTGTCATCACCGTACCAGGTTACATGGCGTCCGGGATGAATGATCACGGCAGGAGAAGCATCATACATTTCCCTGGCGGTTTTGCGGATCACATTCGGGTCTATGGTGGTGATGCCGTAAGCCCATTCAGGAGTATAAGGCTTTACATGTTCCCTGAGTTCTTCAAAACCAAAAGTGTATCTTTCTACGTAATCCTTATCATACCAGCCATTTTCGATGAGGACATTCATCCAGGCCAATAGAAGGGCCATATCTGTTGATGGCTTGATCGGCAACCAGTATTTTGATTTGCTGGCGGCTGTGGAGTATCGCGGATCCACTGTGATGATCGTTGCACCCTTATCAATGGCATCTGACATTTCCTGGATCTGACCATTATGCATATTTTCACCGATGTGTGAGCCAATGAGCACCAGGCATTTTGTGTCTCTGATATCCGTTCGCTCAGGTGAATAAATGATATCTCCGAATGTGGTCAGGAATCCGACTTCCCTTGGGCCCCTGCATTGCGCAAAGGATGGTGCCGTGATGGATTGCGAGCCAAAAGCTTTCAGCATGTGTCCAAAATGTGAACCGCCTGAACCGTGTGTGAACAGTGCGATACATTCAGGGCCGTGGTTTACGGCAATATCCTTCATTTTAGCAGCGATGAAATCCAGTGCTTCGTCCCAGTCAACTGCTTTGAAGACGTCTTTACCGTTTTCTTTTGTTCTGAGCAGTGGCGTTTTCAATCTGTCTTCATCATGGAATTGACCTACACCGCCGGTTCCACGGGGGCAGAAACGACCGTTGCAGTGGGGATCATCTTCGTTACCGATGACTTTTTGAATTTCGCCAAACTCATCTTTATACACCCAGCCTGCGCATTGCCAGAAACAAACCTCACAATATGTCGGGGTTCTTTCACCTGCCGTATCACCTGCAGCGATTTTTTTAACTACATCAGCTGCATAAGCCCAGTTGTTGGTGGTCGCAGCCACCGCAAGTCCTCCTGTTCCAATAGCGCCAATTTTGATAAATTGCCTTCGATTAGTTTTCATCGCTTAAATCAATTAATTTTAAGAACTCATCTTTTTGTAATCGAAGGCAAAACTGAATGTATTTTTATTTATTTAAAAATATATGAACTTTATTATTTGTCTTGTATGATATTTATGTTTAGAATAAATAAAAATAAGGAAACATCATGACATAAGGGATCCTGAGCTTAGAATTTCCGTTAATGTTGATGCCTTGGAAAGTGAATTCAATCAGTGGTTTTCTGCTATATATCTGAGTTTATCCTTATCCAGGATTTCAATGGTTTTGCCAAAAACCTTGATGATTTTATCGGATCTGAATTCAGACAGCGTTCTGATGATCGTTTCAGTGCTCAAACCAAGGTGTTCTGACATTTCTTTCCGCGAAACGGGTAATTCAAACTCATCAGAATTGAATACTTTTTCAGCAAAATAGAGCAGCAAAAACGCAACTTTCCCGTACAGTCTTTTTTCAATGACCACTAAAAGGTTGTTGATGATCTTTTTCATCCCATTAGCCTGAATCTCAATGATACTCAATGCGAATGAGCCGTTCTTCAAAATGAGCTCCCTGATATCCTCCAGGTTGAAAATACAAAAAGTACTTTCTGTCAGTGTAGTGATGGAATAGCTGTAGCGTTCTTCACCAAAAATATCCATGATACTGATAAAGTCATAAGGCGTATTGAAACTGATGATCTGATTCTGATTGGTAGCCTCATTGTACCTTTCCAGTTTTACCAGTCCGGTTCTGAGATAAATGAAGCTGTCGATTTTTTCTCCCTGGCGGATGATTTTTGTTTTCGGCGGGAAAGTCAACTCTTTTTTTGAGGCACAATACTTCATTACAGAATCAGCCTGCAGGCTTCGGAAAAAAGCCTTGTTCAAAGAGCATGCTTCACAGGTACATTTCATTATGCTGGTCCGGTTTTTTTTACTGATGTGATATATATCATGTTCTGAGCTATATCATATCCTTGTTCGATACTACTATAACAGTACTGATCATATTTTTGTTGTCGAAACTGCAATGGCTAAAAAGGAAAAAAAATCAGTTATTATCACAGATCAAAATAAGCTACAATAATTTAAAATACAAATATATGAAGAGATTATTGATTTTAGGAGCAGGAACAGCAGGAACGATGATGGTCAATAAAATGTACAGGCTTTTGAACCATGATGAATGGAAGATCACCATTGTTGACCAGTTTAAAACCCATTATTATCAGCCGGGTTTTTTGTTCATTCCTTTCGGGATCTATTCCAGGCAGGATGTGACCAAGCCAAAGTACGACTTTTTTCCTCCCGGTGTGGAAGTCATATTTGAAAGCATTGACCGGATTGAAGGAGAAACATCCAAAGTTTACCTGGAGAACGGTCAGGTACTTCCCTATGACTTTCTGATCATTGCTACCGGAACTCAGACAAAACCGGAAGAAACCACAGGGTTGAAAGAGAAATTATGGTATAAGGATGTTTTCGATTTTTATACTATAGAAGGTGCAATAGCCCTTCAGAAAAAACTCAAAAGCTGGGAAGGTGGTGATCTCGTGATGTGTATTTCCGAACTGCCTTACAAATGCCCGGTGGCACCGCTTGAATTTGTTTTCCTGGCAGAAGCATTTTTTGCTAAAAACGGGATCCGTGACAAAGTCAATATCACCTATGTTACGCCAATGGCAGGCGCTTTTACCAAACCGGTAGCGACCAAAATGCTCAGTGAATTGCTACAGGAAAAGAATATTAAAGTAGTACCGGATTTTTACCTGGAAAGAGTGGACAACGAAGCAAAGAAAATCTGGTCCTACGATGAACAGGAGATCCCTTTCGATCTGCTGACCATTGTACCTGTCAATATGGGTGCAGACATGATCGGCCGCAGTGGATTGGGTGACCACATGAATTTTGTGCTGACCAACAAGCATACATTGCAGTCCGAACAATTTGAAAATATTTTTGTGATCGGTGATGCAGCTAATTTACCAACATCCAAAGCAGGGTCTGTGGCTCACTTTGCAGCTGAGATCCTTACAGAAAATCTGATGTCGGCAATCGAAGGGAGACCGCTAACCGCTCATTTTGACGGCCATGCCAACTGCTACATCGAGACGGGTTATGGCAAAGGTGCCCTGATTGATTTTAATTATGAAACTGAACCATTGCCCGGAACCTTTCCATTGCCCGGTATCGGACCTTTTGGGTTGCTGAAGAATACAAAGATGAATCACTATGGGAAAATCCTTTTCCGCTGGATATACTGGCATATTTTGCTGAAAGGTAAAGAAATGCCTATAGAAGCTGAAATGTCGATGGCAGGTAAGAAGCGTATTTTCATTTAAAATGTTTTAATATGGAAATGCAGCAATTAGTAACACGAATGGATGCACTGGACAGAAAACTGGATATGATCCTGGAATTTGTCCAGCAACAAAAACTTCAGACTGAAACCGTCTCTGACCTGGTAAGCGATCTTTCCATCGTTGGGAAAGATATCTACAATACCGCAGTAACAGAACTGGATGTCAGACAGGTGGAAGTTGATCCTGCCGAGATAACAGAACTGATGATCAGTTTTCTGAGGAATGTCAGACATTTCAGCACTTTCATGGCGACTATGGAGTCTGTGATGGACCTGATCAAAGACCTGGGTCCTATACTCAATGATGTTGCCATCGATGCAATAAGGGCCGCTGATGATCTGGACAGGAAAGGTTATTTTGAGTTTGCGCGCGAGTCGGTCAGGATCGTTGACAATATTGTCACCGGTTTCAAACCGGAGGATGTAAAAGCCCTGGCAGATAATATTGTGATGATACTCACCACTATAAAAGAATTGACCCAGCCCAAAATGATGGGTTCAATTTACAATGCAGTGCAGATATTCTCAGCAATGGAAACCAAAAATGTTCCGGAGGTTTCAGTGTGGAAACTCATCAGGGTCATGAATAAACCTGAAATGAAGAAGGGAATCGGTTTTTTGACAACCTTCCTTGAGAATCTTTCAAAAAATATTGATAATAAATAAAATTTAATAGTTATGGCAGAAAAAACAATTGCAGGCGTTGCGGTTCAGGTATCTGAAGATGGTTTCTTTACGGACATGAACCAATGGAAAAAAGAGATGGCTGAAGAAATGGCCAGAGAGTACGATATCGAACTTACAGAAAAGCATTTTGAAGTACTGAATTACATCAGGGAAAGATTTGCTGCCGGAGAACAACTGACGCTGAGAAAAGTAGGAACTTCAGGGATCGCTGACATTAAAGAATTGTACAAGCTCTTTCCCAAAGGACCCCTCAAACTGGCTTCTTTATTTGCAGGAATACCGAAACCGACCAGTTGCGTTTGATCGATTTTATTAAATAACCTTTTAAATTGAATATAATGACTACAAAAGATAAAAAACCATTGGAAAAAGTCTGTATCATTTGTGCCAAAGGTAGTGTGGAAGATGTGTATGCAACCCTGGTGCTTGCAAATGGTGCAGTCATGGAAGGTATTGAAACCAACGTTTTCTTTACTTTCTTTGGTCTGGATGCGATCACAAAAAAGTACATGAAAAACCTGAAGACAGCAACGGTCGGGAATCCGGCAATGAGGATGCCGGGAGGGTTGCCTTTTCCAAGCTTGTTGGGTGTTTTGCCTGGTGTTGAAGCAGGTGTTTCTGCAATGATGCGCGGTCAGATGGCCCAGTTGGAAATTCCAACCGTTCCGGAATTTCTGGAAATGATCACGGCAGGCGGAGGACAGATATATGCATGTAAGCTGGCTATGGACATGTTTAAATTAAAGCTTTCGGATCTTAGCAGCGAAGTCACAGGAGTACTCACTGTAGGAGAGTTTTATGAAAGATGTGACGGAGACAGAACTCAGATCATTTTTACATGATCAATTCTGATATGGTCTCAAAACCATTATCTGATAAAGTTAACTGGAAAATTAAGGTGGCTGCGGCCACCTTTTTTCGTTTTGGGATTAATCACTCCGTTAAAAAATGTATATTTATGCTCAAACAAATCGTTTAAAGCAAAATGCCTGATTTTTTTGGTTCCAAGCATTCAGGTACGATTTATCTGAGAAGCTTTGCATATCTGTATCTGCGATCAGAAAAGAGTTTTGCCCTGACTTGCCGGCTGACCCGTCTATTCGTTTTAGCTCCCATAAATATCCACCGCATATGGTGCTTTCGTGATCGGTCAGTCATGTCCATCCATCAACATCATTCTTTACCAACTTCCAAATTTTCAGATCATGTTTTCAAGATTTTCATCCGTAATTAACAGGATATTTTTCCTGTTGACAGTTGCCCTTTTCATGGCATGCAGTACAGAGCAGGTGCAGGAGCATCCTGTTGTTGACAGGTTTGAAAAATTACCGTCAGATATTGCAAAACGCGGTCCGGAGACCGATATTCATCCACCGGTTTTGCATGACTCCGGCTTTTATGATCCGGAACCATTAGCCGGGTATGTGAATTCTGCCGGTGCTGAAGATTCACCATTTGTTACCATTGCGGGTGATGAGCTGTATTTTTTCTTCACGCCCGACGTTAGGATTCCTCCGGAAAAGCAGCTTCTTGACTCCGTTACGGGTGTGTGGAGATCAAAGTTGATGAATGGAGCCTGGCAACAGGCAGAAAGGGTATGGCTTCAAAAACCCGGCATGCTTGCATTGGATGGTGCCGTTGCGATCCAGGGTGATGAAATGTGGTTTGCATCAGCCAGGGAAGGATATACCGGGGTCAATATGTTCACCTCAAGAAAACAGGGAGATATTTGGGTAGACTGGACCTATTGCGGAGACCGGTTGATGAAGGAATTACAGATCGGTGAGGTTCATTTACACGGAAATGACCTGTATTTTCATTCGGGAAGGACAGGAGGAAAAGGCGGCCTGGACATCTGGGTGACCACCCGAAACGGCCAGGATTGGTCATCCCCGGTAAATATTGATATGATCAACACTATTGCGGATGAGGGTTACCCATATATTTCTTCAGATGGTCTTGAACTTTGGTTTACCCGGACATTTAATGGCACACCTGCAATTTTCAGGTCCAGGAAAATCGGGAACGATTTTGGTATCCCGGAACTCATCATCTCCCGATTTGCCGGTGAACCGACATTGGATGCGGAAGGAAATCTGCTCTTTGTACACCATTTTTTCGAAAATGATCAAATGATTGAGGCGGATATTTATATTGCCAGAAGAAAGAAATAAATCAGAATCGCTGTTTCCTGACAGTGAAAAATAAGATTTACAGATAATGATTGCTCCATTTTGAAGTGTTCTTTTAAACCCTGGACATTTTATCGTGAACAAGCTGAATACTTTGTTTGTTGTTCTTAATCGGAAGGAAAATGATCATGCCTGAAAGTGAAAAACAAGTTAAAAAGCATATTGAAATTACTCATTTTAAGCCTGTTTCTGGCTTACTGGTCAGGTATTTCCATGTTTTTTCACCGTCATGAATTCGATGGAAGATCCTTTTTTCACTCACATCCGTACTGGCCGGTTTCTGACCATCACCATTCCAATCACCAGCATTCAGGTGATCAATTACTCACTATCGGATTTTTATCCCTGTTTTTGGCTTTATCAGCGGCTGTGGCTGTCCAGATGCTGATCAAAAAGCCTTACTTCACCTATCAGTTTTTACATTTAACAGACGAATACAAACAAAATCAACTTGCACCGGCTTTCATGCTCAGGGCACCCCCTCAAACATCCTGACTTCATGCTGATCATGTTTCATTATTCTGATTGAAACATCAAAAATCTATTTTGTTTAATGCAGTCTTTTGTTGACCAGGATCTTATCAGATTTTCATTTGCAGGGTCAGGCTTTCAGACTGAAAAATCCATCATAATGAAAAAAATATTACCATTATTATATATATTATTATCTTTTAGCGTCACCGGTTTCACACAAAAAACTACTGATGCAAATATTTACGGTCATGTAGTCGATAAAAAAACCGGGGAACACCTGCCTTTCATCAATGTCAGTCTGAAGGGAACCACTATAGGCGTGGTAACCGATCTCAGCGGGCATTATATGATGACCAATCTTCCGGTAGGCAACATCGTTGTCGTGGCTTCATCAGTAGGTTATACAACTCTGGAAAAAGAAATTGAGCTCAGGCAGGGCCAGAGCATCCAGCTCAATTTTGAGATACAGCAGGATGCCGTGATGCTCGAAAGCGTTGTCGTATCAGCCAACAGGAATGAGTCCAACCGCAAAGATGCTCCTGCCATAGTGAATGTCCTCACTCCGGCACTCTTTCAAAATACCAATTCGGTGAGTCTGGGACAGGGCCTGAATTATCAGCCGGGGCTCAGAGTGGAAACCAACTGTCAGAGTTGTGGTTACCAGGAAGTCAGGATCAATGGATTGGATGGACCATATTCGCAGATACTGATCGACTCAAGACCGATTTTCAGTGCCCTGGCCGGAATCTACGGGCTGGAACAGATACCTGCCAATATGGTTGAAAGAGTGGAAGTGGTGCGCGGAGGTGCGTCAGCACTTTTTGGATCCAATGCCATTGCCGGAACGATCAATATCATCACACGGGAACCTGGTTCCAACACCGTTTCAATTGCCAATACCACCAATCTGATCAACGGAAACTCTCCGGATATCAACACCAACTTCAATGCTTCGGTTGTGGCAGACAACCACCGTGCTGGCGTCATGTTCTTTGGTGCAGTCAGGAATAGAAACCCGTTTGACTACGATCTGGATGGATATACGGACATTTCCCGGATAAAATCCAATAATCTGGGATTCAAATCCTATGTGCGGCCAAATCTTTACAGCAAGGTAACTTTGGAATACCATAACATCAGCGAAGACAGAAGGGGAGGAAACCAGGTGGATCTGCCCCCGCATGAGGCGGATGTAGCAGATGAGATCAAACACAATATCCATACCGGTGGGTTGAAATATGACTGGTTCTCCAAAAATTACAAGCATGCGCTGAATTTGTTCAGTTCTGCTCAGCACATTGACCGTAAAAGTTATTATGGTGCGCAGCAAAATCCCGATGCCTACGGAAATACCAGTGACCTTTCACTGGTGAGCGGTTTTCAGTACAATTATTCCATGGATCATTTGTTGTTTATGCCGGCTGACCTGACCATGGGGGCAGAATACAGCATGAATGATCTCTATGATACCAATCCGGGATACAACCGTACCATAGATCAGACGGTACATATTCAAAGTGTTTTCATTCAGAATGAATGGAAAAATAAGAAGTTAAGTATCTTGGCAGGAACACGTTTTGACCGTCACAACCTGATGTCCAAACCGGTATTCAGCCCGAGGTTTAGCTTGCGGTACAGTCCGGGGAAAATGTTCAATTTCAGGGTTGGATATTCTACGGGATTCAGGGCACCCCAGGCATTTGACCAGGATCTGCATATCTCTGTGGCTGGAGGCGAACCGGTATTTACCGTTTTGGACCCGGCACTCAGACCTGAAAGATCAGGAAGTTTCAGCCTTTCCTCAGATATATATTATGATGTAAACGGCTGGATGTTCAATTTGTTGGTTGAAGGTTTTTACACGACATTGAATGATGTTTTTGTCCTGACTGAATCGGGTCTGGATGAAAGCGGAAGATTGGTAATGGTCAGAACAAACGGAAAAGGTGCTGTGGTCCGGGGAATCAACCTGGAAGGCCGTATCATTCCGTTCCAGGCATTGCAAATTCAGTTGGGTGCAACATTTCAGAAAAGCGAATACATTGAAGCTCAAAGCTGGAGCGAAAGTATAGCACCGCAAAAAAGGATGTTCAGAACTCCCGACCGCTATGCATTCTGGGTGGTCAGCTACAACCCGGTCAAAAGACTGAAAATGTCCCTTTCAGGTACCTATACGGGAAGTATGCTGGTCAGACATTATGCCGGTTATGTCGAACAGGACAGGGAAGTCGAAACGCCGGAATTCCTGGATCTCGGTATAAAAGTGTCCTATGATCTGAATTTGCTGGAGAAAACCAGGATCCAGTTGAACGGAGGAGTTCAGAACATATTCAACAGCTATCAACAGGATAAGGATCAGGGACCTGACCGGGATTCTTCCTATATCTATGGTCCCGGATTACCCAGAACCCTGTTTTTAGGCGTAAAGATTGATTTGTAAACAGCTCAGGAAAAGGAGTTTACATCTTGATAGGCCAGCCGGACTTAGAACGTTCGTTTTTGACATCTCTTTCCCGATCAGGGATTGATGGAAGTGCCGGTACTTGTCACATTGTATAAACCGCCAGCAGCGGGTGTTGAGCGGTTGATGAAATCATAGACATTCATGGATATCATTGGAAAAGATATTACGCATGGACTGTAATCAATATCATTATACTGACCCTGGACACGCCTGTTCTGAGCAACATTATTCTGGGTGATCATAGGATTGCAATTATTGATATAAATGCCTGCTCCATTGATGCCCGGAGGAGGTTGTTGCCCTGTATTGCTGTGAATGTGGTTGGACATGATGACCACTCTTTTTGTTGCACCGGGCGAATAACAGACTATTCCGGCGGCATGATTGTAATTGATGTTATTTCCAATGATGGAAGGCTGTGAAGGAGGATCTATTTCAATACCGATATCGTTGATGTAAATATCATTTGCGATGATCCTTGGTTCTGCAAAAAAAGAAACCGCAATGCCGATCCCGTGGTTGTCCGGATTATCTGTATAACCGATCACATTGTCGTCAATTGTTGGTTCGGCTGGTGTGCCTTCCGCTCCTGCAACATAAATTCCGTAATGTTTATTATGAGTGATGTAATTATTGCTTATCGTTGGTGAAGAATTCTGACATCTGACTCCTCCTCCTTTGTTAAAACTGATTTTATTATCAATGATCCATGCATCAGCTCCGAAACCGTCGCAGAAAATGCCGTAACCATTGCAAGCCCTGATTTCATTTCCTTTGATCCAGGGACGGGAATTTTTGATATAGATGCCGTCCTGGTTGTCTGTTGCCTGAGCAGTGATGATATTGTGCAAAATGAATGGAGAGGTCAGGTTACAGGTAACACCACCTTGCAGAAAGAAGTTTTCAATCAGGCAACTATCACTCCCAATGACCATACCTGTGATGGTACATGAGTGTTTTCCTGAACCGCTCAGATCTACAAATGACTGGCATTGGACAACTTCATTGTATATGCCTGGCATGACCCTGACCAGAAATGGATTGTTTCTGGAAGGCGGATTCAGGGGATCGATCAGGCATTGCTGAATGGCCAGGGTGATACTGTTGAAATCACCCCCGGATAGTGCCACGGTATACACTTTAGCATAAGGCGTTGCTGCCGGGGCGGATGTCATCACAGAGCCATCCGGAAACATGATCCCGCCCCCACTACTGTAAATGATCCCGTTTACTTCAAGTTTTTGGGTCGGTGTTGTTGTTCCAATACCTGCATTTCCGTCATCGAGTATCGTCATAGAAGGCGTATTGTCGCTATTCATGGTTTTCAGGGTTATTGTTGCGCTGGTATTGCCTGCACCTTTGATCTCAGTTTGGGCAAAAGTTTGAATTTGGTGGATGATCATCAAGATCATCAAACAGAGGAAAATCTTGTGAACCATTTTGAAAGATTTTGATTATCAAATATTTATTATTCAACCAAAATTACTTTAATCCGCTTTTATTGTCAATAGCAATGTAGTCTGCAAGGCTGATTTTGTCATAAAACAGGATCTTTATCATAAAAAAAGAGTTTTGACAGAAAGTCAAAACTCTTTTTTTATAAATACTAACCAGTTTATCAGAATTTCCTGGAACCGCCTTCCTGATAAACATACCTGAGGGTATATTTTATTTTGGTCGGGAAGGTAGGAGGAGTCACAGTATTGCCATTGGAATCAGTTGGAGTTGCGCTGAGCAATTCCATCTTTGCGTATTTGCCGTCAGCTGTTTTAAAGATGAAAACTTTTCCTGCTTTTGGAGCAAAGGAATGCGTCTGAGGATTGTAATCGTACCATTCACCATCCTTGATCGCCAGATTTCCGGTTTCATCAGTCAGATATCCGGTTTCAGGTGCTTCAAGTATTTCATCAAAAACGCCGCTTTGGATCAAAACACCGCCTTCGCCAGGTCCGCTGACCCCGCTGTTGACAATGAAAGTAGTGAATTTAATTCCAAAATCCCAATTGGCAGTCTGCGCCTCTGTTTCAGCTACAACATTGCCGTTTTTAAAACTGAAATAAGTGTATTTGCCAGTTTGAGGATTTACATCTGTCAGAATATCGGTTGTTTTTACTTCTGTGGGTACATAATCCTTTTCACATGAGCTCAAACCTATTCCCATCGCAATAAAAAGGCCTGCAATCAAAATGTTCTTTAAATACATATTAAAAATTATTTAGTTAAAAAATTCCATTGTAACGATCCGAGAAAATGGATTCCCGGATTTTGGGGAACATATAAAGCATCTGTCTGGTTCAATAAATTATTAATGTTAAACTGTAACGTAAGGTTTTTAAACAATTTTTTTTGTAAACTCAGGTTAAGCATCAAAAACCCGTCAGCGAATTCTTCCGGCATATTGGCAAAGCCGTTCCCATCTCTGTCCATAACGCCCCAGCGGCTTCGGTAAATCGCTCTGAGTGACCCTCCATATCCTCCCTGCTCATTGAGGTAATTGATTTTGGCATTCATCATGTGCATACTTCTGCCCAGGAGTCCGCTGTAATCCCAGATAGTCATTCTTCTGCTGGCGCCAAGTGGTTCATCCCTTCCGTAAACTTCCTTTTCAAATATTTTTTTAACAATATCCTGATCCCCGGTCAACAGGAGTTGATAACCCGAAGCCCATTCGAAGCCTTTGCCAAAAGAACCGGATATATTGTATTCCAGGCCGCCGGTATAAGCTTTCTTTACATTCATATAGCTGAAAACCAGCGTATTGTTGTTCGTGATCGCTACCGGTAAATAGTTGATCAGGTCAATCACATGATTGTAAAACAAATTCAGGTCCATCCTGAGTTTGCCGGTGCCGGTTCTGTGCGTCATGCCGGCATTTAAGCCGTGTGAAACCTCTGGTTTAAGGGTGGTGATCAGGTAGGCTTCAGGCAGGATCCTGGTGATCAAACCATCGGCAAGGTGCTGCTCCATTTCGGCTACGGAAAATTCAGAAGCACCATAAACCCGGTAACCCTGTGCAGCAGGGTTGATGTAGTACAGGTATAATTGTCTGAAATCAGGTGCTTTAAAACCGCTTCCATAGGAAAAATTCAGATTGGTATTGCTTCCAGCTTTGTATTGAATGGATAATTTTGGCGAAAATCTGTTGGCATACGCAGAATTCATATCATACCGTGCACCCGGGATCACGATCCATCTGCTTCCTGGTTTCCATTCATTTTGAACAAATGCATATCCAAGATATTCCTCTTTTTCTGTTCTGTATCGTGAAGTATTCACTGTCTGAAGGTTGTAGCCGCCACCAGCAATGAGCTGGGCATTTTCATGCCAGTTCCATTCAGTCTGGTTTTCAGCCCTCAGATAAACGTGCTGAAAATCATCAGAATAATATGGTTCAGTCGATTCTTTGAACAGTAGTGACTGCTCAAACCTGTAAAAACTGGTATACAATTTAAGGATCGTTTTTAACTGATCATTGTAGATGTGGGTCAGTACCGGATTAATGTTCATATCTGTCGTAATACCGTCACCGGAAATATTGATCACGTTGCCATTGATCGCGAAATCCGATCTCTGTACTCCCTGGTAGATGCGGTTATTCCATGTAAGCCGTGTCCGGTCATTCCAGCGGTAGGTCCATTTGATCTGGGCTGAACCGTTGTAATAAGGGTCAATTGTTTTTTCAGGTGTGGCAGGATTGAGATCATAACCCTGACTGCTGTTGAAATTGGCAAAAAGGTAAAAAGTGGATTTGCCCAGGTCAAAATTTGCAGAGCTGTAAAGGTCGGTGGTATGGTAACTCCCGTAACGGATCCCGGTGGTCACATAATTTTTCCTGCGCTGTTCAGTGATGATATTGACCACACCACCCATGGCTTCGCTCCCATAAAGTGCAGATGAAGGTCCTTTGATCACCTCTATTTTCCGGATATTACCTACCGTAAATCTGGAAAGATCAATGATGCCTCCCTGGCGACCGATCAGGGGTTCGCCGTCCAGCATGATCAGGGTGTAATCGGGTGCCATTCCCTGAATTTGTATGCCATTGCCGAAAACACCACCACCTACCGAAGTGCTGCCGGTTCCGGAAGTAAGAAATAATCCGGTCTGTTCCTGTAAAACTTCGTTCAATCGTAAATTTCCGGATAACTGGATGCTTTTTGCATGCACCAAAAGGGTAGGGACGGTGACGTTGCTGAGATGCCTTTCATTTCGGGTAGCTGTAATGACCATTTCATCCAGATCTCTTTGCAAAAGCGTATCCGCTGGTATTTTTTGTGCAAACAATTGAGCACTGGTCAATACCAGAAACAAATGAAACAGTAACTTTAATCTGATAAACATATCCATTTAAAACTGCTTGTAAACGTCTTTCAGCCTTTTAGCCCGCAATGATATGACTGTTTTTTCAAACGTTCATCAAGCAGATAGAATTCAATTCTAACTTTTTTATGATAAAATGAACAAATGGTGGCAGCAAAGGTTTAGCCTTTGTTGCAAATTTATTTCCTTCAAATTATTAATTTGTTGTAATTCAAATATATAGGGAATTTTAAAAAATACTTATAAGTATTATATTCTTTAGAAAATGATAAAATTGAAAAAATTGTCAGGTGCAAAAAAAGTATCTTCTGCTTTTAAAGTGGATCGATTCAAAGAAAAAATCAGTTAATCAAATACTTTTTGGCTTTAATGATTATTTTTGCACCGCTTTAAAGAAAAGTAATTGGATTGCACTGGCCCTATAGTTCAATGGATAGAATATCAGATTCCGGTTCTGACGATTTGGGTTCGAATCCCGATAGGGTCACAGAAGAAAGTTTCGGTAAAGAGGTATAAAAAGCTTTACCGGAACTTTTTTATTTTGGAGCAGTGATTTGTTATCAGTGCTTTTCATGCTTCCCGGTTTATGCTTTAAGCATTTTTTGCTATTTTTGAGAAAATAAAGCATCTGTGTGATCATGAAAAGTACCTTTATAGCTTTCCTTTTTTTCTTTGCATTGATTTTAACAACCCTTCCAACCTTCACCCAGGTCAAACCCGATTGGGAAAATCCAATGATCATCGAACGGAATAAGGAACCGGGAAGATCCGTGTTTTACAGTTATGCAGATGAAAAAGCTGCCCTGGTCAATAAACCCGAAAGCTCCGGCAATTATATCCTGCTGGATGGGAGTTGGCAATTCCACCTGGCTAATAACCCCGATGAAAGGCCATTAGACTTCTACCAGGCAGATTACGATGCCTCAGGCTGGAGCAGGATCCAGGTGCCCGGTAACTGGGAAATGCAGGGTTTTGACTTTCCCATCTATGTGAATCACCCTTATGAATTCGCCGATCCGCGCACTCCTTTCACTGAACTTAAAAAAGGGCCGGAACCACCAAAAGTCCCGCACGATTTTAACCCGGTCGGTTCTTACAGGCATAGTTTTTCTGTTCCCAAAAACTGGGAGAACAAGGAGGTTTTTATCCACTTCGGCTCGGTGAAATCCGCTTTTTACCTCTGGATCAACGGGGAAATGGTTGGATACAGCGAAGGTTCCAAACTGCCTTCCGAGTTCAATATCACCCGATGGATCCAACCGGGAAAAACGAACCAGCTGGCGGTAGAGGTTTACCGGTGGTCCGATGCTTCCTACCTGGAGTGCCAGGATTTCTGGAGGATGAGCGGCATTACCCGTTCCGTTTTCGTTCATGCCAGGCCCAGGGTTAGTATCCATGATTTTGAAGTGGTTTCAACCCTGGATGACAGTTATCAAAACGGCCTGTTCAGGCTTTTCGTTGATGTAAAAAACAGTTTGGCAAAAAACAGCCGCGGCCACCTGGAATATAAGCTGATCCGTGAAGGAAAGGTATGGATGCAGGATCTCAAAGCATTTTCAATAAGTGGTGAAAGTATTTCAACCATCTCTTTTTCAGGCATGATCCCTGCTATTCTGCCCTGGAATGCCGAGCATCCCAATTTATATACGCTGGTCATCACCCTTAAGGATGATAAAAAAACGGTACTCGAAAGCACATCGTTAAAAATTGGTTTCCGCAGCGTAAAAATTGCCAATGGTCTGCTTCTGGTGAACGGAATGCCTGTAACCCTGAAAGGAACCAATATCCATGAACACAGCCCGGAGACAGGTCAGTATCTGCCCGAAAACCGCATGCTGGAAGATATCCGTCTGATGAAACAGTTCAATTTCAATGCCGTCAGACAAAGTCATTACCCGTTCCCGGAACGGTGGTACGAACTATGCGATGAACATGGGATTTATGTCGTGGATGAAGCCAATATCGAATCACATGGTCTGTATTATGGAGAACGCAGTCTCGCACATTTCCCGGAATGGGAAAAGGCTCATCTGGACAGGATGATCCGCATGGTGAAGCGGGACAAAAATCATCCTTCGGTCATCATCTGGTCCATGGGGAATGAAGCGGGCAACGGGGTCAATTTTTATGCAGGCTACAAAGCGATCAGGGAAGCTGACCGCAGCAAACGACCAATTCAGTATGAAAGGGTGGAACGAGATCGCGGTACGCTTGATTTTGACTGGAATTCGGATATCCTGGTGCCACAATATCCTGATCCTGCTACTTTTGAGTATTTCGGACAAAAGAAACTGGACAGGCCGTTCATTCCTTCAGAATATGCGCACAACATGGGCAACAGCGGGGGAAATTTTCAGGAATATTGGGATGAGATCAATAGATATCCACAGCTCCAGGGTGCGTTCATCTGGGATTGGGTGGACCAGGGACTGCTCACAAAAGATCAGCAAGGTGACCTGTTTTTCGCTTACGGAGGACATTTTGGAGAAGGATTGCCCACGGATGGTAATTTTCTGCTCAACGGCATGGTCTTTCCGGACAGAAGGGTCAAACCGGCCTTGTATGAAGCCAAAAAAGCCCAGGAACCGGTCAAATTCAAATGGCTTGGTCTTAATGGGCAAAAACTGACCATACTGGTGGAAAACCTGTATGATTTTACGGATCTTTCCGAATGTGCGTTTACGGCATTTATTAAAGCCGAAGGGAAAGTGGTCCGGAATATTCCGCTTGGTGAGATTGCAGCAGAACCGCACACCGGAAAACCGGTTGAACTGAACCTTGGAATCGTTGATATAAAACCGGGATCAGAATATTTCCTTCATTTGGAAGCAAGGTCCAAAAAGGCTACTCAGATGGTGCCGGCTGACCATCTGATCGCTCAGGAACAGTTCGTCCTGCCATGGTTTAAATCAGCAGCAACCGATCAAAAAGCATTTAGGACGCTGGAATACAAAATGGGGGAACATCAACTGGAATTCTTTCATGATAGTTTGTTTGTTGCCTTTGACCGGGCAACCGGTTTTTTGAGCAATTATCGATGGAAAGACGTTGAATTTATCCATGAAAGAAACGGTTTGAAACCGGACTTCTGGCGGGCTGTTACAGACAATGATTTCGGCAACCGGATGGAAAGGCAGAACATCCACTGGAAAAAGGCCGGGCTGGAATTGAAGCTGGTCAGCCTGGAAACGGTAACCAGGGCGACCGGGATCCATGAAGTGACCGCAAAATGGTTTTTACCGGGTGTGGAAACACATTTTTCTGTGGTTTATACGGTGCATTCCAGTGGCAGGATCCACGTAGATGCCATGCTGGAACCTTCGCTGAAGGAAAAAACAGATATTCCAAGGGTTGGGATGGTGATGCAGGTCAATAAAAAGTTCGATCAATTGATCTGGTTTGGCAGAGGTCCGTGGGAAAATTACCGGGACAGGAAGGTTTCTTCGTTTGTGGATCTTTACCAGAGTCCGGTAAAAGAGCAATTGGTGCCTTACATCAGGCCGCAGGAAAACGGGAATAAAACCGATGTCCGGTGGGCTGTTTTAACCGATGGCGCCGGTAATGGATTGATGGCGGTCAGCGACACCACTGCTTCCAGAAAAGGTTTTGAAATGACTGCATTGGAGTATTTGTCTTCCGATCTGGATGCCCGCGAAGGCCTGGAATACGGGCCGATCCAGCGGGAATTGAAAGTGATCCAGCATGTCCAACCGAGGGATTTTATCCGCTGGAACATCGATTACGGGCAGAGAGGCGTAGGCGGCATCGACAGTTGGTATTCCAGGCCTTTGGATAAATATATGTTGCAACCGGACAGGAGTTATCAATATGGTTTTACTTTGGTTCCGGTTCGGTTTGGAGAGGTAGGGGAATTGTTTGGGAAGAGTGGGGGATGAGTTTAATTTGAAAATTCTATAATTTGAAAATTTGAAAATTGAGTCTTCTCCGAAAAGTCTTTGCCCCCTAAATCCCCCTAAAAGGGGACTTTTAATTTGTTGATTTTCAATCGTTTCCCTTTAGGGCTTGGGGCAAAAAACGATTGAAAATCAACAAATTGGACTTTTCGGAGCAGACTCAAAATTTGGATTTAAGATTCAAGATTCAAAATACTCAATAAATACTTTTTTTTATTTCCCGCAGATCGCGCAGATCCACGCAGAAAATAACCATCTAATATTGTCATAAAAATCTGCGAAAGTCTGCGAGATCTGCGGGAAAATCTTTTTCAGGGATTGAAAGTGTATTCTTACAAATTTTTTATTGTTTACGAAATATTGAAATCAGAAGGTCATGGCCGACTTGATCGGCAATCCCGTGGTCGGGAGGTAGCGAAGACAGGGGTCCGACTCAAGCCCGGGCCTGCCCTGACCTGTCCCGGCTAAAGAATGAACATCGGGATCGAGCGAAGCGACCATCATGGGCCTGTCCTGACATGTCCCGGCTGAAAAATGAACATCGGGATCGGGCAAAGCGAGCATCAGTAATGACGGCTGTGAGAAAAAGAAAAGCGACTTAATTTTTCAGATCATAAAATGATGTTGCTTGCCCCACCATTGTATGATTATTTACTGCAGATCAGCGCAGATCATGCAATGGATCATTTAATACCGGCTATATAGATAATAATCATCCGGATCGGCATTCCCGGCTCAGAGGTAGTATTTCCGATATTGCGTGTTGCAATTCCGGATATGTAGGTGGCAATTCCGATATTGCGTGTCGCAATTCCAGACATGGAAGTCGCTATTCCAACATTGTGTGTCGGAAATCCCGACATGGAGGTGCTTATTCTGAGAATGTGTGTCGTAATTCCCGACATGGAGGCGCAGATTCTGAGAATGTGTGTCGCAATTCCCTGCATGGAGGTGCTTATTCTGAGCATGCGCGAGGCCATTTGAGGGATGAAGGTGGTTATTTTATCCATGCGGGAGCCTGTTCGCAGTTGGCCGGTGGTCATTATAAGGGTAGGGAAGAGGTAAAAAAAATCAGCGCCCGGGAATTATTCCGGGCGCTGAAGGAAATGAACATTTATTCACCTTAATCATTTCCTTATGGTTAAAAATCAGACAACTCATTGATGTCGGGTGGCTGATGAAGTGATCACTGCAACACCCGTCTGTTGGCGTTATTTTCTTTTGCGCCTGAATTGGTATTTACTGATAGACCGGTATTCCGGGCTGGTGGATCCAAAGGCGGATTTGACATAGGTTTTGATATCCCGGACGATGTCCAGCATGCCACCGGCTGGATCGTAAAAGACCTTATCCCTTTCTATCCGGGCGTTTGAGAGCTGTATCCCTGTAGTGATCGCAGCGGTATTTTTGGCTTTGAGTGAATCGAGGAAAGTTTTAAGGGAATCGATCTTCAGTTCGGTCTCATTCGGTGCGTAGGTGCCTGAAGCTGAGAGCAGGCTGATCAGTTGTCCGAAGAAGGCGATCCGGTTATCTATACCGGTCTGTGCGGAGGAGATCTCTTTGATGCTTTTGCCTTCGGCGAGTGCTGTACTTTTTTCCTCCTCTGTTTTTTTTGCTGAGGCCCGTTCGCCGCGAAGTTTCCGCACCAGTGAATCTGCTGAGGCTTCCGTTTCGGTGGACGTGTCGGAAGCTTTGAGGGCGTTGTTGACTTTAGTAACAAGCGGTTTGATCGGCTTGAAAGTGGCAGTGCGGGAATCTATGGCGATCTGATTGGCCGTGAGGGCTTCGGTAACGAGGGCGCTGACGGTTTTGGCCTTGTTGAGCAATCCGGTCAGGGCGGTCAGTTTGAGTGCATCTTTGGAAGGGTTGTACCTTGAACCATAGGAAGTCACTTCAGTGATCATGGATTCAAACGTAGCCAGATTGACGGCATCGCCTGATTCGTGAATGTTTTTCATAGTAAACAATATATTTAAAGGTTAAAGAAAACTGATCAATAGGTCAAAAATACATCTTTGATCCGGTTGTGCAAGAAAATGTGGAAATAAATTTGATCTGAGGGATATAATTTTGGTATCCGGTGGAAAGGGGGTGGATGTGGTGGTATGGTGACGGGAATGGGAAGGATTGTTGTGGGGAGTATTTAGCAAAAGTATGCAGAGGCAGGCGAAAAAATGCATGGTTTTTATTGGGATTCCGGGGGATTTTTGTAGGTTTATGGAACTATTTTCGGGAGATGGTATGGGTTGAGAAATTGCGTTTTTCAGAAAGGTGTAAGAAGTGTGATTGGTGCCGGAGAAAGACGTGATCAGTTGGGCATATCGGTACAATTTGGGTGTATTTGCTTAATTGGTGGAGGGGGAAATGGATTTTTGATATTTTTTTGTTAAGGATATAAACAAGTTGTCGGCAAGCAAAGAAAAAAAACTAAAAAATGAATTACGAAAAAAGCAGAGAAAATATAGAGAAGTTAATTGAATGGAATTCTAAACATTCAAAGGAAGAGAAGAATGAAGCTACCACAAGATTTCATTTAATAGATTCGCTTCTAATTGATTGCTTAGGCTGGGAAAAGGCCGATATTAAAACTGAAGAAAGCTACAATGGAGAATATACTGATTATACTTTGAGTCTTTCACGTCCTGCGGTAATTGTTGAAGCAAAAAGAGAAGGAAATTATTTCGAGTTGCCCGAAGGAAAGAAAAGCATAAATTACTCTTTGGCAAGTTTATGTAAGGATAATCCTAAGTTTAAAGAGGCTATTGAACAGGTTTGTGGATATTGCAATGCAAGAGGGGTTGAAATTGCTATGGTTTCAAATGGATGGCAAGTTGTAGCTTTTGTAGCTAACAGGTTAGATGGAGTCCCGCCATTAACTGGCGATGCAATAGTATTTTCCTCACTTGAAAAAATGAGAGATAATTTCTTGGATTTTTGGAATTACCTTTCAAAGAATGGTATACAGGCAAAAAAATTAAAAAATAATCTCTGCGGAATTATTCTTCCAGAGTTGCCGGCAAAATTATCTTCGACGATAGGATATTATCCAGGCATTAAAAACAGAAATCCATTTCAAACAAATCTACAAATATTGAGCGAGTTAATTTTAGAAGATGTATTAAGATATCAAGACTTGGAAAAAGCATTTTTAGAGGAATGTTATTGCAGCGCAGGCGCATTATCAAATTATGCTACTGTAAGTAAAGAGATTTTACGAACTCGCTATGAAAATTTATTCGAAGAGAATAAAAAAAGTTTAAGTATACAGTCGGCAGTCGAGAAAAAAGGAATAAACCAAGATTTTAAAAATATCTCTGCGCACAGCATGAGCAGAAGACCTATTCTGTTGATTGGAGACGTTGGCGTTGGAAAATCTACATTTATTAATCATTTAATCAAAGTTGAAGCACCCGAAATCTTCAATGACTGTATAACACTAAAAATTGATTTAGGCAGTAAAATTGTCTTGTCATTGGATATCAGGGAAGCAATTTTATATGAAATAACAAAGCTTTTATTGGATGAATATTCAGTTGACATTTATGAGCATGATTTTGTTCATGGCATATATCACAATGAATTCAGTAGATTCAAAAAGGGTATTTATAAAGAATACTTTGAGAATAATTCCGAAAAAGCATTGGAATTGACAGTAAAATTCTTTGAAGACAAACAAAAAAACATAAGTGGACATATAAAAGCTGCACTTTTCCACCTTGCCAAGGGAAGAAAAAAACAGATTGTAGTATTTATTGACAATTGCGACCAAAGAGATTATAATACTCAACAAATGGCATTTCTAATTTCACAAGAAATTGCAGAAAATTGGCAACCAGTTACAGTTTTTGTATCACTACGACCTGAAACTTTTCATAATTCAGTAAAGGATGGGGCTTTAAGTGGATACCACCCTAAAGCGTTTACAATTGCCCCCCCTCGACTTGATTTAGTAATTGAAAAAAGACTTGAATTTGCAAGAAAAATTGCCAACGGAGAAATTGGTTTAGCGCAATTTGAAGGACAGGTTGGAGTAAATCTTTCAACGTTACAAGGGCTGATTGAAGTATTAATACATTCTTTTAAAAGTAATTATGATCTATACAAATTTATTGATAATATTTGCAACGGAAATATACGATTAGGAATTGACATTGTAAAAAATTTTCTTGGCAGTGGACATGTGGACACTGAAAAAATTGACCGAATTTATTCTCAAGAGGGTAGATATATAATTCCTTTACATGAATTTTTAAGAGCAGTAATTTTTGGAAATAATGTACATTATGACCCTGAAAGTTCTTATATAGTAAATCTCTTAGATGTACACTACAAAGATGAAAAAGAGCACTTTCTTTTATTAATGGTCTTGTCAATATTAGAGTCAAAAGCAACATCTGGAAAGGATAGCGGCTTTATTCCAACCATAAAATTATCAAACCATTTGCAAGCCGTAGGTTTTTCAATAGACCAAATAGATACAATTCTCAACATTGCCGTCCGAAAGAACTTGATAGAAACATCAGAGAGAGGAGTAGCTATCGATTCAAATAAATTACCTACATCACTAAGGATAACTACGATGGGGGCATACCATCTAAATTATTTATGTGGTCAATTTACCTATATAGATGCGATAATAGTTGACACGCCAGTATTTGATGACAATAAAAGACAAAATATCCAAGACATCTTTGAGATTAAAGAAAGAATTGAAAGAGCAAGAATTTTTGTAGAATATCTTGATGATATATGGCGAAAATTAGAAAACAAACCTACACAATTTGATTGGGCAAGAATGTCAAGCTCAATTAAACAGGACATAAACAAAGTAGAAGAAAAAATAAGCCAGCCGACAACAAAACGCAGCCGTCAATAGCCAGCAAAAGCTAGCTACTGCGGCTGCGCAAACCGTTGTTTGGCAATATAAAAAGACATAGTGAATATGAAATTCGGTAAGACAATAAAAATATTTCTGATAGACGGTGATCCAAACGGCCGTATGAGCTGTGAATTATCGAATTGGTCAGGTAAAGCATATAAAATTCCAAGAATTAAAATTAAAGACTGCTCAGATCGTGACGATTTGACCAGCACAGGCGTGTATCTTTTATTTGGAAAGGATGAAGACGGAAAAGATCAGGTTTATATTGGCGAAGCTGAGTCAATTTTAAAAAGGCTTAATCAACAATTGACTTCAAAGGATTTTTGGAATGAAACAATTGTTTTTATTAGTAAAGACGAAAACCTGAATAAAGCCCATATAAAATATTTAGAGAATAGGCTGCACGAAATTGCAAAAGCAGCAAATCGATACAAGGTTGACAATTCCATCATCCCGACACAATCTTCAATTTCCGAACCTGACAGAGCAGAAATGGAGGAATTTATTGAGTATATCAAAATGCTTGTAAACACATTAGGGCACAAGGTATTTGACGAAAAAAGAGAATTTAAACCTAAACAAAAGCACGAAACATTTTTAATTAAAGCAGCCAGGGGTGCAGATGGACAAGGGGAACCAACTTCAGACGGCTTTGTGGTTTTCAAAGGTTCAAAAGCAGCAGGTTCCACGGTTATTTCAATGACCTCAAACTTTGTAATATTAAGGCAAAAACTCATCGAAGAAGGCGTACTTATCAACAAAGGAGAATATCTTGAATTTCCAGAGGACTACATCTTCAGCAGTCCATCGACAGCCGCTTCGATTGTATTGGGACGCAATGCAAATGGACTAACAGAATGGAAACAAAAAAACGGAAAGACTCTCAAAGAATTTGAATCAAACGATATATAGTTTTAGTAGTGGCGAATCGATGGGGAATACCAAATGAAATTGAAGTTATAGTCCTAAAGAGAGACTTGGAGTGTGTTTATTGCGGCATACAATTTAGAGATTCAGACAAAAGTAGAAAGACGAGAAAAACGTGGGAGCATATTGTTAACGACATTAGAATAAATGGATTAGACAATATTGCCTTATGTTGTGGTTCTTGCAATGCAAGTAAAGGAAATAAAAAATTAGAGGAGTGGTTAAAAAGTAAGTATTGTTTTACAAAGAATATTAACCATGACACAGTAGGCATGGTAGTAAAACAACATTTAAACAAAACAACGACCGCATAGCAGCACCTACCCGAAAGTGACGGTTCGGTGAGTTATGATACATCATTCCGGATTTGGTATATTTTACCAGAGAAAATGGTATGAAATCGACATGAAAAATATTGATGATGCCTGCGGGGATCAACATCCATAACTTTCAGGATTTTTGCACCATCCAAGCATGAATGTTTTTAATGATGACATTCAAATGAATCGTCAGAATTTATCATTAAAGATTCCATATGGCAGAAGAAAAACAAATAAAAAACTTACATATGAAAGGCTCAGATATTAAAATATATCAGGTTGGCGATGGAAAAGCGGAAATAAGTGTTCGCCTTGACAATGAAACCGTGTGGTTAAGCCTTGGCCAGATAACCGAACTGTTTGAACGAGATAAATCAGTAGTATCCAGGCATATTAACAACATTTTCAAGGAGGGAGAGTTGAAGAGATCTTCAGTTGTTGCAAAAAAAGCAACAACTGCAGCAGATGGCAAAACCTATCTTGTGGATTACTATAACCTGGATGTGATCATATCTGTTGGGTACCGTGTTAAATCAAAAAGGGGAACCCAATTCAGAATATGGGCCAATCAGATCATTAAAGAATATTTAGTCAAAGGATATTCGCTAAATAAAAAAATACTGGAGCAAAAAGGTCAACAATTACAAGATCTGAAAGACACTGTTAAACTATTAGGTGAGGTTGCTAAAACCCAGGAATTGACCACTGATGAGAGTGTCGGATTATTAGGTATTATCTCTGATTATGCATATGCACTTGAGGTTCTTGATCAATATGATTACAATACTCTTGAAATAAAGGAAACAACTCAGAAGGAAACCTATAGATTAACATATGATGAGGCAAAAACACAAATAGCTTTGGCCAAAAAAAGTCACGGGAATAGTGACCTGTTCGGACAGGAAAAAGATAATTCTTTTCAAAGTTCTGTTAATACCATCTTCCAGACGTTTGACGGGGTAGACCTTTATCCAAGTATTGAAGAGAAAGCTGCCAACCTATTATATCTCGTAACAAAAAATCATTCATTCATTGACGGAAACAAAAGGATTGCAGCCTTCTTGTTTTTGTATTTTTTGGAAAAGAATCGTGTATTATTTGATGATCTTGGTAAAAAGAGAATTGCAGATAATGCTTTAGTAGCCCTGACATTAATGATCGCGGTAAGTAAACCAGAAGAAAAAGAGTCTATAACGAAAGTGGTTATTAATCTGATCAATAAGAAAAATAACGCTTCATAACGTGAGCTAAACCCAAAGCCTTGCTGCAGGCGCAACACAAGACTCTGGGCTTAGCCTGACCAATTAGGCACAACCGAATAAAAACCAACGACAGCAATATTTTGCTTCAATACGACCAGAAAATGGAAACAGCCAACGCACAAAAAAGCACATTTTCAAATCGCACAAGCCAATACACGACCCATTTATGCGAAAGTGAGTGCAGATCCAAAGCTGTTTGGGCTTTGCCGGACACAGTAAAAATCAGCGAAGCGAAAATTTGCAAAAGAGCTGTTTTTTTGCCAACGCACCCGCACGATACTGGTACGATTGATGTATCTTGTGAACAAATTTATTTTTTGATCTGATAAATGTTACAAAACGAGGCACATGCAAGGATTAAGATAAACCAGCTACTCGATGAAGCAGGTTGGAGATTCTTCGATGATCACGAAGGAAAAGCGAACATCTTGCTTGAAAACCATGTGAAAATCACTCAAAAAGATGTGGATGCCTGGGGCACCGATTATGAAAAAGTAAAATCGGGTTCGCTTGATTTTTTACTTGTGGATACCGACAATAAACCGATTTGTGTACTCGAAGCCAAAAAGGAAAGTCTGCACCCCTTGGTTGCCAAGGAACAGGCACGAAAATATGCAAATACAGTAGGAGCACAATTCATCATCCTTTCAAACGGGATAGTGCATTACCTGTGGGATTTGAAAAAAGGAAATCCCAAACCGATCTATAAATTTCCCTCACCAAACGAGATCGGAGCCATCAGAGAATGGAATCCGGACAGAAATTCATTGGCATCTGAACCCGTCGGGATTGATTATATTGTAACCGTTCAAATGCCTGATTATGCTCAAAGACCGGGTTGGAATGGCAGCATTGCGACCAGTAAGGATTTTATCCGGACGAATGGACTTCGGTTTTTAAGACCCTATCAGCTAAATGCCGTTTTGCATTTGCAGAAAGCGGTACGGGAAGGAAAAGACCGCTTTCTTTTTGAAATGGCTACAGGCACTGGTAAAACCCTGACTGCTGCTGCTGTTATCCGGTTATTTCTGAGGACAAAAAATGCAAGAAAAGTTTTATTCCTTGTGGACAGGCTGGAGCTTGAAGACCAGGCGTGGAAAGCTTTTACCAACTATTTAAAACCCGATTATACATCATTCATTTTCAAGGAACATAAGAGCGATTGGCGGAAAGCCGATATCGTGGTTACTACCATTCAATCGCTGATGTTCGATAATAAATACCGTCGCCAGTTTTCGCCGACAGATTTTGATCTGATCATCTCGGACGAATCACACCGTTCGATTTCGGGCAATGCACGAGCCGTTTTTGAGTATTTTCATGGCTATAAGTTGGGGTTGACGGCTACGCCAAAAAATTACCTGAAAGGTGTTGATTTATTCAAAGTTAAAGAAAACGATCCTCGTGAAGTGGAACGCAGAATGCTAAGAGATACTTACGATACTTTTGGCTGTAGTAGTGGGGAACCCACTTATAGGTATGATTTGCTTGCCGGTGTAAAAGATGGATTTTTGGTCAATCCCCGTGTGCTCGATGCCCGAACCGAGATAACCACGCAATTGCTATCTGATGAAGGTTACGCCGTTGTCATAGCCACCGAAGAAGGCGAAGAAAATGAAACTTTTGTTACACGGGATTTTGAACGCAAATTCTTTTCGGACAAAACCAATCGGGTATTTTGTCAAACCTTTTTGGAAAATGCCTTGCGTGACCCCATCACCGGTGAAATTGGCAAAACCATCATTTTTGCAGTCAGTCAAAACCATGCCCGAAAACTCACGGAAATTCTGAACGAATTTGCTGAACAGCTTTTCCCGGATAAATACAATTCCGATTTTGCTTTACAGGTCACTTCACAGGTTGGCGATGCACAACAGATGACGATCAATTTTACCAACAATAATCTGAATGGTAAAACAAGCTGGCTGGAAGGTTACAAATCAAGTAAAACGCGCATTTGTGTTACGGTTGGCATGATGACAACGGGTTACGATTGTCCCGATCTGCTGAATCTTTGCATGATGCGTCCCATTTTCAGTCCTTCGGATTTTGTACAGATCAAAGGGCGTGGTACCCGCAAAAACACCTTTGAATTCAAACACAAAAACGAGTTGGGCGAAGAGGAACATGTAAAACATGAAAAGGAGTTTTTCAAACTCTTTGATTTCTTTGCCAATTTCGAATATTTTGAAGAAAAGTTTGATTACGATGAAAAATTAAAACTACCAAAACCCAGGCAAGGAAATGGCGTAGGAGGAGAAGGTGGTGTTAATATTGACCAATACACCAGTTTCAGACCCGACCCGTTGATGGTTTTAAACGAGCAACAAATAGGATACGAAGGAATGAAAATTGACCGTATGCTGTTTAACAAGTTTGAAGACCGCATTGTAATGGACGACATCATTAAAAAGAATGTGGAACTTGGCAACTGGGAACAGGTCGTGTCGCACATTCAAAACGAAATTTTTGATAAACCCGAAGCCTATTTTAACCTCGAAAAATTGCGGAAAGCGGCAAAGATTGACCGTAAAATTTCAATAAGGGAAATGGTGGAAAAGGTATTTGGCATTATTCCCAGATTCAAATCGAAAGACGAATTACTGGAAGAAGAATTCGACAAATTCATTTCCATTTATCCGCCCGGAGAAGATGTAAATGTAAGGGCGTTGAAGTATTTTTTCAAAGCCTATATTGTTGATGGCGAAATCCGGAAGATCATTGAAGCCAAAGATTTTCACGCATTACAGACAAACCCGACGCTAACCATTTCGCAATTCAGGGAAGTGGCCGTCAGATACAGGGAAATGATTCCACTGTACATCAGGGATTACATTAATCTGGAAAAATTTGCTGCCTGAATCATGCCCGAAAAATTTCTGAACAAATACCGCATACCATCAGCCCGTTTAAAAAATTGGGATTACGGTTCCAATGCCATGTATTTTGTTACCATTTGTACACAAAACAGGGAATGTTTTTTTGGGGATGTTGTGGATGGGAAAATGGAATTGTCGGAAACAGGTAAAATGGTGGAAACCGAATGGTTAAAAACATTTGAATTGCGACCTGATATGAATTTGGGGATGGAAGAATTTGTTGTTATGCCCAATCATTTTCATGCGATCATTATAATTGGTGAAAACCAATACAATACAAAAAATATTGGTGGCGTGGTTGGTGGCGCGGTTGGTGGCGCGGTTGGTAGAGACGCGATGCATCGCGTCTCTACGACGACGACGACAACGACGGATAATGTCAAAAACCAATTTGGTCCGCAATCCAAAAATTTGGCGTCAATAATCCGGGGTTTCAAATCGGCGGTTACCATCAATGCCCGTAAAATTAATGCCGGTTTCGCCTGGCAACCCCGTTTTCATGATCACATTATCCGAAACGATAAATCGTTTCAACGCATTTCAAATTATATCATTAACAACCCGGCCAAATGGACGAAGGATCAATTTTATACAACGTTATAGAGACGCGATGCATCGCGTCTCTGCGTACACAAAAAACAACAATCAAAAATGTTAGATACCACAACAAAGAAAAGAATTGACGATTGCCGTGATATTTTGGTGGGCAAATTGCCCGACCCAAAGGCCCAGATTGAACAAATTACCATAGCATTGATTTACAAGTTCATGGACGACATGGACAAGGAAGCAATTGATCTGGGTGGTAAAGCCAAATTCTTTTCCGGAAGTTATGAAAAATACAGTTGGGATAACCTTTTCGATACCAAAGTTACGGCCAGCGAAATGCTGTCTTTGTATTCCGATGCCATTGCGAGCATGGATAAAAATCCGAATATTCCGCAATTATTCCGTGATATTTTTAAAAATGCCTTTTTGCCTTACCGTGACCCCGAAACATTGAAATTGTTTTTAAAGACCATTGGCGAATTTGAATATACCCACAGCGAAAAACTGGGCGATGCCTTTGAATATTTGCTTTCGGTAATGGGTTCGCAGGGCGATGCAGGGCAATTCCGCACACCCCGCCATATTATTGATTTTCTGGTCGCCGTGGTTGACCCGCAAAAAACCGACACCATTCTGGATCCGGCCTGTGGCACGGCCGGGTTTTTAATTTCGGCGTTTAAATATATAATGGGTGATGGTGGTAGAGACGCGATGCATCGCGTCTCTACAATTACCCCCGACGAACGCCGCCGCATTATCGGCAATTTCACCGGTTATGATATTTCGCCCGATATGGTGCGTTTGTCGTTGGTAAACCTGTATTTGCATGGATTTTCCGACCCTCATATCTGGGAATACGACACCTTGAGCAGCGAAGACCGATGGAACGAAACCTTTGATGTAATCCTAGCCAATCCGCCTTTTATGAGTCCGAAAGGTGGAATACGCCCACACAAAAAATTTTCAATCAGCAGTAACCGCAGTGAAGTCTTGTTTGTTGATTACATTGCCGAACACCTGAACCCCAAAGGCCGTGCAGGTATTATTGTACCCGAAGGGGTGATATTCCAAAGCGGAACAGCATACAAGGATTTACGCAAAATGCTGGTCGAAAATTACCTGTATGCCGTAGTCAGTTTACCCGCAGGCGTTTTTAACCCTTATAGCGGTGTGAAAACATCCATATTATTGATGGATAGGGAATTTGCCAAAACCAGCGAAGAAATCCTGTTTGTAAAAATTGATAACGACGGGTACGGTTTAGGCGCCCAGCGCAACCCTGTAAAAGGCGGACAATTGGATGATGCCATTTCGGTTATCCGGTTATTTTTACAAAATCAATTGAAAAATACCATCGATTGCGCCACAACCAACGCCACCACCGACAATGACACCAATACCGGTATCGTAGAGACGCAATGCATTGCGTCTCTACCGCACGCCCCCCAACAAACCACAGAGACGCGACGCATCGCGTCTCTACCAACAACAACCCCACAAACCGCAATCGCCCACACCGTACCCAAATCCGAAATTGCCAAAAACGGGGATTATAATTTGAATGGGGAGAGGTACAAAAATCAAATCATTATTAATTCTGATTTTCCAATAGTTGAATTAAAAGTAGTTGCAGATGTTATATCTGGACAATCTCCAAATAGTGAATTTTACAATGACAATGCAGAAGGTTTACCATTTTATCAAGGTAAAACAGAATTTACTGAAATGTATATTGGTGCACCAACAAAATGGACTACTGAAATAACAAAAGAAGCTTTTAAAAATGACATATTAATGTCGGTTAGAGCACCTGTCGGACCTGTTAATTATGCAACTCAACACATTTGCATTGGAAGAGGTTTAGCAGCGATTAGAACAAAAGCAGTAATAAATAAGGATTTCTTATTTTATCTATTAAAATCACAAGAAGGTAATATTAAAGGTAATGGTGGTGCTGTATTTGACAGTATATCTCGAAATCAAATTGAGTCAATAAAAATCCCCCTTCCCCCCATATCCGTTCAGGAAGAAATCGTAGCCGAGATAGAAGGCTACCAAAAAATAATTGACGGGGCAAAAATGGTAGTGGAAAACTACAAACCCAAAATTGATATTGATGCGGATTGGGAAATGGTGGAGTTGGGAGAGGTATTCAATAAGGTGAATGATAACGTTTTACCAATTGAAATTGATTCCAAGACCGTTAATTACATTGGTTTGGAAAACATCAGTCATGGTACAGGTCAGTTAGTTGGTGACTTTATGAGCAATCCTAAAGATATTAAAAGCACAAAAATCAAATTTAAAAATGGAGACATACTATATGGAAAACTAAGACCAAATTTGAACAAAGTGTATTTTTCTGAAATTGAAGGAATTTGCTCAACTGATATTATTGTAATTAGAGGTAAAGAAAATATTGATTCTAAATTTTATAGTTCCTATTTTCTATCAGACTTTTTTAATCAAGAAGTATTAAAGGGTTTAAAAGGTGCACAATTACCAAGAATTGGATATGAGTCTTTTTCAAAGATTATAATTCCTTTACCGCCACTTGAAATTCAACGCCAAATCGTTTCCCGCATCGAGAAAGAGCAGGAATTGGTCAATGCCAACAAGCAACTGATTGAGCTATACGAGCAAAAAATAAAAGACCGGATTGCGAAGGTATGGGGAGAAGATAAAACGGTAAAACTAAAAGAACAGGAAATAAGTTTGGCTGCTGAACCTGTTGTTGAATATAAGACGAACTAAACAAGTATACCGCCAACCCTTACCATCAAATGAAACAGACAGACTTCAGACTATACCGGATCATCCTGAAAATCCAAAAATCCTGATCATCCTGATTCAGACGATCTCCACCTGCACATCGCCGGCTGCAGCCACCAAGATCCGCATATCATTCAATCCGATCTTACCTTTGTAATAATTCCGCCGGCTGTTGAGTTCATTGACTTTACGGTGCAGGTCAACCGGGTCGGCAGCAGCAACTTCCGCAACATTTTTCATGCCCAGATCGTACAACATCCTGGCAAAAATAGCACTGACCCATTTGATGCGGGACAAGTCCGCCAGGCTGCTCAGTTCATCAACCAGGTCCCCGGGAAGTTCACATTGTGCGGACAATTCATCTCTCATTTGAGCTGTTAGAACCTTGTTATACAGGCTCTTTGTGTCTTTGATGCCTATGGCTGCCAACTTTTCCGCTGCATCTTCCGGGATCCCCGGAAAATCTTTCAATGCGTTTGGCTTGGGCAACATACTGTTGATTTCACGCAACAAAATGACCAGGTAACCATCTCTGAACAGTGATAGTTCACTGAACTTCTCCATGTATTTGGGCTGTTTGAGCAGTTTTTGAAGCTCCTTTACATTTTGAATACCTGCTTCCTGAAAATAGCCAAATCGTTCAGCCAGCTTTACCTGCAGGATCCTTCTGCTGGGCGGCAACCAGGCAACTTCCAGTTTTTCTGCGTATGCTTCCAGTGTTATGCTCTCAAGTTCAATGTGATATCCCATTTTACGGTTTTTACCCAATAAATGTAATTTTATTCTGTGATATAAACTGGATTATCAGACAATTCTTGATGATATCATTCCATGCATGATATATATTTGGAAAAAAGTTCTCATTTTTGCCTTTTTATGCAAAAGGACTATTCAACGCTGTATGAAGTTTAAACCGGGTACGATATTGACCATCATAAGTCTGACACTCACGCTGTTCCTCCTTGGGGTGTATTTGCTGATCATCATGCATATCAGCAACCTGGAAAACATCATCAATGAGAAGACACCTTTTGTTGTTGAACTCAGAGACAATCTGCCTGAAAATGAGTTGAATGCATTGATAGCAGATCTTAAATCCAGGAGTTATGTGAGAAACAGCACCGTGGAATATATTTCAAAGGAAGAAGGCCTGGGTATGCTGGAAAATCAAATGGGGAATGCCATTTTTGAAGATAAGAATGACAATCCGCTTAAAGATGTGATCAGGTTTTTCCTGGAAGCGGACTTCATACGTAGCGGAAAAGCACCTGCTTTCAAAAGTGAGTTATTGGCCTTATCCACTGTGGAAAACGCCTTTTTTGAATTTCAGGAAATCGGGGCAATGAAAACCAACCTCCGTAAATTCAATTACATATTCCTCATCGCCGGGATCGTCTTTATCAGCATATCTTTATTACTGATATTTTATAACCTCAAACTGGTATTGAGGGGTGACAGGAAAATGCTCAGGACCATGGAATTGGTCGGCGCCAGCCCGGGATTTATCAAAATGCCCTATATAAAAAAAAGTCTGCAGATCGGATTGATTTCCGGAATGATCAATATTTTTGTTTTACTTGGAATTCTACTGTATATGGACTACAGCATGCAGGTTTTCACTTATTTTCTTGATGTCAGCCTGACCGTTTTTGTTTTCTGCATCGTATTGCTCACCGGCATTTTGCTGCCTGTATTGCTGAGTAATTTTATGGTCAATAAATATATCCGTCTGGGGCAAAAAGAATTCTGATCATATTGACTTTTTTTGCCGTAGAAAACATTTTCAACCCAACCATTCCTGTTGATTTGATGTCTTTGCAATAAACGATGTTTACTGCTTTTTGTTAGACAAAGTTTTTCTGTAAACTTAAGTGCCATAATTTGATTTTGGAATTATTGGAAACTGATTTTTAAAATATCTGAATGAGCGTTAAAATTGCCTGGCTGATCGTTTTATTTCTTCCTTTCATGACTGGCTGTGATAAAGACCAATCAGCCGAACTTGCTCCGATACGTTGGAAACTGGAGGGATTAAAAGAAAAAAACAATTTGTTTTATACCAAAGCTGATGAAAATCTTTACCTGGAATTTGGATCCGATTCAACTTACCAACTTTATTTGAGCAGAAATGGCTGCGGTGGCACTTATTCCGTATCGGATATTGGTAATATCGCTTTCAGTCAGCCAAACTGCGATGATGCATGTTGCGATTCAGAGTTTTCCGTAAAATTCGCTTCATTGATGCCGGAAATGAGATCCTTTAGTTTTAATGCAGATCAACTGATTCTGGAAGGCGAAGTAAAGATGATCTTTTATGAATTGTAATTAAACGGGAATTTTATTTAAAGGATTTTAAAAAAATTGATAGTATATAAATTATAATAAATTGTCAAACATGAAGCATATATTTTTTTTCCTGGTGATCACCCTTTCAATGGTAGCCTGTTCTATGGAACAGGATTACCTGGAGGACGATTTTATCCCTGGTGAAGGAGAAGAAGTATGGGTATATTACGAAACCCAATGTGCAGATCCCTGGTATCAGGCAACTGATGAATACAGGGATAACGAAAATGTGAAAATAAGCAGTTTGATCGAATTTCTCACCAAGGAAAATGTAGTTGTGATCAGGGCTAAATACACTTTCGATCCATCCAATGCCATCGCCTGTACTGCCTGTAATTGTCAGACCGGCGGAGAATTCATGATCCTGGTCAGAACAGACAATTCTTATTCCGGGAAATTATCCAGCCTAGGTTTTAACAGATACTGAAATAATATTCTAAAAATGATATAAAAACTGTGAAATGAAAATTAACTTCTTTTTCCTGATATTCATTATCTTAGGCCTTATTGGTTGCTCTAAGGAAGGGGGTGGCCTTTTGTATTCAGACGATGGTTTTTCCAAATCCGGTGAATCCGGCAGCTCCGGAAATGATAATGGTTCAAATGACCAGCCAGGTGTCATCACTGCCGGTGAATGGAACGACCTGGCCAACTGGGATTTCTGGCAGGAGATCCTTGAAAGGGATGAGCTGGATTCCATGTCACACTATTGGTCATATTATACGGATAACAGAATCGCTGTTGAGCTGAAAAACCAGCTTGGATCGCCCGTGACAGATGCCACCGTCAGACTGAAAAAGGATGGAAAAACTGTTTTTACTGCCAGAACAGATAACCATGGTAAAGCGGAATTATGGCCTGATCTTTATGTACAAAATGACCAGCCTGATCTCACCCGGTACATCATTGATGTCAATAACGGAGCCAGTATGATCGATCAGGTCAAAACCTTTGAACAGGGGATCAATCAGGCAACAGTTTCATCAGCTGCACCTGCAGAAAATATAGAAATTGCATTCGTTGTGGATGCAACAGGTTCAATGGGAGATGAACTCGAATACCTGAAAGTAGAATTGGTGGATGTGCTTTCAAGAGTAAAATCTGCCAATCCTGATGCCATGATCAGAACCGCCTCTGTTTTCTACCGGGATAAAGGAGATGCATACATCACAAAAATTTCCAAATTTACCCAAAATACAGCCACAACGATCGATTTCATTAAGGATCAAAGGGCCGACGGAGGTGGTGACTTCCCTGAAGCAGTACACAGCGCACTTGAAACAGCTGTGGATGAGCTATCCTGGTCAGCTTCAGCCAGGACGAGGCTGCTTTTCCTGGTGCTGGATGCTCCACCGCATTATGAAACAGATGTGATAGAGGATATTCATTCAGCCAATTTAACGGCTGCAGAAAAAGGGATAAAGATCATTCCGGTCACAGCAAGCGGAATTGACAAACAAACTGAATTCTTGATGCGTTTTATGGCGGTCACGACAAATGGTACCTATGTTTTCATCACCGATGACAGCGGTATCGGTAATGATCACCTGGAGCCAACCGTGGGAGAATACGAGGTCGAATTCCTCAATGACCTGATGGTCAGACTGATCAATCATTATGCGGAATGATTTCACCGTTTCAGATTGATTAAAATAATGTAATTTTGAAATCTGTTATTTAATTGAATTCCTGTGTATGAAAAGTTTTTTAGTAAAAATATTCATACTGATTTTGCTGATCCCGTTTGCAGGATGCAGCTATGTTTGTTGTGATATTACTCCGGATGATTTATGCAAACCCATACACATCAACGACGGGTGGTACGAAAACGGACCTGAAGGAGACGATACCAGGGTGCTCAGTTACCGTTTGGATGGAGATTGCCTGTTTTTGAAAGTGGGCTATGGCGGCGGATGTAAAGAACATGATATCCAATTGGCTGCCAGAGGCTGGATCAAAACAGAACCTCCACAGCTGGAGGCAAAGATCGTGCATGATGACCAGGATCATTGTGAAGCTTATATTCAGGAAGAAGCGGGCTTTGACCTTGGGTCTGTGGGTGATGAAAATGAGTTTTATATCAATCTAAAAGGATTTGAACAGCAGATATACGTAAAAAGAAATTGATTGCAGCACATATAATATAAAAGTGGGGTTTTCAGGGAAAATAGACGAAAAGATCATTCAGGGCTGTATCTCCAATGACCGCAGGAGTCAGGAGATACTGTACCGCTATTTTTTCCCTAAATTACTGTCCATGTGTCGTCGATTTACCACTGATGAAGACAGGTTGATCAGCATCATCAATGATGGGATGCTGAAGGTTTTTACCAGCATCCGGCAGTTTGAAGGAAGCGGAAGTATTGAAGGCTGGGTAAGGAAAATTGTATTCAACAGCCTTTCAGATCACTTCAGGAGAGATGGGAAATACATCAAAAATGTGTTCATGGAAGAAAAGGATATGGTTTTCAGACCTGAAGCTTTGTCAAATTTGTATTATGAAGACCTCATGGTGATGATCGACAGTCTTCCGGGAATGATGCAAAATGTTTTTAAATGCTACGAATTGTACGGTTATTCGCATAAGGAAATAGGGGAGGAATACCGCATCAGTGAAGGAACTTCCAAATGGCATTTATCTAAAGCCAGGGAAAGGCTTAGACTGAGATTCAACGGATTATTAAAAGCGGAATGATGAACGAAATAAATAATAATAATATGGATAAGCTGGTAAACAAAGCCTGGGCTGACATGGAGAAAAAGCTGGATACTGCCTTGCCAACTGCCAAACAATCCAAAAAGAGGATTTTTCCGTTACTGGCGATTTTGCTGATTGCGCTTGCAGCCGGTGGCGCCGGGATCATTTTGATGATCCAGAAAACTGATATGCCCAAAGCTGATGAACAAAAAATTCAGCAAACCACGGTTGATTATGCGCTTAAACACCAGCCGGGAAATGACCGAACTTTATCTGTTGCCGGTAGCCAAAATACGGAATCCAGGGAACATAATAAATCATTGAACGCTTCCGGTAAACCCAAAACTCCCAAAGCTCACGGAAATTCCAATATCACATCAGGAAGTGTTACAGGGGCAAAGCAAAATAATAGTGGTGCCAGAAATGGTCAGTTGCACGCATCAATGAAAATTGAGCCTTCAGAAACAGCTATATCCGGAATACTGAATTCAGCAGAAAATTTCAATGATCAGGTAGAAAAACCCAAGCAGATAGTGTCTTCATCCGTTCTGAACATTTATTCCACAGCGGATTTGCCTGCACTTAAACAATTTTCTGTAAATCCAACTGCTCAAAATGATCAGTTCAGTGAACCGATGGTAATTCTTCCACTTAGTTTTGGTAAAAACGTGGCTTCGGACTTCTGCCGGCATGCAGTCCAATTTCATTCCGGATTGCTGACTGAGAACATAGCCGGCTTTAGCGGGCTGGAATTTGGTCTGACTTATAACAGGTATTTTTCCTCCGGATTTTTCCTGCAGACCGGTTTGAATTATTCCTGGATGAACAAAAAGTATTTTTCCAACGCATTATTAAGGACCGGATTATTTGGCTACAAAGCGCTGCCCTCAGCCAATGCCTCTGGAGATTGGGTTGAACGAAGGTATGATTATGAATTGAAGAATTCAGATATCAGGAATAATGAAATCGCTTATGAGTATGTAGTTGGGCTCGTGGACCACCTGCATTATCTCAATATTCCGCTTAACCTTGGGTACCGGTTCAACAGGCTGAAAATATTTGGCGGACTGAATCTTTCCTGGCTGATGTATGGTTCCAATGCGGTGAGAGATCTTTCCGAACAATATTTTAACACCATCATTCTTTCTGAAGAGGTTCTGTTCAATAAGCAATTGCTCAACCGATTTGATATCAGCCCGCAAATGGGTATGGAATTCAAACTTTGGAAAGGTTTGGGCATATATGCTTACTATAATCACGGACTGGTAGAAATCGCCAGGGCCGAGTCTGCCTCAAAACTGGAAAATGTTGCTTTTTCCGACAATTATATCAATGAAAGCTCTGTGGCCCGGATCGACAAAAACCGTTATTTTGTCATCGGATTCAACTACCAGCTGGACCTGTGCAATATGAAATGAAACTGAGCACATGATCTGAGCAAACAATATGGTCCCTGACCATTGTAATCAAATGATGTGCGAAATCAGATGATTTTCTTATGGTGCCTGAAACCTATTCATTGAGCATATCATTTCACCACAATTAGGAAAAAATATTTTATTGTTTATATAAGCGATAATCAACACTGAATATATATCAATATTTAAATATATCAAAAACATATTGCATTATTTTATAATATGTTTTATTTAATATACCTTTGCATTATCATTATTAACCGATTTGCACGGGTATTGAAATGGGTACAAAAGTAAAGAAAACTAAAGGTAAATACAGTAATTCATTTTTTGGCAATCTGGACATCAGAGATGAAAGATGGCCAAAATTGTTGGGAATTATGTTGATTTTAACCAGTATCTATCTGGCGATAGCATTTTCGTCCTATTTACTCACGTGGAAAAGCGATCAGGATAAAGTCCTTGATTTTTCATGGAATGTACTGTTTATGGGTGATGTCGTGGTGGAAAACTGGTTGGGCAGAATGGGTGCACTGGTATCGAATATGTTTTTCTACTGGGGATTCGGGATATCTTCTTTTTTCATCATATATCTGATGGTACATGTTGCCCTGAACCTGCTTGCAAAAAGAAGCCTCAGAAGCAGCTACAGATTGTTCCAGAAATTGCTTTTTCTGACCTTGTTTTTATCTGTCACACTGGAATTCATCTTCAAAAACTCTGGTTTTAGCTGGGGTGGGGCATTCGGCGAAGCAAGTACGGTATGGATGAGTAATTTTATTGGCAGGGCAGGTTTACTTTTATTGCTGATATTCACTTTGTTCGGACTTTTTGTCTGGTATTTCAATCCGAAATTTGAAACCATTCAGCTCAATACCGGATTCATGAATTTCAGTTTTCCTGCATTGAGTTTCACCAAAAAAGTGTTATTTAAGTCTGATCGCTCCGGGGCTGAAACAGCTGCCAATGCCGGTGCTGAAGATGGAAAAACTGCGCATGGTGCAATGCCGCCAAAATCAGAAAATGTTCCACAGCATACCATACAATTTGATTTTGAAGATGATGATCATCAAGAGATCAGATACAAAGATGAAATCAGGCCGGAAAAGCCTGATGGACTGCGTCTTGAAATTGATGAAAAGATCATAGTTGCTGAATGTTCAGATGGCTCGGTTGACTCCGGATTCACACTTGTGGAGAAAAAATCCGACATTGAAAAACTGGATATACAGGAAGAATCTGACTTTTTGCTCGAACCTTATGATCCCCGGAAGGACTTGTCTCTGTTTGGGTTCCCTTCAACGGAATTACTGGATGAATACGGTTCTGCCACGCTCAATATTGACCGTGAAGAGTTGGAAAGCAACAAGGATCAGATCATCAATACGCTCAGAAATTACAAGATAGAGATCACCAAGATCAGGGCAACCATCGGACCTACCGTGACCCTATATGAAATCGTGCCTGCTCCGGGTATAAAGATCAGCAAGATCAAATCGCTCGAGAATGATATTGCCCTTAGCCTGGCTGCTTTGGGAATCAGGATCATCGCACCTATCCCCGGAAAAGGGACGATCGGTATTGAAGTGCCCAATAAAAATAAGCAAACCGTAGGTTTAAAAGATATTTTGGTTTCCGAAAAATTCCAGTCCGCTAAAATGGACCTGCCTATTGCCATCGGCAAAACCATTGCCAACGAAGTATTTGTTGCTGACCTGGCCAAAATGCCTCACCTGATGGTTGCAGGTGCAACCGGTCAGGGTAAATCTGTCGGGATCAACTCCATCATTGTTTCATTACTGTACAGGAAACACCCGTCTGAGATCAAATTTATCATGATCGACCCGAAGAAAGTGGAATTGTTCCCTTATACAGGCTTAAAGAAACATTACCTGGCTTTTATGCCCGAACAGGAAGAAGCCATTGTTACCGATACAGAGAAAGTGGTGAATACCCTTCATTCACTCATGATTGAAATGGACAACAGGTACGACCTGCTTAAATTGGCCAAGGCCCGTAATATCAAGGAATACAATGCCAAATTTCAGGAACGTCAGCTGAATCCTAAAGAAGGCCACCGTTTCTTCCCGTATCTCATCCTGGTCATCGATGAATTTGCTGACCTGATCATGGTTGCCGGAAAGGAAGTAGAATTACCAATTGCACGTCTGGCACAATTGTCCAGAGCCGTTGGTATCCACCTTATCCTGGCTACTCAAAGACCTTCAGTGAACATCATTACAGGGGTGATCAAGGCCAACTTCCCGGCCAGAATCGCTTACAAAGTATCGGCTAAAGTTGACTCAAGGACCATCCTTGATCAAATGGGTGCAGAGCAGCTGATCGGCCGCGGAGACTTGCTTTTGTCCGTCGGAGGAAGTAATATCATGAGGATACAGGGCGCATTTGTAGATACTCCGGAAATTGATCGTGTAGTCAATCATATCGAACATCAGCAGGGTTATCCTGAACCCTACTATTTGCCGGAGTACAGGACCGGGGAAGAAGAGAACAATTATGAAGGGATCAGATATGATGACCTTGACGATATGTTCGAACAGGCAGCCAGAATGATCGTTCTGGAACAATATGGCTCAACTTCCCTGCTTCAAAGAAAAATGCAGATCGGATACAACAGGGCAGGAAGACTCATGGACCAGATGGAAGCAATTGGCCTGGTTGGTCCTGCCAACGGAAGCAAACCGAGAGATGTGCTGGTTTACAGTGAAATTGAACTCGAAAACATGCTGGCAGCACTCAAAAACAGATCTTAGACCTAAATAGTTTTCTAAATACTTGAAAGGCATGCAATACAGATTGCAGGCCTTTTTTTATTTCAAATACAGAGATTTTAATATTTTCCATGATCTGGTCGCATAGTGATCAAGGCTATTCATTGAAGGTTCAACTTCAAAAGTCAGGATTGCCGCACTTTTCAATCATTTAAGACTACAAATTAATTTTTTTTTTATGCATGAAAATGGTGATTCTAATTTATTGGAAACCAAATAATAAAAAATAATAAAAAAAATATATTAAAAATTTGTGTTATATATATAATTATTGTTAAATTCGCATATGTAAACGAAAAACCTGAGTTAATCCGATGGTAAGCATTGTCACAAAAAGATTTATTGAATGTTTTAAAATTCTGATAGACAACGGGGTTGTCAGATCAGCACGACAGTTTGCTTTCGAACTCGATTATTCGCCCCAAAGCTGGAACAAAGTCCTTAAAATGGAAAGAGACGTGACCATTGAACTGGTCAGGTGCGCAGTGGAAAAGTTTAACCTGAGTGCAGATTATATTTTCTGTGGCAGGGGTGAGCCTGTTTGTAGGACAGTCCCGGAAGATATGTCCGGGAGTGAAATGGATGACAGGATATGTGAAAATAAAATTGCACATGTGCCTGTTGCTGCAGCTGCCGGTTACCTGACACAGTTTCACGATCCTGTTTATCTTGAAGACCTGAACTCTTTCAGTTTGCCGGGACTGGACTTCAGACACGGGATCTTCAGGGCATTTGATGTGGTTGGAGACTCGATGGAGCCTGGTATTTTTCAGGGTGAAATTTTGGTTTGCAGCCAGGTGGACCCGGACCTTTGGAAATACAATATCAGAAATGACTTTGTATATGTTGTGGTGACCAGGTCAGAGATCGTTGTTAAAAGGATCAGGAATCACATCAGGGAAAATGGTACTCTGACGCTAATTTCTGATAATTCCTTCTATCAGCCTATAGATATCAGGGTAGAAGATGTCGTGGAAATGTGGTATGTAAAAATGAAGATCAGCCCGTTTTCACATGCTCAATTCAGCAACCAGTTGAAATATGAAACCAGCCTGGATGACCTGAAAGCTGTGATCTCCAGTCAGTCTTTGACCATCACCAGGCTTCAGCAGACGATTGAGCGCACTTTAAAAAATGAAAGGTTGAAGATCTGACCATCATTATCCTATTACTTTATCGATCATCAGAGCCAGTTCCTTTTTCTGTTCGATCATCTTGGCATGCATTTTCAGTAAAATAAGGTATTCCGGATCATCAGTATCCATACGTTCCAGCTTTTTCATATTTTCTTCGATCATCCGGGTTAATTTCCTGTAGTTGATCCTGATGATAAGCTGGTCCGATTCGTTTTTGAAGTTCTGTTCCGGCATCCGCTGTGTTTGCAATTCCATACCCTTATTTTCCCACCCGGCATACACATAAGGACTGTTCAACAGATCGATTGCCAGGTCCCTGATTTGCTGATTTTCATGATGAGTGAAATATTGATGATCCGTTTTGATCCCTTCATTAGTCTTAGCGATCACATCTTCAAAAACACTGGCATATATTTTATTTGAGAAATAGGGCAGCAATTCAGCGCAACCAGAAACAATGACGCTGGCAACCGAAATTTTGTTATCTTCATCATACAATTCACTGCCAAAATTGATGAGCAGACTGATCAGTCCTCTTTCAATTGTTTCATCAGCTTTATTGGTGAAATCAGGTTGTTCGTGCACCGGGCGGATTCCCTTTTCTTCAAATACATCTTCATTTACAGGAACCTGGCCTTCGCGGAGGCTTTCCCTGAATCTTTTTTGCCTGATCTCATTTTTGATCACTTTGTTCACCTCATTGATCAGGATCGCTTCGTCAATGTCCATGATATTGCTCGATTCTTTCACATAGGTATTGCGGGCCATCGGATCCGGGATCCTGGCCAGCGTCTGAACAATGTCTTTAAGGACCTCAACTTTTTTGACAGGATCCTGCCTGATCTCTTGTTTGAGGAAATGGGATTTGAACAAAATAAAATCCTGTGATTTATCCTTTAAAAATTTTCTGAATGCATCCGGTCCTTCCTGTTTGATAAATGAATCAGGATCGTGATTTTCCGGCAAAATAACCACCTTGACATACATGTCCATTGCGAGGATCAGATCAGTTCCTCTCTGAGCCGCGTGAATTCCCGCTGCATCCCCATCATAAATAACGATCACATGTTGTGTATATCGTTTGATCAACCGGATCTGATCGTCTGTCAGAGCAGTTCCGGAAGATGCAACCACATTTTTGATGCCCGTCTGATGCAGGCTGATCACATCTGTGTAACCTTCCACAAGGATGCAGGCATCTTCACGCCTGATCTCGTTTTTTGCAAAATAAAGCCCGTAAAGCGTTTTCCGCTTATTGTAAATTTCAGATTCCGGTGAGTTGATGTATTTGGCAATTTTTTTATCATTGCCTAAAACCCGCCCACCAAAACCGATCGTTTTTCCGGATAAATTCTGAATTGGAAATATGACACGATTCCTGAAAAAATCCCGTCCATTTTCATTGCACAAACCCAATTCGACCAGAAATTCTTTTTTGTATTGGTTCTTCAGGGCAATTTCAGTGAGGTCAGTCGGGTCATCCGGTGCAAACCCTAGTCCGAATTCTTTGATTGTGTTTTCCCTGAAACCCCGTTCCTTGAAATAACTCAGGCCTATGTTGACACCTGCCTGTGTATCGAAAAGATTGTGGGTAAAGTGATTTTTTGCAAATTCTGTCACAATGAACAGACTGTCTTTCTTCTCCTTGTTCTCTGATTCCAATGGATCCGGTGCAGTCTCATCCAATGTAATATTGTACATTTTCGCTAAAAAACGTATGGCTTCCGGAAAACTGTAACCCTCGTGTTCCATTACAAAATGCACCGCACTTCCGCCTTTTCCGCAGCCAAAGCATTTGAACAGGTTTTTTGCCGGGGAAACAGTGAATGACGGCGTTTTTTCATTGTGAAAAGGACACAGGCCGATCATATTCACCCCACGACGCTTCAGATTGACAAAGTGGGAAACCACTTCCTCAATCTGTACTGTTTCCAGTACCTGGTCTATGGAATGTTTGGCAATCATAAAAAGAATCCGGTTGTTCCTGAATAATGATTAAGATCCGGTACAGATCAACTTGCACAAATGTAAGGAATTTAAGGCAACAATGCCAGCATGCAACCAATAATGCATAGTGAACCAAATTTTTAGTTGAAACAACTCATCATGGACGTTCAACAAACAGGAACCGGTATCAGCTCATAACGCCCCCAAAATTAAACCATAGTTCAATCCAGTTCCCGCTCAAGCTCTTCCGTCATCTCAAGGTTATGAAATACGGACTGAACGTCATCGTCATCCTCCAGTGCTTCAATCAGGTGAAGTACCCTCTTGGCTTCATCTATCGGTACTTTCGTGGTAGTGGTTGGGATCCGTTCCAGATATGCCTGTTTTACCTCGATATTGAGTTCTTCCAGCTTTTTCTGCATCTCACCAAAATTGACCATGTCAACAGTCAATTCAATTTCCTTTGTCTCTTCATCCACTTCCATATCTTCAGCTCCGGCATCTATCAATTCCAATTCAAGATCCTCCGGATTGCGGTCAGCCAGATCGAACATGAAAATTCCTTTACGTTCAAACAGGAAGCCAACTGAGCCGGATGTGGCCAGGTTACCTCCTTTTTTATTGAATATTGCACGCACATTAGCTACAGTGCGTTGCATATTGTTGGTGGTGCATTCCAGAAATATGGCGATACCGCCCGGCCCGTAACCTTCATAGGTCGGTGTATGCAGGATCTCATCTTTGGAATCCATGGCCTTATTGATCGCACGATCGATATTCTCCTTGGGCAGATTGACACCTTTTGCGTTGGCCAGGGCAAGCCTCAGGCGCGGATTGAAATTGGGATCACCACTGCCGCCTTCTTTAACTGCAATGGCGATTTCTTTAAGCACTCTTCCAAATATCTTGGATCTTTTAGCATCATTTGCGCCTTTTTTCCGCTTGATCTTTGACCACTTACTATGACCTGACATGAGTTAATTTTTTAATTATTTGGTTTGAATATGCTGAATTTGAAATTTTTCGCAAAAATAATTCAAGCTTTTCTAAAAATCGAAAACTGAGCACTTTTTTGACCCAAAATGATCCGTTCATCTGAATGTTTGCATATTCTAATGCTGTTTACTTAATATTTTTCTTAATCAAACCATAAAAAAAAGCCCTCATCGCTGAGGACTTTTTTTGGTTTGTTTTATTAAGCTGATGAAATTATCTTTGGATCATCACTTTTTTGGTAGCGATACCTTCTTCAGTAACCAGTCTGAGGATATAATTTCCTGCCGGAACATTACTTACGTTCATGCTGGTAGAAGTGGTATTCAGATTGTTCAACAATTTGGTTTCGATCACCTTGTTGTTCATATCTGTCAGTACCAGGTTGGCATCACCCATATCTTTACCCAGGTCAATATTTACATTCAGCATAGTGCTCACAGGGTTAGGGAAGATCTCCATCACGCTTTCGGGCAATTGAGGAGCATTTGCATTTCCTGCAAATGTGATGTCCATTCCGATGTAAATACCGTATGGCAAGCCAAAGAACCATTGCCATTCATTACCGTTATTGATGTAAATACCATTGTTCAGTTTGTAGTTGGTTGGGGCATTGTCAGTACCGTGATAAACAGTTCTGCCTATGTTCCAATGATACAGCAACATATATCTTGAATTGGGTTCCAGTTTTACCTGATTGTTGAAGTCGAGATCATAGAAGGGAACTTTCCAGAAATCGAAGTCACCTGACTGTAAACCTGATTCGAAACCAAAACCAACCATTTCCAGTTGTGGATGCGGTTCATCGAAGAAATCGAACTGGGCTAAAGCCAATGTGTCAAAATTGGAGAAATCTTCAGCAACGTCCGGACTTATTTTATAAAGGAATGCATTTACGTCAGTGATGAATTCATCTCCGTTGTCTGTTCCATCCCAGGCAGCAGCTCCTGTAGAATCTGCAACATAATAGCCTGTTGACAGGTCAGCCCAGGATCCGGTAGTGAAAACATTGAAGATATTCCAGTCTTCACTGCCTCCCCAACCTCTAACGTAGAACAGGTCTCCCGGGTCTCCACCATCATAAGTACCTTCACTCACGGTGAAAGGCATCCACCAGGTATTGTCCCGGACATTGAATTCACCCATGTCATTCAATACGTATTCGACAGCATATCGGCCCGGTGCTGTAATAAAATCACTGGAAAGCGTCAGGGGTTGTTCAAATATCAGCCAGTCAGTAGTGTCGCCTGATGCGAAACTGCCAACCAACGGAGATTCAACGCTATATACGGAATCCCATACGTTAGTAGTAGTATTCAAATGATATACATCTGCTCTTGCCGTCAAACCGGCAAGTTCTTCAGAACCTTTGTTGATGAGCGCGATAGCAAAATTCAACGGTTCACCATCAATTTGTGAGAATGGGATCACCTGATGAGGCTGTGCATTATATGCTGCGTATACTTCGGATTCAATCGGTGGTTGTTCCATTACATAAACATCGTCCAGGATCCAGTAATAATAGGAACCATTCCAGACAAAACGGATCTGAACCTGTGGTTTGTTGGCTGCAACCTCAGAAATGTCGATCAATTGATGCATTTTTCTTGATTCACCAACCAGGTTGTATTTTACGTCGCGGATATCCAGGTTCAGGTCAAAAGATACCCAGGTATTTCCACCGTCAGCAGATACATGCAATGCCATTTCATTGGCAGGATTCCAGATCCTTGTCCTTTGGTAGAAACTGACGAAGACCGTACTGTTGTTTTCACATGAAAAAGACGGAGAGGTCAGTTCACCTCTGTGTGGATAAGCAATTCCATCTTTGCTGTGGAATTTGTCAGAATTAAAGATGGCGGCTCCATTGGCAACCGTTGGTGAAACGATGGCTGGTTGAGTTCCATAATAACTTCCTGCAGTACCTTTACCGTCAGCGGTCCAGGTCCATTCGCAACCACGATCGTTATTTGTTGTCCAATCATTAAGTCCTCCATTAAACTCACTGCTCGCATTTCCGGGTCCACCCCAGATATACACCTGAGCAAATGAAATTTGGGCTGTTGCCAAAATGATCAGCGTTAAAGAATAAAATTTTGTAAAAAACCCTTTCATAAATATAATTTTTCTTGTTAAAAAATGTACATCACGTCATCAATTATCAGCTGCGCCATCAATTGAGGACACAATGCGCCAAAGATACTATTTTTGATCAAAAAAATGAATTAAGTACAACTTTTTTTGCCGGATCGATCAAAGCGAAAAGTTCATGTAGTTTTCGAAGCTTCAACTTAACCTGCATTTTTCCTGCCCAATCTCACCAGATTTTTTATCCTGAAAACCTGTGTTATTATCAGTGAAAAAAAAATTTTAAATTTTGATACCTCGTTTTATATCTAGATTGTACAATTTAAAATAACGGCTCATGAACTCATTTTGTGATGAATAATGAGCTGAATTGCTTCTTGAAAGCGTAATTTTTTATTTTTGCGAGTTCAAAACAGGCCTGCATGGTATATTGAGTAATGATATCCTGTTGGCGAAAATGAAAATAATCGTGTTGAAGAAGATAAAGAGTATGAACATATATTGGTTAGCCGCAATTTTTTTTATGTTTTTCCCTGTGGCACCTAAGGCATCATGTAGTATAATCTTTGGGTTGGATACCATACCTCAGAAGAATTCTGATGTTCTGATCAGAAAATTGCCACTTGGAACAGATAAAAAGGTCGCTTTGCCAGGTGAAACCCGGGCTAATTTTCCGTTAGACACCACCGTTAAAACCGGAAAACTGGAGAATGGACTTTCCTATTATCTTATGCAAAACCCGGGTATTGAAAAATCAATTGAATGGCGTTTGGTGGTCCAGGCGGGATCCGTTTTTGAGGATGATGTTGAACGGGGCGCTACCCGGTTTATTGAGCATCTGGCTTTTTCCGGGACGGAACATTTTGGTAAAAATGAGATCAGATCTTTGCTGGAGTCATCAGGAATGAAGTTTGGAAAGGATTTCGGCGCAAGGACCGGTTGGGAAGAGTCTGTATTTTATTTCAAAACCAGATCTGAAGATCATAAATTAAATGATCTGGCATTTTTGTTCCTGAAAGACTGGGCTAACGGGATGGATTTTGATTCGATAGAAGTGGAAAGTATCCGGACTGGTTTGCTTGTACAGATGCAAAAAAGCAGATCAGCAGAGGATATGTTCGCTGAAAACGAGATAAAAGCGCTTCTTATGGAAAGCAGATATGCTGACAGATTGCCGGATGCAGACGCTGAAAAAATTAATGCGGTCAGTGCGCGGCATCTCGAAAATTTTTATGTTGAGTGGTTTCGACCGGACAGGATGGCCCTGGTGATCGCAGGGGATTTTGATCTCGTGAAAATGGAAGAAAATATCAAAGCTAATTTTTCCGGTCTTCAGTTGCCTTCGTCATACCCCAAGCGTGTTCGGACTGATTTTAAGCCTAATAATACGCCCGTTGTTTTAATACAGACAGATGGATCATTGTCTCAAACACATGTTAAAGTGCAATACAAACACCCGAAACGACCTGTCCGTGAATATTTTACTTACAGACAGGGATTGGTGTCCCGACTTTGCAATATGATACTCGAAGAACGTTTCAGCCAGATCAATGACTTTAAAGAAAATCCTTTTTTTAAGGCTTACTCAGGTTACCATCCTTCTGTGGGAAACCTGGATGTCTTTGTCTCCGGAGCCTTGACTAAAGAGGCGCAGGCACAAAACACATTGAGGGACCTTTTGATCGAACAGGAACGCTTGATCAGATACGGTTTTACCATTGAAGAGTTGGAAAAAGCCAAAGATGCTTTAGTCTGGCAAAACAACCAGAATATTGCGGATAAAGCAGTCAGGAAAAATCAGTTTTTGGCAGAACGGATGGTCAGACATTTTTTATTTGCAGAACCTTTGTTGAGCCCGGAACAGGAAGGCGTGATTACAACACAATACTTACCGAATATTCAATTGAAAGACGTTAACAAAATGGTCCGGCAATGGATGCCCGCCCATAAACAGATCGTTCTGATCAGCGGACCTGCTGAAGAAGGTTTGATTTATCCGGATGAAAAAACTGTTCTTGAACTAATGGAGGAAGTAAAGAATATGGAGATTGACCGATTTGAAGATCATATCAGCAATCAGGAGAAATAGGGATGGATTCAGCATTGGAGATCTGGATAATACCTGATGTCAAGTATGCAGTCAAAAGCTGAAGAAAAGTTTCAAAAATATTGGCAATTCGGTGTTTTTGAACATTGGAACACAGGAATGATCTGAACAATTCAATCTATTTGGTATCGTTCAGCAAATCAATTTATTATGATATCTGCCAAATTTACAATTCGATCAGCAATTCATTTACTGGCAGATTTAATCTGGGCAGAAAACCAGCCAATTCCAGAACAGCTCCGCCTTCCCTGTAAAGATTGTTTTCTACGTTGAATGGAATTTCACTGCCGTTGAGCAATATTTTTTTTGGACTGAAAGTACCCTGAGTCAGACGGTATTCGATATGAACATAATTGGTTTTGATACGGATCTTTGCCTTCAACCCATCCATTTTCTTTGGAATGACCGGGTCGATGATGATCCGGTCAGATTCCAGCCTTATCCCAAGCAATTTTGATATGACCAGGCTGACAAAGATACCTGGTCCGCTTGAATAGACCCGCCAACCGCCTTTGACCATCTGTTTGCCTTCCAGTATCTCATGGTATTTGTCATCTGCTTCATACCTGGTGCTGAAAATGACATCTGAGCTGCTGTAATAACAATTGGCTTGCCTTAAGTCACCACATTCCACAACTTTTTGATAATCAATTGGAATAGCTTGTCTCAGGGCATGTACAAATGCTTCTGCGTTGCCCAGTAAAGCCTGTGATTCAGCATACCTGATATGCTCGTGGATGTACATCAGGCCGATTTCCCTGCCAAAAAAAGTGCTGCTTTCTGCCCGTTGGAAGATATCCTGTATACCTCCTTTATATTTTAAAGGCTTGTCCATCAGGCGGGCACCATCCGGCCCTTTAAGCCATTGATCGATGATTTTCTGGTGATCTTCAGCCTGTTTTTTCGTGAAAATACCACTGATGATACCTCTGTTCATGGGCAGAATACTGTACCTTATACCTGTTTTGGTATCTGAAGGATGCAGCAACAAACTGAAATTTCCCGGGCTTTCCAGGTACCCGTATCCGGCAATGATCCCATCTTTGATCAGGTATCGATTCAGGTCGCTATTGATGTGGTCACAGATCTCTTTGAGTTTTGCTGCTTTTACAATTTCCCCGGTACGTTCAAAAACTTCACTGTAAGCCTTGAAGGCCTGGTAATTCATTTCAACGGTCCAGCTGGAGATCAGCTTTTGCGAAAGTTCCCTGCTGACCGGTTGGAGCGAATCGTTCCAGTCTCCTCCGCCAAAAGGCACCAAGCTTGTCCCTTCAATATAGGAGTCCGTGATCATCCGGATAAGCCGGTCAACATGTTCAGCTATGGTAAAAAGTTGCTGATCTTCATCATAATATGGCACTTTTTCCTTTAAAATACCGATATCTCCGGTGGTTTTGACATAATTGGCCAATGCGATCAGTACCCAGTAATAAATGTCTCCATGGCAATCTCCTGCCCTGATCGCCCTGTAGGAATCGAACATCCACCATTGAGGCCAGTCTCCGAAAGCATTCTGATGCCGGAAAACGGTGAGTAAAACATTCCTGGCTTCAGCATATTTTTCCGTTTGCAACAGGAGTTCGATCGGTCCCTGTGCAACATCTCTGGTTCCCCAAGCCGCTCCGGAAAATTGCTCAAGTCCATAGGGAGTCAGAAAATGGACAAGGGCATTGTTGCCATACCATGGAAGTATCTCACCCAAAGCCTGAGAATCTGCATCATTTCCTTCCAGATGAATTCCAAGACTTAATGCATCCCAGCAATCTTTAGCTTTGGCCTGATCCTTCGAAAACTGATTATCCGCATCAAGTGATTGACTTATATCATGTGTTTTCCTGAGCTCACCGGAAAAACTCAGAAAAAATGACCGTATGCCATTTAATTTTAAAACTAAAAAATGATCTGATGCAGGAAATACTTCTATATTTTCATCCATCCTGTCAGTCACATCTTCATATTTTGAAGGCATCGGATCGTGCAGTTGCAAACTGAACCGTGCCTGTGGGAATTTATCCAGAATCATTCCTGCTACAGGCTCAATGAAGTATTGGTCGCCCGTATCCTTTTTGGTGACTTTCCAGCTGTTTACCTGATCAAAATGATGAGTGAGGTACAGCTTCAGCGGTTCACCCGAAAGGATTTTGAAATCGGTATAGACCAGTGGTTGATCAACTGAAGTCCATGTTCTGATCTCAAAAATATGACTTGATGACTTGTAGATCCAGCGGCAATAGTTCAGTCCCATTTCAAATGCTGAAGGTATTCCCAGCAAAAAGTTTTGGCCATCAATTTCCACCATGATCCTTTGGCCAGTTTCGGTTTGAAGGTTGAACTGGCTGGCGGGAATGGAAAGTAACACATTGAAATTGGTATTTCCCTGGGAGAGATGTGCGTTGAATATGCCGGTTGCATAACACGTAGTGGAAATAACATCTTCCGATGGTTCAAAACCGATATTTGCCTGTAAAATATGTCCATGTGGCCTGTCCACCAATCTTTCTTTATGTTTGAGGACCACATGACTTCCATGATGCGTAAACAAAGAGAGGATTTTGTCGTCTCTGACCTCCTTATGCCTGACTTTACTGCCAAAAAAAGAATTTAATTCTGCATTGGTCAGTTCTTCAACGGGTAAAAGATCTGCAGTATTCAAAAGGTTTTCAGCCGGTTTTTTCCAATCGCTGATTTCTGAGATCTGTTCAGGATGAAATAGAGGGAATTCCTTCAAAACACCATGCATCCGTTCAAGGTCTTTTACACTTGTTGCTGCCGGATGATCTGCCAGAAATATGCCGATGAAGCCAACTTGTTTTGTTTCGCCGGGAAGCAGTGTAAAAGGCTGCTGCTGAATGGCAACTATGGATGATTCTCCGGCCAGGTTACCATCCAGCTTATCCTGGTTAAGTGCCTTCGGAATACCGGTTGCCCTGAATTCATTGCCATAAAACTGCAAGCCATCTGTGCAACCGGAAGAAGCGAATTCTGTGCAACCGAACATCGCCCATGGGTGTCCTGAAGGTTCCTTCATATTTTGCCGGCAGCACACCACAGTGCCAAATTGAGGATCGTTCAAGAGGATCCGTTCCGTATATTGACTGACGTAATATTCATTGACCAAACCATCGCTGACTGCTTTAAGACCGACATCCTGTACCATGATCAGATCCACTTCACAGTTTGAACCTGATTGATTCATTACCTTGATGTTCCATTTCCAGCTGTCAGATGCATCAGATATATCGAGCTTTCCAATATATTCCAGCCCTTGCCATATTCCTTTAATAAAAAATGCATTTTCAAAGATGCTGAATTCACTTGTGCTTTTTACACCTGAAAGTGGAGTAAATGATATGCTCAGGTGGTCTCTTTTCCGAAGATAAACATTGCTTAAAGGGGAAGAATATGGATTTCCGGACCTCAAATTGACCCGGACCTGGTCATTTTCTATGTTCCTGATGGCTCCGTTGCCCAGAAAACTGATCCTAAGGCCCGATTTATTTTGGATGTTCATTGGAAGATCTTGAAAATTGAAAACTATTGACAAATAATTTTAATATATAAAACTGTAATAAAATCAATGTTTACATTTGATTTTTTTGATTGCCAACAATTATGGCTTATTCATTTCGACTTTGATCACAGAAGTTTCCTGATGCTTATGGCGGTAAAACAGGACGATTTTTCCATTAGACCTGAAAAGATCCTGTTTTTGTTCATCGAATGATATTTGGCTGATATCTGATATTGCTTCTCCTTCAAAAACCATTTCACCTTCGAGGTCGCGGTCACCATAAATACTGATCAGTATTTCATTTTGGTGATAATTGATCTCCAGCAAATCCGAAGTTGAATGTAGCATACGAAGCTTAGGTGCAATGGTTAGATTTACAGGACTTAAAACACCGTACAATGCTGGCCAGGTGCAGGATCTTTCTTCCATAAATGGTATGGTTACCATTTCTCCCGTCTCCGGATGTGTATACCAAACTTTTCCTGGATGTGTTTCATTGTAGTAATTTGCGATGAAAAGCATCGCCTGACCTTGAGGAGTGAACCGTTCCCTGGCAATGAGAAATTCATGGTCTGAACCGCTGCGTCTGATCCTGGCTCCTGAGTTCTGCAGCAATTCTTCATACACAGGTTTATGTCCTTCCGTATCAAATCCCATCCAGGTGCCAAGGTGGATGACATTGCCTTTGCCCAGGATCTTGGTGAACCCGCAAACATGTCCATTTACATTGCGTGCGATGACCTCAGCAGGTGAGAGATCATTTTCATCGTAAACCGCCTGAGGATTTGCGCATTTAATATCTTCATGACCCAAAATATCAATGAGCGGTGAATCAATTACTTCATAATCAATTGGATGAATATTCAGCGCATCCCTTAGTATGGTGCATGCCTGCCCGTTCATCTGACGGTCTGGAAGGCTGGGAAAAATGATGAGCCTTCCTCCATTCCGCGTATAGTCCACCAGTTTTTGTTGGTCTGATGCATTCATTTCGTCGGTAGCAAAAACCCAGATCTGTTTGTATTTAGCCAGTTTATCAGCTTCATTCTTACTCAGGTCTGCCATGTCAAAATCTGCATTCAGTACCTGCAGTACCTTGAGAATTCCATCGAAATAAGCGCTTCGGCGGATCTTTGAGTAATCAAACCGGATCTGACAGGTGGATCCCATCGGTCTTTCCAGTTCTGTAGCATAATAATGCGGGTAAAAAAGCACACAGATCTCAGCTTTTCTATCTGCATTCAATATCACATTTTCAGCAGTTTTGACCAGCTGGTTCATCCGTTTGACAAGTGGGAAAACATTAGTTTTTTCTCCATCATGAGTCAAAGGATTGAACCAGTAGAAAGTGGAGCCTGAATATCCTTTTTGTCTTGGATTTTTCCCCTGCGAAAACATATAGTAATTCCAGCCTTTCAATCCGTGTGCAATACTGGCTTTATAGAATAATTCCATTTCCCTGGAATTGGTCACCACGTGATATTCACGACTGCCGCACTGAAATTCTGCTGCGAAAAGCGGTTTATGGCCTTGCATGGCATGTGTGATGTCATTGATGATCCGGTCATCATGGAGATTCCGGTAGGAGACAAATTCAGGAATATGATCAATGCCAAAAATGATCTCGCTCCTGTCATCGAACAGATCTTCATACATGGTGATATTAACAGGGAATTCATATCCGTTTCCGTAGATCCAACCGGGTAAATTGTGATACAGTTGCAGGTCAACGCCTCTATCCCTGATCATTCGGGTCAGCATTCTGAGGTAATCTCCGTAATAAGTTCTCCAGAAACGATGCCATTCAAAGTCCCGGCCCCTGTCTGCAACAGATGTATAAGGATCGCGTCCGTCAGGCGGTAATCCGATCTGATCAAAACTATCGTAATCCGTTTCCCACAAACGGTTGATCTCCTCCGGGCCGGTAAAATTTTTCTTAAGATATGCGATGTATTTTTGGCGGACGGTCTCGGAGTAGTCAGCCTGATGGGCCAGCCAACTGAAAACGCCGATCTCATTGCAAACCTGCATCATGATGACAGGGCCGCCCCTGGAGATCTGACGATCCCTGATAAAAGGCATGATGGCATCATACCAGGCTGTGACTTTTTCAAGAAATACCGGGTGAAATAAGCTTACGCCATCGCTCTGAACAATCGTTCCCTGGCTGTTGTGCATCTTCACTTCCTGCCCGTGTTTTTCCATAAACCAATCAGGTAATCCGGCGCCCCGGTATTCTGCCAGGATGAATGGTCCCGGTTTGAGTATGCATTTGAGACCATTGGCCTCACAAAGACTTATCCAGCTGGTTAGATCCCTTTCGGGACAACTGTTCCCGTCAAAATCAAAAATACCTTCTGTTGCTTCATGCCAGGCCCAGGGTACATAACTGCTGACCACATCAAGCCCTGCTTCCTTTGCTGCTTTCAGATGGATATCCCATGTTGCCCGTTTTATCCTGAAATAATGTATCTCTCCGGAATTTAAAAAGACCTTTTTATCATTTAGTATAAATTGCTCATTTTCAATTTTAAAACTCATCTTACTTCAACTTTTACTTTAAGGTATAATTTATTAATTGGCAGTTTCTCCTATTGTTGCCTCATTGCGTTTTTTAAGGAGTTCCTTGATCTCCATTGACCTTTTTTCGGTTAGTGAATACCTGTAAATAAATAAAATGGAGATCAGGCTGAGCAAAATCGGGATACCAATTTCTATCACCCTCATGATCAACAGGGTAAAGGGCGTCTGTTCTTTGAGTATTGTAAGATCTTCCTTTATGATGTCCAGTTCTTTGCGCGCATCATCCAGTGATGGGATGCTGCCCAGTTTTTGCAGGGATGTGGAAATTTTGGAAGCAGTAGCAGAAAGCATAACATAATGTGCAGCACTTTCCTTCTGTTTGAATTTGACAAAATGGTCAACTGATGCCATCAATAAATGTTCATTGACTTCGCTGGCATGAATGCGGGATTGATATAATCTGGTGTGCAGTAAGATGGGTAATTTTTCCTGCGATCTGGCAAGTGGCCGGAGCAAAGAATCACTTTTAACTGAAGCATAATTACTGAGTTGCCGGATATCAGTTTGCAAAAGAGGCAGTGTTTCAGAGATCAGTTTTTGTTTTTCATTTGGTGTGCCTGTGTCTGTTAAGTTCTTTTTATTTTCTTTTTGAAGCTCTTTACCCAGAAATGAAGCATATTCCTTTGCTTCCTTAAGTGCTTCTCTTGCTTCTGTTTGGTAAAAGGCAATTGTTTTAGGGTCAGATAAATCCGTTTTTTTACTGTATTGTTCCGTTTTAACCGACAATTCATTTACGGATCCGATAAGTTTGTCGACTTTGGTCACCTGTGTTTCGTCGAACATGGTCAGGACGATCAAAGCACCGGAGACGAAACTGGCAAGGGCCGTACCCATTTTAATGAACCACCAATATACTGCATAGTAACTGCCTTCTGTTCTTTTACCTGAGTGCAGTTCATCTTCATCACAAATATCTCCCACCATGGATGAACCCAGGGTGAAAAAGAACAGCATCCCTGCAGACAAAAGTATAGTAGGTATGATGATCAGGTAAGGGTAAGCAGGATTGTAGCAAACGATCTTTGAAAGCTGGGCAAGGATCATCAGGCCCATGGCGATCATCAGTGTTTTGCGTTTACCGAGTCTTGGACTGATCCAGTTGAGCGGGAAAACAGCCAATACGCCCGTGACAGCCCAGATCGTGCCATTGATTCCCAGTAGTGTGGCTCCTGCAAGTTTGTCTCCAGAAAAAACATAAAAGATCGGAATATAGGAACCCAATAACTGAACAAAATTGAACCCCATGGCCAAAGTAAAAATGCTTAGCGTCAGAAGAACAAAATTTTTATTGCGCACAACCAATTTCATGTCCTGCCAAAACTTTGTTTTTTGCTGATGCGAGACTTTTTGAAATCCGGGTTCACGCAACTTGTAGAACCACCAAAAGGACAAGGGAATCAAAATTGCCGCGATCATAATGGAAACATACCGCATCCCGTCCGCTTCATTACCGCCCGGTCCTTTGAAAAGATCCATATTGGCCAGGGCAAAAAGCCATGGCGTACTCATGGCAAAAATATTTCCGAAAAAACTTTTTGCGCTGAATAGTTTGGTCCTTTCATGGTATTCTGTGGTCATTTCCATTCCCAGGGCACCATGTGGAATCTCAAAAATGGTTGTTGCAGTATAAAACAGCAATAATGCGATCAGGATATACACCAGCTGGAATGTCTGGAAACCGGTATCTGTATCAAACCATTGCTGGACAGCATCGCCTTTAGGTATCCACCACAACAAAACAAAAAATATCGCAACCAGAACACCTCCCAAAAGCAGAAAAGGACGTCTACGACCCCATTTGGTTCTGGCATTATCAGACAAGTGTCCGATGATCGGGTCAGAAACAGCATCCCAGAGCCTTGGAATGATCAGGATAAAACCCAGCCAGAATGCACTGAGTCCCAGACTGATGTTGCCCATTAATCCAATCAATATACCCGCAACGTTGAATAATGCAATGGGTATGATCCCTCCGGAACCATAAGCAGCCAGTTGAACCAGACTGATCCTGTCGTTTTTTGGATTTACAGGATTTCCTATACTCTTTTTTGTTTCCATTTCCTGTTGATTTGATCCGGTTTTGTTAAAATATAATATTTTGCTCAGAATGCTTTATTTGGTATAGTAGATTTCGATCGTTGCCGGAAACTCATGTGTCTGAATAACATTATGGCTAAAATCTTTGATCTCTTTTTCATTCACCAGTACTCTTTCAGGAAGTCTGGAACCATTGAAATTTTCAATTTTTAATCCATTCGGAGGCAAGGTTACATCTCCCCATAAATTCAAAATATATTTATCTTTTTCCTTTTTAACCGAATAGGAGATCTCCCCGTAATAGGTAGGAAGATATTCAATGGACATGCCCTGGGGAGCATCGATCCAGTCCTGATAAAGTCCGGTACCGATCACCAGGGATCCATCCAGTTCGTTTTCATAAACAAACATAGTCCTGATGGCATTCAGGAAATCGCTTCCAACCCAGGTGTGCGGCATATCACCTATAAATTTAGGTGTTCTTTCGTCTTTCCAGACTACTTCAGCCCAGTGATGCCATGCCTGAGGTCTTTGATCCTTTAGGAAAAAATCGATCAACTGATGTGCGCGATCCGGCTGGTTCAGGATCAGAAAAGATCCGATGAGCCTGTTCTCGTAAGGTGTATAATTGACCCATTCGATCCGGTTATCCCTGCGTTTGAGGAAATAGTCATAATACTTGTTGAACGTATTGAAAACCTGCGGTTTGGGCAGGTTCAGAAATTCGTTGCACGGCGTTAGCGCAACGGTCGTGGATGTGGCGTCAAAATCTCCAAGTTCCACACATCCAGGTATATAGTCAATCTGCTCTTTTTTCATGGCGAGATCGATTGAGCGGTACAAATTCACCATGAAGGTGTCACGGATTTTTGCAATTCGCTCATATTGAGCCTGTTCACCCAGGATATGCTGAATATCCACTGCATCCTTCAGCCCTTTGAGAATGAAAAAGTTGTCCCAATAGGAATGCATCGGTTTTGCAGAATAACCTTCGTGACTGATGGATTCGGGGACCAGGCCATAATAAGCACGGAGCGTATCCGGACCAGTGATGTATTCAGATGTTGACCTTTCCGCAATCAGTGACTCGATATAGTCCACTACTTTAAGGATCTGTGGATTTTTAGCCTGTAAAAATGCAGTATCGCGTGTAAAATTGAAATATTCCCTTATGAGGTAAATGAATTGTCCGTGACTGTCGTGTTCAGGGACAGGATCCGGACCACGAAAATCCACCACGCAGGGTACCTTCCCATTATCGTAAAGATGATCCCCGTACCAATTTATGAAATCCCTTACTTCTTCAACAATACCAGATTTTAAAAGTGCTGAAGAGGTCAGGGAACCGTCTCTGATCCAACTCCGTTCGTAAGACCTTGATCCTGGTTGGATACCGGCATGATCGCGGTTCATCAGAATATAGATCAGGTTGGATTTAAAGGTGTTGACTATTTTGTCACCGGATTCCGGAAGGTTGAACCGGATATGATTGACCTTGTTGTCCCAGTAGTCAACAGAAGTTTTGAAAATCTCAGCATAAGATTCCCTACCGGTCTTTTCCAGTTCAATATTTGCCTGATGGTAAGGGATTTTGAGCATAAATTCCTGTTTTTCCTGTGGTTTGAGCACAATATCATAAACCATTACGCCGTTTGCCAGGCCTGATGAATCGTAGATTTTCCGGAGGGCAGGAAATTGGTTTTTCTGAATGAGTTCAACGGGATTTCCTGTATCAAAACCGGCAGCGCCAAAGGAATTAAAAGGTTTTTCTGAGAAAATGTATTTATCATTCACGCGAATGGTACTTTCATCCAACTTTTCCAAAAGATTGATCTTACCAGTTCCACCGGGTAAGTTTAAAAACTGGTAGTACGGATTTACCTGGAAAGGCCTCAGTAGCAGGTTTAAGTTCACATTTTCCGTGGTATTGCCACGGTTTTCAACAGAATACCTGATATATATGGCAGATGATGTATTGGGTGTTCCTCCCGACGTGAGTTCTGTTTTAAAGCTAACATTTCCGCACTCCCATTCGACGGAAGGCAGGAATGAAAATTCATCCGGATCGGAGGAATTGCCCATTTTTTGGGAGATTTTGGCATTGTGCCAGTTGAAAAGTTGGTCGCCTGTACGGACAATCGGTTCAATTGAAAAACCTTGCTTTTCCAGTTCTACCATTCCGTCTTCATTGATCAGGGCTTCTTTAGTGTCATTGTTTACCCCGGAAATGGTCCAGTATGAAGCCTGACCCAAAAAATATCTGGGATAGTGTCCTTCAGGTGAATTTTGAGCTGAGTATTGGAAAAAATGATTCAGGTTCATGGATTCCCGGATACTTAAAAATCTGATTTCCCGGATGCCAATACCTTTTACGGAGTTACCGGCCTTAAAATTGATGCGCATATACTTAGCATCTGCCTCAGGAAGTGGGATAAAACTCCTGTTGCCTAAATTATTCACGACAATGTATGCTTTTTCCCAGGATTTTTTATCATCCGAAAGCATTACTTCAAACTGATTTGCCGACTCAGCAGGAACCCATTCAATATCCAGTCCTCCAAATTCCCGTTTCATGGTAAAATCGATGTCTATGAACTGAGTTTTATTTTTTTTGGCAAACCAGGCAGTAGAAGGATTACCGTCAGTGAGGTATTTCGTGGAGCTTTGGCGTGCAGTGGAATTGGAGGTTATTACAGGTAAAGGATAATGCTCAACAGGAGGATCAAGAGGCTCAAAATTGAGTTCATCTACCCAGATCGAGCCTTTACCACCAACGAAGGAGGCAACAGTGAATTCTATTTTGTGTATATTGTGTAAAACTTTGTTTTCTGTTGGCCCCCAGGCAAATTCAATATGGCGTTTTTTGATCCTGATCTTTTTCCATTTTCCGGGAAAGTCAAAATTGCGGTTATTGACCCACCAGACGTTATTGCCTGAAGCGTCAATGAATTTGATCTCAAAATTATTTGCCGGCGAATCCGCTTTGAGATAAAAACTGAATTCATAGTTTTCAGGGAGGTCGATGGGGAAAACTTTCTGAAAACCGCCATATCCTGTTCCTTTTGTAAAATCATAATCAAACCGGATCGCTTTTCCCTGAACTCCGTCTTCAAGGTCTAAACCGAGAGTCACTCCGTCCGATCGGATCATTTCCCAATTCTTCAGGTGATCCATCCCGTCCAGCAATTGCTGTTGCCCAGAAGCCGTAAAGGCCGACAACAACAATACTGTACATATGATATTGCTCCTTTTAATACCTAATTTAAAATTTATCATAATAAATATATTTACAACCAATTATAAATTATAATAAGTTTTTATATTAAATCGATATGAATTTTATATTGCTATTATCTCCAAACAGAAAATGATCCTTTTTAGCATCGATGCCATTTGGCTGAAAACGAACATGATCAGCATTCATTCCAAAGCTGTCGATTATTTTGTTTCCTTGCGAATGTATTTAAAACCCAGTCTTTTGAGTCCATTCTGGATGACCGGGTCCTTCATCACATAATTCCATACCAGGCCAGACCGGGAATTTTCGATCATGATCAGCATCGGTCCCTGGTCGATACCGATGTAATCATTGTCTACCCAGTCGGCTGTCAGGTTGAATGCATCAAAAAAACCATATTTTCCCCAAATTCTATCCCCATACCGATCCAGAAAAGATCTTGCGGTGGCAAGGACAAGCTCAGGTTCAAATGGCAGGGAAGACATAGCCCCGTATGGTGCGATGGTCCCGTCGTCGTAATAATTGTAATCTGGTCCACTCGTACCTCTGCCTGCATAACCAATAAACTTTTTATCACCAAAATTATATGTTTCTCCGGGTCCGTCACTTGCAGTTACGCCCCAGCACAAAGCATCGTAGCCAACATGTCCGTGCGGATTTTCAATAGCATATTTTTGTTGAACCAGGGTAGCTCTCCTTGAATTTTCGAAGTAATCTATACCTTTTTTGGCCATGTACCCATCATATAGTCCTCTGAAATCGATAAAGGCATGAGAGAACTGATGGCCGAACAATGGCGGAAAAGCCACGTGGGAAAGTCCTTCGTACGGTGTCTTCCATTTATAAGTGGAAAGCCATGCGTCATAACTTTTCTCTGCTTTGTCCCATCCCGTGCCGGCTGCCAGGATATAAAGGAATAGACCTTCATTATAGCCATGCCAACCAAAATTGAGCATGCCTTCTTCAGGTTTCCAGCCCATTGACAGCGTATGGGGATGTCTGGAGGTGTCAGGCATGTAGAAAAAGTCCCAATCAAGTCTGCCCAGCAAAAAACCTGCCAATTCCCTTATCTTTTTTTCAGTTTCATTATTGCCATTATAGTAATTTCTGGCAAAAATGACACCCATCATCAAGAGACCGGTATCTATGCTGGAAAGTTCACAATTCCATTCCCTTAAACCGTTGTCCATTTTTAAAAAATGGTAGTAAAATCCTTTGTATCCTGTAGAATTTGGTTGATCGTTCTGGGCCGATTCCGCAAAAAACTTCAGGGTATTAAGCGTGATCTCTGCGGCTTGTTCCCTGGTTATCCAGTTGCGCTCAACTGCTATCGCAAAGGATGGCAGACCAAAACCTGTTGCTGCAATACTGGATGGAGCACCATGCAAAGCACGGTCTTTCACAATCCCTTTCCGGGGATGGTGTTCATTTAAAAAGAACAAAAACGTCTTTTTCTGGATGGAATCCAGCATATCCTCATCCTCAGCGGTGAAAACGTAGTCAATTTTTCCATTTGAAATGTAAGCGAATTCGCTTGACGATTTACATGAATAAAGCGTTATTAAAATAATTGAAAAAAAAATTAGATTCTTTAAATAACTCATTATTATAAATTTATATATAAAACAAAAAATTAATTTTTAACCAGGTCACGATATTACTTTTGGCAACTCTTTAAATGGATTTGCAATCTTTTGTTTTTCAATGTAATTCCAATCAGGTTAGGGATGGAAAACAATTGAACAACAATCTGTTATTAAAGCTCGATCAGTTTCTGATCAGTGAAGCGTATGATATCTGATCCGGTCAATAATCCAACTCCAGCTGATTTAAAGCCTGGAACCTTCTAAATGCTATCCCACATCTGGGATCAGCAGCCATTGAAAAGTAATTCCAAATGGGAAAATGATCATAATTTTTTCTTTTCCAGCATCCAGTCATAGATTTCTCTCTGGTCGTAAACCCTTGTCCAACTATCGTGATTTGCATCGGAAAAAATGGTCAGTTCAACTTCATTTGAACAAGCGCGGATCCTTGTAAATATCTCTTTGGAATAAAAAACATCCACCACTTCATCCAGCAATCCGTGATAAATCCGAATGGGTATTCCTTTTAAGTTACATGCTTCCAGCATAGGTATCCTATCGACAAAACCTGCGATCGGAACAAGTGATGCAAGGGTTTCTGGCTTGTGAACTGCATAGTTCCATGCACCCCATGCGCCCATACTTAATCCGGTCAGATGGATGCTTTTGGTATCGATTTGATTTTCGGCTATGATTTTGTGGATCAGCGCATCGAGTTTTCCATTTTCCCAGTAAGCATTGGCAGGACATTGAGGTGCCAGTACATAAGCATCCAGATAGTCCTTTTTCAGATATTTTAAAGGGCCATGTACTTTAACCAGTTCAAGGTCGTCGCCTTTTTCTCCTGAACCGTGTAGAAAAATGATCAAAGGTTTTGGCGTTGACAGGTCATATGGTTGATGGAGGACGTAGGCATATCCTTGTTCCGGTTTATTATCAGTAATTTTCCCTGAGCGACCTGATTGTCCCTGGAGTGAAAGGTTGGTGATTAAAAAAAAAATCAAAAAAACAGGGGTCCAACCAGTAAACTTATAGAGGGAAAGAGCTAATAGCATGTTTCTGGTTTTTTTTGTGGATTGCCAAATATTTAATATAGAATTCGTAAGCATTTTTTCAGCATTTGTATGATTCTTCAAAAATTATATTTGGTGCTGGAAAATCCTAATTTGATCAGTCCCTGTCTGACATCCGCATGCTGCATCAACAAATTCCATATCAGTTCAGTACGGTGGTTTTCAATCATGATGATGACCGGACCCTGATCTATTGCTAGAAATGAAGATGCAAACCAGCCGTGATGCAGGCTGAATGCATCGATGAAACCATACTCTTTGAATGTTTTATCCCCAAGAATATAAAAGAAGTAATTCAGGGCATCCATGGATTCTTTTGGGGTAAACGGCATGGAGGAGAGTGCTGCTGTCGGGGTGATGATCCCTTTGTCATTGGTTGGACTATGCGCACTGTAACCGGTATTATTGTCACTTGCTGTCAGGCCCCAGCAATTCTGGCTGTAGCCGTAGTAATTCTTTGGATTGGCTACGCAGTAAGCATGGTTGATCCTCGAGTGATTTACAGCCTGGTCCCAGTAATTTGCATATTGATCTGTCAGCCCTTCAGGGTCAATTCCAAGAAAAGAATAATGTTCAAAAAACAATGGACCTCCATAGTCATAACCCAAAGGCAAGTTGATGCCATAAAAACTTTTACCGTTCTTCATTCCGCCGTTCATGGCCCAGCCTTGCTCATATACTTCTTTAGAAACAGGGTGGGTAGGGGATGAAGCCGCAAGTACGTAAGTGATCAGTGCTTCATTCCAGCCTCTGATCTGATGGTTCATTTCCCAGTTATATTTTGGTGACCAGTGCCAGTAAAGCACTTTCTGATCATTTTTGGTGTGCCAGGACCATTCAACTGACTCCCAGATTTCTTTGATGTTTTGTCTTAAAAGACTTTCTTCCGGGTTATTTTCATCAAAATAAATAGAAACGGTGAGTAAGCCTGCGATGAGAAAGGAGGTTTCGACAAGATCTCCTCCGTCATCCTTGGTACTGAATGGAATGGTTTTTCCCGTAGCACCGTTCAACCAGTGAGGAAATACGCCGTGGAACCTGTCTGCTTTATTCAACAGAAAATCAGTAATGGTGAGCAGTCTTTCAAGGCCTTGTTGTCGGGTGATAAAACCTCTGTTGACTGCTACTGGAATACTCATGATACCAAACCCTGAACCGCCTGAAGTAACCAGGTCTCCCGAATTGTTCCTTTCCCTTGCAAGGCCGGAAACAGGGTGCGCAAAATCCCAAAAATACCTGAATGTTTGTTCCTGTACGAGCGTAAGTAATTCATCATCAGAAAGTTCTGAAAATTTAGGTGTTGGATCAATTTCTGTGGTAAGGCTGACCTGAACAGCATTGTTTAAGGTTGCGCCTTTGACCGACATCAGTTGATTGTAAATGATGAAATCGTATTTGGTGATATATTTCAAAGGGCTTTCAGGTCTGACTACCAATGTGGAATCATTGTTGTCTGTGCTAATGACCAAATCAGCCGGAGTGCCGAAGGTGCTCAAAACTATTGTGTTATAAGCGGTATTCAGGTCAACTGGTTCGGAAAAACTGACCCTGATCTCCGGCATAATGGTAGATCCCTTGAAATCATTGGTTTCAATCCCATTGATGTACAGGCGTGTCAAATTCATTGATTCAGGCGGTGACTCCTGAGGGTCACAGGAGCTAAAGAACAGCAACAGGATCAATAAACCAAAATATGTTTGTTTCATGTGTATTTTTTAATCATTATCAGGGTTTAATATCCAAAATTCCTTGATCTGAGGGACTGGTAATGACAAAAAAAACCTACTGCTTGTCTGAACAAACAGGCATATTCTTAAAATGTTTGAAACAAGCAGTCTGAAAATTGGGTAAAAAAGTGGAGAAAGGCAAATGGCCTTCTCCACTGTATGAAAATTTCTCCAGACTATCTTCCGGCTTTTTCCAGTTTGTACAAAGCTCCGATCTCTGCATCGGTGAGGGCTTTGTTGTACACTCTGAGTTCATCGACACTACCGGTCATAGCTTTTTGCCATGCTTCAGCAGTTCCGCCTCCAGGTACGTTGGTACCCCATGCGCCGATCAAAGGTTTTGTAGGTGTGTAGAAATTAAGCGGACCAGTTGTTCCTCTCTGTTCCCATTCCGGGTTGCTTACTTTCACACCATCCACATAAATTTTGAACAGAGAAGTTGCGCCGTCCCATGTCATCACCATGTGTTTCCAAGTATTGATTCCTTTAGGAACCTGAACGCCACCTTTGGAAGGTTCATTTCTTGAATCCTGCCATGAAGGATTTCCATCCTTATTGGTTACGACCAATCCTTTTACGATCAAAGTATCTTTTCCGGCTTGTTTCCAGCCGGTTTCAGCCATCAGGTTGATGTTTCCTGCCCATTCATTAGCTCTGGTCATGCTGAAGAACGGAGTTGGATGAGTACCATTGTTGTCAAAGTTAGCCCATACTGAAACCGTCATGTTGGGCAGGCTGTTCAAAGCTGCAATTTCATTGTATGCAAGGTATCCAGCGGCGAATTTCACTGCTTTACCACCTTCATAAAGTCCGTCAACATAAGTTGCATTGATTGAACTTGAAGGAGCAGCTCCGGATTTGGTTTCTTTACCATCACCTTCGAATCCCCAATGTGCAACCAGATTGGTGGATGCAACTTCATCTGAGTTATTGTATCCGTCAATTGGAGGAAGTTCTTCTTCTCCACAAGAAGTGATACCTAAAAACATACTCGCTCCAACAAGTGCAGCGAAAATAAAAGAAAGAGTTTTTGCTTTCATTTTACAAATTTTAATGTTAACAATAATTAATACAAAGTCTATTTAATAAATTAATATCCAGGATTTTGTAAGAGACTTCCTCCGCTCAGCTCAATCTGAAGTGCTGGTATAGGAAGCAATTCGTGCTTGCCGTCAACAAAATTTTTGCCGGCTGCTCTCATGATCTGTCCTGCCCGTCCCTGTCTTACAATGTCAAAAAATCTGTCGTGTTCCAAAGCCAGCTCATACCTTCGTTCTCTCCAGATCGCTTCTCTTAATGCGGTCCCGGGTGCGGGATTGATATCTTCCAGTCCTGCCCTGTTTCTGATCAGATTCAGGTTGTCCACGGCCAGCGAGCTATTTCCCAATTCATTTGCCGCTTCAGCCTGCATCAATATAACGTCGGCATACCTTAAAATATGTATATTTTTCTGTTTATTATCTCTATTGCCCAAAAATGGTTCATCTTTCTTCAGTTCGCTGTGGTAAGCCTTATAATTGTAAAAATAATTCTCAATGGAATCTTTACTTGGGATCCTGTATCCGTCATAAAGGATGGTTCCCGTATGCGTGCCTGAATCATCAATCACGATGATAGTTGCATCTTTTCTGATGTCACCGGGTTCGTATGAATCGACGAATTGTCTGGAAGGCGTACAGAATCCGAAACCGAGGTCAGTCCAGCCTCCTTTTCCACCCACTCTCGGACCTTGCCATACACAATATCCTCTCACTCCGAAGTCGGTATTATTGAATGTGCCCGTCTGTACTTCAAAAATGGATTCGCTGGAATTGTTACCTGCAAATCTCCAGATCTTTGCATACTCATTCAGCAAGGCGTATTGTCCGCTGTTGATCACTTCCGTGGTGAGATCAAGTACTTTTTGCCAGTTTTTACGATACAAATAAACCTTTGCCAGCATGGACTGAGCTGTACCTTTATTGATGCGACCAGCCTGGGTCTGGTTTCTGAGAGGGGTATTGGCAACAGCAAATTCCAGGTCTTCTGTGACGATCTTATAAATATCGTCCACAGACGCCCTGGTTTGAAATACAGGATCATCATTGGCGTCTTTTGCACTTTCAGGTACACGGAGAACTGCAGGAACTCCTCCGTAGTAACGGACCAGATTAAAATAGTAATAAGCTCTCAGAAACCTCACTTCACCCAGCCATCTGTTTCTGGTGTTTTCATCCACTGTTGCAGTTTCCAGTGCCTTAACAGCCTGGTTGCATTTGGCTATAGCATTATAGTGACCATTCCACAGTGAACCCACAAAAATATTGGTTGGTCCGTGGGTGAAGTTGTCCAGCTCCCCTATAATACCGATCTGGTCATTTGGCGTGCTGCCTTTATCAGCATCGTCTGACATGATGTTGGTGGTGGAAATGAATGCGATACCATGTGTATCTCCACTTCCGAATGCATCTCCTGAAATCAGGGTATTGTAAACGCCTGTAACCAGATTTTCAGCAAAATTGGGATCTGTTGCTGCTGTCCCTGCTCCCTGGACCGGTACATCCAGAAAATCCGCTGTGCAGGCAGAAAGGCTTAACAGGGCAATAAAACCAAATAGATAAATGATGGAATTATTTTTCATTTTTCAGTTTTTTTTTGTTTACAATGAAAAGTTTACACCACAAGCAATTGTCCTTGTTGTAGGATATGCATTCATTTCAATACCTGCTCTTGTCGGAGAATCTGCAGGCAGTTCTGCAGTGAATCCGCTATACTTCTTAAGAGTAAAAACATTTTGTCCTGTTACAAAGAACCGTGCTCCCGTCAATTTTGCCCTGGAAAGCAGTTTTTTAGGCAATTCATAGGAAAGACTGATGTTATTGAGCCTGATGAAATCGCCGGACTCGACATAATATGTGGATGCAGGCAGATATCCGGCGTTTGCTCCCGGTTCATCCTGTATACCGCTGTTGGGAGTCCACCTGTCATAAGCCAATGAACGCTCCACATTATCCAGTCCGCTCAGTCTTAAGGCTTTTTTACCATTGTAAACCTTATTCCCGATATTGCCATAGATATCAAAACTCAGACTGAACGCCTTATAGGTATATTCACCGTCAATACCAAAATAAGCTTTAGGCTGGTAAGAACCAACAAATACCCTGTCTTTGTCATCGATCCTGCCGTCGTCATTCAGATCACGGTATTTAAAGTCTCCGGGTGAAGCACTTGGCTGGATAATTTGTCCCTTTGACGAAATGTAGGCATTGATCTCTTCACCGTTCTGGAAAACACCCAGCACTTCGTAAACATAGAAACTACCTACCGGATTGCCGTTATCTGTTTTTGTAGTGAACACCTGGCCGGCACCGATACCGCCATCCAGGATAGGTTGGCCACCGTTCAGACCGATCACATCATTTTGGTTGATCGTGACATTCAGTCCGATCTTATAACTGGATTGATCATTGATCCTGTTTCTCCAGTTAGTTGAAAATTCAAAACCAGTATTTCTGATGGATGCCGCATTGGTCAATACGACCCCGTCTTCATCTCCGACAACAGCCGGAACCTTGACATTGATCAGCAGGTCCCTGGATTTTTTATCATAGAACCCGATCTCTCCATATAATTTTCCCTGGAGCAAAGCATATTCGAGTGCAAGATCGAATTCCTCGGTTGTTTCCCATTTGAGGTTCGGGTCCTTGATCTGTGTGATCGCACTTCCCGGTGTAGCTATCCCTCCTCCAAAGGGGTAGGCCAGGTTTGGGGTTACAGTCACGGTGAAAGCATCTGATGGTACACGGTCATTACCAACTCGTCCCCATGAAGTGCGAAGACGCAATGTTTCAAAAACCCGCTGGTTTTCCAGGAAAGGTTCATTGGTCAGTACCCATGCCAATCCGGCAGAAGGGAAAAATCCCCACCTGTTCTCTTTGGCAATCCTGGAACTTCCATCCGCTCTCAGTGTAGCTGTAAATATGTATTTGTCATCAAAATTGTAATTCACCCTTGAAATATAGGAATTTCTGGTCCATTTATCTCCGCTGCCATTGTTGGTAGAAGTATTGGCATTACCTGTGGTGATATACCAAAGATCCTCGACTTCCGGAACATCCTGCCTGTAAGCAGATGCCCAGGCCAGTGTATATTTTTCTGCGGTTGTCCCCGCCATGAAAGAGAGATAGTTTTTTCCAAAATTGGTTGTATAGGTTGCAAAATTGTCCCAAACCCATCTGAAGCTGTTATCGTTGGAAACGGATAAAGCACTCTTGGGTGACCTTTGATTTCCTCCTGGGGTGATGAAGGTCACCTCATCATTGAGAAATTTATAGTTATAATTTCTTGAATTACCGTTGATCAGGTCAGTACCTATCATGGATTTAATACTTAGCCCTGCAATTGGCTTCAATTCAAAATATCCGGATGCCTGAATACGGTTCCTCACTGCCAGGTTGTCATTGTTGTTCAGATCCAGTATGGGATTGCCAACGTTTTGATACTGAGATGTATTGCCGTATCTTCCATCCACAATTCCGGGGATGATCGGTGCTGCACGATATGCGTTGTTGTAGGCAGTTCCCAGGTTAACATCCTGGTCATTGGATTGTGAAAAGGATCCGTTGATCCCAAAATTGAAATATGGATTGATTTTGTAATCCAGATTTGTCCTGAGGTTGAATCGTTTGAATTTATTGTTCAGTACGATACCTTCATCTTCCAGGTATCCAAAGCTCAGAAAATGTGTCATCTGATCAGAACCGCCTGACAATGAAAGGTTATGATTATGTGTAAATGCGGTTCTCAGGATTTCACCGTACCAGTCAGTACTTACATCGCCGGCTTCGATGTTAAAACCTGTTGCAGCTGAGGCATAATTGGCGTATTCCAGTGCATTTGCCATTCTGATCAGGTTCGCTGCATTCCGTATACCTAAAAAGTTATTATAGTTGATTTTGGTTGCTCCGCTCTGACCTTTTTTGGTGGTGATGATCACAACACCATTAGCGCCTCTTGCGCCATAGATCGCAGTGCTGGAAGCGTCCTTCAGCACATCCATATTAACGATCTCGGAAGTATTGATATTGCTGATGTCATCTGTCAAAACACCGTCGACAACGAACAGAGCTGCAGTTCCTGCTATTGCTGTCCCGGTTCCGCGAATTCTGATATTGGGTGAGGATCCAGGTTTACCGCTTGAAATGACCTGTACCCCCGCAACTTTTCCCTGCAAAGCCTGGGTGGCTGTCATAACAGGCTGTTTAGCCAGTTCTTCTCCCTTTACGCTTACGGTTGATCCGGTAACATCCACCTTCCGCTGCACACCATATCCTACTACGACTACCTGCTCCAAAAGAATATCCTCCGTTTTAAGTAAGATTGACAGCGGCTTTGCATCCAAAACTTTAATCTCCTGTGTCGAGTAGCCGAGATATGATATTTCCAGGATCGCATCCCGTGCAACTGAAATCTCAAATTGACCTTCAAAATCCGTTACCACACCTTCATTGGTAGCTTTCACCAAAATTGCCGCACCAATGATGGGTTCTCCGGTTTTGAAATCTTTTACTGTTCCGGTAACATTAATATTTTGGGTAAATGCATTTGCAGACAGTAGTAAAAAGCAAACAAACAATACGGGTAGTTTAATCCAACGGGTCATAGTGTTGAGTTTTTCATAGTTAATGTATATATTTTGCAATTAATAATTGATTGCGATACAATCACTGAGATACACGGGATTATGCGAAATTATTATTTTGTTTACCTGTAAATCAACAATTCAGACAAGGTTTTTGTTGATTTTTTTATTCAAAATAAATAGCACCAACAAATATAGAATATATTAACAATTATTGTATGAAAAGTGGTACGCCATGACTACGCCAACTTCAGGATTATGGACTTGGAAATGAATTGTTTTGGTAAACCGGTCAAATTATGATTTGATTGAAGTAATCCGTAAGATTGACATCGCTTTCCAGCCTGAGTTTTTTACGTAAACGATAGCGTTTATTTTCCATTCCGCGAATGGATATATTGAAAAGTGGTGCGATTTCCTTGGATGTCAGATTCATCCTCAGAAAAGCTGCAAGTTTGAGGTCATCCTGTGAAAGACTTGGAAATTTACTTTTAAGTGTCTTCAGAAAAGTCTCGTGGACTTCATCGAAACTGGTGTCAAAAAGTCTTTTATCTTCCTCTAAAGTCAGGTTTTGGTTGATCTGTTTCAGAATAGATTGTATTTCTCTTGATAAATGCTTCTGGTCTGCCTGGTATTTCAATTGAGTAAGTTCACCTTTTATTTCGCTCAGGATCTCATTTTTCTGAATCAGATGCATAGTTACATTAGCCAATTCTTTGTTTTTGTACAAATTTTCACTGACCAGGCGTTGGTTTTCAATTTCCATGGTGTGTTCCTTGATCAATCTGGCTTGTTCTGAAAGCATTTTAGCTTTTGTTTGCTTCAGTTTTTTCGTATAGTAGCGATTGACCAGATAAATTCCTGCACCAGCCATGATGATATACATGAAAATTGTGAAATGGCTCAGATACCAGGGAGGGAGTATTTCAAAGTTTATTTTACCGTAGGTTCCGTCTGACCGCCTGATCTCGAGGTTGTATTTTCCTGCACGCAGGTTGCTCAGTTCCAGTTTTGAATTATTGTCAATTAGTTTCCATGTTGCAGATGTCGGTAAAATCCTGTACCGGTAGGTTTTGCCTGGTCTGAAATCCAGATCCCTGAAAACAACAGTTACATCGTTATCGGAGTATGGAATTTTTGTGTGCCTGCCGGGTATGACCAGAAAACATTTACCCTCCTTTCCATGAAGGCGGATCTGGATGCTATCCTGAACTGAATTTTTACTCATGGCCCTCTCTTGCCTGTTCTGGATGATATAACCGTCATCCATACAATAGGCAAACTGGAAAGTATTGAGTACCACCGCATTGTGGTAGTCCCTGTTGAATATCAACGGGATTTGTTCCATTTCCTGTTGACCAAACATCCTGACTGCTTTGTCCTGGTATATTCTTAGCCAGTTTTTGTTATCCAAAGACCTGATAATGAATCCTTTTTCATAAATTCTCATCGAGCTATCCTCAACAAAAATGTCTTTTTTTTGATCATAATGAAAATGGGTTTCACCGTCCCAAACCATGATCTGATCATTGAATCTCACCAGATCAAGGTTGTTTTTTTGAGAAAGCCCGCGTTTTTTATCATAGCTTATTACTTCCAGTACATTTTTGTAGTTTTCGTCCAGTTTCAGGCGCTTGACTCCTGAGTTTTGGTTACATACCCAAAGGTATTGTCCATCCGCAATGAATTTTTTCACCGGCTGGCTGTAACCGTTGACCTTGTGCAAAAAACGGATTGACTCACCTGCATAACTGAACACGCAGAGTCCGGTATAATTGCCCTGAAGCAAAATTTTCTCTCCATCTTTTATGCTGTCAAACTCATTGTACCAACCACCTGTGACGGGTGAGATTTTAATCGCTTTTTGGTTACTGATCAGGAAACTACCCTCATTGTGACCGCAGAACAATTGGTTTTTGAGTGGCAGCAGTTGCCAGACCTGTCCCTGTGAACCTTCAACAAGTGTAAAAGCAAGTTGAGAGCCCGTACTGACCCCTCTTTTCATATCGTGGAAATACACTCCCTGGTTGGTTCCCAGGTAGAGCACGGAATCCAGTTCAGCTATGGTGTACACTGAACCGATCTGCCCGCTGATGTCCCTGAACTGCAGAAATTCTTGAGACATATCTATCATGGAAATCCCTTTATCCAGACCTATCCAGATGTTCTTGTCCTGATCTTCTATGAGCGCCAGAATGGTATTGTTCTGTATGCCGTTTGATGTGTTGATGTGGTATTGGAGTTCTCTCGACTTGTCGAATATCAGTACGCCATCCCGTATAGTGCCGAGAACGATTTGCTGATCATGTGTGACCAAAGCTTTATTGATCTGCGAAGCCTGGAAATATTTGTTCAGATCAGCCCTCCATTCCGTGATTTTACCGTCATTGTAAATGAAAATTCCATCTGAATGTGTTGTGATCAAAAGAGAATTGGTCTCTTGATACGGCAATATTCCCGAAATGATCTTATTTCTGAAAAAACCCGAATTCTTTAAAAACCGGGTATTCAATTTATTGTCCAAAACAAAAATTCCATGCTCCAGTGCCTGGAAATAGCCTTTTCCCTGAATGAATTGGAGAAACATGATGGAACCCTGAACTGGTATTCTTCTGAATTTTTGGCCGTCATAAGCCAGTAAAACTGAAAAGGATTGAAAGAAAACGTATTTTTCGTTGGCTGTGATGTGCCAGAACTCCTCATTTTTCAGCCAATTGACATCAATTTTTGAGGTCAGATCTGTAAATTGCATCTTGCCACACTCATTTTCTTCCCAGTATCCGATTTCCTCAAAAGCTCCTGAATAAATTCTTTTGCCTTTTGCAAAGACTGACCGAAGCAGTTTGTTAGACTTCAATTTGTTGAGTTTCCAGCTGTTTCCGTCGAATGAGAGCAAGCCGTAGGTGTTTGCTGAAAACATCATCCTGTTGGAGCATTGCGTCAAGGACCAGTTTTGGTTGTGGGCTTTATAGTCTGAAGCTTTGTAATTGGTGATCATAGGGGTATGCTGGCCGCTGGCATTGAGGCAAAAGAGAAATCCGGCAAATAGAAAATATAGCTTTTTCAACTTGATTAGCTTGCAAAGTTTAAATATACGCATTTATTATCTGTTCCTAAATGCATTTTATCTGGTTTTCCTGGTCATTGAAAAAAAACAACCACCAAAAGTCTGATGATTGTTTTTTCTTAACATATATCACAACTTAAAACTTTTGGAACATGACAGATTTTTGAAAAGTTCCATTTTGGAGAGTGATGAAATATTTACCGGGACTAAGTGACTGGTAATTCATTTCTTGTTGGCTGTCGATTGAATAGGTTACCAGAATAAGTTTTCCGGTTTGGTCAAATATGCTGATTCGAGTTTTTCCATCAGGCAATCCTTTCAATGTAAATTGTCCGTTATTTGGATTTGGTAGCAAAATTGGATGGCTGTGGTCAATTTCCACTGAAACAGTTTTTGAATAACTAATACTTTTGTCTTTGTCAATCATTTTTACCCTGTAATAATTGGTGCCTTCTGGTACATAAAGGTGTTTAAAAGAATAGTATGTGTCCTCTTTCTGATTCCCGGCATTAAGTTTTGTTATTGAGGTAAATTCTTTTCCCTGGCCAAATTCCACTTCAAATGAATCAATGTTTCTATTGTTTGTTGCGACCCAGTTTATAATTACATCATTGACTCCATCTTTGATGACTTCAAGTGACAAAATGCTTGTGGCTAATGAAATATTTATCGTGTAAGTGAAGTTGATGCCATTATTATTATTGTAATTTATAGTCATCAAATTAGGGTGAAATTCAAGATCTCCATGTGGAAAAGTCAAAGTGGTACTTAATACATAATAACTGATAATTGTTCCGTTGGCTTGACCTGGTATAATTGCTGAATAACTTGTACCTGATCCTGTAGCCAGAACCCAGTTGCTTGAAGCCCAGTTGTTTGTAGTATATCTTAGATAAATGTTTTCTTCAGGTGATTTGGCTGCAGATAAAGTAATATTGATGGTTTGCGGCCCGGTGGAAAAAGTCTGATAATTACCTCCTCCCTGATCCGTGCCAATCTGTGAGACAGAAGTAATTCCAACAGGTAATGCTGACAGCGTCATGATCCCGGATGGGAGTTGTTGGCCAACAAATGATCCGGGGTTTTCTGTAACAACAACGATATGGGAATTTGGAGTGCCTTTCCATATTGCATTTGCTCCATTTGCTCCAATTGTCCATCTTTTATTATATTCAGTGATCCAATATCCGCCTGCCCATTGATGTGAATAATCGCCATTTGCAATTTTAAACTCCTGATCAAAACTGGCACTTAAAACAGTTGCATAAGTGCTTCCACCATATAATGTTGATCTTTGGAGCAATGGATTACTGGTCCCCCAGCCATTATGATCTCCTCTTACATAATATTGTGCAGATAAATTGGTGAAAAGGTAAAAACAGGATAATACGAAAATCACTCTTTTCATAACTTTGGTTTTAAAAGTAAAAGGTTGTTTATTTCACCCATCTTAGCGTATAAATCACACTAAGAGAAGGCTAAAATAGTAAATCTAATTTAATAGCGCTAGATTTTTTATCTGATCACCCATAAATCTCCGTCAAATCCTGCAAATGCGATGATTCCTTTGTATTTCTGAACGTACAAAGAGGGGACGCCTTCACGCAGGAAGAAATAGACATCCTCGTATGTTTTGCCTTGTATCTCAACAGATTCGGCATAATTCACCCAACTTAAAAATTCAAGCGTACTGTCTGGAATGGTGTTGCCACGATAACTGGCTACCTGTGAAACTGCTCCGCCAACTCCGGGATCACCCTTTGATCCGAAAACGCCGGAATTGAAGCTCACCTGATCATATAAGGTCAGTTTTGTGTAATCATTGATGTGAGTGACATAAAGGTAAATATCCAAAACAAAATGATCTCCTTCCTGATCTGCTGTGTACCTTGTGTGAAAAAAATCTCCATGGTAAAATTCCTGTGCGGTATCGAAAAGACCTTCATTGCAGGTTTCCCTGAAAGTGACCGTGGTTTTATTCAGATCCCGGAATTCCATGGATAGAACAACAGTTTCTCCATCCTGATTTTCAAACCTGAGCTGATCCTTATCCAGATAAGGAAACCAGTTGGCTATGCTGCTGTCCTGCAGAGCAAAATCTCCGAAATCAATACTTTCTCCGCATTTTTTACATCCGTAAAAAGAAATGATAGCGATGAATATTAACCATCCGGACAATAAAATCTTTCTCATGTTCATGTAGTTTTATACGTTCTGAAGGATCTGAAACGCAATTTATTTGATTGTTCCAATTACTATATAGATTGTTGCAGCACAGAATCTTACAAGTTCTGTACGTTGACCAAAAGTGTTTGAATCAAAGCAATCAATTACTCAAATGTAAATGACAACTCAGGTTTCAGTCCTTTTGAATTCCCAAAAAACGCTTTCAGGGATGCATATTGTTCTTCAAAAGTATCTTTGGGGGGCTGGGCTTTGTCAATTCTGACCGTTTTGGTAGATGCATCAAAATCTATATAAAGCAACGGAACATGTGCTTCTTTGGCTATGGTCCAAAAACCTGTCTTAAGTTTGCTGACTTTTGACCTCGTACCTTCCGGGGTAAATACGATCCGCAGTTTGGGTTCACGTTCATACAAACGGATCATGCTTTCCGTCAGACTGCCCTTCTTTTTTGCAGGGTCTCTTTCCACCGGATAACCACCAAGTTTTCTGAAAATAAAACCAAAAGGCGGTTTGAAAAGACTTGATTTACCGGCAAAATTGGCTTCGAAGCCAAGTTTGGATCTCACAAGCAAACCCAGAGGAAAATCCAGGCTCGAAGTATGGTGCATGACCACAATGATCAGTTTTTTTTCCTCGTGTGGAAACGCTCCTTTAATTTTCCATCCCAGTGAACTTAAAATCAAGGAAGACAAATATTTAAACATAATATAATATTTTAATGTCAATTGCTTACCAAAATTTGCCAATGCCTCCGGATTTTCTTTTCCGGTTGGTCGATTTTACTCCTAATACACCCAGTATTCCCCTGGTCAATTCCCGCGCTATCGTGTTTCCGATTTGCCTGGCTACCGGACTTTTAACTACTTTTTCCAGTGTTGAAGGTCCTTTGACTTTTTTTTCAGGCTTTGGAGGCGGAACCGGGATCTTGTATTCCACATCTCTTTTAGTATTCCTTGCATCATCTATTTTTGCACTGAGTATCTCTCTTGCGCTGGTACTATCCAGCTTTTTTTCATATTTTCTGACGAGGACCGATTGCCTTACCTTGTCGTCTATTTCTGTTGGTGTGAGGATATCCATTCGTGATTGAGGTGCGCGAAGATAAGTATGCGCCAAAGGGGTAGGGATACCTTTCTCGTTCAGGGCGGTCACCATCGCTTCACCGATACCCAACTCAGTGAGCAGTTGAGCGGTATCATAAAAATCCGAATCCGGATAGTTTTCGGATGCGAGTTTGATCGCTTTACGGTCTTTTGCAGTAAATGCCCTCAATGCGTGCTGGATTTTCAACCCAAGTTGTCCCAAAACTGCTTCCGGTATGTCTGCCGGATTCTGGGTAATGAAAATTACACCTATGCCTTTGGAACGGATGAGTTTGATGATGATCTCTATCTGATTCAGTAAAACCTTGGAAGATTCATTGAAGATCAGGTGCGCTTCGTCGATAAACAATACCAGTTTTGGCTTGTCCGGATCACCGACTTCAGGGAATACGGAATAGATCTCTGCCAGCATTTGCAACATGAACGTGGAGAACATCCTGGGTCTGTCCTGAATATCCACGAGTCTGAGTACAGAAATGATCCCTTTACCATTGGCATCCAGGCGTGCGAGGTCAGGCATATCAAATGATGGTTCACCAAAAAATACATCCGCTCCCTGTTGTTCCAGTTCCACAATTTTTCTGAGGATAGTTCCTGTTGAAGTGCTGGATATCTTTCCATACAGGCTTTCAAATTCGGATTTCCCTTCGTCCGAGATATACCTCATCACATTTTTAAAATCTTCCAGGTCAACCAGTGGAAAGTCCTGATCATCACTGTATTTGAAGATCACTCCGATCACACCGCTCTGGGTTTCATTCAGTTCGAGGATCTTTGAAAACAATACAGGTCCAAACTCGGAAACAGTTGCCCTGAGTTTTACACCTTTTTCTCCTGAAAGGGATAGGAACTCCACCGGGCTTTCTCCCGGAATATATGGCCAGCCAATCTTTTCGTGCCTGTCCAGTATGGAGGTTTTAGCTTCGCCTTGCATCGCGATACCACTCAAATCTCCCTTGACATCCATGACCAGGGAAGGAACTCCGTAGGCTGAAAGTTGTTCGGCGATCAACTGCAGTGTCTTTGTCTTGCCCGTTCCCGTTGCCCCGCCGATCAATCCGTGTCTGTTGAGTGTTTTAATAGGTAACCGAACAAAAGCCTCCTTATGGACTTTACCATCCAGCATTCCGGCACCCAGAACGAAGGATTCAGATTGAAAAGTGTAACCTTCCTTTATTGCCCGCCTGAATTCATCTGATCTTGTCATATTAATGATGTGTGATCCCGCAAATTTGATTACAACCGTTTATAAAGAACAATAAGTTTTATATTGGATCTCTGTCTAAAAAAAAAGACCATACTGAAAACAGAATGGTCATTTATCGCTGTATTCCAAAAAAGGTATAATTTCCCAATTTGAAACAGTTTTGTACATTTTCTCTGCAGTAAACTTTTTTTACCGGCAGATTTTTTGTCCGAATGATTATCCCTGTGATTGCAGTGGAATGTCCAAACCGGTTGGATCGCCGGCAGAACCCACCATTAAAGTAGTAAGAATACTCAAAGCAAACAAAGCGATGGCCAGTCCCCATGTCAATTTTTCAATAAAATCCGTTGATTTGGCAGCGCCAAACATCTGATTTGCTCCCTGACCGCCAAAAGTAGCATCGATTCCACCACCTTTCGGGTTCTGAATGAGGATCACTGCTATCAGCATCACACTTACCAGCGCTATCAGGATTACCATGAATGTCAACATAAATCAGTTACTTTTTTTTAGTTTTTTAATAATTTCGGCAAAGTAAGCACTTTTATCTGGAATTTTCAAACTTAATTTCGTATACATTTCAATTGCCTCTTTTATAAGGCCTTGTTGAGCATATAAAGCAGCCAAAGGCTCGCTTACGATCTCCTCTCTCAACTGGTTTGGATCGTTCGGTTTTACTTCCTTTTCTATGGTCTTGTCCTCCTTTTCAACCGCTTTTGGTACAAATTGGATGTTTTGCTTCAACAACCACCTGGTAAAATCGCTCTGATATGCCCGGCTTGTAGTTGTACCTTTTACAACAGCCTTTCCGGAGGAAATTTCCTGTTGATTCACAGTAAACTTTGGGTTTGAAAGCATTTCTGACTCATGATCCACTGGCTGCTCAATGGTCCCTTGCACAGTGTCCTGTGATCCTGAAATCTGATCAACTTTTTTTAGCTTTTCTTTCAGATTATCCAGATCACGAATGACGTTGGCGTATTGTATTCCGGGGTTATTGGCTTGTAAAAATGTTTTTTTGCCAGGATTGTCCAGGTCAAAAAATTGTTCTTCAAGGGCTTTTACACTCATGAACCCTGTGATTTTTTGGCTGTACGGATATTTGGAAAAAAGGTCCGACAATTCTTTCCAATTCATTTCCAGATAATCATTGACATATTTTACAGAGGTTTCACTCATCGGATTTTCCGGTAGAAATTTTCTGCAAAGATAACTTAAAGCACATATAAAGGGGATTTTTTTTCTGTTTACAATAGAAACAACATCCTTTTCCGGAATCATTTGCTGTTGAATATAATCGTAAAAAAAATGCGAAAAATGGGAAAACATCACATTTATTGCTCCAATACATCGAAAAAATTGCTTTTAATCCTGAAAAATATTATTTTTATAGGATTGTTTTCTTCAGTTCTCATTAAGCATTAATCACATACGGAAACGCTGGTTTTTCGGTAATCAGAAAATGTTGATTCACTTCAAAATAATTTATCATGAAAATTAGAGGTCTATTAAGAAAAGCATTGTTGTATACATTAATTGTGTTGGTTGTGATTCTGACAGCACTGTTTTTTTATGTGCGTTCCACTGCTCCTGATTATGATGGAACTGCAAAAATTCCCGGTTTGCATAAAGAGGTGACGATCCTCTATGACCACTATGGTATTCCGCATATTCAGGCAGAAAATGAGGAAGATGCATATTTTGCACTTGGATATGCACAGGCAAAGGACAGGTTGTTCCAGATGGATATGCTCAGACGGCTGACTTCAGGACGCTTGTCTGAATTGCTCGGACAGGATCTGGTTGAAGTGGATAAACTCATGCGAACCCTCAGTATTTATGAAAAGGCACGTATGTCTGCAAAAAAATACATGAGCGGTAGTGATGAACCTTACCAGAAAGCAGTGTTGGCCTATCTGAAAGGCGTAAATCATTATCTTCATCATGAAAAATTACCTCTTGAATACACATTGATCGGTATTCCAAAAGAAGATTTTACCCCGGAAGATATATATTCCATCATTAATTACATGTCATTGACATTCTCTTATGCCACAAAAGATGATGCATTGACCGCCTACATTGGTAAAAAGCTGGGTCAACCGTATCTTGGCGATCTGAAACTTGCAGATGATCCGGAGTTGTCCAAAAAACTCGCTAAAGATACGCTTAAAACACCAGAGATCAGTATGCTGAGTAAGTTGAGTGCCAAACTTCAGCAATATGGTATTCCGCTTTGGTGGGGCAGCAATTCATGGGTCATCGGTCCGCAAAAATCCAAAAGCGGTAAAGTTCTGTTTGCCAATGACACGCACATAGATTACGGGCAACCGGCAACCTGGTACGAGGCGCATATCAGTTTTCCGGGCACGGATTTTTACGGGCACCATTTACCTCTTGTTCCGTTTGGTGTGCTGGGGCACAACCGGAGCATAGCATGGGGACTGACCATATTCCCCTTTGATAATGTCAATTATTACCAGGAAACCATACATCCCGATGATCCTGATAAAGTTATGTACAAAAACCAGTGGGAGGATTTGATCAAAAGGGAGGAGATCATCCGTGTCAAAGGCAGTGATGACGTTAAAATGACTGTTTATTCCACCAAGCACGGCCCGATCGTTAACGATGTGGATCCAAATATTGCCTATTTGTCTGACGCACCGGTTTCCCTGTTCTGGACTGTTCTGGAGTTTGAATCCCAAACAATGCAGGCAATGTATTCCATGAACAAGGCTGAAAATATAGAGGCTTTTTCTGCTGCTATGCCCATGTTGGATGTCGTCGGCCTGTATGTCAATTACGGGGACAAGGATGGCAATTATGCCTGGTGGGCAACCGGCAAGCTGCCAGTATTCAGGGAGGGACTTAACAGGTCGGTATTACTCGACGGAGCTTCGGGCAAGGATGAGATCATCAGATACCTGGAATTTGAAGAACATCCTCACAATATCAATGCGCCTGAAGGTTATGTCGCAACAGCAAATAATGACCCTGTTTTATCCGGAAGTCATTTTGTGCCAGGCAATTATATTCAATCTCACAGGATAGAGCGGATCCATGAAATTCTCTCCAAAGCAGGAAAAGTGGATTTGGAGGATATGAAGGCACTTCAACTCGATGTAATGGCACCACCATACTATGATATGGCTTCAATGATGCTCGGTATGATCTCAAGAAATGAATTGGATGATGACTTTCAGAAGGAAGTTTTTGATACTTTGAAAGCATGGCAGGGTTCCTATGAGACCGATCAGGCCGGTCCTGTAATACTGGAAAAGATGATCCATTATATAACTAACAATTGCATGGAAGATGAGCTGGGTTCAAAAATGATCCGACTGATCGACTATTCCTATATGTTCAGGAGGTCATTGGAGTACTTGTTTTATAACGATGGATCGGTATGGTGGGATGATATCGGAACACCGCAAAAAGAAACACGCAGGGATATTTTTGTACGATCTTTCAAGATGACAGCGGATGAGTTGAAAGACCAGCTGGGATCAAAGGTATCCAAATGGCAGTGGGGAGATGTGCATAAGGTCAGCTTTAAACACGCAGCAGGTGAAAAATGGCCATTGAACAAGCTGTTCAATGTAGGTCCGTACAGTATTCCGGGTGGAAACAGCACATTGAGCAAAATGGAATATAAATTCACCGGAGAAAAGGTTCATCAGGTGATCTCAGGGCCGACTGTGAGAATACTGATCGATTTCAAAGATCCGGGAAAAGGTTTAAATATCAATCCGACAGGCCAATCAGGTAATTTTGTAAGCAGACATTACCGTGATCAGACCAAAATGTTCGTAGAAGGTAAATACAGGGGAATGCTCATGGATCAGGAGGACATACAAAAGGTATTAAAACACACCTTCAAGCTGATCCCGGATTGATCTGATCAAACTACCAGTTGCTGAATGATCTTGTGATGATCTTGTCCAGGATGAGTTCGTAAATCTCCTTGATCAGTGCATCCTGAACATCGGTCAGGTTGACATTCCTGTCAAAATTGGCAAAATCACTGAATGTCTGTTCCCAGTTTTCATCGGGATGCAGTTCATTGGTATATTTTACCCGTATCCTGATCTCCAGCTTGTTCAGTGATGCAGTATTCTGAGCGTCAGTTGCCGTTGAAGTAACAGAAAAGCCGTCAATGCTTCCTTCAAAAATGATATGCGGTTCGTTTTCAGTATATCTTAGCCTGGTTTCGGTATTGATCTTTTGTTTGAGCATCTCAGTGAAGGTATTCTGAATGGAACCGGGCGCATTAGTATTCAGTGTGATGTTCTCGACATAATAGCTGTTGACATCCGGTTTAATGGAAATGTCCTTAAATGTATAGAAGAAACAAGAGCTGAGAGTGAGCAAAAGAAAAATCAATCCGGTTATACTTGCAATGAATTGCTTCATCTTCATTAATTTGGGATGTTATATTGTTTGATCTTCCGGTACAAAGTCCTTTCAGAAATACCCAGTTCGTCCGCTGTCTGCTTTCTTTTTCCTCTGTGTTTGTCCAGTGCTTTGGTGATGAGATCTTTTTCCATGTCTTCCAGGTTGAGATTGAATTCCACTACTTCTGCATGGTATCTTTCCTGTTCCTTTTTATCCAGGATGATGGGTTTATCTTCAGGAAAGTCGCTGACCTGGTTGAGATCGATCACTTCATGCACAGGTTCAGCTGCATAGGTCAACTCATCGGGACTATAGGATTTTATCAGGACAGGATTGTTTTTAAGCACTTCAGGAACATGAAGGTTATTGGCTTTGATCATTTCAAAAACCAGTGATTTCAGATCAGTCAGGTCTTTTTTCATGTCCACAAGGAATTTGTACATGATCTCTCTTTCGGCATAACCGGATTCTTCCAGATGATCACTTCTGAACACTGAAGGAAGATTGCGTTTACGGATATCAGGCAAAACCGTGATCAGCTCTTCCGCTGAAACAGTTTTATCTTCAGACAAAACTGAAAGTTGTTCTATCACATTTTTCAGTTCGCGTATATTTCCGGGCCAACTGTATGTCCTCATCAGGATCTGAGCCTGGTCGTTCAGGTCAATGGTAGGTGAGCCGTATTTTTCAGAAAAATCGCGGGCGAATTTCTTCACCAGCAATATGATGTCTTCCGGTCGTTCCTTCAGCGGTGGTACATAGATCGGCACTGTGTTGAGCCGGTAATAGAGGTCTTCCCTGAATTTGCCAGATTTTATCTTCTCTTTTAAATCAACATTGGTTGCGGCAATCACCCGGATATTGGTTTTTTGTACTTTGGATGAACCAACCCGGAAAAATTCCCCTGATTCAAGCACCCTGAGCAAAAAAGACTGTGTATCCAGTGGCATTTCACCTATTTCATCCAAAAAAATACTACCACCGTTGACGGTTTCAAAATAACCTTTTCGGTCATTCAATGCACCGGTGAATGCGCCCTTTTCATGACCGAAAAGCTCAGAATTGATCGTACCCGCGGGTATGGCTCCACAGTTGATCGCGATGAACTCATTATGTTTCCTGGAGCTCAGACTGTGTATGATCTTGGAGAACACCTCTTTACCAACGCCGCTTTCTCCCTGGATCAGGACAGTAAGGTCTGTGTTGGCAACGCGAACTGCGGTACTCAATGCCCTGTCCAGCATTTCAGAATTCCCGACTATGTCAAATCGCCTTTTTATGGCTTGCAAGTTGTTCATGATATGGTATTTACAATTTTTCCTTTTAAAGTTGCGCTGTTTGCTTCCGTGATCTCCACCCATACATAGTCGCCTTTGCCTGTATTTTCGGTTTTTGGGAAAACAACCATTTTATTTTGAGTGGTCCTTCCCTTGAAAAAAGCATCCGATTTCTTACTGTCACCTTCAATAAGCACTTCAAAAGTCTTGCCCAGATCTGATGAATTATGTTCCAGGCTGATCTCATTCTGCAATTGAATGATTTCGTTCAGACGACGTTTTTTGACTTCAATGGGCACGTCATCCTTAAGATTTCTTTCAGCGTATGTTCTTGGACGTTCAGAATAATAAAACATATAGGACATGCTGTATTTGACTTCCCTGATCATATCCAGTGTTGCCTGGTGATCTTCTTCTGTTTCTGTACAAAAACCTGCAATGATGTCCGAGGAAATAGCCACATCAGGAATTACGCTGTAGATTTTGCGCACCCGATCAAGATACCATTCCCGGTCATAAGTCCGCTTCATCAGTTCCAGCATCCTGCTACTGCCCGACTGGACCGGAAGGTGGATGTACTTGCAGATATTCGGATAGCTGGCAATCGTGTGAATGACTTCATCAGTGATGTCTTTAGGATGTGAAGTGGCAAACCTGACCCTCAGCTTCGGATCAATGTCTGCAACCATTGCAAGCAATCTGGCAAAACTGACTTGAGCACCGTCCTCAGGATTGGTCCAGGAGTAACTGTCCACATTCTGGCCCAAAAGTGTCACTTCCCGGTATCCTTTTTCAAACAAGTCAAACGCTTCAGCAATGATGGAGTAAGCTGAACGGCTTCTTTCCCTTCCCCTGGTAAACGGAACGACACAAAATGAACACATATTGTTACATCCCCGCATGATCGTAACAAAGGCAGAAACGCCGTTGGAATCAATACGCACAGGCTGAATATCATCGTACAATTCTTCCTTGCTCAGCAACACATTGATCCCTTTGTTGCCGTACTGCGCCTGCTCAATCAATTCGGGAAGGCTTCGGTAAGCATCCGGCCCAACCACAATATCCACCATTTTCTCTTCCAGCAATTCATCTTTCAGACGCTCAGCCATGCATCCGAGAACCCCGACAACTAAAGATGGATTGTTTTTTTTGGCTTTTTTGTAAATGTCCAGTCTCTTGCGGATGCTTTGTTCGGCATTGTCCCTTATAGAACAGGTATTGACCAGGATCAGATCTGATTGATCCAGATCACCGGTGGGTTGATAGCCATGCTGGTCAAGAATGGCAGCAACTATTTCAGAGTCGTTGAAGTTCATCTGGCAACCATAGCTTTCTATATAAACCCTTCTCGCTTTGGTAGTATTGCCGATGAACTCGAATATTTCTCCCTGTCGTTTCTCATCGATGATTTTTTCACCTCCTTTATTGTCGAACATTCCTTTTTTTCCGGCAAAGTAACGCTATTATGTCAAAATTACCAAAACTTCGTGACAAAATGACTGATTCAGGGCTATGGAATTGGAAAGATACAATATCCTGAGCATAATTGAGTGTATTGTTCAATCATTTGACGATTAATATTGGAATCTGTTGGCAGGTTTGGAATTCAGATCAGTTTTTTATAATTTTGTCAGACCTGAATCGAATTCACTATTAATCAAGTTGAAAATTAAAAATATGTTTCCATCAACAGACTTTTCCACAGTTTTCATGGTAGCACTAGGTATCATCATTGTTTTGGTACTCATCATTACAGCCTGGAAATCCAGATCAGGAGAAGATCCAATCAATGATGCTGTTTTCCGGATGAAAATTTCACTGATCGGTTTTGGAGTGCTTATTATGTTCTTGATGTTTTCTTTACCTCCTGGTCCGGTTTAAAAATCTTTTGGATATCCGGGCAATGTGAAGGATATCAATGATCCGGAGAAATTGCTTTACCTGTTGCAGCAATATCATGAGGCCATTGTGAGGATAAATGATATCTTGAATAAGTTTTTTTTAATTTTGGTAATTTGGTTTCTTGTTTCTTTATACTCGTTCCTGGACGTGCTGAGAAAAAGGAAAATCTCCTCCTGAAATCATCATGGAAATACTGAACAGCCAGACGTGGATGTCTTATCATCGCAGGTCATTGAGTTTACATTTTACTGCCAAAACAAAAAAGCATGCCGGATCAGCATCCGGACATGCTTTTTAACTGTATTAGTTTAATATTACACCTTTTTAACTACCATTGCTCCTGCTCCGCCGCCACCATTGCACAGCGTGGCAAGTCCGATGGATTTGTCATGAGTATGCAGTGCGTGGATCAGTGTCGTGACGATCCTTGCCCCTGAGGCTCCAAGTGGATGCCCGAGAGAAACTGCACCACCGTGGACATTCACTTTGTCAGGGTCGATGCCCAGCATTTTGTTGAAGGCCAATGTGACCACTGCAAAGGCTTCATTAACTTCAAAAAGATCAGCATCCTGTAAAGTCAGTCCGGCCCGTTCCATTGCAAGGACCGCTGCTTTGGTGGGTGCAGTGGTGAACCATTCGGGTTCCTGAGCGGCATCTGCATAGGACAGGATCTCGGCGATGGGCTTCAGACCGTGCTTTTTAACAGCCGTTTCGCTTGCCAACACCAGAGCGGATGCGCCGTCATTCATCGTGGAAGCATTGGCAGCTGTCACCGTGCCGTCTTTGGTAAATGCTGGTCTCAATCCCGGGATTTTGTCAAAGAAAACTTTTTTGAACTCCTCATCTTCCTTCATCACCAGGGGTTCCTTATTGCGCTGAGGGATCTCCACCGGAATGATCTCATGGTCAAAAGCACCCGAGGCTGCGGCTTCAGCAGATTTATTGTAAGATCCGATAGCAAAAGCATCCTGCTCCTCCCTGCTGATCTCATATACTTTGGCAGTATTGTCGGCAAAAACTCCCATCGCCTGCTTTCCGTATGCATCAAGCAAACCATCCTTCTCCAGGCCATCGATCATCTCCGTATTACCGTATTTGGTTCCCCATCTGGCTTTTGGAACATAGTAGGGGCAATTGGACATACTTTCCATTCCTCCCGCGATCACAATCTGATTCTGGCCTAGCTGGATACTTTGTGCACCGAACGCTATGGCCTTCATTCCAGAAGCACAGACTTTGTTGACTGTAGTACAGGGAACAGAAGTGGGAAGTCCTGCACTCAATGCAGCTTGCCTCGCAGGAGCCTGGCCTGCATTGGCCTGAACAACATTGCCAAAATATACTTCCTCCACCATTTCGGGCCGAATACCGGCTTTTTCAACTGCACCTTTGATTGCTTTGGCACCTAACTCAACCGCTGTAAATCCGGACAGTGCCCCTCCAAAACTTCCCAGTGGAGTTCTGACCGCTGATATGATAAATACTTTTTCCATATAAAATTGATTTTTTTTGAATGCTTAAAGGTAAGTATTTACATCTGATTTCTGTGAATTACCGGGTGAAAAAATATGATTCGCGGGCAGTTTTAACTTATGTTCATTCAAGTTTAGTTCAAAACACTATAATGCAAACCCTGGTGAAATGGAGGGGAAGTTCTTGCCTGTTTGTAAACTCAGTTGGACTTGACTGACCGTGATAAAAACTGGTTTAAAGCACCAGGAACTACAAATACAGGATTTACAGGAAAAATTATACTGAAATAATATTTAGTCTTGTTGTCCTGATCACATTTCCATTCTCATCCTGAAGGGCCAGGAGATAGGTCCCTTTAGCCAAAAAATTGAAATTCTCCCGGATAATGGTTTGGCCGTCAACAATTATGTCTTTGTCCCACAATCTTTTACCAATAATATTGAATAAAACAAGCCTGTATCGTCCGCTTTCAATATTGGAAATGAAGATCTTTCCGATATTATAGGTCGGGTTGGGGTAGAGCTGGAATTCGGTTTTGTTGTCGGTGATAAAATAATCAGTGGCATCGGGTCTGACGACCTGATACTGACAGGATATTACTGTGCCCTGACTGTCAAAATTGACTTTTGCTGTGAGATATTTATATTTATTAGAATAGTACTCAAAAGCATAGGTCCATTGGTCTTGCCTGATCAGTTGCGCTATCATACGGTCATCCAGGAACGGGATCAGCTTGCCTGTGCCGGCATCATAAATTTTAATCCTGTGAAATTCGCTGACCCTCACCCGGACAACTTCCATCGATTCATCCGGAAGTTCCAAAGTGCCGAAAGCGTCAGTTGACCTCATGACAGTACGGGTGCCTATCACTCTGATCTGCCTGGTGTTTTTGGGTAGATTGCGTTGAATTTCGACTGGCAGGTCTTTCTTGAGTAATTTGAAGTCATAACTTGCCTCCTGTTTGTTTCTGAACGGATAATTGAGCGATTTTGCAGAGATCAGGACGGGTTTGTCATAGTAAACAGGGATCTTTGGCTTTTTATCTCCATTGTATTGAAGCACAAAACCAATTTCCTCCAAACCACGGTTAGTCCTGGAATATAGGTAACTGAATTCGTTGCTTTTGATCTCAAAAACCTGGTAAGTACCTCTGCCTGTCGGGCTGAACTCTGATCTCACGAACTCCACTGTTTTGACCAATGGCGAAGTGGCTTTGCTCAGGTCCCATCTGGAAGCACCCTGGTTGTCTTCCCAGATCAGATGATTCAACAAGTCTTGCTTCAGGTAAACCACATCACCTGCGCGCGGAAGCTTGTCACTCTGTACCACTACCTGTGCACCAAGTGGCAGGAAAGAACAGAGCCAAAGCATCCATCCGGTTATGAGGTAGTTTTTATTCAAGGCTTTTTAAACTTTGTAACCGGACAAATTTATAATATTCTCCGGTTTTTGCCATCAATTCATCGTGATTTCCTGTTTCAATTATTTTTCCCTGCTTCAAAACAATGATCTTGTCCGCTTCCCGAATGGTGGATAAACGATGTGCAATGATCAGTGCGGTTTTGCCTTCCAGCACCTTTTTAAGTGCACCGTGCACCTTTTTCTCTGAAGCTGAATCCAATGCCGAAGTGGCTTCATCCAGGATCAGGACAGGTGCGTTTTTGATCAGTGCGCGGGCAATTGCAATTCGTTGTTTCTGACCACCGCTTAATTTTCCACCCTGTTCACCAGCCAGGCTCTCTAATTTTTTTGGAAGGGACTCGACAAAATCATCGATATTGGCCAGTGAGGTTGCCTGCCAAAGCTGATCATTTCCCGCCTCAGGATCGCCCATCGATATGTTATTGTACAAACTGTCATTAAAGAGAACAGCTTCCTGGGTAACGAGACCAAATAGCGCTCTGAGCGAACTACGCCTGATCTTGTTCATTGGCATTCCGTCCAGGAAAATCGTTCCAGCCGTGGGCTCAATGAACCTGAGCAAAAGGTCAGTGACCGTGGTTTTTCCGGCCCCTGAGTCACCAACCAGTGCAATTTTTTCCCCTTTCCGTATTCGCAACGAGAAATCCTGTAATACTGCCTGTTCGTTTTCAGGATAATTAAAGGAGATCCTATCAAAGAAAATATCACTCTTGAATTCATTTATTGTGACAGCATCAGGATCATCAGACTCTATTTCTTTGACAGTCAATACTTTTTCAAGCCGATTCATCGCAGCATCACCTTTTTTAAAGGAAAAATATGCGGCTGAAAAAGATTTTGCCGGTTCAATGATAATGAAAAAGGCATAGATGAATGCGAAAAAAGTCTGTGGCAGCATTTTTTGACTGAAAACCAGGCTGCCGGCATAAAACATGAGCACAGCGATCACCATTACAGCCAATACTTCTGCCAGAGGTGATCCTGAATCCCTGCGACGGTAAATTTTTGTGGATAAACCGGAATATTCATTGTTGGCCTGCTTGAATTTTTCAGCGATTTTCTTTTCTGCATTATAGGCTTTGATCACTTTGATACCGGAGATGGTTTCTTCCATAACTGAAAGAATATCACCGAGTTTTTGCTGAGCAAGGCCTGATTGCCGTTTAAGCCTTCTGGATAAACCACCGATGATGAAAACAGTGAAGGGCATCAGTAGAAGTACCATCAAAGTGAGTTTATAACTGATGAAAAACATGAAAACCAGGCTGCCCATGATCAGTATCGGCGCTTTGATCAATGCATCGAAAATTGCCAGTATGCTGTTTTCCACTTCCTGGATATCTACACTCATCCGTGACAGTAAATCTCCTTTTTTTTCAGATTTGAAATATCCGACCGGTAATATAAGGAGTTTGTCAAAAAGATCTTTCCTGAGGTCTCTGATAAATCCGTTGCGCAAGGGTGCCATAAAGTACATCGAAAGGTAGCGGAAAACGTTTTTGAGCAGGAAAGTCAGGATAAACAGGAGGACAATGATCTTAAGCGCTTCTGCCGGTTCCACAGACCTGATGAGTCCGCTCAAATTATGCAGCAATTTTCCCTGCAGGCTGTCTGATTGCGGGCCGGAGGCAACCTCACTCCCGGAAATATTGAATATGAGTTCGAAAAAAGGAATGAATAGCGGAATTCCGGCAATAGTGAATACAGAAGTTAAGAAATTGAATACAATACTTGCCAGCAAATACTTTCTGTAAGGCTTAAGCTTTTTAAATATGTTCAGAAAACTTTTCAACAGTTTACATTTAATCCGGCCATTCAACGAAAAAACTTTATCGTCTGATATAAAACGCAAAAACAGTTGCATTGAGATCGGATCAACTCAAAAAAAATCACTTTGGTTCCATTAAGCAAAAGCACAAAAGGTACAAAATTGGTCCCGGAATTGATCAGCAATTCTACTTTTTCAGCACGAAGCTATTCATGAAACTTGTATCAAAATCTCCCTTCCTGAACCGCTCATCCTCCATCAATTGCTGATGGAATGGTATGGTCGTTTTAATACCCTCAATGATAAACTCATCAAGTGCCCTCTTCATTTTAGCGATGGCTTCTTCCCTGGTCTGGGCTTTACAGATCAGTTTTGCGATCATGGAATCATAATATGGTGGTACTTTGTATCCTGAATAAACATGTGTATCAGTTCTAACCCCATGTCCGCTTGGTATATGGAATGAAGTCACAGTTCCCGGATGGGGTGAAAAATTACGATGCGGATCTTCCGCGTTGATCCTGCATTCGATAGCGTACATTTTCGGAATGTAATTTTTTCCTGAAATGGCAATTCCCGCTGCCACTTTGATCTGTTCTTTGATGAGATCGTAGTCTATCACTTCCTCGGTAACCGGATGTTCTACCTGGATACGGGTATTCATTTCCATAAAATAGAAATCCTGATTTTTATCAACCAGGAATTCAACCGTTCCAACACCTTCATATTTAATGGCTTTACCAGCTTTGACAGCAGCTTCTCCCATTTTTTTTCTCAACCTTGGGGTCATAAATGGTGATGGACTTTCCTCAACCAGTTTCTGATGTCTCCGTTGAATAGAGCAGTCTCTCTCAGAAAGGTGAGCGACTCTGCCGAACTGGTCTCCAATGACCTGGAATTCAATATGTCTGGGTTCTTCAATATATTTTTCAACGTACATCCCGTCATTACCAAATGCTGCTTTGGACTCCTGCCTTGCTTTCGACCATTGATCTTCAAAATCTTCCGGCCTGTATACAATACGCATTCCTTTTCCACCACCACCTGCAGTAGCTTTCAAAATAACCGGATAGCCAATTTTCTGAGCTATTTCCAGACCTTTTTTGAGATCCTTGATCAGTCCGTCAGAACCCGGGATAACGGGAACACCTGCTTTTTTCATGGTATTCTTGGCTGTGATCTTGTCACCCATCTTTCTGATCATATCCGCTGTGGGTCCGATAAATTTTATTCCATATTGAGCGCAGATATGCGCAAAATCAGCATTTTCAGCTAAAAAACCATATCCGGGATGGACGGCATCTGAATTGGTGATTTCAACGGCAGCCATGATCCTGGGCACATTCAGATAGGAATCCAATGGCCTTGGACTACCTATACAAACAGCTTCATCAGCAAATCTGACATGAAGGCTGTCAGCATCTGCCGTTGAATATATGGCAACTGTTTTAATGCCCATTTCCTTGCAGGTACGGATGATACGCAAAGCGATTTCTCCTCGGTTGGCAATCAGGATTTTGTTAAACATACCTTTATTAATTTATTATGATAATGGTTCAAATCACAATGCATTGTGATACATCGTTAATTTTATTCCGCTCAAAATGGTGAATGCTGAGCGTGTTATTTTGCTTCAACCCGGAACAGGACCTGGTCATATTCAACCGGGGTGGCATCATCAACAAGTATCTCAACGATTTTTCCGGCAACTTCGGATTCGATTTCATTGAATAGTTTCATTGCTTCAACAATACAAACTACTGCACCTTTTTCAATAGTGTCACCTACTTTGACAAATGCAGGTTTGTCAGGAGAGGGAGATCTGTAAAAAGTACCCACAATCGGTGATTTGATATCCAAAATGTTCGCTTTTGATTGAGGTTTTTCTTCCTGACCTGCTGTTGCAGCCGGAGCAACCGGGGAGATAGCCGGAGCTGCAGGTGCTATTGGCTCACTGAAAACCTGTTGAGCCTGGGAAGCTTGCATCATCTGAACGCTTTTCCCTGATTTATAAAAGTCTTTTGTTCTGATCTGAAGTTCGAAATCACCTTGTTTCATTTTGAATTCAGCCACATTGCTGCCGTCGATCAGTTTAATAAGATCCTGCAATTCATTTTGTTTCATACATATGTTTTTTATCGTTTTTTAACTTTTTACATTTCCGGTAATCATAATCAGGTAGAATGACTGTATATCAAATGCCCGGATTATTTTGACTTTTTTTATTTGTTCATTTCAATTGACCTCCAAAACCGGATATTATTCATCTATGGCAATATTAACTCAAATGCGCTTATTTTATTTTGCATGACATATTTGATCAACCTTCATTTTGAAGTACTTATGGTCAGCAAATTTTCACGTAGTAATCAAAACTTGTTCGCACATAACCTTGAACTCAAAAACCGGCTGCAAAATAGTCTGTAATCGCTTAATTACCAAATATAATTTCTGAGAAAATTCAGTTAAATCCACGAGCCTTAAAATTTAGCCTGAACTGATATAGCAGGACAGATCAAAAAAAACTCTGATCAGGCATATGGGAATTATGGGATAAAATGAGGATTATTTTCACCTGATCATGGTGTAAAATTTGATTTTAATCCATAACTATACATTGCATATTGATTACATGTGAATTATTGAAAAGGCATGAAGTCATCACTTGACCCTTTCCATATATTCAAATGTTTCGGTATTGATCTTGATCACATCGCCCTGGTTGATGAACAAAGGCACTTTGATCTCTGCACCTGTTTCAACTGTTGCCGGTTTGGTTACGTTGGTCGCAGTGTTGCCTTTTGCTCCGGGTTCTGTATAGGTAACTTCAAGGATTACATATTGAGGCATTTCCACGGTCAACGGCATTTCCTTTTCCGTATGGAACAGGATTTCCAGGTTATCTCCCTCCTTGAGTAATTCATGGCTTGAGATCATATCCTTCAGGATGGCGATCTGGTCATAAGTTTCATTGTTCATGAAATGATAACCCATCTCATCGTTGTATAAATACTGATAAATACGTCTTTCTATCCTAACCGGGTCGATTTTGTGACCTGCCTGAAAGGTAAAGTCTATGATTTTTCCGGTCGTCATACTTTTGAGTTTGGTACGCACGAAAGCATTACCCTTGCCAGGTTTAACATGTTGAAATTTAACCACATAGTAAATATCATCATTGTGGTTGATACATAATCCGTTTCTGATGTCAGATGTTGTTGCCATAGATTGAATTTAATAAAAAAATGCAAATATATTTAAAAATAAGTTCCTCTATACAGAAGATTTCGATTTACTGAACACAACTGAAGTTCACTCGCTGAAAACCGGCTAATACAGAAAACTATTCCTGGCCTATAAAAATTTCCGGACTTATGAGAATTTGAATTTCAATGAATTGTAGTAAATGAATACTTTACCATTTCTTCAAAATTCAAATTGCCGGGGTCATTTCATCAATAAGCCCATTTGATAAGCATTGAACCCCAGGTAAATCCGCCACCAAAAGCCACCAGTATGATGTGATCACCTTTTTGCAACTGATCCTCATAATCCCACAGGCACAATGGGATGGTAGCTGCGGTAGTATTTCCGTACCGTTCAATATTGAGCATGACCTTTTCCATCGGAAATCCTGCTTTTTCTGCAGTAGCCTGGATGATCCTGATGTTGGCCTGATGTGGTACCAGCCACTTCACATCCTGAGTGAGCAATTTATTGCGGAGCATGATCTCGGAAACAGCTTCCTGCATTCCGGTCACAGCGAATTTAAACACCTGCCGGCCATCCTGATAAACAAAATGTTGTTTGTTGTCTATGGTTTCATTTGAGGCCGGATTCAGTGAACCGCCTCCTTCTACATTTAAAAATTGCCTGCCGTAACCGTCGCTTCTCAGATATTCATCTATTACCCCCAGATCTTCATAATTAGGCTCAAGCAGCACGGCTCCTGCACCGTCTCCAAAAATGATACAGGTATTGCGGTCCGTGTAATCCACTATGGTGGACATTTTTTCTGTACCTACAACGATGGCTTTTTTGGCAACTCCGGATTCAATGAATTTGGCAGCGACCGAAAGTGTGTATACAAAACCCGTGCATGCAGCATTGATGTCAAATCCGAATCCTTTGGTGATACCCACTTTGTCCCTGATGATATTCGCAGTGTCTGGTACCGGCATATCCGGTGTCACTGTGGCGACCAAAACCAGGTCGATGTCTCTTGCGCGGGTGTTTGTTTTAGCCAGCAGACCATTGATGGCTTTAACTGCCATGTCGGAACTTGCTTTACCCGGTTCCTTTAGGATCCTGCGCTCCTTGATACCAGTTCGGGTGACGATCCATTCGTCACTTGTGTCGACCATGGTCGTCAATTCTTCATTGGTCAGGATATAATCAGGCACATAGCCGTGAACACCTGTGATGGCTGCTCTTATTTTTTTCATTAATTCTTATTTAAGCTTAATGACACGCCTTAAAAATACATTTTTACCTGTAATGAATATTGTTACTGCAGGGCAATTTACTATTATGATTATATAAAAAATCAATATAAACTTTTGGTCCAACAGAAAAAATCAGATGACTATTCTAAAGTTGATCACCGCTTTTTCAAAAAACAGCTGCAAATCTAAAAAACAAGGCTGTTTTTGAAAACAAAGCCTGGATTTTTTTTATCAGGACAAAATTTTTGCTAAATATATTAATTATTTTATCTATTTATAAATAAAACATAATCAATATATAAAACATAATATATATTATAATATGAAAGAAAATTTCTTTTTTCACAAAACAAAGTATCGATTTTGGCATGTTTATTGTTGCTAAATATTTTAATTATCAATATTTAATATTTTATAAATAATTTTAATATGATATCAACTCCAAAAACTCATTACAGAGGCCTGGTGACCGCGGTATTGATTATTTTACTCAGTTCGGGACTCTGGGCCAATAACATTGGTCAAAGCAAAGTTTTCAGGGATATGTCCCTGACCACAGCCAAAGATATTGCTGCTCAGGAAGGCAAGATGATACTCGTTGATTTTTATGCATCCTGGTGCACACCATGTAAATGGATGGACCAGACCACTTTCAATGATGAATCAGTAATTGAATACATCAACGCCAATTTTGTTGCGGTCAGAGTGGATATTGATGATTTTGACGGATATGTGCTCAGAAATGTATACAATGTGAAAGTGCTTCCGACGATCATGATCCTGGACGAGAACGGGATGACTAAAAACAGGAGAGAAGAAACACTTGGGCCTCAGGCATTGCTTGATATGTTGAAAGACAAAAGCAGCAAGGAAGCAACAGCAAGGGTCAATAGTTCACCATTTAAAGATAAAACTGCAGAACCGGTCGTAAAGCTGGAAGATGGTATCCATCAGGATGCTGATCAATCAGCGAATGTCCGTGCAACTGTTGAACCAACCAGAACGTATCGCGTGCAAGTCGGCGTATTTGCCGACTACGCGAATACGCAAAAAATGGTCGACCAGATGTCTGACCTTTCCGGAGAATCCATTGTTGTGCTCAATGATCAACTGAATGGTAAAACCATTTTTAAGGTGATGCTTGGTGCGTTTGACGATATGGAAAGTGCCAACGTTTATAAAAATCAATTGAAGAAAAATTATGGAATTGAGGGTATAGTGAAGTAATTTTGCCAAAAAAAGTATGGCAACTTCACTGTTGATCAGGAATATTAAATCTCTTTCAGGAATTTTAACACCGCCTTACTCTTTGAAAAAGGGTAAGGCGATGTCTGTTTTGGAAAGTATGGATAACGCATTTTTGCTGATCGAAAATGAACGGATCGCAGATTTCGGTCCTATGGCAATTTGCCCTCAAAGAGCTGATCAGTATCTGGATGCTTCAGGTTCCTTTGTGCTACCAGCCTGGAATGATTCCCATACGCACATCGTTTTTCCTGCCACCAGAGAAAATGAGTTTTTGGATAAAATTTCCGGGTTGACCTATGCTGAAATAGCTGCCAGGGGCGGTGGTATACTCAACAGCGCCAAAAAAATGGCCTCAGTCCCGGAAGAAATACTGATTGAAGGTGCGATGAACAGGATCAGGGAGATGATCGGTTTCGGTACAGGGGCCATCGAGATCAAAAGTGGTTACGGGCTCAGTTTTGAGACTGAGATGAAAATGCTCAGGGTCATCAGAAAATTGAAAGAACTGACACCTGTTGAGATCAAGTCCACTTTTCTGGGAGCTCATGCGATCCCGGAAATCTACAAATCAGACAGAAGTGCTTATATCCGCGAGATCACAGACCAAATGATCCCTTATATTCAAAAGGAACAGTTGGCCGACTATATCGATGTGTTCTGCGACAAAGGGTTTTTTACGCCAGAAGAAACGGAAAGGATCCTGGAGGCCGGCAGCAAATTCGGATTGAAAGCAAAAATTCATGCCAATGAACTCGATTTTTCAGGAGGCGTCCAGGTGGGTGCCAGGCACAATGCCATTTCCGTGGATCACCTGGAATATACAGGGGAAAATGAAATTGAGGCTTTGTTGGCATCTGATACAATTCCTGCAATTTTGCCCGGTACGGCATTTTTTCTGAAATTGCATTATGCTCCGGCCCGAAAAATGATCGACAGCGGTTTGGGAATCGCCCTGGCAACGGATTATAATCCCGGTTCTTCACCCTCCGGAAATATGCCATTTATATTGAGCCTGGCTTCAATTTATATGGGGATGAAGCCTGAAGAAAGCATCAATGCCGCAACCATTAACGGGGCATTTGCCATGGAATTGCATCATGAAACCGGAAGCATCAGCAAAGGCAAATTAGCTAATTTGATCATAACCAAACCATTAGATAATTTAGCCCAGATCCCTTATCATTTTGGCAATCATCCCGTGCAAAAAACGATAATAAAAGGTAGGATTTATTCTGATTAATTGCAGCAATTCCTGCAATTTTGCCATCTTTTAAAATTGTGCCGGTTGATTGTAATGGCAGTTTTCAATCCGGTAATTGTGAGGCGTAGGTTAAATCAATCTTCAATCGCAACAATATTGGAAAGCAGGTTGCGTTTTCAATTTTGGCAGTACACATCATTGAATGTGCATTGCCAAAATCCAGATCAAATGCTGTTTTCCTTGATTTAACCGTAAAGTCTGCTTTGAAATTGACCTCTTTTTTTATATCATATAATATATTAATGTACATTTGTGCTGAAAAATAATCCGATAAATATTTATACTTTTATAATAATATGATTTTGAGATATATCTTGTTTTTGTTTATGCTTTCTGGAACGTGGATTTTGTCAGGTCAGAGAGCAGAGAATATCCTTAGGTACAATGAATTTAAGGTGACCAACCAGGCCAGAGCGTGTGATAATGATGCAGGCTCCATTCAGCTTGGGAGTTTTTCCGGTCAGAGCGACAGACATGATATTACGGACACCGTATTTTTATGCTGGCAGGACCGTCTGTTCATTAAACACAACGGGGATCATAACCTCAGCGGTGATCCTGTTCCGGCGACACCTGCAGGTATCGGTTATGCATGGTATGATCAGCAGCCAGGTGTTACGGGTCCGGCTCTGACTGATATTGAGGCAGATCCGGCAGCTTATAAGCCATTTGGTAATCTACTGTTTTATGTCGATCAATTGCTGGGAGATGCCATGTTCCAGAACGGATTTTACAGCGGAGCAACTACCTTTAACCAGCAGTTCAACGGCGGCGCTCCGACTTTGAAATATTTTGCCCCAATAACTTTCGACAGGAGGATGGGCAATCAGGCAACCTACGAAGGAACTCCGGTTGCGGGTCCTTGTGTCAATGTCAGGACTGATCAGGCTTTTCCTGTTGTTTATCTGAACCCGATCCGAATATCAAACGTTCAGACGCATTACCTGGGAGATCCCTACAGGGTAAGGTTGCAGGTAAGTGGTGGGATCTCTGAATACAACGGCTCAGATTATACCAATGTTTTGGTTTCAGTAAAAAACAAGCCCAATGTGAAGGCGAATATTGTCAACGGAAGCACTTTTGGCCATAATGATTTTATTGAGTTTACTGTTCCTGAATTTGGACGCTACCAGATCATTGTGCGGGATGACATCAGTTGTGAAGCAGTGCTTGAAGTCAATGTTCAGGATGTGCTTATCCCGACTTTTGTCCTCGATACCATTAGCGGTCAGATAGGTGAAACCGTTTGTGTAACCTGGTCCGTGAGGGATTTTAAGGATGTTGTTTTTGCTTTTGGCGCGATCAGGTATGATCCTACTGTTTTGTTGTATGATCCTGCAAGCTCTGCAGCTTTGAACGCTCATCAGGTTGGCCTTGGGCAAACCATAGGGGTTGATCAGTTTTCTGTTCAATGGACCCCGCTAAATCCATTGTATGAAACAAGACCTGACGGAGAGGAGTTTGCCAGATTCTGCTTTGAGATCATCGGCGAGCCGGGAGATTGTTCTCCAGTGTTCTTCCATTATATGGATGTTGTATTCGATGGTGATTTTGAGAGCCCTCCGAATCTTGAACCGGGTTTGATATGCGTTGAACCTCCCGCCGGATTGTATGTAAGAGCAGGTGTTTGCGGCGCCAGAACCGGAGAGAATGAAGGAACTTTTACTTTTGAAATCTTCGGGGGAACAGCACCTTATTCATATACCTTGTTTGAGTCTGATGGTACAACAGTTGTGGAGACAGGGACAGTTTTTTCTGAAAGGGATCCCCTGACGATTTTTGACCTTCTCAGCCCGGAGGATTATATTCTCAGGGTGACCGATGCGAGTGGCTCTTTCTATGAGGTGACCAAAAGAATACCCACCATTGACGAAGCACTCAATATTGATTTTACAGTCACTGATCCACGGTGTTTCGGAGAATCCAACGGATCCATTACTGCCCAAGTAAACGGTGGGATCATATTTTCTCCTTCAGATTATAAGATCAGCTGGTCCAATGGGCAGTTTGCAACACTCAATCCGACCAATCTTGCAGCCGGGACCTATTGTGCAACCGTTACCGAAATATTCACGGGTTGTCAGGTGGAAGAGTGTGTTACGCTTTCCACCGCGCCCATTGATGTACAATTGAATATAGTCTCAGAGGCAACGTGCAGCAGTTCTGAAGATGGTGTCATTGAAGCTATTGTCACCGGGGGAACTGTAGATCCTGCAGTGGGTTATAGGTTCAGGTGGGGTGCAGAATCAGGAGATTCGAAGGAAGAATTTGCGATGACTTCCTATTTTGGACTGGTTGGGCAGGGAAGCGCCTGGGTGGAAGTCCGTGACAATAAAGGATGTTTCGTTGTGGATTCAATTGAGATGACTTTTCTGTATGAAGTCAGTGTGGACATGGATGTGATCCATCCCTTGTGTTTTGGAGACATTTCGAGCGGAGGAGTTACACTTGTTGCTAGTCTAGGAAATTATTCAAACCCGAACTTTCAGTTTTTTCCCATTCCGCCCTTTTCGCCGAAACCAGGTGAATTGACGGTTTATAACAACGATTCCTGCGTTATCACCAATATGGGATCTGGTTTTTACAGGATTGAGATTACCGAAACTACTACTGGTTGCAAATTTGTTCAGGACGTTATTTTAAATTCTCCCCAATTACTTCAAACAACGATCAATACCGAGCCTTTGAATTGTGAAGACCCACTTTCTGGTTCTGCTGTGATCATGGTTAGGGGAGGAATAGCACCTTATGATGTAACTGTAACAGGTTTGCCTGATGGACAGATACTGTTTCCGACAGGGACTTTAGACTACCAAAACCTTGGAGAAGGTATCTATTATGTGACCATCATCGATGCCAACGGGTGTGAATTATTGGACACCTTTGAGATCCTGGGTATAAATGCGAGTCTGAGTATAGATTCCATTGTTTACAAGGCATTTGAATGTATTCCAGATCCTACAACCGACCTGGAAGTTTTTGCAACTTCTTCCGGGGGCAATGATATTTTCTATACCTGGTTTTTTAATACTAATCCATTGCCGGTCAGCCTTCAAAAAACCGTTTCCAATGCCGGACCCGGTATTTACATCATTGAAATTTCTAACAGCGCAGGTTGCGTCACAAGGGATACCATTGAATTGCTGGAACCAGAATTGTTCAGTCTGGATTTAGATCTGACCAGTCCGGAATGCTATGGCTCAAATGGTGGAGATCCCGGAAGCATCTGTGTCAGTCAGATCGGAGGTACTCCGCCATTCAACTATTCCTGGAACGGAGGCAATGCCGTTGCTGATCCTTGTTTTACCGGTCTGGAAGCCGGTACGTACCTGTTGACTGTGCGTGATTTGAATAATTGCCGTGTGGATACCAATGTGGTTTTGACAGGACCACCACCCGTGGTTGTGGATATTCTCGGTATCAATGGTATTAGTTGCAACGATGGGCAAACACAGGACGGCAGCATTACCTTAAGTGCAAATGGTGGAAATAATCCGACTTCGAGTTTTGGTTTTTTGATGAGCAGTGGTACGAATGGATTCGGACAATTTCATACATCGACTGGAATGTCAGGAGGACTGAACTGGGCACTGGTATCATATAATACTTTGAACGGAAACACCTGTTACGCGGATACTTTGTTTTTTGATATAGAAATGCCAGACAGACTTGACCTGGATTACAATAACCTTTTACTCCAAAACCCAAGCTGTTTTGGCGATTGTAATGGAATTGCAATCGTTCAGGCGGTTGGAGGAAACAACACATTTTATAATTATACCTGGCTTGAATCCGGTTTGATCGGATCCGCAGTTTCCGGATTATGTGCAGGTACACACCATGTACGGGTCAGGGATGCCAACGGTTGTATTGCAGAATTTCCCATTCAGATGTCTCAGCCTGATGAACTGATCGGTTGGATTGATCCAGCCAATACATTTGGTATCAGTTGTTTCGGAGGAAATACCGGACAGATCCAGGTACTGCATCAGGGTGGTAACCTGGGTGGACAGTTCACTTATACCTGGCTGAATAATGTTTCGCAGGGTCCTTTGGCTACCCAACTTGCACCGGGATTTTACAGTGTGACCATAACTGACAGCGAAGGTTGCAGTACCGTAGTGGATACCACACTGGCAGAGCAGGCGCCCATTCTGGCAGAGATCCCGGAACCCGATCCCATTGATTGTTACGGTGGTCAAACCTGCATTACCGTTTCTGAAGCATTTGGCGGGGCAGGCGGGGAATTCACCTTCAGTGTCAACAACGGGCCTAGAAATGCACTGGGAAATTGTGTTATGGTTCCTGCCAGCAACCAGGAATACCTGATTGAAGTATTTGATCAGCTTGGCTGTTCTTTCTCAAGCTACCTGCTCATAGATCAACCTGATCCAATCGTTGTTGAACTGGGACCGGATATTGAAGTTGGCCTGGGTGAGACGGCAATTTTACAAGCCAGTATTCAATCCAATTTACCTGTAGTTTCGATAGTTTGGACTCCTGCAGATGAGGCCAGCTGTTTGAATGCAAATTGTCAGCAGGTAGAGGTTGTTCCGGGTAAGGAAACCGTTTACAACGTATTGGTTACGGATATTAACGGTTGTACGGCAACAGATGAAGTGACCGTGATCGTAAATTCGAGAAGAAATGTATTCATTCCAAATATATTTTCTCCCAATGGGGATGGCAGGAACGAAAAGTTCCAGATCATCACGGGTTCGGGTGTTTCCCGGATCAATTACTTCAAAATTTTTGATCGCTGGGGTAATCTCATGTACAATGATCTCAACCTATCACCCTCTTCAGGCGGTGTAGGTGAATGGGATGGAACACATCATGGTCTTATTGTTAATCCGGGTGTATACGTTTATTCTATTGAAGTGGATTTCATTGATGGAAGAAGGATCAATTACAGGGGATCCATAACATTGCTCAGATAAAGCACGGTAAATTACAGGGAGACAATTATGCAGAAAAAAATACTGATACTCGGAGGCGGATTGGTTGGCACACCAATGGCATTGGATTTGCAAAAGGATGGCAGGTGGGACATTACCGTTGCTGACATTAAACCCGGATCACTCACCAAATTGAAAAAAACGGAGGGTGTCCGCATCATACAGGCAGATGGGAGCAACACACAGGAGCTGAAACAGCTTGCAAGTCAATTTGATCTGGTTATCAATGCATTACCAGGGTTTTTGGGATACAAGGCTGTTGAGACACTGATCGGCAGTGTAGAAAAGATTGTTGACATCGCCTTTTCACCCGAAGATCTGAGTCTGCTTGATGTCCGGGCAAAAGAAAATGGTTCAACAGTGATCGTTGACTTTGGCGTTGCTCCAGGCTTGAGCCATATGGTTGCCGGTATGGTGAGTCAGAAATTTGACGAAATAGACAAACTCAGGATATTTGTTGGAGGCATTCCGAAAAGGAGAACCAAGCCCTATGAGTATTTTGCTGTTTTTTCACCGATAGATGTGATCGAGGAATATACCCGACCTGCCAGACTGGTAAAGGGTGGGGTACTTGTGACAGAAGAGGCTCTGACGGACATTGAAGAACTCGAATTTGAGGGCATTGGTACGCTTGAAGCTTTCAACAGTGACGGACTCAGGAGTCTGGTTCATTCGGTCAGGGCGAAAGACATGGCAGAAAAGACCCTGAGATATCCGGGGCATGCACATTTGATGAAAGTGTTACGGGAGACAGGTTTTTTCAGTCAGGAGCCTGTGAATGTTGACGGGAAGGATGTCAAACCGATGGATCTTACTGCAAAACTGTTATTTCCAATGTGGCAAATGAAGGAAAATGACAGAGACATGACGGTCATGAAGATCACTGCAGAAGGTAAGATAGCTGGTTTGAGCAGGAAGTATGTTTTTGACCTGTATGATGAGTTTGATGAAGGAACGGGCATTCATTCCATGGCCAGGACCACCGGTTATACAGCGACTTTGGGAGCAAGGCTGCTTCTGGAGGGCGTTTTTTCGACCAGCGGCGTATTTTACCCTGAGGCTGTAGTCAAACAGCCCGATGTATTGCCCTATATTTTCGACGGTCTGAAGAAAAGGGGTGTCCGGATTTCAGAAAACTGGGAATAGCACCCGAAAGCCGGTAACCAGGGCTTTTTTCCTACGATAACCCTTCTGTAAATTGACCCATCAGTTTGAATCACTGAAGGATCATATTAATATTTGAAAACAATAGTGTACATTTGCACTACTTTTGAAATTTTTTTACATGGACAAGAAACAAATCATCGGGTTGATCCTGATTTTCGGGCTGATTTTTCTATTTACTTGGCTCAACTCCCCCAAAAACATACCTACTGAAGATGTCACTGTGAGTGACACACTTCGGGTAAAAGAAAAACAAACCGATGTAGCCATTGGCGATACCATCGCTCAAATTGACGATGCAGAAATCAGTGGCACAGATAGTCTTGGTGCCATAAGGGACCAGCTGGTTTTTGGAGAATTCTACACAAGTGCACAAGGTGAAGAACAGGAATTTGTTCTTGAGAATGAAGTGCTCCGGCTCACCTTTACCAACAAAGGTGGCAGAATAAAACAGGCATTATTAAAGGAGTATAAGAAGCTTGTCCTGAACGAAAATAAGAAAGATGTAAAACAACCCCTTAGACTTCTGGACCATCCTGAGACGGATTTTGAATATTTTCTTCCGGTTGAGAATGCCAAAGACGGCATCGTAGGAACCAGTGACCTTTATTTCAATACAAATGCGGAAGGCCAGACTTTGACTTTTGTGCTTACCGGGAAAAACGGAGCTGTTTTCAGGCAGATCTATACCTTGAATCCCAATGATTATACCATCGACTACAGGGTCGAAACCAGCAATTTTGAGCATCTGGTAAAAAGAGATTCTAAATCAATCGAATTGAAATGGGTGGATTACCTTGAGAAGATTGAACGTAATTCTAATTATGAAAAAACCTATTCAACTGTTAATTACAAAATTTACCAGGGGGATAAGGAAAGGTGCTCTTATACGAAGGATGATGTGAACGAGGTGAAGGACAATAAAATTGAATGGGTGTCCAACTCCAATCAGTTCTTTTCCAGTGCGCTTATGGCAAAAGGAAACAAGCCTTTTGAAGGAGGGGTATTGTCAGTGAAACAGGGACAAAAAGAAGATGAATTCCTCAAAATTTGCGAGAACAGACTCTTTTTGCCATTTGAAGATAAAGGAGAAATGTCCATGGATATGGCATTTTATATCGGACCCAATGATTTTGACAGATTAAGTGCATTTGACAACAACCTGGAGGAGACCATCAGTTTTGGTTCCAGTATCATCGGTACACTCAACAGGTGGGTGATACGTCCGCTTTTTGTTTTTTTTCTGGATTGGACCAAATCGGCAGGGCTGGCAATTTTGCTGTTGATCCTGCTTGTGAAAACAGCCCTATATCCTTTGACCTATAAAATGCTGAAGTCATCAGCCAAAATGAATGTATTGAAACCTGAGATCAATCAGATCAGGGAAAAATATAAGAATGATGCTCAGACAACGCAGGTTAAAACAATGGAATTGTATCGCAAATTCGGCGTGAGTCCTTTCGGCGGATGTCTGCCGATGATCCTTCAGATGCCGATCTGGTTTGCGCTTTTCCGGTTTTTCCCGGCAGCGATAGAATTCCGTCAAAAGCCGTTCCTCTGGGCACCGGACCTTTCATCTTATGATGTTTTGTTTTATTTACCGTTTGATATACCGATGTTTGGAGCTCATGTGAGTTTGTTTGCATTGCTTTGGACGATCTCTTCCCTCCTCTATACCTATTATAATGCTCAGTCCATGGATATGGGAGCTGCAAATAATCCTGCCCTGAAATACATGCAATACATCATGCCTGTATTTTTTATTGTTTTCTTCAACAGCTATGCATCAGGGTTGACCGCCTATATGTTTTTCAGTAACATCATCAATGTGGCACAAACGGTTGCAACCAAAAGGTTTGTTTTTGATGATGCTAAGATAAGGGCTGAACTTGAACTGAAAAAAGATAAACCTAAAAAGAAAAATTCATTTTCACAAAGACTTGAGGAAGCGATGAAGCAGCAGCAAAAGTTGGCTGAAGAAAGAGCGAAACAGAAGAAAAGATGACCAAATCTTCACGGATTTATTTTTTCAGCCATGTGATCATCAAAAGTTCCGGGTCTGAGTGGCTTGATTTTTGCTTTAAAAATATAGATGGATAAAAGGTATGTTGGTGTAATTGGTTTTGGGTCTTTTGGCGTAGCTATTGCCGACCTGCTGGCTATTAAGACCGACGTGCTCCTGTTCACCAGAAATACAGAAAAAGCAGAGCTTTTCAACCGGGATCATCTTTTTAAAGGGTATCAGATATCAGAAAGGGTAATTGCAACCTCTGACATCAGCAGGATAGGGAATGAATGTGATGTGATCTTTCCGATCGTGCCTTCTGCGACATTTAAGGATATGCTTGAAGGGTTAAAACCTTACCTCAACCCTTCCAAGATCCTGATCCACGGCACCAAAGGCTTTGATCTGGGCAATCTGGACTTCTATTCCCTTGAGAATAAAAAAATGGATGCAGATCAGGTGAAAACCATGAGCGATGTCATCCTTAGCGAAACATCTGTAGTCAGGGTAGGGTGCCTTTCGGGACCTAATTTGGCAAAAGAAATTTTAAACCGGCAACCAACTGCAACAGTCATCGGCAGCGAATACGAAGAAGTGATCAGGGTCGGTCAGAAATACTTGTCTAGCAATCGTTTTTTCGTTTTTGGATCAAGCGATATGAAAGGTGCAGAATTGTCCGGAAGCCTGAAAAATATCTATGCACTCGGTTCCGGAATCCTTCAGGGAAGAGGATATGGAAAAAATATCCAGGCTATGTTACTGACGCGTGGACTTGGAGAAATGATCGCAATGGGAAGGACACTTGGTTCCAATAGTTCAGCATTCCTGGGTACAGCAGGGATCGGTGACCTGATCGCCACGGCCACTTCTGAATTGAGCAGAAATTTTGCCTTTGGTGTCAGACTGGGCAAAGGGGAAAAAATGGATGAAATCCTCAAATCAATGGACGAAGTGGTGGAAGGCGTCAGGACGCTCAAAATTGTATTTTTTCTGGCAAGATCCTATAAAGTCCACGTTCCTATCACCAATATGATCTATCATGTGATCTTTGACGGATTTGAGATAGACAAGGCCATAAATTACCTGATGAAATATCCAGGAACGCGCGATGTGTATTTCCTTGAGGATTGAACCGCAACGAATTGACTTCCAAAAATCCCCTAATTTCGTTGAAATGCGCTCAAAGTCTTCTATTTTTGTATTTTAGCTCATCCAAAAAACGTCTGTTATGGAGCTGACTGGTAAAGAATTTAAACATTACTCCAAAAAAGATTGGATCGATCTGATCGAAAAATCTTTAAAAAATGCACAGGTAGAAGATATACGCTGGGAGGTTTTTCCCGGTCTTGAGGGAAATCCGTTCCCTTCTGTTGTTGACCTCATACCAACAGCTGATTTTGGTTTGTCTGGGCATTCTGTTGATTGGGAAATAGGTATGATCATCGATCAACCACAATTGTCTTTATTGTCTAACGAAGAAGGCTCAGAAGCAATTTGGCTGAATACGGGTCAGGAAGATTGGAACAAAGTTGCTGAAGACATTGATCACCATTTTGTCAGATGGTATTTGCCATGGCCTGCTGAACATGGTAAGGGTGATTTTTTGGATGCATTTAAAACAGTACCGGATAATGGTCATAAAATGTCCTTTAGCCTGATCGCAAATGATTTGAACTCCTTGTCATTCACAGATATCAGGAAAATATTTTCAGAGAACCCTAACGTGATCGGACTAATCATTCATCTGGAAAAAAGCGATGATGAATATCAAAAAACCGGCGCTTTGGTCCGGTTTATCAGAAACTTTACAGATTGGATCTCAAGGGAAAACCTGAATCCGGATGAATTTGAATGGTTGACCCGTCACATGGGACTGATGGTATCCGTTCGCAGTCAGATGCTTTTCGAAATCGCATATTTAAGGGCAATACAATACATATGGTACAATGTGCTGAAGGCCTACAAAATTCCATATGTTAAACTCAGGATCATTGCTGTGGTAGATCATACACAAAATAGTTTCAATCCAAATGACCAATTGATACTCAACAGCATTTCAACGGCCGGGGCCGCTGCAGGAGGAGCAGATACCATCTTCATCAAAACAGATCCCATGGCCGGGAACAGGTTCGAAAGTCAGGTGCTTAATAAGAATATTCAGCTGATCTGTAAGCATGAAGCCGGATTCAACAGAATTTCAGATCCAATAGCCGGAAGTTATGCCATGGAAGATTTAACATCCAGGATTGTACAGTATATTTGGAAAAAAATTCAGGAAAGTGCCTGATAAATTCCCAAAAATTTGGATATCAGTTACTTATTGAATACACCGGTGCAATTGAAAGTCACACCAAAATCTGCATTTTCAATTTTCAGGGTAACATTCAGATGTGTTGGATCAATCAATATTCCTGTTCCGGTAATGGTAGCGCTGATCCCTGGTAATCCCGGTGCAAAAGGAGGAAAAACCACATTTTGAGCAGGAATATCAAATCCTGTATAATCTTCGGTACAGTAGGCATTAATGGGTTTGTCATCCAGCGTAAGGGAAACTGTTCCAAACTCGATCATCATTCCAACCGTATTCAATTGGAGCCTTTTAATATCGCCATCGAAATCGATGATTTTTAAATTCGCATCCCTGCTCAGACCTTCACATGCAAAGGATCCAGACCAATCTGACTTGAAATTGCCTGTTAGTTTATAATCACAGAACTCTCCTGAGTATCCGGGATAACAATTGCATGTTCCTTCAACGCAGATTCCCTGGTTGCAATTGACATTTTTGCATTTGTCCACGCAGGAACCGGCGAAAATACCTGTTGTCAGCAAAAACAAGGCAAAGTATAATTTTTTCATTTTATAGACATTTAAATTGCGCAAAGTAATAAAGATTTTCATCAACAGACAAAGTTTTTAGAACATTAGTCCTTTTCAATTTATTGTCTATAGTAGGTAAAAGTTTGTTTTTGGTATAGTTTTGGTATGAATTGTGACAATGAACAGCTTTTATTAAATGTGAATGTTGATCATTCCAATGGAAATCCCAAGCGGAATGAAAATACTGACAGCGCTGACTTCAGGGAATCAATAGAAAGATTTGGATTAGTCGGTGTTTAGGCTTGGGTTGTCAGCAGATTTTTACATTTGGTATTATTTTTAAATTCAGTAAAAAAAATAGTTATACCTTTGCATGTTTTTTTGACTGAATAGCTGAACTTTATCAGGTTTAAAACCGTTAGTTAAAAAATTAAGCACAAAACCTTCCTTGGATGAGACAATTAAAAATTACCAAATCGATCACGAATCGTGAAAGTCAGTCACTCGAAAAGTATTTACAGGAAATAGGAAAAGTTGACCTGCTCACAGCAGAGGAAGAAGTTGCATTGGCAAAAAAAATTAAGGAGGGGGATAAGGCGGCCCTTGAAAGACTGACCAAAGCAAATCTCAGGTTTGTGGTTTCAGTTGCCAAGCAGTACCAGAATCAGGGTTTGTCATTGAGCGACCTGATCAATGAAGGAAATCTCGGTCTGATAAAGGCAGCGCAGCGTTTTGACGAGACCCGCGGATTTAAATTTATTTCCTATGCTGTGTGGTGGATCAGACAATCCATCCTTCAGGCTTTGGCTGAGCAATCCAGGATCGTGAGACTGCCTTTGAATAAGGTGGGTTCCCTCAACAAGATCAACAGGGCTTTCGCTGAACTGGAACAAGAGTTTGAACGTGAACCATCCACAGAAGAAATTGCCAAATTGCTTGAGATCACAGTGGATGAAATTGAAACTACCCTTGGGGTCGCTGCCAGACATGTTTCCATGGACGCACCTTTTGTGGAAGGAGAAGACAACTCCCTTCTGGATGTGCTAGAAAATGACAACACACCCGGTACAGACAAAGGATTGGAGTATAATGAGTCGCTAAGAGGTGAAATTGAACGTTCACTGAATACACTGACACCGCGTCAGAGCAGCGTGATCAAGCTTTATTTCGGTATTGGGATCGAACACCCGCTCAGCCTGGAAGACATCGGTGACCAGTTTGGCCTGACCAGGGAAAGGGTTCGTCAGATCAAGGATAAAGCGATCAATAAACTACGTTCAACAACACGGTCCAAGTTGCTCAAAAATTATCTGGGAGTTTAGGTTAAAGTGACTTTTTAAAAATCCGGATACGGAATAATATAAGATGACCGGATGTTGTATTTAGATAAAACATCCGGTTTTTTTATAACTGAGCCTCAGTCATTATCCTTTTCGTTCTTTTGGCAAAATTAAAATAAAAATCCAACATTGTCTTCCACTAAAAAATATGAAATCATACAGCCTTTGATCATTGCATCCATGGTTGCTTTAGGTATGTTTTTTGGCTATCTGATGGCTGATAAACAGGCAGGTACGTCGTTGTTGCGGTTTGCTGGCCATAATGAATCTGATCCGTCAGATGCACTTAATGAGATTTATCAGCTGATCAACGAAAAATATCTTTATGAACCGGATCCCGGAGCTCTTGAGGATAAGGTGATCGGACATATTTTTTCAAATCTGGACCCATATAGCCTTTATATTCCTAAAAGCGAACTTGATCTGGTCAACAGCACCATGGAAGGCAATTACCAGGGACTGGGTATTGAAATGGTCAACGTTCGGGATACCTTCGTGATCATCAATATTCTGCCCGGAAGCCCGGCTAAAAAAGCGGGTTTGAAAAAACTGGACAGGATCCTGACATTGGATAAGGAATCTGTGGCCGGCAAGGACATGGACCTTGGAAAGTTCAGGCAAAAAGTCATGAACAACGGTAAAAAACCGATGGAACTGGGTATCTACCGGAAATCGCAGAAAAAAAAGATGGTTGTAAGTTTTATCCCGGAAAAAGTGGAAACTCCTTCGATAAGTCAGTTTGCCATCTTCCGGGACAGCATCCTGTATATCAGGCTTGATCAGTTTCATGCAAAAACCTACCAGGAATTCATGTTACTGGTGGAAAAACACCAGAAAGATGAATTCATTCCCGCTTTGATACTGGATGTAAGAGACAATCCGGGCGGGTACCTGACTGAAGTTACCAAGATATTATCGGAATTTTTTGATGATTCGGGAAAATTGCTGGTCAGCACAGTGGTTAAGGATGGACGGGCAAAAGAATACAAATCTACAGGCAGAAGTTTCTACAAATTCGGCAAGATCATCGTGCTGACAAATGAGTTCAGTGCATCAGGAAGTGAAGTGCTGGCAGGTGTGGTACAGGATTGGGATCTGGGCTGGGTAATTGGTGAAAAGAGCTATGGCAAAGGCCTGGTTCAGGAACAGTTTCCTTTGAGCAACGGCGGAGCTGTCAGGCTTACCGTTGCCGGTTATTATTTGCCCACCGGCAGATCGATACAGCACGCACTGGATTTGGATGAAAATGTTTTCAGTTTATCAGCTCAGTATTCTGAGAAAAAGGATACTTTTTATACGCTTTCCAAAAAGAGAAAGATCACCGTTTCAGAAGGTGTGATGCCTGATCTTCAGATCAAGGATGAGCTTTTTGGTTTTCTGAGAAAAGGTGATCAGGAAGCCTGGGCTGATTCAGACAGGTTATTGATTGATTTTTTGGAAGAAAATGCACATTTATTGGAAATGCCTGCCAGTACATTTTTTGAAAAGTTTGCTTTTAAACCTGAGGTACTCAAAAGATATCACAAATTATTACCGCAAAACCCGAACCAGGATGATCAGCAAAAGCTGATATTGCTATTGAAATTCAGATTAGGTCAAATACTCTATTCTGAAAACGAGAGCCTTAAATTCATACACGGGTTCGATCCTGTTATCCGGGCAGCATTGAAAAAAATGAGCGAACCTTCATGGGTTTATTGACCTTGGCGGAAGCATTTGGCTTATTTACATATATTGATTTGGTGCTGATGAAACTGAAAGACCGGTCAGTCCAAAAATTTTAATTTACCTTGTGCATTAAAACTGATGGTCGCAGCAGATCTGAGTACACCTGGATCATTTCTTCTGTACAGTGAGACGTAATCAGCCTGTCTGACGAGTTCGGGCGGTATATTCCTGAACAGTCCGGGCGAATTCACTTCTTTTATCCGGATAGAGGCCGCAATAACCGGTTTCCCAAACTCCCTGATAAATTCCTGGCAATATCGGTCCCTTACCACCCGGATGCCTATGGTTTTTTTATCGCCATAAACGACCGGAGGAAAGCCGGGAACATCTTTGAAAATAACGGTGACCGGCTTTTCATGATAAAAAAGCAATGACTCGATCCGGGGGTGAATGTTACCTGCATACAGCTTCAGCATATCAAGGTCAGAGACGAGCAAAACCAAAGATTTGTCCAGGTCGACTTCCTTTATATCGCACAATTTTGCGATAGCCTGCTCATTCAAGGCATCACATCCCATATTCCATGCCGTATCAGATGGGTAAATGATGATCCCGCCGCCCTGCAGGACAGAAACGATTTTACCAAGGTCATCAAAAATCAACATAAAACAGTTTTAATTTCAATTTTCTTTGCCTTTATGTATGATCACTTACTGATTCAAAATTAAATTCAATGTCATTTGTTACAAAAAGATCGATTTTCCCAGGTTATTGTTAACAAATGAAATCCAATGTTGTTTTAGCTATTTGAACGCTTTTGCCTGATCGGATAAGAGTTGATTTGCAAAAATTATTTGATCTTGTCAATCTGGATTTAGTGCATTCCTGACCCAATTTCAGGATCATCTGAAATTATCCGTCCTGTACACTAATTCAAAACAATATATGGACTTAAACGATGCTCATGTTAAAAAATTTTATCGCCAAATTTTTATATCTTTGTCTTTACAACTTGCTGATCATATTTATTTGACAATGAATCCTTTCAGGAAAATACCATGCTTGATTTTTCTTCTGGTCATTTTGATTGCCGGACAATCCGGCCTGTCAGCAAAGCATATCATTGGAGGAGAAGTGACCTATGTCTGCACGCAGACAGATGGTTTTGGCGGTGGTTTTGCCAGGTACAACTTCAAAGCAGTGATCTACCGGGATGTTTTTGGAGAAACAAATTTTGACAACCCGGCCAGGTTCGGGATATTCAGGCAGGTACCGGGCAATCCTGATAAATGGACATGCATCGATTCAATAGATATTTTTTATGCCAACAGGGATTACATTGCCCTGACCAACGACCCTTGCGTCAAGCCTCCGCCAAATATTCTGGCCGACAAGGCTGAGTATACTTTTTCCAGGACTTTACGGATTTTACCTCAGGAAAGTTATATTATTGCTTATCAGCGATGCTGCAGAAATTATACGATCAACAATATTGAATATGCAGACCGGACTGGTGCAGCTTTTATGGTAGAAATTACGCCCTATGCCCAGCTTACCGGCAATTCAAGTCCGGTATTCAAAGGTTTTCCACCGGCAGTGATCTGCGCAGGAATAGATTTCAATTATGATCATTCGGCAACAGATGCTGACGGTGATTCACTGGTGTACAGCTATTTTAATCCATTTCATGCAGGTGGAAGACGGGGTGATCCGTCTTTGCCGGGTTCGCCATTGGCGTGCGATGGTGTGACACCCTCAGTGACCAATTGTACACCTCCTTTTGATTTTATCCAGTACGCTGAACCCTATAGTTTTCATACTCCGCTGGGAGGAGCGCCCATCGTGACGATCAACAGGTTCACCGGTCTTATCAAGGGTGTGCCAAATGTTTTGGGACAGTTTGCTGTTGGGGTGAAGGTAGATGAATATCGCAACGGTTTGTTGATAGGTACGGTTTACCGGGATTTTCAGTTCAATGTAACCAACTGTGAACCAAAGGTTTTTGCAGAGATTGAATATGATGAGATGTTGGGTTTTAAGCGATACCTGGTCAATTTTTGCGCTACCAAACAAGCTGAGCTCATCAATGTCAGTGAAGAACGTGCCAGCATTTTCTCCACGAGATGGGCAGTGAACATTCATGGAAATATAGTTAATTTTGACACCTGGAATGCCTCAGTTGACTTTCCGGACTTTGGAACCTACAAGGCAAAGCTCTATCTGAATGAAAGCACTTTTTGTGCAGACAGCGCTGATATTACCATCAATCTTTTTCCCGGTGTCGAAGCAGATTTTTCCTATCAATACGACACTTGTGTGGCAGGACCTGTGACCTTATTCGACCAATCTGATGCAGGCAGCGAAACGATCAAATTATGGCAATGGCAAGTCGGGCCTGATAAGTTTTATTATGGTAAAAATACGCAGCATTTCTTTGCAACACCGGGTGAAAAACCGGTCATGCTGATCATTGAAGACAGCAATTTGTGCCGGGATTCCATAGAGAAAATCGTCTCATGGTTTCCAGCTCCGGCTCTGATTGTCGTGGATCCTTCACAATTCACCGCATGTACGCCTGCAGGGATCCGATTTACCAATTTGTCCGTGCCCATTGATGAGACTTATGACATCACCTGGGATTTTGGCGATGGAAACAAAAGCACGGATATCCACCCGGAACACACATACACTCAGGCTGGTAATTACACTATTTCGCTTGAAATCATTTCACCGATCGGATGCAAAATCAGTAAAACATTTCCTGACTGGATTAAAATCAAGGAAGGTCCGCTTGCAGATTTTGAGTTTTCACCTGAATTTCCAAGTATATTGGATAATGAAGTCAGTTTTTTTGACCGTTCAACGGGTGCAAATTCATGGAACTGGAGTTTTGGTGACGGGACCATGGCTTTTGTCCCTTCTCCACAGCATACCTATGCAGACTCAGGGGTTTATGTTGTACAACTGATCGTCACCCATTTGAACAATTGTCAGGATACAGTTGGTAAAACCATAGATATCCAACCCCTCATTTTTTATCACCTTCCAAATGCCTTTACGCCAGATGGAGATGGTAACAATGATGTTTTTGGGGGCATTGGAGCAACTTCCGTTCAGGATTTCAGATCTTTCAGACTTGCCATTTACTCCAGATGGGGCAATTTAATATTCGAAAGCAATGATCCTGGAACAGGTTGGAATGGCCAGTTGAGCAATTCAGGAGAGTTGTTGCCACAGGACGTTTATGTTTACCTGCTGACTTATGAAGATGCGCGTGGAAATTCCGTTTCGAAAAATGGCTTTGTCACCCTTGTCAGATAACGGTTGGCCTTTTTTAAGGTCAACCATGAGTTGATGCAATTCGGAAAATCTTTTGCTGATTCATGAAATATTTTCCAAATAAAGTTTAATAAAATTGAAAATTCAGCCCTGATTATCCCTGATAAGTCAGTTGGATACTGAGAACTTGGAATATAATTTGGTATTGCGGTTAAAGTTTTCAACGATTTTTTTGTTATTTTCCATAAACTTATCAGCCTGCCTGTCAACAAAAGCAAGCTTTCTTTGTTCACATTTCGAAGCCATCAAAAATAATGTAACTTTGCAGCTTTTAAACCCTTTTGATGGTCTTAAAAATTGATCATTCATGTGATCTGGTGAAAATTAATACAAAATGAGTGAAGATCTGAATAAAGAGTTAAAGGAGATAGCCGGTAAGGAGTACAAATACGGCTTTGTTACGGATATTGAGATGGAAATTGCACCTAAAGGGCTAAATGAGGACATTATCCGCTATATTTCAACCAAAAAGAATGAGCCTGAATTTATGCTGAATTACAGGCTGAAAGCTTTCAGACATTGGCAGACGATGGAAACTCCGGATTGGGCTCATCTGAATATTCCTCCCATTGACTATCAGGATATCAGCTATTTTGCTGCGCCCAAAAAGAAAGCTGAACTGGAGAGTCTGGATCAGGTGGATCCTGAATTGCTCAAAACTTTTGATAAACTCGGGATTCCGCTTGAAGAGCAAAAGCGCCTTACCGGAGTGGTGGTTGATGCTGTATTTGACAGTGTTTCTGTAAAAACAACCTTCAATCAGACCCTGAACGACCTGGGTATCATCTTTTGCAGTATGAGCGATGCCATACAAATGCACCCTGAACTGGTGGAGAAATACCTCGGCAGCGTCGTGCCTCATACAGATAACTATTTTGCAGCGCTGAATGCTGCGGTGTTCTCTGACGGTTCTTTCTGTTACATTCCCAAAGGAGTGAAATCACCGGTTGAATTGTCCACATATTTCCGCATCAATACTGCCGGTACCGGCCAGTTTGAGAGAACCCTTATTGTGGCAGACAAGGATAGCTATGTGAGTTATCTGGAAGGCTGTACTGCACCTCAAAGGGATGAAAACCAGTTGCATGCAGCAGTGGTTGAAATAGTAGCGCTGGAAAATGCGGAAGTAAAATACAGTACCGTACAAAACTGGTATCCTGGTGATCCGGAAGGAAAAGGCGGTATTTATAATTTTGTGACCAAAAGGGGCATCTGCAGGGAACCAAATTCGAAGATTTCATGGACCCAGGTTGAGACCGGTTCAGCGATCACCTGGAAATATCCCAGTACTATTTTAAAAGGTGATAATTCAATAGGTGAATTCTATTCTGTTGCGGTCACGAATAACCATCAACAGGCGGATACCGGTACCAAAATGATCCATATCGGTAAAAACACCAAAAGCACTATTATATCCAAAGGGATTTCCGGAGGTTTCAGCCACAACAGCTACCGGGGTCTTGTCAAAATCGGGAAAAACGCTGTCAATTCGAGGAATTTCAGCCAATGTGACTCACTTTTACTGGGTGACAGGTGTGGCGCCCACACGTACCCCTACATCGATATGGAAAATCAATCTTCCATTGTGGAACACGAGGCAACGACCTCGAAAATAGCGGAAGACCAGTTGTTTTATCTGCAGCAGCGAGGTCTGGATGAAGAACAGGCGATCAGCCTGATAGTCAACGGTTATGCAAAAGAAGTGCTGAAACAATTACCTATGGAGTTTGCAGCGGAAGCGACCAAGTTGTTGTCAATCAGCTTGGAAGGTAGTGTTGGTTAAATTAATAAATGAGCTTAACTTAAATAATATGTTGGAAATTAAGAATTTGCATGTAAGTATCAATGGTAAGGAAATTTTAAAGGGTTTGAATTTCAATGCAAAAGCCGGTGAAGTTCATGCCATCATGGGCCCGAATGGTACCGGGAAAAGCACATTAGCTTCGGTTATCGCCGGCAAGGAAGAATATGAGATCACAGAAGGTTCGATTATATATAAGGGAAAAGATCTGACAGAGTTGTCTGTTGAGGAAAGGTCATTGGAAGGTGTTTTTCTGGCTTTTCAGTATCCCGTCGAAATTCCCGGAGTCAGCATGATCAATTTTATGAAAACGGTCATGGAAGCGCGGAGGCAATATGCAGGTCTGGATCCTTTGACACCCGGTGAGTTTCTTGAAATGGTCAAAAAGAACAGCAGCCTGGTCGAGATCAATGATAAGATGAAAGGCAGATCCGTAAATGAAGGTTTTTCCGGTGGTGAAAAGAAAAAAAATGAGATTTTTCAGATGGCTATGATCAATCCTGATCTGGCTTTTCTCGATGAAACGGATTCAGGCCTGGACATTGATGCTTTGCGCATTGTGGCCAAAGGGGTCAACCAGCTGAGATCAGACAAAAATACTTATGTGGTCATCACACATTACCAGCGTTTGCTGGATTATCTGGTTCCGGATTTTGTGCACATTATGCATGATGGCAGAATAGTCAGGTCAGGCACAAAGGAACTGGCGGTTGAACTTGAAGAAAAAGGATACGATCAGATCATTTGATCGGGGCATGAATAATTTGGTTTTTTGGATGGATTTAAGCCTGGGCCAAATTTTTTTGATAAAAACATTCAATTTTTTCTAACTGACGTTTAATTGTCTGGATTTGAATTGCAACTTTTAATATATACGGATCAATAATATTATTTGATTTTTACAATTTGTTGTATAAGTGGAGATTGAATAATTTACTGATACCGTCAATCAGATGAGAATGAAAGAAAAACTGATTCAATATTTTAAAGATAAAAAGGCAGATTTGCCACCATTGGCTGGTTTGGACAGACTGGATGCCATACGCTTATTTGAAGAGAAAGGTTTTCCACATGCCAGATTGGAAAAATGGCAAAAATCTGTTGTCAGAAAGTTCATTGATAAAAATGAATATGTCCCTGTTGATCCGGGTTTGAGTAAAAGATCGGATTTTGTGGTGACTGAAGATGAAAACACCATTTATATCAGTGTAGACACAGCTTATGATTTTTCCAATTCATTTTGGAGGCATCATTCAGGAGCATGGATAGGTAGTCTGAAGTCAGGTGCTGAAATATTTCCAGCTCTGTTCGAAAAGCATTTTAACCGTTATGCCAAACAGGATTTGAATGGTTTAACGGCGCTTAACAATGCATTGACTGACCAGGGCTTATTCATGTATTTTCCTAAAGCTTCAAGGTTGGATAAAAGTATTTATCTTTTACTGGAAAGGAGAAACAACAATGGCTTTGAACTGATGCGAAACCTGATCATCGTTGAAGATCTGGCAGATGTCAGCCTCATACAGAGTGATCTGACTGACATTGACCAGTCTGGCTTTATGAATTCAGTAACAGAAATTTACGTCGGGAATGGATCAAGATTGATGTATTGTAAAGAACAGGACCAGGGTTTGGGAACTGCGGCGGTAAATAATATTTTTATAAACCAGGAAAGGGATTCTGAAAGTACCGTCCTGAACGCGAGTATTTGTGGTGGGATGATTCGGAATGAAGTTCACGTTCGTCTGAACGATGAAGGAAGTACATCCAATGTTTATGGGGTATATCTTCCCGGAACCGGTGAACAGGTAGATAATCAGGTTTTTATCGATCATGCATACCCCAATTGTCAAAGCAATGAGCTTTTCAAAGGGGTGTTGAAAGGAGAAGGAACATCAGTCTTCAATGGCCATATTCTTGTAAGGCAGGATGCTCAAAAAACAAATGCCTACCAAAAAAACAGGAATATCCTATTGTCAGACAGTGCAAATGCATATGCAAAGCCATTTTTGGAGATTTATGCGGATGACGTTAAATGCAGTCACGGTGCGACGATTGGTCAACTGGATGAAAATGCCTTGTTCTATCTGCGGAGCAGGGGATTAAGCGAGGCTAAAGCAAAAGAATTCCTGGTTAAGGCTTTTTTGGGAGAAATTCTGGATATTTGCACTCATGACGGATTCCGGCTGAAATTGGAAGACAAGATTGAACAAAAATTACATCAATAAATGAAAATGCTCGATCCTTTGGAGGTGAGAGCGGCTTTTCCGGCTCTTCAGATGCAGGTTTACGGTAAGCCTGTAATTTATTTGGATGCTGCAGCCACGTCATTGAAACCAATACGGGTAATAGATGCCATTTCTGATTATTACTCCACCATCAACAGCAATGTACACAGGGGAAATTACCGGTTCAGCCAATTGTCCTCAGACGCTTTTGACCAGGTGCGAAATCAGGTTAAAAATTTTATTCACGCCGAAAGCCGGGAAGAAATTATTTTCACCAGCGGCACTACAGGCAGCATCAATCTGGTAGCCAATGGATTGTATGATCATCTGGTACAGGGAGATGAAATTCTCATCTCGGAGATGGAACACCACTCCAACATGATCCCATGGCAGCAGCTTGCACGCAGTACGGGTGCGGTATTGAAATTGGCTCCTGTCAGCAAAGACGGAACTTTGGATATTGAGGAATTTGAGCGGTTATTGAACCCTAAAACCAAAATTCTGGCGCTCACCCACGTATCAAATGTGCTGGGTACCATTAATCCCGTCAGAAAACTGACCGCATTAGCCCATCAATATGGTTGTATGGTTTTGATCGATGGCGCCCAGGGCATTGTCCATGGTGATGTGAACGTAAAGGAAATGGATTGCGATTTTTACTGCTTTTCAGCCCATAAAATGTTCGGTCCGATGGGAATCGGCATACTTTACGGAAAGAAAGATGTCCTTGATCAGTTAAAACCAATGAATTTTGGCGGTGGCATGGTTGATCATGTGGATACTGATCATACCACATTCAAATCATTGCCCCAAAGACTTGAAGCAGGAACACCTAATGTTTCGGGTGTGATCGGTTTGGGTGCAGCCATCGATTTCCTGGATGGGATTGGGTGGGAGAGTATTCAGTCTAAGGAAAAAGAACTGTTCACATATCTTTCAGGCCGACTGAACGATCTTGGGTTCGTACGTATTTTTGGAAATTCAGCCGAAAAAGTGCCGATTTTTGCATTGCATATCGACGGTGTACATGCTTATGATCTGGGTACGTTACTGGATAAATTTGGCATTGCCTGCAGGACGGGTTATCATTGTACCCAGGTGTTGCATGATAAAGCAGGGTTGAGTGGAACTTTAAGAGCTTCATTGTCATTTTATAACACAATTGAAGAAATGGATATATTTGTTGATGCTTTGGTAAAAACCAGGGCAATGTTAAGTTAAATTGATAAAAAATGTCAATTCAGGATAGAGAGAAGGAAGTTATAGAAGAGTTTGAGTTGTTTGATGATTGGATGGACAAATACAATTACATCATTGATCTTGGTAAAAAACTCGAGCCGTTGGATGAGCAGTACAAAACGGATTCAAATCTTGTAACAGGATGCCAGTCAAAAGTCTGGTTACATGCAAGCCTTGAAGACGGAAAGGTGATTTTTAAAGCGGACAGTGATGCCCTGATCCCGAAAGGAATTGTGGCCATATTGCTCAGAGTGCTGTCAGGACATTTGCCGGATGAACTCATACAGGCCGACCTGGGTTTTATACGGACTATTGGTCTGGAAGAGCATTTGAGCCCAAACCGGGCAAACGGCCTTTTATCCATGGTAGAAAAAATGAAAACAAAAGCACTGGATTTCAAAGCCAGGCAAAATTGAATTGCAAAGATGAGTACACTGAGTTTGGAAGAGCGTCAACAACTGGCTGAAGATATTGTTTTTCAGTTAAAAACGGTTTATGATCCTGAAATCCCTATAGATATCTATGAATTGGGTCTGATCTATTCAGTTGAGGTTAATGAAAAAGGAGTTGCCCACATTGTGATGACCCTGACAACGCCAAATTGCCCTGTTGCAGAATCCCTTCCCATGGAAGTTCAGCAGAAATCACTGATGGTCAAGGGTGTAACGGATGTTGACCTTGAATTGACTTTTACGCCTGCATGGAAACCGGAAATGGCTTCTGAACTGGCTCAATTGCAACTTGGGATGCTGTAACCACCAAAAATTGCAGCGGAAACCTGATGTTTGCGTATATATTATCTGATGAAATAAACGTTCACTACATACAATCAAGCATGACCACTTCTGGAAAGCAAAACCATTATCTGCGCCAATATATATTTTAATTGAAATTCAGGCTTTTTCAGGGTAAAAATAAGATTTGTAGTTTATTGAGGATCAAAAGCAGCAAATCCATATTTACTTCGTTATATTGACAGTTTTGATACTGTGCAAGTCTTCCGGATGAAAAATCATTTTCTTCGGTCCCGAAGTCTTGATCCGGCTTAAATACCGGGATAATTGAACTATTTCGGAAATCGGAGGGTTGAATTGGTGAAAATACTGTGTGCGAACTTTTTCGTTAACATGACAACCAATTCTTAAATATTTTGGCGTATGTTCGAAGTTTAATGTGGGTATAAATGAGTTACGTGTTGAGTATTAACCAGGAAGAAGACAACTTATTGATCGCCATCCAAAAAAAGGAGAGGTGGGCGATGAGAAAGCTTTATGAAGACAATTACAGTCTTCTGTATCCGGTTTGCTTGCGATATGCACAGAATGATGAAGACGCCAGGGATATTATCCATGACGGGTTTATAAAAATTTTTAAGAACATTTCAAAATACCAGTCAGGGAGTTCGCTCATATCATGGATGAGAAGGATCATGGTCAATTCTGCCATAGATCATTATCGGGAAAAGAAAAGAAAACAGACCGAGGAGATCACTCCGGTCATTCAGTTGAAGACAGATAAAGCGGATGTGATCAGCAGTTTATCCGAAAAAGAGATCATCGATGCTTTGAGGATGTTGAGCCCTACGTACAGGACGGTGTTCAATATGTTTGTTGTTGAAGGATATTCACACAGGGAAATAGCTGATCAACTGAACATTACAGAAAGCACTTCGAGGTCCAACCTGGTCAAAGCCAGGAATAAACTAAAAGAAATTCTATTATCGAAAGCAGGTTTTTATGGATAATAAATTATTTGATCAATTGATAAAATCACGGGTTGAAGCGATGGAAAGTGAAGGGAAACCCAACTGGCAGATGATGTCAGCTATGATTGATCAATGGGAAAATGAGTCACAAATAGCTACTGATTCTGGTTTTGATTCCATGATCGCTGCAAAATTGAATAGCACTAAGGTCAGCTATTCTGAGGATAGCTGGTTCAGGTTTGAAAAGGAATTAGCCCGAAGAAGGACAGTACGGCAGCGTGTGATTTTATTCCAGCTTTCCTCAGCTGCTGCTTTGCTTTTGTTTGCAATGTTGACATTTCAGCTTTTCCCTGATTTTATCAACACTACTGATAGTCAAGATATTGCGGTAAAAACCAGGCCTGCATCTGATTCTGCTGCTGACCCAGGTGGATCCATTGAAGTAACTGAAGAAATATTGACAGGTAAAGCAAATGGATCAGGCATTGGTCATGAATTTTCAGGTCAAAACTTACCCATTGCTCAAACAACCGGAGATCAGTACACAGGGATATTTCAACCGGTCAGTCATCAATCAGAAAACATTTACTTTGGAGGTTTAACGGTGGATAGGATGATTTCAATGGTCAACCCACGGTTCAAATTTCCTGGTCATAATAAGTTAAATTTCAATGCATTTGAATGGTCCATTGTGATCACTATTGATGAACGATCACCAGGCAATTTTCCAAATGACCAACATCCCGGAGCTGAGGCATCTGATCAGGCATTTGCTGTTCAGTCTGAAAACCAAAATCCGGTTATTGCCCATCAGGAATCTGTTAATTCAACTTCGAACCTTGAATCTGTCAATCCTGCAGAAAGTATTGAACTAAACACTAAGCCAGGGTTTTATCTGGCTGCTTATACAAATCCGTCGTTAAGTTTTATTCAGTCACCGTTTGATCAGGTTTTCAATGAGCCCGGATATTCCCTTCTCCGTTTTGATGCCGGATTAGGATTTACTGCCGGAGTAAATTTAAATAAAGCAGGTATCAATACAGGCGTGGAGTATGGCAGCATGGATTATTCACCCCGGCGAATTGAGGAATACATTGAGGATGGGAAATCGATCTATTTGAAAAGTATTGCCATTAAAAGTATCCGGGTGCCTTTGCAGGCTTCATATGAAATATTCAAAAACAGGCTCTGGGAGATTTATTGCAAGGCAGGTATCACAGTCAATGCAGTCTTGGATGCAAGTTATGAAATGGAGGAAAATGCCAACGGTCTGGCATATCTGATCGAGAATTTGAGGACCAATCCTTCATTTGTCAATAGTCTATACAGTAAAAAAACTTTCGAATACGGTATTTTGGATGATGGCGAATTGATTCCCAATGTATCCTGCAGCGCAGATTTCGGTGTTGGATTGAAACGGAAGGTTGCAAAAGATATCTATGTTTTTGCCGAACCTATGCTGCAATATGAAATTGCAGGGAATGGGTTTGGCCCCAACCATGATAAATTTCACAATGTTCACTTAAAGACTGGAGTGTCAGTCAGCCTGAACTGATATCCTGAAGCTTATTTTTTTCATCTGCCAGTTAAGGTCAATTTAGATAAAATCTGAAGAAAAATTCAGCTATTCAGTATTTTAACATTTTTTTTGTAGCCTAAGCTGGAAAGTTATTGAATTATATTGTATTTTTGTTTCTGTGACATTAATTTTATTACCTTCAACCTAAATTTAAAATAATGAGAAGTTCTTTACGCAATGTGTTATCCTTATTTGCAATGGTCATATTTACATACCCATTAATTTCACAAAATACTGTAGTTCAGGAGCAAAGACTTATTGGTTCCGAGTCAGATCTTATGATTGGTTTACATACTGGTATTTATGATTGTAATCAGGAATATTCCTATCCAATTAACCTGGGTTTGAATCTTCAGTATAATTATACTCCGAATATTTTCAAAAAATTCTTTTTTGGTGGTGAGTTGGGTGTATTTTATTCCTGGAACCCGAAAGATGGCAACTTCAGAACAAGAAATACGACCCTGGCAAATCTGACAATTTATCCGGGATTAAAATTTAACCTGAGTAAAAAAGAGTTTCCTGAAGAGGTCAGCTCCGTTGCAGAAGCAGTTTCAAGAAAAGCCAGCATAGCTGCAGGTTTTACGGTCGGCTTACCTTTGGTAGTTAATGGTACAGGCAGTACTTTCAATGCAGACCATGCTGCTACGGGAATCGGGGTTTCTATATTGGGTGATTATGAAATTACGGAACGTATTGCTGTTTTTGGCTCCTTCTCATGGATCAATAAAGATACTGACGGATTCGGCTGGACTGCTGATCGGGCAGAGAAAACCATTGGAAATGAATACGACCAGACATTTTTCGGGAAACTTGGTGTAGCTTTTAAAGTTTTCTGATGCAGATATAAGCCTGTTTTATACAAAATCAGGAGGTTATAGAATGGATAAAATAAGAGGCGACTTCAGTTTGAAGCCGCCTCTGCTTTTTGATTCCGGAGTTACGTGGAAAAAAAAGTATTTTACGATTGTAATCGATTTAGAACAAGATGCCATATTTTTTGTTAAAATAATACCTTGATAAAAATTTTGTATGGGATCAAACATTGATAAAAAATTACCGGTTGACAAATGGATTCTTGAACCGATTAACCAATTTATAGGTAAAAGCACCACCAGCGGTATTATTTTATTTGCATCTGCATTCATAGCCATCATTATTGCCAATTCTCCTCTTGCTGAAAGTTTTCACCATTTTTGGGAGATCAGGTTTTCCATTGGCTTCGACGGTGCTTCAGTATCAAAAACGCTACACCATTGGATCAACGACGGCCTGATGGCAGTTTTCTTTTTTGTGGTCGGACTTGAACTGAAACGGGAGATCGTTGCGGGCAAGCTGAGCAGACTTTCAGATGCCTTATTCCCGATAGTTGCAGCATTGGGAGGAATGATCGTACCCGCTTTGATTTTTTTCAGTCTGAACCCTTCAGGCGAAGCTGCAAAAGGCTGGGGGATACCGATGGCTACGGATATTGCCTTTGCTTTAGGGATTCTATATTTGTTAGGAGATAAGGTACCTGTGAGCCTGAAAGTAATCCTGACCGCTCTCGCAATTGTTGATGACCTTGGTGCAGTCTTAGTGATCGCGTTTTTTTATACTTCAGAGATCAATTTTCTGTCCCTCGGGCTGGGTTTAATTAGTTTTATCATTCTCATTGTGGCCAACAGAATTGGGGTCAGGAGCACACTGTTCTATGGTATCATCGGTATCGGTGGCTTATGGCTGGCTTTTTTAATGTCCGGAGTTCACGCAACGATTGCAGCCGTGATCGCAGCAATGACCATCCCGGTTAAGGTCAGGTCAACTAAAAATCAGTATCTTGAACGAATAGAAAATCTGCTCGCCAGGTTTAAATCTGAAGAGCCTGACAGCAAAGGTATTGTCTCTGAAAATCAATATCATCTGCTTGAAAAGATCAGTCAAAGTACAAAGCACGCACTTACTCCATTGCAGAGGCTGGAACACGGCTTACATCCCTTCGTGGCATTTATTGTGTTGCCAGTGTTTGCGCTGAGTAATGCGGGAGTGGAAGTGTCTTCAGAATCTTTGCAATATGCGGGTTCGCCTGTCTTTCTGGGTGTGTTTTTTGGTTTGATCCTGGGTAAATTTATTGGGGTATTTGGTTCTGTTTTCCTGCTGATCCGTCTGAATTTCATTAAAAGGCCCCCTGATCTGAATAACCTTCACTTGATCGGATTGGGACTTCTGGCTGCAATAGGTTTTACTATGTCATTGTTTATCAATGGCCTCGCATTTGAAGGATCGGATTATTTAGAGCAGGCAAAATTAGGTGTGATCGCCGCATCATTGGTTGCCAGTATCTCTGGGTACTTCGTCGTAAAATATGCAGGCAGGAGAATTTAGTCCTTCGACTCAATAATTGCATCTGCTTCAATAAGTTAAAATAACCGACTTTGAATGGTTGAATGAGTTATTAAAGTACATCTGCTTTTATTAAAATTCAATCCTTCAGGCACCTGACGGAAAATGAGTGGTAATTTTCACAGGAATAGGGTGAAAATTCAGCTGATGAATAATGCGAGTCCCTGCGCCAGACATTTCCTCCATTGGTTGTTGATGTCCAGTAAATGCCGGCTTCTCGAACAAGATAAAAAACGTTGTAAGGAAAAGGACGGTATGTCCCGCCTGCAAGACCTGTAAATTGACTCGAATTTGTGGCACCGAAATTAGGACTTTGCCAGTATCTGAATCCTGTTTGTTTCATTTTACCACCTGCAACGGATTGTCCTCCAAGGTAATTGGTCAAAACATTCCATTCTGCAACGGAGGGAATATGGAATCCTTCAGGACAAATTCCCCTGGCGCTCTCAGCAGTAGTGTATTGCATGGTTTCATTCCATTGGTAAAGACCTCCGTAGATCGAACAACTGTCTTCCACATTGTTGAAACAGTGTTTTTCAATCGTACCATTATTGCTTTGTGCCATACTACCGTCTATCCTGTTACCCACATTCATATTCTGCTTCATCCAACACTGTGTCCCGATCTGAACTGTTGAGTAATACCAAAATAGTTATGTAATGCCGTATATAATTCGTATATTGTGGCATGGGA